>CAYGYT010000032.1:0-5624 GCA_964354215.1 uncultured Eubacteriales bacterium | reverse complement strand
ACGGTGGGCGGGGTCGTGTCGGCGGGCGGGGGCTTGGTGACGCTCACGCTGCTCGCACCCACCAGATCCGATACGTTGTAGGCCATAACGGTGATCTCGTGAGGTCCTGCGGCAGCGAGCTCCGTGTTCCAGTAGTACGTGCGGTCCATGGAGAAGTGGCGTCCAATCTGGGGCTGGATCGTGCGGAGTTGTCCATCGATGTAGATCTCGATCAGCCGCACGCCCTCGGGATCGGAGGCGGTGGCGCGGACAGGAACCACGCCGCTCACCACCTCGCCGTTCGCAGGTGAAACGATAGCGACGCCGGGGGCAGTGGTGTCGGCCACGACCGTGACTGAGACCGACGAGGTCGACGACAAGCCCGAGGTGTCAACGGCGCGCGCTTCGACCACGCACTCGGTTCCCGGGCTCTTCTCAGTCGCGTCCCAAACCCACTCGTACGGCGACTCGCCCACGGCCCTCACCACCTCCACGCCGTTGACGAGGAACTCCACCTGCTGCAAGCCGCTATCATCGTCAGCGGTCGCCGCGAGTGTCACCCAGCCGGCAACGGTGCTGCCGTTCGCGGGTGAGGTGATGCTCACGGTGGGTGGTGTGGTGTCACCGACAGGCAGGACCGTGACCCAGATGTGATGAGTGGCGCTGTTGCCCGCGGCGTCGAAGGCGACGCAGTCGATACCCCACGTACCCGCAGTCAGGAACCCGGTGTCCCAGACTACCTCGTAGGGCGGAGCGGTGTCGGCGCAAAGGAGCGCGTAGGACGGATCCCACACGCTTCGCGCCCAGAACTCAACGCGATCGACCCCCCCTGCATCGGTCGCATTCGCCGTCATGGTAACCACACCGCTGACCGTCGAGGCCCAAAGGGGCGAGGTCAGAGTCACCGTCGGCGGCGTGGTGTCCGGCGGTGGGAGAACCGTCACCGTGACGCTTGACGAGGCGCTGTGGCCGGCTGGGTCGAAAGCGGTCGCGCGGATGGTGTGGACGCCGGGCGTCACGCTCTCGCCGAATCCCCATGCCGTCTTGAACGGAGCCTCCCTGTCCTGCCCCACGAACACGTCATCCACATAGAACTCGACGTGAGTGACGTACTCGTTGTCAGAGGCGTCCGCCCTGAGCCACCAGGGCGACCACACCGCCAGAGGGTCGTCGGACATGGTCAGGATGGCGCCGTCCTGAGGCGCGGTCAGTCTGATGGAGGGCGGTGTGACGTCCGGCACCAGTTTGGTGACCATCACACTGGTTGATGTGCTGTGCCCCGCCGTGTCGAATGCGGTCGCCGTGACGAGATGCATTCCCCCATCGGCGGCGGTCGTGTCCCAAACCGTTGCGTAGGGCGCGCTCACGTCGCTCGTGAGCAAGATCTCATCGATACGGAACTCCACGCGTTCGATGTCTCTGCCGCCCGACGCGCTCGCCGTGATTGCAGTCGCGCCGTTGACCACTGTGCCAGCAGCGGGCGAGGTTATCGCCACAGCGGGCCGGGTGCTGCCTACGGGCGGATCGGGTGGCGGAGGGGTGCCGCCTGTGACATACAACGTGAATATCCCCGGGTAGTTCGGCTCGAAGTAGAACCAGTCGCCCCCGGCGGCGATACCCTCAGGAGTCCCGACCCACCAATCGTAGACCTCGATCATCGTCTCGGGGTTCCAGTCGACATCCAGGGGCGGGACGGCAGCCACGACCTCTACATCGACGCTAGCGGAGGTCGCGTGCCCGACTTCGTCGTAGGCCTTGACGACGATTGAGCGTGCGCCCGGGCTCTCCCCGTAGATGTTCCAGTCGAACGAGTATGGCGCAGTCGTGTCGGTTCCGAGGCGCCGGTTGCCCTGCCAGAACTCCACGCGGTCGATGCCCGCTCCCTCGTCGGCCGCATCGGCAAGGATCGGTACCACACCGGAAACCGTCGAGCCTGCCGCGGGCGACGTGACAAGGAGCGTCGGAGCCCGTCCGTCGATGAAGACGCTGATCTCGGTCTCAGTCGTCAAACCCTCGTCGTCCCAGGAGACCGCTCGTATCGCATGCGTACCGTGGTCCAGGGCGGTCGTGTACCAGAGCGCGCCCAATGAGTAGGGCTCAGGCGGATACCACCAGATGGAATCGGTGTCGCCGACGTACTCGTCATCGACGTAGAACTCGACGAGGGTCGGGTACGGCGACCCAGCAGACGCCGTGATCTCGAGGCTGTGCGGGCCCGCCTTGTAGTTGCCCCCATCGGCAAGGTGCTCGAAGACAACCGTCGCCGTGCCCTGACCAGCGCCGGCAGCTGCGACGGGAGTCGGCACAAGCGTGACGGCAAGACAAAGCGAGAAGATCGCGCCCAGTATCTGACTCGTGCGCATCGTCGGACCACCCCATCCTCGATACATCACGTCCCTTCACCTCAGTATTTTACCAAGCGACAGCCAGTACGTGTGAGTTCAGTCACAAGTGGCGCACCGGCAGGCGAAACAAGCAGCTCTGACGGGCACCGAAGACGGCGTCGAGCCGCGTGCCACGGTATCCCGGGGACTTCCTGAGCAGCATCCACTACGCCCAAGAGCGGGGCCTCGACCGGGGTCGCGGATTCGCCCGACGCGGTCGGCTCCGACAATCGCGCCGGAGCTCTGCCACGGAGAACTCGTCCCATCGGAGTACACGCTCGTTCGCATCGAGCAGCCTTCTATTGGGTTGCCACAGGGGTCGAGATGCCCGACAGTCCTGTGATCGTGGTCGGTGGCTGGACCGGCTGCCCCGAGCTGATTGCCCGCGTCTGCCCCCGTCGCTATACTCCGATACTGCCGCTCTTGCCCGCCGA
The DNA here is from genome assembly GCA_964354215.1 of uncultured Eubacteriales bacterium. Classification (GTDB taxonomy): domain Bacteria; phylum Actinomycetota; class Coriobacteriia; order Anaerosomatales; family CAVRZR01; genus CAVRZR01. The sequence continues at coordinate 2,827 of CAYGYT010000032.1, read as the reverse complement.
GAGCGCGGCCGCGGAGAGGTGGCAGAGTGGTTGAATGCGGCGGTCTCGAAAACCGTTTAGCGGGTATCCCCCGTTACGAGGGTTCGAATCCCTCCCTCTCCGCCAGCTAGCAGGGAAGTGTCGGCCCGGTTTTCCGGAAAGGAGCCGGGCCGACCTCGTCTCGGCGTTGTTCGAGCCCGCCTCGTGCGGAGACCGGGGATGCGGCCTTCCAGTCCTCGGCCATGAGCGAGTCGCGGCGCGTGCGGCCGGCCTTCCCAGGTGACCGTTACGCCACTGGTGCCTTGGGTATGAAACGGCTGGCGAGGAGCCGTCGCACGGATCACCGTGGCGGTGGGGGGAGTCAGCCGTGAAGGGGACAGTCGTCTACGACAGCTACTACGGCAACACTAGACGGGTGGCGGAGGCGATAGCCGATGAACTCCGGGCCGAAGGCCACGAGGCCGAGGTTCGGAGCATCCGCGAGCGGCACAGCACGGAGCCGGACGGGGACGTCCTCTTCCTCGGCTCGCCGGTCCGTATGGGCGCAGTCACCGGCAGGGCGAAGCGCTACGTGAAGAGCCTCGATGCGAACTACTGGGACAGCCGGCCGCTGGTCGTCTTCACCACCACCCTCAAGCTTCCCGACGATGCCAGCGAGGAGAAGCGGCAGGCGCAGGAGAAGTACGACTGGGCGGCCGGCCGCAAGCTCAGGGACTTGGCGAGATCTCGGGGCCTTCTGGCGGTCGAGCAGCATCTGTGGGCGGAAGTCGCAGGCAATAAGGGCCCGCTCACCGAAGAGGCGATCCCGAAGACCAAGCAGTTCACGCGCGATGTCCTGGAGTCGCTGGATCGCTGACTCATTGGTGACGGAGGTGCCGTGTGGCGAAAAGGACTCTCGTGGCATACGCCACCATGTATGGATCCACCCGGGAAGTCGCCGAGGCGGTCGCCTCGACTCTGCGCGGAGCCGGTGTCGACGCAGAGGTGAAGCCCGCGCGAGAGGTGCGGAAGCTCGACGGGTACGGCGCAGTGGTGTTGGGCGCACCGCTCATCATGCACAAGCTGCAGAAGGACGCGCGCGGCTTCCTCACGCGTCACAGGAAGGCGCTCAGCGGGACGCCTGTCGCGCTGTTCGTGCTGGGTCCGTGCAAGGAGCCGCACGACGAGGAGGAGTGGCGGGACTGCAGCGGGCAGTTCGAGCAGGTGCTCGCGGAGCTGGACTGGCTCAAGCCGGTCGCTGCCGAGCTTTTCGGCGGGCGGTTCGACCCGACGCTGCTCAAGTTCCCGTTCAACAAGATGGCCGGCTCGGAGCCGGCGAGCGATGCGCGGGACTGGGATGCAGTCGAAGCCTGGGCGGCCGGGCTGCCCGCGCTGCTTCTGCCTGCTGAGTAGGCCGGTCGAGAGGAGTCGAGAGATGTCGAAGTCCGGGAAGAAGCGCGGCTGGCTCTGGAAGGTGCTGGTCGGCATCGGCGTATTCCTCGTGGTTGCCATCGTCGTTGCGGGGGCGGTTCTTCTGGCTACCGAGGGTCAGCGCCGCGAGGACCGCAACCTTCGGATCGCCGACGTGGACATCACTGCGATCCCTGACGGCACCTACCTCGGCAGCTACCGGGGCTGGAACAAGTTCGACGTCGTCGTCACGGTCTCAGGGGGCAACATCGCGAGCATAAAGGTCGCCGAGGGCTCACCCGCGCAGGCGACCGATGTGACAGACGACATCCTGCGCCGCGTCGTGAGCGCGCAGTCCCTTGATGTGGATGCGGTGAGCGGCGCCACAGTAACCACGAAGGGGCTCTTGAAGGCCGTGGAGAACGCGCTCGTCTCGCAGCGCACGCAGTAGCGGCGGCTGTCCCTCGGCTGTCTCGGGCTGTCAGCCGGTTGCGAACAGGCCTGCGCGCTCTGTGAACCAGTCGAGGAACGCCCCGAACGCCTTCTTGGGCCAACCCAGGCGGACCGGATAGTAGTAGTCGGACTCGAACCAGCCCTGATCCCGATAGTAGTCCCAGTCCAGCAGTCCCTGGGCGTGCAGACGAATACCCGTGCGACCCATCCGGAACATCGCAAGCTTGAACAGCGACGGTCTGGGATACGGGGGCTTCATGAGCTGCTCGTGGAAACGGCGGGCGTGCTCCGCCAGCGTGTCGCCCATCTTCGTGATCGCCTGCTCGGTCATCGGCTCGAGCGTTTTGCTCACGCTGCCCTTCACGATCTCGTAGCCCAGGCTGCCCTCCACGAACTCGAGGTACTTGCGCACTCGGCTGCCGAAGCCGATTCCCTCCACGATGATCGCCGAGGCGGTTTTGCCGTGCAGTCGCGGTCGGTGCATCGCAAATGCGAGCCGGTCGAGAAAGACCTTGAGCAGTCCGGGCACCTGCCACGAGTAGTTCGGAGAGGCGATCACGAAGCCGTCCGCGCTCAGCATCTTGCCGACGATGAGATCCCGGTCGTCCTTTAGCGGGCACTTCTCCTCACCGTGGGTGACACACACCTTGCAACCGCGGCACACACCCAGGTTGTAGTCGCCCAGCCAGACGAGCTCCGCATTCACTCCGCCGAGCGACTCCAGTTGGGCCGCGAACTTCTCGGCGGCCGACTGGGTCGCTCCCTGCTTGTGCGGACTGCCGACGAGGATGGTGACGCTCTTTGAGCCGTCACCCTCGCTGCGCGTGCTCATATGATTCCCTCCTACAACCACGCTGGCCCTGTCCGTGCCAAGGTGGTTCTCCGGCGTGGAGCAGCACCCCCAACAAGTGTAGATATACCCCGCTCGAACAGGGCGACCACAGCTCTTGATCTGCAAACCAGACTGCAAACGAATGGGACACAACCAGACGCGACTGGACAACAC
>CAYGYT010000031.1:0-25766 GCA_964354215.1 uncultured Eubacteriales bacterium | reverse complement strand
AGGGCGTGGTCACAGCCGTTGTGCATCGTGCGGAACTTGAAGAAGACGAACGGCCGGCCGTCCTTCCCTATCCTGATCTGCCTGAAGAACACCGGCCCCGGCGAGTCCAGCTTGACGAGCAGCGCGACCGCGAGAAGAAACGGAGAGATGAGTACGAGCCCGCACCCAGCGCCCACGTAGTCGACGACTCGCTTTACGCTGTACTGGATCACGTGAGCGATTCCCGTCTCGTGGGTGCGTGCGCCGATGACGTTGGGTTCGAAAGCCGGCGCCTCCCCGCGACCAGCGTCGCGGGACGGAGCCAACCCCGCCATTGACTCAAAGTGCTGGGCATATGCCTGCACGCTCTCGCCCGCGGCTATATCGTTCTCGGCCGGTGTGGTCACGGCGACCCCTCCAGGGTCTTGAGATACGCGTGCGCCCGAATCGTCACGTGCGAGATACCTCCATAGTTGACACCTATGCGACGCCCTGCGGCATGGTCATCTGCCCCGGCAAGAGGAACGGCATACTCGGCTCCACCCAGGGCAGGCCTTCCGAGTGAACCGCCATGGACGATTCGGCTCGCTCGAGAGTGCGAACGACACGCAGCCCGCTGTACCCGTCGGTGAGCGGGCGCTCGCCGCTCCGCACGCAGGAGACGAAGTGCTTGGCTTCTGCAAGGAGCGGCTCGCTCGTGTCGAGATGGGGGGACACGATGTCGCCCGTGCGATAGGACAACTGGAACTCGTCGAAGGAGCTGGGCTCCACGACGTTCACGCCGTGGTCGTAGAGCTTGACCTTCTCGACCGACTCCGTGTCGTCGTAGACGAGCATCTTCTTGCTGCCCACAACGAGCGTGCGGCGCAGTTTGACAGGCGAGAGCCACGACAGTTGGATCTCCGCAACCGCGCCCGATGGGAACTGCAGGGTGATAAACGCGACGTCGGGTATGCTGTCCTTGATGCACCCGCGACCGAGCGCCGACACATGAGTGGGTTCCTCGCCAAGCCAGTGGAATAGGATCGAGAAGTCGTGCGGCGCGAGGTCCCATATCACGCTGACGTCCTTTTGATGCAGCCCGAGATTGATGCGGCTCGATGTGACGAAGTACACCTCGCCGAGTTCACCTGAGTCGATGATCTGCTTGATCTTCACCACCGGGGGACTGAACTCGAACGTGTGGCCCACCATGAGCGTGAGGCCACGGGACTCCGCGAGTGCGACCAGTGCCTCCGCCTCGCGCGTGCTCGACGTCATCGGCTTCTCGACAAACACGTGCTTGCCCGCGACGAGGGCCGCTTGTGCGAGCGCGAAGTGCGTCGAGATCGGCGTCGCGATCAACACGGCGCTGACCTCCGGATCCTCGAGCACGTCCTCGTAGGAATCGGTCACAACTACCGCGGGATACCGAGTCTTCGCCTTTGCCAGCTTGTTCGCGTCCCGATCGCACACCCACTTGACCCTCGCGTCCGAGAGCTCCATGTAGTTCCTCAGCAGGTTGGGTCCCCAGTACCCGTACCCGACCAGTGCCACAACGAGCTTGCCGTCCTTCATTGCCACGCCCCCGATACAGTCACAGACCCCCGAAAGGCCTTGAACACCAGCGAGCTGTCGAACCCCTCAGACACGAGCGACCACCTCCAACGCGCTCGCGACTGCAGATACTTCGTCGTACCCCAGGTACGGATACATCGGCAGCGAGAGAATCCGCGGGATCACGGCTTCAGCCGCGGGGAAATCGCCCCGCGCGTAGCCGACATCCCGGAATGCGGGCTCCAGGTGCAGCGGAACCGCGTAGTGAATGCCCGTCTGAACCTGCCGCTCGGCGAAACCCGCCTGTACCGCGTCGCGGTCTTCAACCTGCACCACGTACAAGTGATACACGTGATGAGCGTTCGGACGGACGACTGGGGTGATCACAGGTTGTCCGGCGAACACGTCGTCGTACTGGCTCGCCGCCTGCCGCCGCAGACCATTCCACTCGTCGAGATAGGGCAGTTTGGCTCGCAGGAGCGCCGCCTGCAGGCCATGGAGCCGGCTGCAGTAGCCCGACTCGACATGCAGCCTGCTGGCGTCCTCGCCGTGATTCCGCAGCAGGCCGACTCTCGCAGCTATCTCGGGATCGTTCGTCACGACCATGCCGCCGTCACCCAACGCCCCAAGGTTCTTGCTGGGGTAGAAGCTGAAACACCCGGCGTCGCCCGCAGCTCCAGCAGCGTGTCCGTTGGCTCGCGCCCCATGGGCCTGGCACGCATCCTCAACGACCTTGATGCCGCGGCGGCGAGCAATCTCCATGACGCGCGCCATGTCCACACACTGGCCATACAGATGAACGGGGATGATGGCCTTGGTCGATGGCGTGATCGCGGACTCCATGGCGCTGAGGTCCATGAGGTAGGTATCTGGATCAATATCAACGAAGCGGGGGCGCGCACCGCACATCACGATAGCCTCGGCGGTCGCCGCGAAGGTGTTCACGGCCGTGATGACCTCGTCGCCAGGCTGCACGCCACAGGCACGCAGGGCGAAGTGCAGCGCGTCTGTGCCTGAGCCGACCCCGACGGCCTCCCCCACACCCACGTACTGCGCGAACTCGATCTCGAAGGCGGAGACCTCCTCGCCGAGGGTGAAGGAACCGCGGTCCACAACGCGCGCAAACGCAGCGTCGAGCTGCGCTCTGATGGCTTGGTGTTGACGTGTCAGGTCAACAAACGGAATCGCGCGTGTCGGACCCCCCACTGACTCTCCCCCTTTGCGGCAGTCGCTTGTCACTCCGCTTGTTGTTGGGGTGTATACCCAGTTTCCCCAGTCGCCGCCCCTCGCTGGCCCCTCAGCGAGTGAAGCGACTGGACTTCTCCTTGCACCGTGCAATCACCGTAGTCCGCGATGAACGGGAAGAATAGGTCTTAGGCCCACAAAGTACCAGCTGAACGAGGCAGTTTCATACTTTGGTAGGACAAGGGATGAGTGCGGGCATTACGCCGGTCTGTGGGATGCAGACGGAGCGAAGGACTCACTCGCCCGGAGGCACGCCAGTCTCGAGAACGCGTTCGAGAGCCGCCTCGTCAAGCGTGGGCACGCCGAGTTCGAGCGCTCGGACAAGTTTGGTGCCCGGGTCTGCGCCAGCCACCACGAACGACGTCTTCTTCGACACGCTTCCTGAGACCTTCGCACCGAGCGCCTTGAGGGCGACACCCGCTTCGTCGCGCGTGTGGCGCTCGAGCGCGCCCGTGAGCACGAACGTCAGTCCCGCGAGCGTCTGCGCACGCTCGGGAACTCGGCGCTCCTCGGCAAGCCGCACGCCGCGCTGGCGGAGCTTCTCGACGACCTCGACGTTGTCGGGATTGTCGAAGAACGCTCGCACCGAGGCGGCGATGACCGGACCGACGCCTTCGACGGCGGCGATCTCCTCGGCCGAAGCCGCGACGAGCGCGTCAACGCTACCGAAGCTCGCGGCGAGCGCCTCGGCAACCGTCGACCCGACGTGCCGGATGCCCAGACCGAAGATCAGGCGCGCCAGCGGGCGCGACTTCGAAGCTTCGAGGTTTGCCGCGAGCTTGCTCGCGACCACCTCGCCAAGAACCACGGGGCCGCCGTCCTTCTTCACCCGACCGGTGTCGAGCGAGGCGAGATCCTCGGCGGTGAGCGTGTAGTAGTCGGCGACGTCGTGAAGGAGCCCCTGGTCAACGAGCATCTGCGTGATCTCGTAGCCGAGGCCGTCGATGTCCATCGCGCCTCGGCCGGCCCAGTGCAGCAGGCGTTCGAGCCGCTGCGCCGGACACGCGACGTTCGTGCAGCGCGAGACGACCTCGCCCTCAGGCCGCCAGACCGTCCCGCCGCACGAGGGGCAGGTGCTTGGCAACACCCACTCGGCAGCGTCCGGTGGCCGGAGTCCCGGCACCGACGCCACGACCTCGGGAATCACATCCCCCGCCTTCCGCACCACGATGGTGTCGCCGATGCGCACGTCCTTGCGGTGGACCTCGTCTTCGTTGTGCAGCGTCGCGCGCGCGATCGTGGAGCCGGCAACGACCACCGGGTCGAAGACCGCGAGCGGCGTGAGCGCGCCGGTGCGACCGACCTGCACGTGGATGTCGCGCAGGACCGTCGTCTTCTCCTCGGGAGGGAACTTGTAGGCGATCGCCCACCGGGGCGCCTTGCTCGTGTAGCCGAGCTCGTCTTGCAGGGCGAAGGAGTCAACCTTCACAACGACACCGTCGATCTCGTAGGGCAGCTCGTCGCGCTTCTCGAGAGCGTGCGCGCAGAAGTCGCGCACCTCTTCCGCACCAGCGCACGCCTGGATGTCGGGGTTCACTCGGAACCCAGCTGACCTGAGCCAGCCGAGCACCTCGCTCTGCCGGGTGAGCGCAAGAGAGCGAGGATCGACCATCTGGTACACGAACGTCGACAGGTCACGTGACGCCGTGACCGCCGGGTCCTTCTGCCGAAGCGACCCGGCGGCAGCGTTCCGCGGATTGGCGAACGGCGGCTGCCCGGCCTCGTCCTGCTCGGCGTTCAAGCGCTCGAAGGAAGCCTTGGGCATGTAGACTTCGCCACGCACCTCAAGCCGGGGCGGCGAGTCGGCCGCACCGGCAGTCCTCTCGCGCAGCCGAAGCGGCACGCTCTTGATCGTGCGCATGTTGGCGGTCACGTTCTCACCGACGCGCCCGTCACCGCGCGTCGCGGCGCGCGCAAACACCCCGTCCTCGTAGGTGAGCGCAATCGAGGAGCCGTCGATCTTGAGCTCGCACACAAACGCGCACGCGCGCCCCTCGAGCGCGTCGCTCACGCGTGCGAGCCACGCGTCGAGCTCACCCAGGTCCATCGCGTTGTCGAGCGAGTACATGCGCGAGGCGTGCTCGACCGGCTCGAACGCCGAGGATGGCAACTCGCCAACGCGCCGCGTCGGCGAATCCGGCGCAACGAGATCCGGATGGGCCGCCTCGATGTCGACGAGCTCGCGCACGAGCGCGTCGTAGGCGGCGTCCGAGATCTCGGGAGCGTCCAACGCGTAGTAGCGGTAGTTGTGGTGCTCGATCTCACGCCGAAGCGCCGCGGCGCGCCGTTCGGCCGCGTCGTGGTCGGGCACGGCACCCTCCCCGGGCGCTGCGCCGACATCTCGATCGATGGGAGCGGGCATGCGCGCGGGCTACTCCTCGGCGCGCAGACGCTGCACGTGGACCGGCCCTACCTCGTAGATGAGGACCTCAGGAACGAACCGGTGCGGCCGCTCGGCCTCGTAGATCCATACGTCGGAGAGCGTGACCTTGAAGTACGTCCCTCCCGCCGCCGGTACCGGCTCGACGTTCACCTCGTTCGCAAGATAGGCACGGAGCTCGGTCTCGATGTAGTAGGCGAAGACGCGCGTCGCATCCTGGTACTCGTTGTAGAGCTTCAACCGTTTCTCAGCTTCGTACATGTCCAGCTCGTCTATGCTGTCCATCGGCTCCCCTCTTCTTGTACGGGCCGCCAGCGGGCCGCCCGTGCGCTCACTGAACCGGCTGTTCCAGTGGCACCAGGTGAATGTTCCCCCACGCGCCCACGTGTCCCTCGACCGTCACGAGCACGCCAAAGACGCCCGGAACGAGCTTCGCCGCGTCGATCGCCCGCTCGATGTCGTCAGCGCCGTGCACGGTGTTCGCGAGCGCGGTCACGACCGCGTCGGCGAGCGCGCCATCGTGCGCGAGTGCGGTGACCGCCTCGGCGGATCCGAACGATACCGACGGTCCCACCGTTGCCGAGGAGGTGCACACGGCCACGGGCTGCATCCCGGGCGGGATCTTCAGGCCGATGAGGTCGACGCCCGGCCGATCGGCCCAGAGCGCAACTGTCCGTTCGTGCTCACCCATGAGGTAGATGTCGCCGCCGTTCTCGACGATCACGTTGGGCGACTTGTCCGCCAGACCACGAGCGACGTACTCGGCGACCGCTCCCGCCACAGCAGCCATCGGCCCCACGTTGGCGCGCCATGCTGCGCGCGCCATCTGCTGAACGACCTCGGGTGCGTCGGTCTCGACCTGCACGGGGACGTAGCTCTCGGCGAACCGGGGGTGCGTAGTTATGTAGCTCTCGATGTCCCAGCGGACGCGAGCTACGAGATCCTCGGCGAGGTCCCTGAGATCGCGCTCGGCACACACGAGCACGTCGGTCTCCTTGACGACCACCTCGAAGCATGTCAGGCCGGAGGGGTCGACGGAGCGGCGGTAGATGCGAGGCTCGTAGGTCATAGGGGTATCTTCCCCGCCACCCTGTAGCAGCGCAAGGAAGCAGGGGCCGCGCTGGTCTAGAATCTGGTGGGGGCCTCCGAGAGGATCCGCATGGCAATGCCGGAAGTACTCGATCTGTGCGTCCAGCTCGATACGTTCGCGCACGCGACGTACAAGAGCATGGCGAAGACATGCCCCAACCCCGCCGTCGCACGGGTCTTCGAGCAGATGGCGAAGGAGGAGCGCGCTCACGTCAGGTGGTGGAAGGACCTGCGTGACGCCTGGGACAAGGGACTCATCCCGGACATCGTGAGCGACACCGAGTCGCTCGTCTTGAACCTCCGCAACATCGCCGAAGAGCTCCCCGCGGCACTGCCGGGCTCGTTCGAGGACCAGAGCACCGAGCGCATGCTCGAAGCGGCCGCACACATCGAGTTCTACATGCTCGACCCCGTCTTCGGCGAGCTCATCGAACTCACGGACCCCGGCGGAGCGCGGTCGCATCGGGAAGCCTACAGCCGCCACATCGACCGACTCGTGACCGCGATCGAGCAAAGCTACGAGCGGGGCGACCTCGCTCGCTTGCTTGCGCGGGTGCTCCGGCGCACGTGGAACGACAACCTCACGCTCTCGATGTACGCGATGCGCGACCCGCTCACGGCGCTCTTCAATCGGCGAGGCCTGAGCGCTCACCTGCGCCAATGGCTCGCTTGGGCCGAGCGCTACGGCCGGCCCATCTCGGTGCTGCTCGTCGATGTCGACGACTTCAAGTCCATCAACGACGCATACGGACACGCGACGGGCGACCGCGCGCTCAAAGAGGTCGCCCTCACACTCCGCCGGTCCGTGCGCAGCTCCGATGTGGTCGTGCGCTACGGCGGCGACGAGTTCGCGATCATCGCGCCGGAGACCGACGGCGAGGAGCTTCGCACCCTCATGCAGCGCATCGTCGACTCCTCGTGCGAGGCGTCGGTACTTGCCGAGGACGGCACGCCGGTGACCTTGTGCGTGAGCGTGGGAGCCGCGGTCGTCAGTGGCGAGGCAGCGGAGGCGATAGCCCAGACGCGTACCCCGGCACCCGCCACGGGGGCCGGGGCGATCTCGATGGATGGACTGCTGGCGGCTGCCGACCAAAGCCTGTACGCAGCGAAAGCGCAGGGCAAGAACCGCGCGGGCGAGCCGATCCTCTACGCGCGCGGAGCCGTGTAGCCGCTAGCGAGCTGCCGGGCGTGGTAGCTCGATCGCACGAACGGCGCCGATGCCACCGCCGAGAATCCGAGCTCTCGCGCCGTGCGCTCCAACCCCGCGAATACCTCCGGTAGTACGAACTCCGCGACCGGCAGATGTCGAGCACTCGGACGGAGGTACTGGCCAAGCGTGAGCATGCCCACTCCCGCGGCGCGCAGGTCCCGCATGACTGCGGCCACTTCGTCGGTAGTCTCCCCCAGACCGAGCATGAGCCCGGACTTCGTGCGCGCGCCGCGAGCCCCCGCATGCCCGAGGATCCCCATGCTGCGCTCGTAGTCGGCTCCGGGGCGCACGCGTTCGTAGAGGCGTGGCACCGTCTCGAGGTTGTGGTTGAAGACGTCCGGCCGCGCGGCGATCACGCGATCGACGCTGCTCAGGAGCCCGCCGAAGTCGCTCGTCAGCACCTCGATAGTCGCGCCGGGCAGGCACGTCCGTACTGCCTCGATCGTCGAGGCGACATGTCCCGCGGCTCCATCCCCCAGGTCGTCGCGCGTCACCATAGTGATAACGACGTGCTCGAGCTGCATCTGGCGCGCCGCCTCGGCCACGCGCCGAGGCTCGTCAGTGTCGAGCGGCTCGGGCTCGCGTGTCTCCACCGCGCAGAAGCGACAGCCGCGGGTACACGCGTCGCCCGCTACCAGGAATGTTGCCGTGCCGGACGAGTAGCACTCACCGCGGTTGGGGCACTTCGCCGAGCGACACACCGTGTTGAGTCTGAGCTCGCCGAGAAGCCCCTCGACCGCCGTCGCCTGGCCGGGAGTCGCAAGCGGCCGGCGCAGCCACGACGGCATGCGTCGGCCGTGCATCGAGGTGCCCTGGACGTGCCCGAGCCTGGAAACGTCGTGGGTCATGCCGGCGATTGTACGCGGCCGCAGAAGCGTCTGCTACCATCGCCCGAGAAGCCGCGGTCACCTCCTCACCCAACTTACCTGCGAAGCCGCTGGCGTTCGGATGCTCGCGGCCGATCATTCCGAGAGGTCGGCCCATCCCGAGGGGAGCACTGTGACCGCGATTCGGAACGCGCGCCGACGCCACACAACAACCTGGAGATCTCTCTCCATTAGTCTCGTTCTCGCGCTCATCTTCAATCTCGCGGGCCTCACGCTGCCCACGCCCGCCAGCGCGGCGCCAAGCCTCACGGTGACGGCCGCCGTCACGGGAAGGCCGCTCCTGGGCGGCAGGGCAACCGTGCGCGTGACCGTGCGCAACGACGGCGATGCCAAAGCCTACGACCTCTCAATCCGCGATGTACTCTCGAGCAGCCGTGTCGATCCCCAAGGGCGCGTCACGTTCGTCTCGGCATCCGACGCCCAGGGGACGCTCCCGCCGACGACAGCGTCGCTCGGCGCCACGACCGGCGACCTCACGCTCGACTTCATCAACATCCGGGACCTCGAGATGACCGAATCGTACTCGCTCGACATGGTCGTGGACCTACAGGGTGATCCCACTTGGCAGGTGGGCGATCTCGTGCGGACCACCGCGACTGTCTCGGCCAACACGCTACCGAACGGGGCAGGCGCGACCGTCTCGGGCACCGACACGGCGACCGGCAAGGTCGTTCCGATCGTCATCACTTCCAAGCGCGCGAACCAGTCGACCGGCGTCGAGCAGGCCACCGGGACGGGCGGGCGCCGCTACAGCTACACGATCGACGTGCAGAACAACTACGTCGGCGCGACCCAGAGTGTCGTCGTCACCGACACGATCCCCGACGGCGTCGAGTTCCTCGGGATGCTCGCGGGACCCGCGCCCGACGGCGGCTTCCCGTCGCGCGACGCCTCCACTGGCGTGACAACCGTGCGCTGGACCCTCGGAGCGCTTGCCGCCGCACAACAGGTCACGCTCACCTACGCCGGTGGTATCCGCTACGACTACTTCGGCTCCAACAACAGCGGCCTGCAGCGCGCGCACGATGCCACAAGCGGCCCGTATGGGACCCCGATCCTCGACGGCACGACGTTCACCAACCGCGCAAGCCTCACCGGCAGCTGGCTCTCTCAACCTGCAACCGATGCAGCACAAGCAAGCGTGACCGGTAAGTACCTCACGATCGCGAAGAGCGGCACGCCGTCGACCGTGGGTATCGGCACCAGCATCGGCTACACGCTGACGTACTCGGCATCGCAGTACTACGACATCCTCTCCGCTCCTGGCTCGATCGTCGTGACCGATACGCTTCCTGACGGCCAGACCTACACAACTGGCACGGCGAACCCCGCGCCGGTGAGCGTCGTTGCCAACGCCAACGGAACGACCGACCTCACGTGGGTCGTCGGCCCGCTTGCAGCGGGTGCGTCAGGAGCCATCACATTCGCTGCAACCGTCGACAACACGTGGCAGGACCCACCCATCGATGGGCGTCAGGTCGTAGCGGGCGACACCATGCGCAACGACTGCGGAGTCGTAGGCACGTGGGACGACCTCAAGAACACCGTGCGCCCAAATGGCACGAGTCGGTCTGCGGCCTCAGCGGGCTTCTCTACGGGCCTCCCGGCAATCAGCAAGCAGATGCGCGATTCCAAGACGGGCGTCTGGGGCTCGACGATCACAGCCAGCGTCGGCGATACCTCCACGGTGCGCGTTCGATTCAACACAAACGACGGTGCGACGCCGATCCGCAGCGACATCATCATGGGCGACATACGGGTGACCGACTGGCTTCCTCCGGGAACGCAACTCGTACCGGGCAGCGTTGCCACGACCTACTCCTCGGCAGGCGACTTTGTCGACCCGAAGCCGGCGGTCCCTCCCGCACTCGCTCTCGACACGCCCTACAACGTGAGCGTAGGCGGACTTGCCGGCGAAGAGTGGTATCTGGGCGATGTAGCGACCATCGGGTGGTGGCAGGCGACCTTCGACGTGAGAGTCGTCGACGTTCCCGCCGTGGCTGATGGCGCGAGCGTCACGAACTACTGGAAGCTCACCGGCGTCAACACGGCGGGAATCGCCTACTCGGACCGCGCCCTCGCTCGAATCGACTACGTCGAACCGCGCCTCGTCCTCACAAAGACCCCGACGAGCGTGCCGAGCCCGCTCGTCGGGACCTCGAAGGTCGGCTACACGACGACCATCACCAACACCGGCAATGCGGCGGCTCGCGACATCGTAGTGACGGATACCGTGCCTGTCGGCATGCGCCAGACCGCGCCGTCCGTCGATGGTATCTCGCGCGACGGCACTCCGCTTGTCGCCGGGACTGACTACGCTGTTTCGTGGGACGCAGCAACCGGCGCGCTCGCGATCGACTTCCAGCGCCCAGGTATCTCAACCGCCCTTCCACCCGGCTCCACACTCGTGCTTAGGTACACCGCGACTGTCGACCCGAAGGTCGGCGCCGGGGCCACCCTTCGCAACGTGGCGACGGTGGGCTACAACTCGCAGGCCGATGGAAGCGGTCGGGCGGTTCCCGGCACGAGCAACGTGGCCGACGACAACACCGACGCGGCACAGGTGGCGCTTACGCCGCTCTCTATCGCTAAGAGCGGCCCCGCCGGGCCGTACGTGCCAGGCGACACGTACACCTACCGGCTTGACGTCTCAGTTCCCGCAAGCGGCACGGCGTACTGGCCCACGATCGTCGACACGCTCACGCGCGATGGGCTGTACTACGTGACGGGCTCCGCGACGATCTCGACGCAGTCCGGCGCACCCCTCGTCCCCGCTTCGTTCGTTGCCACGTCGACGCCATCGCGGGGCGCGACCACGACCAACGACATCACGACCCTCACATGGGACCTCGCCGACCCAATCGACAACTCGAACTCCGCAGTCCCGTATGTCTTCCGCGTCTCGTTCGACGTTCGCTACACAGGTGTGCGCGACAACGGCACCTGGGAGCTCTTCGTGCCCACGGCGAGCGACGTCGTCACGAACACCGCGAGCGTCAACTGGAGCTCGGTGCCTTCCGCGATACGCGTAACGGACCGCTCAGCCGCATCCGGCTCAGTCGTCACCAACATCGACCAGCCGCTGCTCTCCCTGGCGAAGTCCGTCATATCGGCCGGCCCCTATGTCGGCGGCTCGAACGTCGACTACCGCGTGGTCGTGACCAACACCGGCTGGTCGACGGCGTACGACGTGAGCATCACCGACACGCTGCCGGTCCAGGTCCAGACCACGACGATCACGAGCGCGACGCACAGCGCCACCGGCAATCTCCTGCCCGGCGGCATCGCCTCGTTTGTTGCCACACCCACCATGCAGGTAGTCTTCGCCGCTGGCGTGAACCTCGCACCGGGGCAGAGCATCACGATGGACTACCGGGCCGTGCTCTCGCCGTTCCTGGGCGCGGGTTCGACGCTTCAGAACACGGCCGACGTCGACTGGTCGAGCCAACCCGGTACGGTGACGGGCGAGCGGGTCTACAACGACGCGACCCCCGAAGCTGGCTACACGGCCGACACGGCATCGCGGTCGATCGGCGTCACAAGCGTCCAGATAGCCAAGACCCGGAATCCCGCTGTCGCAACGATCGGGGACATCGTCACGTACTCCGTCGATATGACGATTCCGGCCAACACGATCGCCTACTGGCCACGCATCGAGGACACGATCGACCGGGACGGCGTCGCCTACGTGCCGAATTCCTCGACACTCACGACGCTCTCGGGCAGCCCCGGCATTCCCGCGTCGTTCGGAGCGACCACGGCTCCTACGGCCGCCACGGCCGCTGCAAACAACACCGTGTACACGTGGTTCCTGAACGACAACGGCATGATCGACAACTCGAACCGAGCGCAGCCGTACGCCTTCCGGCTGCAGTTCCAGCTGAGAATCACCGGCCTGCGCGACAACGGCACCGACTGGGAGTTCTTCGCGCCGGGTGCCACCGACCGCGCGAGCGACACGGCACGCATCCGCTGGAGCCCGACTCCTTCCGGCACCCGCCCGGCGACGCCGTCCCTGAGCGTGGTCACCGGTAGCGTGATCACCGACGTCGACCAGCCGCTCATCCGCGCGGCGAAGACCGTCTTGTCGAGCGGGCCTTACTCCGGTGGCGCAATTGTCGACTACCAGGTCACACTCACGAATCCCGGCTACTCGGCCGCCTACGACATATCGCTGCAGGACATTCTCCCCAACGAGGTTGCATCCGCGGCACTCATATCGGCGACGCATAGCGTCTCGGGCTCCATTCTCTCGAGCACCACAGCCGACTTCTCGGCTCTGCCGACCGCAACAGTCGTGTTCGGCTCCGGCGTCTCGCTCGGCACCGCCGAGACGATCACGCTTCGCTATCAGGCCACGTTGAAGCCGTCGGTGGGCGCCGGCGCTGTGATGACGAACACCGTCGACGCCGACTGGTCGACCAAGCCGGGGTCCGTGACCGGCGAGCGCGTCTACGATGACCGCCTCCCGCAGGAAGCGGCCTGGACCCAGGACACGACGTCAACCACTGTGCGTGCGCCGCTCGTGACGTTCGCGAAGGGCCTTCCTGTCGGCCTTTCGTCCGCGACCATCGGGAGTGTGTACTCCTACACGCTCACCGCCACGATTCCCGCGAACACGACCGCCTACCAGCTGCGCATCACCGACACCGTGCCTGACGGCCTGACGGTCCTCGCGCCGACTATCTCGCCGGCGGGCGCCGGAACGCTCACGGTCTCGCCGCAGGTAGCAGGCGCCACGCCCATCACATGGGACGTGGGTGACATCGCCAACCCGCCGAACGCCACCGCGGTGCTCACGATTCCCGTGCGCGTAGACAATACCTTCAACGGCGGCGCGCTCCTCGATGGCCTGCCGGTCGGCGTCGATGGCGACGCGGCCGACACGATCGCCAACAGCGGTTCGCTGCAATGGCGCACCGGCTCGTCGGGCGGCAGCCTCGTGACCACCACGAGCGGACCGGTGAACGTGGGGATCGTCGAGCCGCGCCTCACCCTCACGAAGACAGCGGCACCTACCGCGGCCGGCGCAGGGGACGTTGTCACCTTCACCAGCGTGCTGCGCAACGTGGGCACCTCTCCCGCCTACGACGCGGTCTGGCGCGACGTGCTTCCGGCCGGCATGCGCTCGCCCGTCGTTGTCTCTGTCGTACACAGCAGCGCCGGCGCACTCGCACCCGGCGTCGGCTACACGCTGTCCTCGGCCGTGCCGACCGTCACGATCTCGTTCGACCAGCCCGGGAGTCCAGCGATCGGGCCGAGCCAGACCGTGACGATCACACTCCAGGCCACCGTTGCAGGCGGCGTACGGCACGGTGCGTCACTCAACGACACCGCCACCGCGGTCTCGTACACGACGTTGCCCGGAGTCGACGCCAACGAGCGTATCTCCGGACCGGTCTCGGCGACCGCGAGCGTGGCGGGGCGTTCTCCCGCGCTCGTCGTGTCCAAGACGGTCGTCGGCGACGCTTTCCCGCAGCGTGGCGACACCGTGCACTTCCGCGTGATCGTGCGCAATGTCGGCACGGCGCCAGCGTACGCGGTCGACCTGAATGACCTGCTGCCGGCCGGTCTTTCGTACCTGAGCGGCACCTCGATCGCCACCTGGTCCGGTGGCGGTTCGTCGACTGCGGATCCGCTGGGTCTGCCAGGACCCGCGCTCGCGTGGGGCTTTGGCGGCACCGCGTTCATCGCACCCTCCGAGACGCTTACCGTCGACTTCTTCGCGATCGTGGATGCTGGCGCCACGCTCGGCACGAAGGTGAATGCGGCCGTCGCAACGGCCGTCGACGGTGACGGCTCGTCCGTACCCGCCGACGCCTCGACGTGGCTGCCGGGAGATACGGATGCCGATGACACTGCCTCCGCATCGCTTCGCGTGACCGCGCCGGGCATCCTCGTCGACAAGGTGCTCGCCCCGAGTCAAGACCCCGTCGTGCAGGTCGGACAGACGGTGGCATTCCTCATCACCTTGACTAACACCGGCGACACGACGCTCACGACGGTGCCCCTTGCCGACACCTACGACGCGAGCCGCCTGACGTTCGTCAGCGCGTCTCCACCGCAAAGCGGCGTCGGGGCCGGGACGATCACATGGGCCAACCTCGGTCCGCTCGCGCCGAGCGCGACTCGCAGCGTCACGGTGACCTTCACCGCCGCATCAGTGCCCGCAGGGGCGCTCACGAGCGATCTCGCGCGTTCGGCCGGTGTCCTAGACGAGTTCGGTGACCCCGTTCTTCCAAGCGAGGACAGCGCGGATGTCTCGATCACGCGTCCGGCGGTATCGGTCGCAAAGACGCGCGCGTCCGGCCAGGACGGCGAGATCCAGCCGGGCCAGACCGTGACGTTCGACATCACCGTCACCAACAGCGGCGACACGACCCTGGCGCTGGTGCCTCTCACCGACACCTTCGACCCCGCCCGGCTCGCCGTAGCAACCGCGACGCCCGCGCCGACTGGTGGGGGCGCCAGCACCGTCTCGTGGGCGAACCTCGGCACGCTCGCACCTGGTGCCTCCACGGCAGTGAGCCTCACGTTCACAGCGCTCGCGCCGTCAGCAGGGGTCACCACGGACACCGCGACGGTCACCGGTGCGAGCGACGTGTATGCAGACACCGCAGCGCCCTCGTCGGCCAGCGCGTCGGTGCGCGTGACGAGCCCGGCTGTGGATGTTCGAAAGCAGCTCGCCTCGGGACAGGACCCCGCTGTCCAGCCTGGTGACAACGTCACGTTCGACATCGGCGTGACCAACGTGGGTGACACGAACCTCGTCTCAGTGCCACTCACGGACGCCTGGGGCTCGGC
This sequence comes from uncultured Eubacteriales bacterium, assembly GCA_964354215.1. Classification (GTDB taxonomy): domain Bacteria; phylum Actinomycetota; class Coriobacteriia; order Anaerosomatales; family CAVRZR01; genus CAVRZR01. Next base: position 10,636 of record CAYGYT010000031.1, on the reverse strand, counting down.
GTACCTCAACTTCGTCTCGGCGCTGCCACCGGCGCTTCTGTCACCGGGCTCGGCCAGCTGGACGCTCGGCCCGCTTGCCCCCGGCGCAACCACGACGGTCACGGTCACGTTCACTGCAGTCACGCCACCCCCTGGACTCCTCGCGACCGACACGGCCACGGTGTCCGGAGCCCTCGACGTCTTCGGCGACACCGCTCAAGACGACTCGGCGACTGCGGGAGTGAACGTGGGCACGCCGCGCGTGAACGTAGCCAAGGTGCTTGCCTCGGGTCAGGACCCCATCGTGCAGGCCGGCGAGGATGTCACGTTCGACATCACCGTCACCAACAGCGGCGACACCGATCTTGCGACCGTGCCGCTCGCCGACACCTACGACGCAGCGCACATGACCTTCGTGAGCGCCTCACCTTCCGAAGACGGGAGCACGCCGGGTACCGTGACCTGGAACCAGCTCGGGCCCCTCGCCGCGGGCGCGTCTCGCACCGTCCAGGTCACGCTTCGGCCTACGTCCGTACCGCCTGGCGGCTCGACGACCGACACCGCGACAGTGACCGGCGCAGTGGACACGTTCGGCGACGTGGCTGCTTCTGACGACGCGACCGCGGCGGTGCGCGTCACAGCACCGGGCGTTGTCGTCAGCAAGCTTCTTGCAAGCGGGCAGGACCCGCAGATCCAAGCGGGACAGACAGTGACGTTCGACCTCGCCGTCACCAACACAGGCAACACCACGCTCGTCACGGTACCGCTCGCGGACGCCTGGGACGCGACCTACCTGGGATTCGTCTCGGCCACAGTGCCGGCGTTGACGGGGCTTGGCACCGCGTCGTGGACTCTCGGACCGCTCGCCCCGGGCGAATCGGCGTACGTGAGCGTCACGCTCCTCGCGCTCGACGCGCCCCCGGGCCACACCACGATCGACACCGTGACCTCGAGCGGTGCTGTCGACGTGAACGGCGACACGCCGCCAGACTCCTCGGCGAGCGACAGCGTGCTCATCACCGAACCGTCGGTCGCCATCGTGAAGTCGCTCGCGGTGGGGCAGGATCCCGTCGTACAGGGGGGCCAGAACGTCTCCTTCGACCTGCGCGTCACGAACAGCGGTGACACAACCCTCACTGCAATCCCACTGACCGATACGTATGACTCGTCGGCCCTCGCGTTTGTCGGCGCATCCACCACGCCCGACAGCATTGCGCCCGGCAGCCTTGCGTGGTCCACCGTCGGCTCGCTTGCCCCAGGCGACACGACGGTGGTCACCGTGACGTTCCGAGCCCTGACACCGCCGAGCGGTCAGGTCACCACCGATACCGCCACGGTCTCTGGCGCGACTGACATCTACGGAGATGGCGCTGCGGACAGGTTAGCGACGGGCAGCGTGCGCATCACCGCGCCGAAGGTGACCGTCACCAAGGCGCGGGCCGCCGGCCAAGACCCCGCCGTGCAGGCCGGCGCGCCCGTGACGTTCGACATCGTGGTGACCAACAGCGGGGATACGACGCTGACCACCGTGCCCCTTGCCGACAGCTATGATCCGGCCGTGCTCGACTACACCACCGCCACGCCTGCGCCCGATTCGGCGGGCTCGGGGTCGGTGTCGTGGGCGAGCCTCGGCGAGCTCGAACCAGGTCAGACCGCGACCGCCACGGTGACGTTCACGGCGCTCACCAACCCGTCTGGCCAGCTCACGAGCGACGTGGCACTCTGCTCCGGCGCGACGGACCTGTGGGGCGACGTGACTGCACCTTCGAGCGCGAGCGCGGATGTGCGGGTGACAGGCCCCGGCATGGTCGTCACCAAGACACTGGCAAGTGGCCAGGACACCGCCATCCAAGCGAACCAGACGGTCACCTTCGACATCACCGTCACAAACAGCGGAGACACGACCGCCACGACCGTGCCGCTCAGCGACACGTGGGACGCGACCTACCTCGGATTCGACTCCTCGAGCGAGGCCGCCGTCACCGGACCCGGCGTCGCGACATGGTCGCTTGCGCCGATCGGCCCCGGAGACTCGCATACCGTCACGCTCACCCTACGCGCGATCGTAGCGCCCACCGGGCACCTCACGCTCGACACGGCACGCGTATCCGGCGCGACCGACGAGAACGGCGACCCGATCGGCGCGTCGCAGGACGCCGAGACGATCCGGATAACGCGCCCGGCCGTTGCTGTCGGCAAGCTCCTGGCTGCGGGTCAAATCGACACGGTGCTGCCCGGTGATCCCGTGCTCTTCGATATCACCGTCACGAACAGCGGCGACACGACGCTGCCAACAGTGCCCCTCTCCGACTCCTACGACGCCGCTCACCTCTCGTATGTGAGCGCGGATCTCCCGCCGGACGCCACCGGCCCCAACACGCTTTCCTGGACGAACCTCGGCCCGCTCACACCAGGTGCGGCGGTCACGATCCGTGTGCGTTTCACCGCCGATTCGATTCCCCCGACCGGCCTGTCCTCCGACGTCGCTCGTGTATCGGGAGCCACCGACGAGAACGGCGACGTAGCACCCGACGCCGAGGCCAGCGCGCAGATCGGCATCGCGCGTCCGGAGGTGAGCGTCTCCAAGGTGCTCGCGCCGGGCCAGGACCCGATCATCCAGGCCGGCCAGACCGTCGCGTTCGACATCGACGTCGTTAACTCGGGTGAGACCACACTCGTGGTGGTCCCCCTCGCGGACACCTACGACGCCGCGACCCTCCAGTTCGTGAGCGCCACCGTGTCGCCGAACACCGCGGTGGCGGGCGCGCTCTCGTGGGTCAACCTCGGGACGCTCGCGCCGGACGCGTCCGCGTCTGTGCGTGTCACGTTCCGAGCCCTAGCCGTACCGAGTGGCGGCGTGACGACCGACACCGCGTCGTCCGCGGGCGCCTCAGACGCGTACGGCAACGTAGCCGACACTGCGAGCGCTCGTGCGTCGGTGCGCGTCACCCGACCGGCGGTGAGCATCACCAAGGCGCTCGCAAGCGGGCAGGACACCGCCATCCAGGTCGGCCAGACCGTCACCTTCGTCATCACCGTCACCAACAGCGGCGACACGCCGCTTACCACGGTGCCCCTCGCCGACACGTGGAACGCCGCGAACCTCCAGTTCGTCTCCGCGAGCCTGCCCGCTGTCGTGGGCGCCGGCAGTGCCGCATGGTCTCTCGGTGCGCTCTCGCCCGGCCAGAGCACGAGCGTCAGCGTCACCTTCCTCGCACTCGCACCACCGCCGGGCGCCACGACGCTCGACGTCGCGACGGTCGCAGGCGCGACGGACTCCAACAACGATCGCGCGCCGGATGCATCAGCGAATCGCAGCATCGACATCACCCGGCCGAGCGTGAATGTGACCAAGACGCGCACGGCGCCAAGCGGCGCGACCGCCCACCTTGGGCAGACCGTCACCTACGCCATCACCGTTACCAACAGCGGCGATACCCCACTGGCCTCCATCCCGGTGACCGACGTGTTCCAGGCCTCCGTTCTCGCCTTCGCGTCCTCATCGCCTTCTCCGGCCTCAAGCGCAAGCGGCTCGCTCTCCTGGGTGCTCATGGGTCCGCTCGCACCGGGCGCCTCGGCGGTGATAACCGCGAACTTCACCGCTCTCGCACCGAGTGCCGGCCGGCCGAGCACCGACACGGTCACGGTCAGCGACGCGCGCGACACGAACGGCGACCCCGCTCCGCCCGCAAGCGCCTCCGCCGCTGTCACCGTGGCTGAGCCCTCGGTCCGAGTGGACAAGCGGCCGGCAGCCGGTCAGCTCTCGGCGGTCACCGTCGGCAGCACCGTAAGCTACGACATCCTCGTCACGAACTCGGGCGATACCACGCTTTCGACCGTGCCGCTTGCCGACGCCTTTGATGCGGACGCGCTCGCGTTCGTGTCTGCCACCCCTGCGCCGGAACCGCTGCTGCAGACCGGCGTCGTGACCTGGGCCGACCTGACCGGCGCGGGCGAACTCCCGCCGGGAGCCACCGTCACGGCGAGCGTCACATTGCGTACGTTGCGACCAGCTGACCCGCTCACCGATGTCGCAACGGTGTCCGGCGCGACAGACGTCTTCGGCATCACAGCGCGGTCGGTGACCGACACCGATACTGTGGTCGCCTCATACGACCCGGCCTTGCTGTTGGTGACCAAGACCGCCGACCCCCCTGCGGGCACGATCGTGTTGCCCGGTGACGTGATCACCTACACCGTGAGCTATCGCAATACGACGCCGGTCACCATCCCCGACGTGGTCATCACCGACGCGCTCGAGCCCTCTGTCGACTACGTGTCCGGGTCGCTCTCGTCGGGCGGCACCTCGCTCACCGAAGGCGCCGACGACGACGCCGGCTCGTTCGATGCCGCCACGCGTGCGGTGCGCGTCGAACTCGGTGAAGTCCCACCGGGCGCCAATGGCAGCATCGCATTCGCAGTGCGCGTCGGACCGGAGGAGGTCTCAGCGCGCGGCGTGGTCAACCTCGCCGCATTCCACAGCAGGGAGGCCACCATCGCAACCGCAGGGCCCATCTACCACTCCGTCGACCCGATCGCGATCATCAAGACCGGTCGTGACGTGAACGGCGGCCGCCTGCGCGGGGGCGACGTCATCGAGTGGACGATCACCGTCACGAACACGGGCCTCACACGCACAACGCATGTGGTCATCACCGACACCGTTCCGAGCCAGACGACCTACGTGCCGGACAGCATCACAGGCACCGGCGCAGACGATTCAGGCGCTCCCGACCTCGTGTGGCGCATCGGTACCCTCCAGATCGGCGGACGCGCCGTCGTGACGTTCCGCTCCACCGTGAAGAAGGGCCTGCCCGACAAGACCCTCATCCGCAACCAGGCCGTCGTCGACTCGGACCAGAGCATGCCGAAGTCCTCTGACAACCCCGAGACCGCCACAGCGGACGACCCGACGATCGTGCTCGCTCGCACGAGCGGGACCGAGACGACGCGGCTCGCCATCGCGCTCGCGCTCTTCCTGCTCGGCGTTGGGCTGCTTGTGCCGCGCCGCCGGATCCGGCCGACGCCTGCACCACCCTCCGGACCCTCGGCCACCCCGCGCGCTCCCCTGAACACCGAACGCCCTCGCCCCCAGTACCGTCCGCGCGAGCGGCGGCGGCGTTAGGACGCCGATGCGATCCTCCGCGACACACACCCTCCGAATCGCGCTCGGCGTCGCGCTCGTAGCCGCGGCGCTCCTTGTCGCGGCGTGGGACACCGACCCGCTGCTCGAAGCCGAGCTGTCGGTTCGCAGGTTCGTGAAGCCGGAGGCGCCGTCTTCGGCGATGCGGATTGCGGCTTCGGCCACACCGACGCACGGCGCCGCTCGTGCGGATCGCCGCGTCGTGATCCCGTCGGTCGGCATCGATTCGCCCATCTCTGAGTCGGCGAACGCGTTCGCGGGGCTCAAGCGAGGCGTGTGGCGTGATCCGCACGGAGGCGTTCCCGGATCGGGCGAGCCGGTAGTGCTCGCAGGGCATCGCACGCGGGCACGCTTCGCGATGCTTCACCGCACCGGCGTCGGCGACCAGGTGGTCGTCTACTGGGACGGGGAAGAGTTCGACTACCGAGTGACCCGACGCTGGAGCGTCGACGCAACAGAGGGTATCGAGTTGGCGTCCCCGGGCGGCTCACCCGGCGAGCGACTCGTGCTCTACACGTGCCTGCCACGCTGGCAAGGCGACAAGCGCACCATCGTAGAAGCGCGACCGGTCACCGCGCCCTGACGACGCGCGATAGGTCGGCACGACTCGGCGCGCCTTCAGACCTTGCCGGCAACGTCGATCGCCGCAAGCTTCACGACTTCGCCGACGGTCGGGTGGCCGTGCACGGTCTCCGCGAGCTGCGCGACCGTGAGTCCCCAGCGTTTCGCGAGCGCGACCTCCTGGATGATCTCGACGGCGTGCGGCCCGACGATCTGACAGCCGACAATGAGGCCCGTGCCCTTCTCGGCGACGAGCTGCACGAAACCGTCGGCCTCGCCCTCGCCGAGCGCCTTCCCGTTTGCCGCGAACTTCGAGACCGCGACAACGGCGTCCACGCCGCGCTCCTTCGCACTGTCGCGCGTCGAACCGACGACGCCGACCTCGGGGAAAGTGTAGACCGCCGCGGGCACGCAGGAGTAGTCGAGCGACTCGAGCTCGGCCTCGGCGCCGACCGTGTGGAACTCCGCGATCGCGTTTCGGGCAGCGAGCACGCCTTCCTCATCGGCGACGTGCGCGAGCATCATCCCGCCGATCAAATCGCCGACCGCATACACACCCTCGACACTCGTGCGGAAGTGCTCGTCCACCTTCACGGCCGCCCGGTCCATCTCGATGCCGGCCTCGGGGTAGCCAAAGCCCGCGGAGTTTGGGATACGGCCCACAGCGCTCATCACGATGTCGCTCTCGACAGTGGCGCCACCTCGCAGGGTCGAGCGCATGCGTGCGCCGACGCGCTCGACCGACTCCACCGCGGCGCCAATGTGAAACACCACGCCCGTCGCCTCGAGGGCGGTCTGCATGCTCTTCGCCACACGCTTGTCGTTGCCGGGCAGGAGCTGATCCATGAGCTCGACCACGGTCACGCGGCTCCCGAACGCCGCGTACGCGCATGCGAACTCGAGTCCGATGACGCCCCCGCCGATGATGAGGATCTCGCGAGGGATCTCGTGCAAGGCGACGGCATCGTTGCTTGTCCACACACCCTCGAGGTCGTGATCGATGCTCGGGAGTTTGAAGACGGCCGAGCCGGTCGCGAGGATGATCGCGTCGGCCTCCACGGTCACGGTGCCTCCTCCGGCGAGAGCGACCTCGATCGACCCGGGCCCTGCCAACCGGCCTTCGCCACCCACGACGTCGACCTTCAGACGCTTCGCGCTGCCTTCGATCTGTCCGACAAGCTCGTCGACAACTCCCTGCTTGCGGGCGCGAAGACGGTCAACGTCCACCGTCGCGACCGAGGCGCTCAGGCCGAACTCCTCGGCGTGACGCGTGTCAGCGACGATGTGCGCCGAGCGCAGGATCGTCTTGGTGGGGATGCAGCCCCAGTTCAGGCATGTGCCGCCGAGTCGCTCGCGCTCGATGAGCGTGACCTCGGCACCGAGCCGGGCCGCCTCGAACGAAGCCGAATAGCCGCCGGGGCCGCCGCCGAGCACCGCAATCCGCATCAGATGGCCTCCCGAAGCTCATGGAACCGGGCCGAATGTCCGAAGATTCTAGCACGCGTACATGCGCGCTACCCGAGCTACCCGAGCAGTGAGTGGGTGCACGATGACACGTCGATTCCGCGAGATCGGTCTGGCGGCGCTGGCCATCATATGCGTGGCGGCGATTGTCCTCATCCTGGCGGGGTGCGCGTCTCGCCCAGCGAGCGGAGCGCAGGGCACCGCATCGGGCGTATCAGGCGGCCAGGCTGCTCCCGGCCCGGCCATCGCCGACCCAGCCAAGCGCGAAGCTTGCTTCTCGAACGAGCGCGTTGTGGAGACGCAGGCATCGGCGTGGATCGCCGAGAATGCCGGCACCCAGCCGCCCGCGAGCGTGCAGGCCATGGTCGCCGGGGGTGTTCTCGGCTCGGCCCCGACGTGCCCCTCTGGCGGCACGTACACCTACGACCCCGGCGCCGGCCGTCTCACCTGCAGTGTGCACGGGCACTTCTAGCATCCGCTAGCGCGACCCGCTTCGGAGCCCCCTGCCGCACTGCGCCCCGCCCGGGCCGCTACGCCAGACCCGCGCCCTCGAGGATGTCGCGAATCGCCGCATCCGCCCCGAGCGGCATGATGTGAACGCCGTCGGCGATCTCGCGAAGCGCGCGAACCTGCTCGGCGGCAAACGCGATCGACTCGCGCATCGGATCGCTCGCACTGCCGATCCGCTCGGCGACCTCGTCGGGCACCATGAGACCCGCCAGCCGCTCGTTGATGAACTTGATGACTCCCGCGCCCTTGAGTAGTAGCACGCCGGCGATCACCTTCACGCCCGAGGGCCTCAGGGCCTCGACCGCGCGCGCGAACTTGTCGAGGTCCATGACCGCCTGGGTCTGGAAGAACTCCGCTCCGGCCGAGACCTTGCGAAGCGCCCTGCCGAGCTGGATGTCCCACGGCTCAGCCTCCGGAAACGCCGCGGCCCCAACAAAGAAGCTCGTCCCACCGGCCAAATCGCGCCCGAGCATGTCGTGACCCTCGTTCATGCCGGCCGCAATCTCGAGCAGCTGCGTCGAATCGAGGTCGAACACGCCCTTGGCCTGCGGGTGATCGCCGAGGCGAGGATCGTCGCCCGTGAGGATGAGCACGTTCTCCATGCCGAGCGTCCAGGCCGTGAGCAGATCAGACTGCAAAGCGAGTCGATTCCGGTCGCGGCACGTCTGCTGCAGGATCGGCTCGAAGCCGGCATCGAGCAGCGCCCGCGCACCGCCAAGGCTCGAGAGGTGCAGGGCGGCGCCTTGGTTGTCGGTCACGTTCAGCGCGTGGCAGTACGGACCGAGTTCACGCGCGGAATGCAGCATCGCCGAGAGGTCCGTGCCGAGCGGCGGCGCCACCTCCCCCGTGATCGCAAACTCCCCACGCTCGAGCGCGTCGCGCAGGCGGCTCACTTGCCGCCCTCGCGGATGTTGATGCTTCCCGGCTTGTGCTTCGCGCTGTAGTCCTTCGGCGGGATTGCGGTCAGCGGACCCGTGCGTCCCTGGCTCGCAAGCCGATTCTGAATCTTCACGTGCGTGCACTCGCGGTCGCTCAAGACCTCGCACTTTCCGTCCCACATGCCGCCGCACGGACCGTTGAGCAGCCCTTTTGGACAGGTCGTCACCGGGCAGACACCGGCGGTCGCATCCAGCACGCAATCACCGCACATCTGACACCGCTCCTCGTACACGCCATGGCGAATGACGTTGCCCAGAAACATCGAGTTCAGGCCCGGGAACACGGGCTTGTTCACGGAGTCTGCCACCGTCTGTACGCCCGCGCCGCAGGAGAGGACGAGCACCGCATCGGCATCCTCGATCTCGCCGTAGTGCTTGCGGGTCTCGAGCTTGGTCGCGCCGAGGTGGCACGCGACCTCGCCGATAGCCCAGCCCGTGACCTCGCGCCCCGTCTGCTCGATCGCGACCTTCGCCTGCAGCACTTCAGGCTCGCCGCCCGTGTGCGCGACCGTCGCGCACTGGCCGCAGCCAACGATGAAGATCTTCTTCGCGTCGATCTCGTCGAGATTGCGCTTGATGCGCTCCCAGTCACGAGGTTTGGTGATGATCATGTCGTCTATCCTCTCGGCGTGCGCGGGTCCGAGCGTGCCTCGGTGAGAGCGCGCTCGACCTCGCGTACGCACCCGGGAGCATCCGGGGCATATCCGGCGCCCACAGAGGCCGCCCACTCGGCCGTCACGACCGCACCGCCCGCGAGAACGGGCGTGCGGGGCAGCTCATCACGAACAACTGCAACTGTCGCGCCCATCTCGCGCAGCGTCGTGGTCATGAGTGCCGACAAGCACACGACATCGGCTTGGGCGGCAGCCTCAAGTATGCGGTCGGCGGGCACGTCCACGCCCAGATCGGCCACCTCGAACCCCTGGCTCTCCAGGAGCGAGGCGCAGATGTCCTTACCGATCGAGTGGATGTCGCCTTTCACGGTCGCGAACACAACCGTGCCCCGGTGGGCCGACTCGCCCTCGGGCAGGTAGGCTTTGACCCGGGTGACCGCTGCCTTCATCGCCTCGGCAGCGACCATCAGCTGTGGCAGGAAGACCTCGCCGCGCCCGTAGGCATCGCCCAACCGCTGAATCGCGGGTGTGAGGACCTCGGCGATCACCGCGTCGGCCGGCGTACCGGCCTCGACGACCGCCTCCACCAAGCCCGGCGCCGCGTCGGCGTCTCCCCGCAGCACAGCTGTCTCCAGCTCCTCGCGGGGGTCGAGTACCGGCGCAACCGCGTCGGCGGCCGTGTCGGCCGTCGTGTCGGCCGTCGTGCCAGCCCCCGCGCCCGCCGACGTCAGCCCGGCCGATGCAGCGGCAAGTGCCGTCGCGTATGCGGATTCCCACGCCTTCCACACATCGTGATGGGCGTCCGGATCCTCGCCCGTTGCCCGCGCCTGGTTCGCGAGCCGCACCGCCTCCATCACCACGTGGTCGTTCGGATTCGCGATGGCCGCATCCAGGCCGGCAGCGGCGGCCGCGGTGATGAAGGCAGCGTTCAGGAGCGGGCGCTTTGGCAGGCCGTGACTCACGTTGCTCACGCCGAGGACCGTCGCAAGCCCAGAAGCTCGCACGCTCCGGAGCGCATCGAGCGTAGTCCGAGGCGCAGCCGCATCGGTCGCAGCGGTCATGACGAGCGTGTCGACGATCAGGTCCTCGTCGTTCAGGCCGACGCGTTTCGCGGCAGCACGCACCTTCTCGACAACCGCGACGCGCCCCTCGGCAGTCTCTGGAATACCGGTGTCGTCGAGTGCCAGCACCACCACGGCGGCACCGTACCGCCGCGCGAGCGGGAGCACCGCGTTCATCGAGGCCGGGTCGCCGTTCACACTGTTGATGAGCGCTCGGCCGGGGTAGACGCGCAGCGCGGCCTCGAGCGCCTCGTAGTCCGTGGTGTCGATGACGAGCGGCGAATCGGACGTCCCCGACAGAGCAAGCACCACCGCGCGCAGGGTGCTCGGCTCGTCGATACCGGCCGCTCCCACGTTCACGTCGAG
>CAYGYT010000030.1:7737-26162 GCA_964354215.1 uncultured Eubacteriales bacterium | reverse complement strand
GTGGTCAGGATGATGAAGAGCCAGTTGATGATGTAGTGCGTGGTCCGTGCCCACCATCCGGCAAGGTCCGTCGAACCCAGCAAAGCGCCCAGCCACCACCCCACTAGGATATCCCTTGGAGAGACGTTCGTGTACGGAATGTTGTACGTGAGCAGCGCAAATCCCGTGAACGCCTGCAAGATGAGCAGCGGCACGAAGACGATGTAGGTACCCTTCTGCATGACGTTGTACTTGCCGAGGTGCGGCTTCGACTTCTTCACGAAGATGTAGTAGAGGACGACCTGCGGCGCGGTGGTGATGTCGCGGCGGCCGATCGCGAACTCTCGAAAGTCACGGGTCCGCGAGGCAAAGGCGTACCACAGGCGCCAGATCAGGTTGGCGGTCACAATGACCATGGCGATGTAGTGCAGGTAGCGCATCGTCGTACGCCCTCCGTCGAAGAACGGGAAGCGTATGTACAGACCGGTGATGGCCAACACGATCATGGAGACCACGTGCTGCACGTGCAGGAACTTCTGCAGCGTAGGAATCTCGGGACCCTCGTGCTCGGGCCACTGCCACTGTACGAACCGGCGCTTCGCGCGGCCCGTCACGATGTTGCCGATGAAGTGCCCGGACAGGCCGACGAGGACGACGACGTAGAGCGTCACGAAGACGGCATCCAGCCAGACGTTGAGCTCAACCAGTCCGATCGTCGACACCCCCTACTCCCAGTAGTCTCGTCGGTGTGCCTCGGGGGATCGCGCAGTCGCCTTCGCTCGTGTGCACCCGTGTCTGTCAACTGCACGGTATCGCCGTGCCCACCAGCCGCGCGCCTCCCAGACTACGGTCCAAAGAGCGCACGACACCCGACGCCGATGCCGGTCGAGCGTCGGGTCCGAGAGCTTGTAACAACAGTTACAGTCAGGATACGGGCGGGCCTGCACAGTGTCAACGAAACTGCCTGCTCGTTGAGGTAGGCGCCACCCCAATCAGACGTCTTCAAGAGCCGCTTCCGAAGCAACCTCGATCGACGACGAAGCGAGCACGCGTCGTGCCTCTGCGGCTTGCTCGGAGGGCACTCGGATTGCGATGCCGCACGTGGCGCCGAGGGTCCTGGGGGTTGGAATGGGCACCGCGTCGAGATCCTCATCTCGCAGCGCGTCCTCGGCAGCAAGCGCATCGTGAGTCGTGGCAAAGCCGAACGCCGCGAAGAGCCGCGGCTCGCGCGGACTCACGTCGTGATCTCACGCAGCGCGCGGAGTGCAGTCTCGACGTCGCCCTCGGCCGTGCTCCATCCGAGGCCGAACCTGAGCGCTCCACGCTCGAGAGTGCCGACCGAGCGATGGGCCCAGGGAGCGCAGTGCAGCCCGGCCCGAGCGGCGATCCCATAGCGCTTGTCGAGCAGGAACGCGAGCTGGTCCGCATCGATGCGCGCGTGGGTGACGGACACGAGCGGGACGCGTGCCTCGCCGGGCTCCGGCCCCAGAACCGTGAAGCCGCCGATGTCGAGTATGCCTTCGTGCAGGCGGCGTGTGAGCCGCTGCTCCTCGGCGCGAAACGCCTCCCCGTGCTCCCGTACGAAGCGCACGCCGGCTCCGAGACCCGCGATGCCGGGGGTGTTGGGCGTACCCGCCTCGTAGCGGTCCGGACGTGCGGTGGGTTGCGTGGGAAGTTCGGAAGCCCCCGAGCCGGTACCGCCCTGGATGAGCTCCTCGGGCTCGATGTCGGGCGCCAGGTAGAGCAGGCCGACGCCCTGGGGCCCGAGCAATCCCTTGTGCCCGGAGAGCGCGTACGCATCGGCGCCGATAGCCGCCAGATCGACCGCGAGATGTCCGCCGGACTGGGCGCCATCCACGATAACGAGCGCGCCGCCCGCGTGCGCGACATCGACGATGTCGCCGATGGGCTGGATGGTACCGGTGACGTTGCTCGCGTGCTGGCAGACAACGGCCCGGGTGGGCGCAGCGGCCACCGCCCGCTCGACCGCCTCAGGATCGATGAAGCCCGTCGCGTCCGAGTCCACCATGTCGACCACGACGCCGCGCGACGCGAGCCACGTGAGCGGACGAGCGACTGCGTTGTGCTCGGTGGAGCAGGCGACGACGCGATCTCCGGGAGCAAGCAGGCCCTTGAGCGCGAGGTTCATGCCCTCCGTGCAACCCGAGAGGAAGATGAGGTCGCGTGCGTCCGGCACGCCGAGGAAGCTCGCGCAGGCCTGTCGGGAGTCGAAGATCATCCGGCCGGTAGCGACGGCGAGCGCGTACGCTCCCCTCCCCGGATTCCCGCCGTACTTGGTGAGCGCCTCGTGCACGGCGTCCACGACTACCCCGGGCTTGGGCCACGAGGTCGCCGCGTGGTCGAGGTAGACGGTCGTTCCCGCTGCGGCATTGGCCCGGCCGGGCGCCGACGGCGGCTGTGTGTCCGAGCTGCTCATGGCCTCAGTATGCGGCCTAGTGGCCGCCGCCTGCCATCATCTCGACGGCGTGCTCGAGCTGGTCGGCCACGACGCCGAACGACTCGCGCACGGCCTTCTCGCTCCCGGGCAGGTTCACCACGAGCGTGTTCCCGCGCACGGCTGCAGCGCCGCGGGAGAGCATGGCGCGCCTCGTGATCTGCATGCTCTCGGCGCGGATCGCCTCGGCGATGCCTGGTACGAGCCGGTCGCACACCTCGAGCGTCGCCTCCGGAGTCACGTCGCGCGGACCGAGACCGGTGCCGCCGGCGGTGAAGATGACGTCGCACGCGTCGACATCGGCCATGCCCACGAGCATCTCGGCGATGCGATCGCGATCGTCGGGCACGAGATGGTAGACAACGACCTCCCAGCCCCGTTCCTCGCAGAGCGCGTGCAGGGCGGCGCCCGCCGTGTCCTGCTCGCGAGTCCGCGTATCCGACGTGGTGAGCAGGCCAACCCGCAGTACGGCCATCAGGACTCCGTTTCCGGTGCGCGCTTGGAGCCAAGGGCCTGCGCGCGCTCGACGAGTGCCGCTTCCTTGGCGCGCTCCTCCTCGAACTCGCGTACGGCTTCGGGAGGCGTTCTGTCGCAGGTCCCATCGCCGAGGGACACAACCCGGACGACATCACCCGTGTCGACGTCGCCTGCCTCGCGAACGACCGCGAACACGCCTTCGCGCGGCATGACGCAGTCCCCCGCCTGATAGTAGATGGCGCACTTGGTGTGGCAGACCTTGCCGATCTGGCTCACCTCAAGGACGACGCCGTCGCCGATCTCGAGCACGCTTCCGACCGGCAGTGCCATGAGATCGATGCCCCGCGTGGTGATGTTCTCGGCGAAATCGCCCGCGCCCACGTCGAGACCCTTGTCCACCATCGTGCCGATGGACTCCTCGGCGAGCAGGCTTACCTGACGGTGCCAGTCACCCGCATGCGCGTCGCCTTCGAACCCGCGGTCGAGCACGAGCGTCCCATGAGTGCCCGGCGTCTTGCGCACGGTCTTCTTCGCCGAGAGATTCACCGAGACGACCGTGCCGGGACCGGGAAGAGCGTTCTCTGTCATGCGGCTACACGTCCTTGTTGGGTCGCGCGTCCGGCGGCTCCGGGCGCTCTGACGCGGCGCCGGCCGCGGCGCTTCTGGACCAGAGCCCAGACCGTCCGCCCTCTTTGCCCAGGAGCATCACGTCGGTCAGCACCATCCCGCGGTCGACCGCCTTGCACATGTCGTAGAGGGTGAGGCCTGCGATCGCGGCGGCAGAGAGCGCCTCCATCTCCACGCCCGTCTTGCCGTCGACTTCGACGGTTGCGGTGATGCCGAATCCGGTCCGCACACCCTGAGCGACCGGCTCGATGATCACCGATGCGTGCGTGATCGCGAGGGGGTGGCAGAGTGGGATCAGGTCGCTCGTGCGCTTCGCCGCCATAATGCCGGCAACTCTCGCAGCGGCCAGGACGTCGCCTTTGGGCGCCGCGCCCGCCACCACCATCGCGACGGTCTCGGGCCTTGCCTCGAGAAACGCCGACGCGATGGCTCGGCGGTGAGTGACGCTCTTCTCGGAGACGTCGACCATGCGAGCAGCGCCCGTTTCGTCGACGTGGCTGAGTTCCGCGGCGGGCTCGGCAGCCGACGCAGCGTCGTGGGACTGCGCCGGTTCGTCTCGGCGGTTGATGTCGTTCACGCCTAGCCTCCGATCTGCGACATGCGCCTCAGAGTGCCGATCCGCATGCTGTGGTTCTCCGGTTTGTGCTCGAGCGCCCGCTTGATGAGATCGCGCACATCTTCGTCAGTACCCGTCCGCAGCACGGTGCGGACATCGATCTCCTCATCGCTGAACAGGCACGTGCGCAACATGCCGTCGGCGGTGAGCCGGAGCCGGTTGCACTCGCCGCAGAAGTGCGCCGAGAGCGGCGAGATCACACCGAGCGTTCCTTGCGCGCCGGGCAGCCGGTAGTAGCGCGCCGGCCCCCAGCCTCCCGGCGCCGCGTCGCGCGCGACCGGCTCTGGCCGACCGAGTCCCGCCTCCTCGGCGGCGCGAGAGAGAGACTCGAGGGTCTCCTCACTCGGTACGTGGTCCTCGCGCGTCCAGTGGAAGCCTTCGGTATCCCCTGCGCAAGCGCCGCCCTCAGCCACCTCGCCCACCTCCGCGTCGTCGCCCACCGGCATGTACTCGATGAAGCGCACGTGCAGGGGGCGGTCGACGGTCATGCGTACGAAACCGAGGAGGTCCTGCTCGAGACTGCGAACCACGACCACGTTGATCTTCACCGGTGCCATGCCCGCTGCGAGAGCGGCATCGATGCCCGCGAGAGCATCTTCAAGCCGGCCGCCTCGAGTCACGCGCGCGTATGCGTCCGGGTCGAGCGAGTCGAGCGAGACGTTCACGCGCGAGAGTCCGGCGCGGGCGAGGTCCTCGGCGAAACGAGGGAGTAGCGTGCCGTTCGTGGTAAGCGCGATCGACTCGAGTCCGGTGAGTTCCCGGAGCCGGCGAACGTGATCGACCACACCCAAGCGAACCAGCGGCTCGCCACCGGTGAGGCGGATCTTCGAGATTCCCTCGCCTACCGCGATGCCCGCGAACCGCTCGATCTCCTCGAAGCTCAAGATGCTCTCGTGCGGCTTCCAGGCCACGCCTTCCTCGGGCATGCAGTAGAGGCAGCGCAGATTGCAGCGGTCCGTGATGGCGATGCGCAGGTAGTCGATTCGCCTGCCGAAGGCGTCAGTCGCCATGCGCGTCACCCGCCTTCAGCGCAGAACTCTCCGCAGTGGCGCCTGCCGGTGTGCCGAGGAAGAGCCGCTCGACGAGCGACGTCACGCCCTCGGCGTCATCGAGGTCGAAGACGGGAACGCCTTCAGGGCGCAGTTCCGCGTTGTCGGTGACGAGCGCAACAAGCTCGTCCGGCGTGGAAATGAGCTCTTCCGAGCGACCTCGCCGCGAAACCTCGATGCGAGCCGCGGCCGTGGACTTGTAGCCCTCGGTGAGCACGATGTCGGCACCTGCGGTGGCGGCGTGCTCGGCGAGCTCGGACAGTGTGTACTCACGCTCGACGCGCTGGATGGACGCGAACTGCGCGGGCGAGCTCACCATGGTGATGAACGCGCCGGCGTGCGCGTGGCGCCACGAGTCCTTGCCGGGAACGTCGATGTCGAACTCGTGCACGTGATGCTTGACCGTGCCCACGCGCCACCCCCGCGCGGTGAACGCGCGGATGAGCTTCTCGAGGAACGTGGTCTTGCCCGAGTCGCTCTTCCCGACGATCGATACGACGGGGATAGGTGTTGGCGTGTGGTCAGTCATGTTCGCTGGCCGGCAGCTCCTCGGTCCGCACAGCGCGGACGCGAAGCGAGCGGGCCGGGCTACGCGGCTAGAAGCAGCCGAGGTCGCAGTTGTTCACGCGGATGCCGGCAGCGTCCGCCGCCGCGCCGGCGACCTTGTACGGCACGCCTTGGTCCTCGGCGAACTTCCGAAGCACGGCGCACGTGACACGCTCGTCGCTCGCCTTGGCGGCGATCGCTTCCTTCATCTCGTCGGTGACCTGCTCGGCCCAACGCGGATCGACGGTCTTGGGTGTGTCGGAGCTCATAGCGGCGTTCCTTCCTCGATGTCCAGACGGACGCACTCAACAACGGTTCCCTCGGCAAAGAAGCCGTCGCCCTCGGGCAGCACCATGAAACAGTTGCCCTTGTGGGCGGCGGTGAGCAGCGCCGAGGACTGGCTCCCCGAGAGGGACACAACGAGCTGGTCGCCGCCATCGCGCTCGAGCTTCGCACGCAGGTAGTAGCGGCGGTCCTGCTTCTTCTTCACATCATGCGCCAGCACTGCGTGCGAGCGCGGGCGATCGATCGCCGAGAAGCCCTGCATGATCCTGAGCGCCGGGCGGACGAATATCTCGAAGCCCACGTAGGTGCTCGTGGGGTTGCCCGGCAGCCCGAAGAACGGGACCCCTTTGATACTCCCGAGCGTTTGAGGGTTTCCGGGCCGCATCGCGACCTTGCAGAAAGCGAGCTCTCCGATCTCCTCGAGCACGGGCTTCACGTAGTCGAGGTCTCCCACGGACACGCCACCGCTCGTGACGATGAAGTCCGTCTCGGCGGCGGCGCGCTCGAATGCAGCCCGCGTGTCCGGCTCGTCGTCCGGGACGATCCCGAACCTGACCGGAATCGCTCCTGCGGCAATGGCCTGTGCGGCAAGCGAGTAGGAGTTCGAGTTGCGTATCTTGCCCGGCCCGGGTATCTGGTCGATCTCGACGAGCTCGCTGCCGGTCGAGATGATCGCGACCCGCGGCCGGCGGTACACGGCGAGGGTCGAGTTCCCGGTCGAGGCTGCAAGTCCGATCGCCGCTGGCGTGACGATCTCCCCCGCGGCGAGCACCACGTCGCCAGCGCGCACCTCCTCGCCACGCCGGCGGATGTGATCGCCGAGCGCTGCCTCGCGTTCGATGAACACGCGTTCGCCGATGCTGGCACCAGCGGGGCGGGTGTACTCGATCATGACCACGGCGTCGGCCCCGCCGGGCACGGGCGCGCCCGTCATGATGCGAGCAGCCTGTCCGCGAGAAAGCGTGCCCTCCCAGAAGTCCCCCGCCGCGATGTTGGCCACAACCTCGAGCGACGCAGGAGCGTCCGCAGTCGCGCCGGCGAGGTCCTCGGCGTGCAGAGCGAAGCCGTCCATCGCCGAGTTGTCGAAGGGAGCGACATCGATGTCGCTCGTGAGGTCCTCTGCGAGCACGCGGCCGAGCGCCTCGAGCGGGGCGACCCGCTCGGCCTCTAGACGGTGGACCCGCGCGAAGACGAGTTCGCGCGCCTCCTCGACCGTCATGGTGGTGGGCTTCTCGGCGTGCACGCTTACGCCTCCTCGGGCAGAAGGACTCGCTCCGGATGGGTGAAGACGACGAGCTTGCCGCCGCGAGCGTAGCCCACGAGCGTGATTCCCAGATCGTTCGCGATGTCGGCGGCCAGATCGGTCACCGACGTGCGCGACACCACGACGGGCACCCGGGACTTCGCGGCCTTGACGGCCATCTCATAGGAGATGCGCCCGGTGGACAAGAGAACGGCGTCCTCGACGGGAATGCGGTCGAGCCACGCCCTGCCGAGGAGCTTGTCGAGCGCGTTGTGGCGGCCCACGTCCTCGCGCACGAGCAACAGGTCGCCGTCGCGCGCGAGCCCGCAGGCGTGCGTGCCGCCACTGTCGCGGTACTGCTCCGCCAAGCGCGACATCTGTCCCATGAGCGCGTAGATGTCCTCGGCAGCGACCGTCACGGCCGAGGTAACGCGGTCAAGCCCGCGGGCATGACCCACGCTCGAGAACGTGACGCCCTTTCCGCAGCCACTCGTCACGTAGCGCGTCTTGTAGACCATGTCGTCGGGAACGGACTCCGAAGTCGTGACGTAGACCATGCCGCGCTTGTGGTCGGCCTCGACCGATGAGAACGCGTCGCGGTCGGTCATGAGCCCCTCGGCCACAAGGAACCCGACCGCCATCTCTTCAAGGTCCTTCGGAGTCGCTTGGATGGTCGCGACCTCAACGTCGTTCATGTAGAGCGTGATGGGCCGCTCGCTCGGCATGCCGCGAGCCCGGCGCGTGCCGACCTCGATGACCGAGAGCCGAACGGGCTCCTCGCGATGGTGGCCCGACTGCTCGGCGGAACTCGCATCCGCCGGTGCGAGCACGGCACTCTGACCCGCTGCCGCACTCTCGGCAGCATCCCTCGCATCGTCGAGGTCGGTTGGTGTGTTGACGTTCAGGAAGCTGCGCAGCCCCGGATCGGCGTCGCGCAGTGACTCGACCGGCACCTCGATCACCTGCACGGAGGGGAAGATCGCCACGAGCCGGCGCCGTCCCGATGCGAGCGCCGCGCGGGCAGCGGGCAGACACGTCTCGGCACGGTAGAGTGCGAGCAGCGGCTCCGAACCTTTCTCGGTGACCGGCACCACCACGTCCCCGCCATCTCGGCGCTCCCACAGCGCGCGGATGATGCCCGCGGACAGCCAGGGCATGTCAGCGGCAGCCGCGAGTACCCACTCGTCTTGGGCCGACGCGAGGGCTGTGACGAGACCCCCGAGCGGCCCCTGGTACGCGACCTCGTCCGTGAGCACGGCGACGTTGGCGGGCAAGTCAGCTTCGGCAAGCGCGTCCGGCCGGTTGGTCACCACAACGGTGTGGGCGCAGCACTCGGCGACCGCTCGCACGACGCGCGCGACGAGCGGCACGCCATCGACGGCGAGCAGGGTCTTGTCGACGCCCATGCGCAACGACCGGCCACCCGCGAGAACCGCGGCGGTTACCGGAAGCAACTCCATGTCGGCTTTCGTGCCCAGTGTCGTGTACTCCTCGGTCGGTTCGTGCGAACGGGCGCGGGAAGAAGAGACAGCAAGTCTCGCACCGGCCCGTGCCGCTCCACTATACCCCCCGGGGTAGTGCGACGTGCCACAGACGCGCGCGCCAAGTCGACCTGGGGTCGCCCCGGGGTCGAGCGCAGCACGCGCGCCTCCGGGCCGGACCCTACCCGATGCTCGCCCGCAGGTGCTCGAGGAACGCCTCGGCTGCGCGCGTCATCGAGCCACGCGGCAGCACGACGAAGAAGGGCCGGCTCACGGGAAAGCCGCCAACCGAGACCTCGGAGACCGTGTTGAGCTGGAGCGCCTTCTCGGCGACCCAACGACTCACGACCGCCACACCCAGGCCGCCTTCGACGGCGCGGACGATCGCCTCGCTCGTGCCGAGCTCCGTGACGACCCGCAGATCACCCGGATCGATGCCCTCGCTCCTGAGCACCGTCTCTGTGACCTGCCGGGTCCCCGACCCGGGTTCGCGCATGATGAACGGCTCCTCGATCAGATCGCCGAGGAGCAGACCCTCCCGGCTGAGCAGCGGGCTCGACGGTTCGGCGATGAGCACGAGCTCGTCGTGGCCCGCTTCCTCGAAGGCCGCGCGCGCACCGCGCACCTTGGCGCCGACCATGCCGAGCTGCGCCTGGCCCGTCTCCACGAGCTCGACGACTTGAGCGGTATCGGCGATGACGATGCCCGCGCCCACTTCGGGGTTCTCCCGCAAGAAGGCGCCGAGCAGATGGGGCAGCACGTACTGTCCCGGAGTCGTGCTCGCCGCAAGCGTGAGCCGACCGGTGACCGTGCCGCTGAGTTCCTGAATCTCGACCCGGGCGCAGTCCAGCTCCTCGAGAACGCGGCGTGCGTGCGGCAAGAGCGCTCGTCCCGCTTCTGTGAGGTCGACTCGGCGGTATCGTCGATCGAGCAGTATGGCACCGATGTCGGATTCGAGCGCCTGCACCTGCATCGTCACGGCGGGCTGCGAGATTCCCATGAGGCGTGCCGCCTCCGAGAAGGAACCGTGATCGACAACCGAGACGAACGCCTTGAGCTGCGAGGTGTTCACGCTACCCCTCTCCACGCACTTCTGCGGGTCGCCGAGATGAACCGGCTTGGCCGACCCACCTCATGATAGGCGATGCGCGCGGCCAGGTGCGGGACCAGACAGGCGGTGGGGCGGAGGGGTACTATCTCCGAAGTGAGAATGATTCTCACTTCGTCCCCGCAGATTCGCGCACGCGAAGCTCAACGACCGCGAGCATTCGGGAGGGCGCCCGAACCGTGAGTACGCAGAGGTCACTGCCGAGCGGCAAACTCAGTGCCGGGGCCTACGGGCGCGGGCGTCTGACACCCCAGCGGCACCGCGTCGCCGAGGTGGCCTCAGAGATGGGCGCCTTCACCGTCCACGAACTCGCGGCCCGTCTCGCAGCCGAGTCGGTGGGCATGGGCCTCGCCACGGTCTATCGAGCGGTGGGCGCCCTGGAGGCCGCCGGCTCGCTGCAGACGGTCGGCAAGCGAGGCGCGAGCGACCTCTACGTCTGGTGCGTGACCGAGGGGCATCACCACCATCTCGTGTGCACGCGGTGCGGTGCTGTCGAGCACGCGCCGTGCCCCTTCGGCGACGCGCAGGCGCTTCCCTCCGAGCTGGCCGGCTTCACCGTGACTCGGCACGACATGACTCTCTACGGTCTGTGCCCGACGTGCGGTCCCAGCGACAAGGCGGACTAGCGTGTCACACATCCACATACCGGATGGCGTGCTTCCGCTGTGGCTGTGGGCGACCGGCTGGGCCGCCGCGCTTGTGCTTGTGTTCGTGGCCGGGAGACTCTCCGAGCGGGCAGACGTCCGCCGCAAGGTGCCGCTCCTAGCCGTGGTCTCCGCGCTCATGCTCGTCGCGATGTCGAGCGAGATCGTGCCCATCGCGTACCACATCAACCTCACGGTCGTAGGTGGTGTGCTCCTCGGACCGGCTCTATCGGTGATCGCGGCGTTCATCGTCGAGGTCGTACTCGCGATGCTCGGACACGGCGGCGTCACCGTGCTCGGCCTCAATACGCTGCTCATCTCCGTCGAGATGATCGTCGGCTGGGCGCTCTTTCGCCTGCTCGTCCGCTGGCTCGGCCAAGCCCGGCCCGGCTTGTCGGCGGCACTCGCGACGGTGGTCACGCTCGCGCTGACCACTACGATGCTCGTCGGTATCGTTGCGCTCGCGGGAGGCGGCGTCGCGGCCACGCGTGAGAGCGGAGCGCTGGATCCGGCGACGCTCGTGTTCGAGAACCCCTTCAAGGCGGGGGTGTTCTCGGCGGGACTGTTCAGAGGGAGCGAGCAGACAGCGACACCCGCGCCGTCACAGTCCGACGCCGCGACCTCGGCGGACGCCCAGCGCTCGGTCCGCCGCTTCGCAGCCGTGGTCTACACCCTTGGGCCGTTGGGATGGCTCATCGAAGCACTTGTGACGGCCGGCATTCTCGGCTACGTCGCCCGCGTTCGCCCGGGCCTCATCTGGCAGGGCGCGCTCGCGACAGCGGAACACCGGCTCCCGGGCGACGAGAGCAGAGGACACTGAGGTGAACCTGGGAGTCATCGACACATCCGCGACCTCGGGTTCTTCGTGGCTTCATCGACGCTCGCCGACAACGAAGCTCATCGCGTTCGCGCTCGTACTGGGCGCCGTCGTCGTCACGTGGAATGTCCTCGTCGTCGCGTCGTTCGCGGTCGTGCTGGCAGCCGGCGTCGTCTCGGCGCGCTTGCGCGGACGCCTCGCGTTCGGGCTCGCTGCCTACCCTGCCCTGTTCGCGCTCATCTTCGTAGTCGCCTCGGCTCCCAACGTGCTCACCGGCACTGTCATCGTGCTCAAGGCCGTGACCGCAGCGCTCGCGGCCGTGACGGTGGTGCTCACGACCCCGTACCCGCAAGTATTCGCCCCGGTCCAGCGCGTCGTGCCCGGCGTTGTGGGCGATGCGCTACTCATGACGTATCGGGCGACGTTCCTCTTGCTCGACAAGTTCACGCATCTGCTTCGCTCGATGCGCCTTCGTGCGGGGATTGCGGGCACGCATCCACTCCAGAGTGCTCGAGCGACGACGCGGTCCCTCGGCGGGCTGCTGCTCTACTCCTTCGACCTGTCGGAGCGCGACTACGACATCATGCGTCTCCGCGGCTACGAAGGACGGCTGCGCGCGGAGCTGCCAAAGAGCCAGTCACGCGCGATCGACGTGGCGCTCCTCGCCGTGGCCCTGACGCTGCTTGCCACGAGCGTGCTCTGGCGCGTTGCATGGCAGACGCTCAATCCCTACAGCTGGCTTCCGCTCGCAGGTGCCGCGGTTCTCTTCGGCATCGCCCTTGTCGTTCGTTGGAGGGCCTCATGACAGATCGGTCGGATTCCCAGGCAACGATGCTCGGCCAGACCGTCGGGCAGTCGGGGCACAATGGACGCGAGGACGAGGTCGTACTCGTGTCGTGCGTGAGGCACTCGTACGAAGACGGCGTCGAGGTGCACCTGTGCGGACTCGATTTCGTCGCGACACGCGGCTCCCGGGTCGCGGTGCTCGGTCCGAACGGTTCGGGCAAGACGACGATGATCTATCACATCCTCGGCCTGCTCAGAAGCCAGGAAGGCGTCGTGCGCGTGTTCGGCGTCGACCCGGCGCGAGAGTGGCCCGCGATCCGGCGGAGGATCGGCGTCGTGCTGCAGAATGTCGACGAGCAGTTGCTCGCGCCAACGGTCGCCGAGGACGTCGGATTCTCGCCGAGGCAATACGGGCTGCCCGATGCCGAGGTCCGCGAGCGGGTCGAGCGCGCGCTCGACTTGCTCGACATCCGCGAACTCGCCGGCCGGGTGCCGCACAACCTTTCCGGCGGCGAGAAGCGCAAGGTGGCGCTCGCCGGGGCGCTCGTGATGGATCCCGAGCTGCTGGTCCTCGACGAGCCGTTCGAGGGGCTGGACCCGGCGTCGCGCGGAGCCCTGCTGGAGTTGCTCGAGCGCCTCTCAAACGAGCGAGGCATGACGATCGTGATGTCTACTCACGATATCGACTCGGTACCCGAGCTCGCCGACCACGCGTACGTGCTTGCACCGGGTGGCAGGATCGCTCTGACGGGGACTCCCGCAGAAGTGTTCGCGCACGCCGATGTTCTCTCGGCGGGCAACATCAAGCCGCCGATCCTCGCCGAGCTGTTCGCTGCGCTGAAGAACGCCGACGCCAGCGCTCCGGCTCCGGCGCTGTCAGTGTCTTCAGCGGCCCAGACGCTCGTGGCGTGGAAGCAGCAAAGCGAGACCGCGGCAGACGCCTGATCGAGAGCGCTAGCCGCGCTCTTTCACGAGCCGCGCGAACTGCGCGCCCCACTCGCGCGCGGCCTGGACCTCGTCCTCGGTGGGACGGTACTTCTGCGTGTAGGGCTCGAACGGGAGCTCGAAGCCGATCTCCTCGAGCCTGCCGCTGATCTGCTTGGTGGCCCCGCTGCTCCATCCGTAGCTGCCAAATGCGCCGCCGATCTTGTTCTGCGGCTTCAGGCCGGCGATGTACTGCAGGTAGCCTGCAACGCGGTAGAGCATGCCGTGGTGGAGCGTGGGCGAGCCCACGAGCAGGGCGCGCGAGTCGAGCAGCTCCCGGGTGATGTGGGCGACGGGCGAGACAGCGAGGTCGAAGACGTCCGCTTCGACGCCTTCGGCAGCGATACCGTCGGCGACTGCGCGGGCAAGGGCGTCGGTCGAGCCCCACATCGTGCCGAAGACGACCGTGATCTTCTCGCGGGTCTCCCCGCTCGTGAAGCTCGCGTAGGCATCGAGAAGGTGCACGATGTCGACGCCGCGCCACGCGACTCCGTGCGAAGGCGCGATGACGTGACAGAGCCATCCGAGTTCCTTGATCTTCTCGACGGCCTTGCCCACCTGCCTGCCGAGCGGCATGAGGATGTTCGCGTAGTAGACCGTGAGTTCCTCTATCGCCAGGTCGAGACCGACCTCGTCGGCGAACCGGCCCTCTGTCGCCAAGTGCTGGCCGAAGGCGTCGTTGCACATGAGAACGCAGTCCTCGGGGCAGTACGTGAACATCGAGTCAGGCCAGTGCACCATGGGCTGCGGGAGGAACTGCAGCGTACGACCGCCCAGGTCGATGACGTCGTCCCCACCGACCACGCCGATCTCGAGCCCGTTGTGGTACTCGGCGACCCCCGCAGCACCTGCCTTGGACGCGACCACTTTGGCATTGGGCATGGCGTCCATCACCGCGCGAAGCCCGCCGTTGTGGTCAGGCTCGATGTGGTTCACGACGATGTAGTCGACGTCGGCCGGATCCATGATCGAGCGCACCCGCGACATGAGCTCCTCGACGAACGGAAGCTTGACGGTGTCCACGAGCGCCGTCTTCTCGCCGCGCACGAGGTAGGCGTTGTAGGTCGCTCCGCGCGGCGTCTCGTAGCCGTGGAAGTCGCGAAGCTCCCAATCGATGGCGCCGACCCACCAGATACTCTCGGAGATCTGAACCGACTGCATTGACATGAGATGTGCCTCCTGTGAGCTGCGCTCGGCCGTTCGAGCGACGAGCGGGTCTGGGCTACGAGCTGCGCTTGATGAAGAAGTCGGCCATGGACATGAGCAGGCGTTTGGGTTTGCTGTCGGGGACAGCCGCGTCGAGCCCGGGTTTCGCCCCAAGTATCAGCTCCCTCGCATAGTCCTCGGCGAACGCTATGGAGCCGGAATCCTGCATGAGGGATACCGCTTCGCCGAGAAGTGCGACGTCCTCGGTGTGCATCGAGAGGATTTCGAGCAGCCTGTCGCGCTGCGCAGAGTGCTCGAGCGCGTGGATCGCCACGAGCGTGCGTTTGCCCTCGACGATGTCGCTGCGAAAGTCCTTGCGGGTGGACTCCTTGGTGCCCACGAGGTTCAGCACGTCGTCTTGAATCTGGAACGCGAGACCTGCCGCCATGCCGAAGGTACGAAGCGCCTCGATCTGCTCCTCGGTCCCGCCGCCGACGATCGCGCCGACCGCGAGGGGTACCGCTCCCGAGTAGAACGCAGTCTTGTGGTCGGCCATGAGCAGGTAGTCCTCGACCGTGAGATCGAAGCGGTCGTCTCGCGCCCAGCCGATGTCGAGCGCCTGCCCCTCGATCGTGCGCGTGGTCATGTCGACGAGCTCGCGCAAGACTCTGAGCTTAGTGGTGTCGTCGAGGCCTGGGTCGTTCACGACGGTGCCCGTCACGAGCGAGAGTGCGAGGTCCCCGGCGTTGATGGCGAGCCCCTCACCTTCACGGATGTGCAGGCACGGCTCGTCTCGGCGGGTGAGCGACTCGTCTTCGATGTCGTCGTGGATGAGCGCCGCGGTGTGGAAGTGCTCGATCGCCGCTGCCGATGGCCACGCCTTCTTCGGGTCGCCCCCCACCGCCTCGCACGCGAGGAGGCAGATGAGCGGCCGATGGCGCTTGCCACCGTTCGCGGTAAACTCGGCAACGAGGTCGTAGAGGTAGCGGCGCATGTCGACATGGACGCCGTCGCCGAAGAAGGTGTCCAGGTACTCGTCGAACCGCCTCGCGTTGCGCTTCAGATAGAGCTCGAAGCTGATCATGCCCCTCCTCGGCACCGCCACCTGGCCACCATCACCGAACCGGTCACGGCGTCGGTCGGGGCAGGCGCGAACGTGCACATATTAGCGTACGTCGCCGCGGAGTCCCTGTTCCAGGAACACCCCGTCTTCCGAGAAGCGGCGGCGATACGTCAGCAGGACCGCGAGGACCGAGCCAAGCGCAGTCGCAGCGGCGACCATGAGCATGACGACGATCTGGTAGCCCGTCGCTGCGAGCGGGTCGACGCCGGCGAGTATCTGCCCGGTCATCATGCCCGGTATGAAGACGATCCCCACCGCGGCCATGGAATTGATGGTGGGGATCATGCCTGCCCTCAGTGCCGTGCGGATCGAGCCCGCCGAGGTCTCCCAGCTCGAGGCCCCGAGCGCCGTGAGCGCCAGGAGCTCGTCGGCGCGTGCGTCCATGTCGGCGAAGACGCGCTCGAGCGCGAGTGCGATACCCGTCATCGAGTTGCCGAGCACCATACCCGCGATCGGGATGACGTACTGCGCCCGGTACCACGGCTCGACCTGAATGATGAGACCGGTGACCGAGAACGTGACGATGAGCCCGGTGAGGGCCATGGAGAGAAACGATGAAGTGAGGATGCCCTTCGGCGCATCAGGCGAGCGGCGGACGATGATGGTCGCCGCGACGAACGTCATGAGGCCCAGGAGCATCATGACGAGCCACCACGTCTGGTTCGCAAAGACCCAGCGCAGTACGAAGCCGAGGGCCAGAAGCTGCAGGTACGTGCGCACAGTCGCGAGCGCGAGATCCTTCTCGAGTCCGAGGGTCAGGCGCCAGGAGATGACCGCGACCACGAGGACGAATCCCGTGGCGAGCGCAAGCTGCCACCAGCCGATGACGATGACGCCGCTCGCTTCGGCCACGCCTAGGCATCCTCGAGTCGACCGGCCGAGAGCCGGAGCCGCCGCGATGCGAGCGTATCGGTGCGCTGGTGCCTCACGCGCACCGCTCCCCCGCCTCGTTCAACGAACGCGCGCGTTGCGAAGGTGACCTGCTGGGCGCTCAAGTCGTCCAGATTCGCGTCGGGCTCGTCGAGCAGCAGCACCTCGGGCCCGGTCAGCAGCACGCGCAGAAGCGCGACGCGGGCGGCTTGGCCCACCGAGAGTCGTGCAGCGTCACGATCGAGCGCGATGTCCGTGAGGCCGACGCTTGCCAGGGCAGCGTTGAGCTCGGGCTCAGAGGGCGCGTGCTGTCCGTGGCGGATCTTGAGCGTCCAGGGCAGGAGCAGGTTGTCCTGCACGGTGCCCGGTCTGATCGCCGCCTTCTGAGGCAGCAAAGCCACTCGCGATCGCCACTCCGGAGGAGAGACGTCGGCTGCGGAGACGTCGCTCAGCGAGAGCCGACCGGACATGGCCGGCAGCAGCCGCGCGAGCGCACGCAGGAGCATCGTCTTGCCCGCGCCTGATGCGCCGATCACGTCTACGATCTCGCCGGACGCGAGCGTGAACGCGACGCGGTCCAGAACGCGCACGGGACCAGAGTCGCCGTGAAGGTCGACGACGAGGTCCTCGGCGGTGAGCAGCATGGACACCTCATGCGAACGGCGGGCACTACTCGCATCGTAGCGCCCGCCGTATCGCTTAGGAACTCCGCCGGGGGTGCGTTTCCCGCGGAGGTGTGTCTATCTCACTGTCGTGTATCGATATCCGCTGTAGGTCGCGTAGTGAGTCGCATCCGCGTGATGGGCGCGTACGCGCCACTTGCCAGCCGCGAGCGCGACGCGCGAGGCGAACGCGGTTCTGCCGGCTGAGACGTAGAGCGTCTTCGTCGAGCGCAGACGCCAGGTCCTGCCCTCAAGGCGCTCGAAACGGAGCGTCACGACAGCTCGTGAGACGTGCGTGGGGCTCAGCGAACCCGATACGTTGAAGTAGCGGGCGCGCGTGGCGACCGTGGGCGCCGAGATAGTGATGCGCGCTTGGGGAAGCACCGTTGCCGCACCGCTCGCCGGTTTGTAGATTGAGTCTCCGGCGAAGCTGGCGGCAAACAAGGTCTTCGCACCGCGATAAGGCAGCACTCCCGCGCGGTACATGCCAGGCACCGACGTCGCGGTCATGGTCGTGAGGACCCCATCGGAACGGCGCAGCACGACAACCTTGCCCGCAAGCGGCAGACCGACTGCGTCGGTAAGGCGCATATCCACGATCGCGGGCTTGCCATACGCCGAGGTCACGACAGCCTTGACCGGAGCGAGGCGCGACACAGCTCGGGCGTCGGGCGGAGCCGTGATGGTGAAGGCCGCGGTACCGTTCGCTACATTGCCGGCGAAGTCGGTCGCGCGGTACGCGAGTGAGTGCGCGCCGAGGGCGCTCGTAGTCATGCGCGTACCCGCCAGCCACGCGCCCGCGTCGAGCTTGTACTCAACGCTCTTCACACCGGAGCGGGCGTCCGTGGCGGTGACGTTCACGACCGCTGTGCCCTCGTAGGACACCTTGGCGTCGCTCGAGAGCGCGGGTCCTGTCTTGTCGATCCGGATGGTCGCGGTCTGGTGCGGCGCCTCTGCGTTTCCTGCTGCATCGACCGACCAGAACTCGAGCGTCGTCTGGCCTTCCGATGAAATCGCGATCGCCGTCGAGTAGGTCACCTGCGCGCCACCGGCGAGCCGGTAGTACGTCGCGCCGGCCTCGCTCGACGTGAGCGTCACCGTGACGGTGCCGTTCGTCCAGCCGGCGGGGATGCCCGTGGCCGTTGAGGCCGGAGGCGTCGTGTCACCGCCGCCGCCGCCGCCACCACCGCCGCCACCACCGCCGCCACCACCGCCGCCACCACCGCCACCGCCGCTGGCCAGAGTGGTGACCGAGCGGGCGGGGCTCTTGGCGGACTCGAACGGGGGCGTTTGGCCGTCAACCGCGACGATGCTGTACGAATGGACGGATGCCGGCGCAAGCGCAGTGATACTGACCGTTGTGCCGGTCGTGGAGGTCACCTTGTTCGCGCCGTCGTAGACGTCGTAGCGCGCAACGCCCGTGCCCGCGTCCGTCGAAGCCGCCCACGACAGCGTCAGCGACGTCTGGGTGATGGCCGAGGCCGTCGGCTGGCCGGGGACGGTCGGCGGGTTCTTGTCGATCCTCAC
>CAYGYT010000030.1:0-7637 GCA_964354215.1 uncultured Eubacteriales bacterium | reverse complement strand
GGATACGGGCTCGGGCTGGTCGAGGGATCGAGGCCGAACTCGCCCGCGAAGGAGACGCGGTAGTAGGTGAGCGTGGCCGGGGACACGCTGAACGTGAAGGCGCCGCCCGCACCGGTCGAAGTCGTCCCGTTCGCATTCCACGTGGTTCCGTTGAGCGAGTACTGCAGGGCGACCGTCTTGCCCGAGAGCCCAGCTCCGGCGGTCGTCTTCAGTGTCCCGCTGAGCGTTGCGGACTGCCCCGGATTCACGAGTGGAGTGGACGTCTGCAACGTGAGCGCCGTGCCGGAGGATAGGGGACGGCTTGTCCACGTGGCCCCGGCGTCGGTCGACTTCAGAAACGTGCTGTTGCCGCCTCCTGCGTATATCGTGCTCGCGTCGGCGACAGCGAGTGTGTAGAGGTGCTGGCCCGGCGAGGCGACCGTCGTCCAGGTCAAACCGCTGTCGACGGTGCGTTTGATGCCCCGACTTGCGTCGCCGCCGATGACGGCGGTGCCTGCTCCGAGGCCGGCGATCGAGATCCTTGTGATGTTGCCAGTCACACCTGAAGACGTTACGGCGGGCCAGGTCGCGCCGTCCGTGGTCCTGAAGACCTGGCCAGTAGATGACGCGAGCCATGCCGTGAAGCCATTGACCACGCTCACGGTCGTGACCGGCGCCCCGGCCGCAACGGTCTGCGTGGTCCAGGTGGAGCCGTAGTCGGTGGTCTTGTACACGAGTGCTTGCTTGAACGTGACGAACCCTGTGTTGCCCCCCACGATCTCCCATTCGGTGCCGACCGCCCATCCAATCTGGCCGTCGGCGCTGAAGTCTACCGACTCCAGCCGCGCAATCGTGGAAGGCGGGTCCTCGTCATCGCGGGGCGGGGGCGGCGGAGGCTGCAGCGGTCCGTCGAACCGGTTGGTCCAGGTCGTCCCACCGTTGGAGGACCTCCAGATGGTCGCCAAGTCGCCACCTGCTGCGCCCTTGTGTGTGCCCACGGCAACGAGCGTCCCGTCAGGGAGCCTCTCGATATCGGCCATATCCAGACTCCCGACGCCCACCGGCATCTCGCTCGTACGCTGCCAGCTCGCACCGTAGTCGGACGTCAGGGACGCCGCTTTGTCGTACGAGCCAATGGACGACGCGCTCGACGCAGTCTGGGCCCCCACGCCGGCCTGCCATGCCGGCACCAGGGTATGTCGCCATGTAGCGCCACCGTCGCCGGTATATGAGGCGAAGCCTCCGCCGACATCGATACGGCCGCCCACGACGTATCCGTGCGTTGCGTCAGCGAACGATACGCCCGTGATCCCCAGGTTCTCCGCGAAGGCCGCTGCGGGCAGAGCCGCCGCGACAAACAAGAACAGGGCGAGCACGAACACCGACCACAACGTTCGGCGCATTGGCGTCTCCTTACCCCAAAGACATCTGGCACCATCCAGCACGGAGTGCGGCGTGCCGGCGCCGCACCGCCCGTCTGTTAGCACCCAGCGTGCCTACACACGCCTCTCCAAAGCGCCCAACGGATGCTCAACCTGACGCCCGGCACGGGCAAAGGCAACCTGAGCGCCGCGCGCTACCAGCGGTCGTGATGCACGAACGATTCGTTGAACCGCTCGGCAGGGGGCTTGTCCTCCGCAGGGTGGCCGATCGAGATCATCCCGAGCGGAACGACCCCGTCGGGCAAGCCGAGCACGTCGGAGACATTCCGCACGCGCGCATCGATCGGGTAGACGCCGATCCAGACCGCCCCCAGGCCAAGCGCGCGGATGGCGAGAAGCGCGTTCTCGATGGCCGCCGAGCAGTCCTGCACCCAGTAGCCCGGGTGGCGCTCGTCGCGCGTATCGCCGCAGACGGCGAGCCCGACCGACGCCTCGGCGAGCATGCCCGCGTGGGGTGTCGAGGTCGAGAGACGCATGCGCACCTCGGGGTCGCGTGCGACGACGATTCGCCACGACTGCTGATTGCCGGCCGAAGGGGCTGCCATCGCCGCCCGGACTATCACATCCAGATCGGCCTCTGTCACCGGTTGCCCCGTGTATCGCCGGATGCTCCGTCTCGTCATGATCGCGTCGAGGCAGTCCACGGATCACCCCTCCTCTTTGGCCCGCACTCGGCGGGTGTCGCGTCGGATGACAGGGCTCGTACCGAACAGCAGATCGTTCTCGAAGCTAACGCGCTCGAGCAGCGTAAGCTCGCCCACGATCTCCATGATGTTCGCGTTGATCTCGGGCGAATCCACCTTGAGATCGTGCAGGTCGACGCCGTCCAGAGCGCCCTTCTTCTTGGCGTGCACGTACGTCTTCCACATCGCCTGCCGGATGCGCGCGCGCGTGGATGGCCGCCTGAGCGCCTCAAGCATCTGCGAACGCAGCTCCTCCAGACGCATCGGGAGTGGGCTCTTCGGCAGGGCTGCCAGGGCGCGGCCCATGTCGTCGGCGAACGGGCGATCGATCTCCTGCACGACGAACTTGATGACATGCCAGGCGTCGTAGAGGTCTCTCGCCGTGCCGATGTTGCGGTCCTTGAGCCAGAGCCACGCATGGAACCGCCGCCGAGCATCCCACCAGAGCAGGGGGTTTGCGAGCGCCTCGTCGGGGATGAGGAACCAGCCGGTTTCGAGCAGCATCGCGCCGAAGACCCCGCTGCCGCCGCTTTGCTCGGTCCTGCGTTTGCCGACGCGCGCCTTGAAGACGCCGCACGAGGGCGATGCCTCCTTCACGATGACGCCCTGCACGCCCGCGCGCTCGAACGCGGCAAGCGCGGCGAGGCTGCCTTCGACGATGCGATCGGTCACGTCGTGTCCGCGGCGATCGAGTACCTTCGCCTCGGCGGCGAGCACCTCCTGCCCCGTGCCGGTGAGGTGGATGGGCATCCTCGGCACGCCGAGACCGGCAAGGCATTCGGGACAGACCGGCGTGAACGTGAAGTCGGCGCGCTCGCGGCCGAGTGCCGCCAGAGCGTCGAAGGAGCGGCCGTTGTAGCGGACCGGGCAACGGTAGACGCAGGCGCTGATGCCGAGCGACACGGTGCGGGTGATGATCTCGGCCATCCGGGTCCCCTTCCGGTCGCAGCCCGCGGCACGAGCGCGCATGCGGGCAATCGCAGAGAATGTACCCGACTAGCGGCAGGAGACGGTCGGGCGACGGCACGACGGGCGGCGGTCACAGCCTCGGAAGGAGCACCGGTGTCGCGAACGGCGATCATGTGGTTCAGGCGCGACCTGCGCCTTGCCGACAACCATGCCCTCGCCGAGGCGTTGGGCTTCGCCGGCGGCGTCGTGCCCGTGGCGGTCATCGAACCCGAGGGCGCGCTACACGCGCCGACCGCTTCACACGCCTGGCGCGCAGGGTCCCTCGCCGCGCTCGATGCGTCACTCCGGGAGCGAGGTTCGCGCTTGATCGTGCGCAAAGGGCCCGCCGACGTGGCCCTGCCGCGCTTGGCAGCGGAGTGCGGAGCCATGCTCGTGACCTGCAGTCGCGATTGCGATCCACCCGCGCGCGTCGAGGAGACCCGCGTCCGCGACGCGCTTCACGACGCGGGAGTCGAGCTCGCTGTGGCCGAGGGGTCCTTGCTCGCACCACCCGGGACGGTCGCTACCACCGACGGTCGGTCCTACCGCGTGTTCACGCCGTTCTTTCGCGCGTGGGAGCGAGCGTGGGTGCCCGGCGAGCCGATTTCGGCCCCGGCCAAGATCCCCGCGCCCGAGAGCTGGCCGGAGTCGCTCCCGCTTCCAGCCGCGAGGAACGTGCGCGCGGGAGAGGCGAGCGCGCTCAGACGCCTCGCGGAATTCGTGCGGGGCGGCCTGGCTGACTACGCCGAGACGAGGGACCGGCCCGACCTGCACGGCACGTCGGAGCTCTCGCCGAGCCTCGCGGCCGGAGAGGTGTCTCCCGGGCAGGTGGCGGTCGCTGCGATTCGTGCCGTTGGCCTGGAGGGGTCGCGACCGTTCCTTCGGCAGCTCGCGTGGCGGGAGTTCGCCTACCACATACTCGACGCGTTCCCGCCGCTCGCAACTGAGCCGTGGCGGCCCGAGTACGCCTCGATGCCCTGGCGCGACGACGACCGGGCGCTTGACGCCTGGAAGAACGGCGGCACCGGCTATCCGCTGGTCGATGCCGGGATGCGCCAACTCGCCGAGACGGGCCTCATGCACAACCGGGTGCGCCTGGTCGCAGCGTCATTCCTCTGCAAAGACCTGTTGCTGCCGTGGCAGGAGGGCGAGCGGTTCTTCCGAGACCGGCTCGCCGACTACGATCCCGCGGCTAACGCCTTCAACTGGCAATGGGTGGCGGGTTCCGGCGCGGACGCTGCCCCCTACTTCCGCGTCTTCAACCCCTCGGTGCAAGGCTCGCGGTTCGATCCGGACGGCACCTACGTTCGCCGATGGTTACCCGAACTCGCGGCCTTGTCGTCCCGCTGGATCCATGCGCCTGGGGCGGCTCCCGCAGAGGATCTGGCGCGCGCAGGCCTAGTGCTCGGCGCGAGCTACCCCCGGCCCATCGTCGACCACGCCGAGGCCCGCGTGCGTGCGCTCGCGGCTCTGGAGACCGTGCGCGTGTCAGCCCGAGCAGAAGCGGTAGACTGATGCCGTCCACCGCACGCCGCAGCTACCGCGGCTCGGCGGGACATCTCGAGACCGGTGGCGTCGGCATTGGAGGGGCGGATGATCCAGGATACGGGGCTCGGAAGCACCAATGACTTCTTGGGCGGTCTGTTCAGCACAACCTGCGGTTTCATCTACTTCGCGTTCTTCGTCCTGGTGGTCGTCGGCCTCTGGAAGATGTACGAGAAGGCCGGAAGGCCCGGTTGGGCCGCGATCATCCCGATCTACAACATATGGGTGCTGCTGGAAATCATTGGTCGGCCTGGATGGTGGCTGATCCTGCTCCTCATCCCGATCGTCAACTTCGTCATCTGGATCATCATTGCGATCGATCTGGCCAGGTCGTTCGGCCACGACATCCTGTTTGCGCTCGGGCTCATGTTCTTCCCCGAGGTCTTCTACCTCATCCTCGGATTCGGCGGCTCGGAGTACCGGGGGCCGGCCGCCGCGTAGCACCACGGCGCGCGCTCGGACTGCGAGACGACGATGAGGGCGCCAGCGACTGGCGCCCTCACCAGCTGGAATGAGAAGCCTCGAACCGCGTGACGCGTGTGTAGGATGGCGCGAGTCGCCACTGCAGCTGTACGACTGTGTCCGGTCCGCGCCGTAGAAGGAAGAAAGAGACGTGGAAAGGAACGAACTTCTGCCGGTCTCAATCACCGCCCGAGATCTTGACGACGCCTGGTTCCAGGTGATCGATGCCCTCATGACCCACGGCTACCGCTACGAGGTTGAACGCGGGAGCTACGAGGGAACGGACCGAATCGAACTGGACTTCGCAACGGTGTTTGTGAAGGATCCGGGAAGCGGACCGCTACTTCCGATCATCCCGGAGGGTCTGGGAATCCCACCCCTTGCCGACGAGGACTACGTGAAGTGCGAGTACTTCCCGGGATACCTCTTGAGCGACAAGCTTCAGCCGAACGAGGAGTACACCTACGGCCAGAGAATCATGTGGCCGGTGACGGATGACTTGCTGGGGTTGACTCTCCCCCAAGTCGAATGGGCCATACGGATGCTCAGGGACTCGGGCGGGAACACCAACCAGGCTACGATCGAGATCGGCCGCCCGGAAGACATCACCGTCCATGACAACCAAGGTGTGGGCTATGACCCTCCCTGCATGCGGCTCATCGATTGCCGGGTGCGCTACGGGAAGCTCCACCTTGTCGTCTACTTCCGCAGCTGGGACGCATGGGGTGGCTTCCCGGTCAACATGGCCGGATTGGAACTGCTGAAGCAGTGGATGGCAGCCGAGATCGGTGTCGGCTCGGGGAGCTTGATCGGCGTGTCCAAGGGCCTGCACCTCTACGGACACGTGGAGGAGATAGCCAAGATTCGTACCCACAAGAAGTAGCTGGGGGGAGTTGGGTCTCGCGTCCGCTTAGACCGAGAGAGGTGTGCCCTGGCTGCGGCTACCAGAGTACGAGGCGTGCATTGTCCTTGGACGACTCGAACTGGAAGTAGAAGTGGAACTTGATCGAGGCAGGCAGGTAGGCCGAGCCGTAGGTCCGAGGAACAGTGAAGGTCTTCGACCAACGGCCGGGTCTGCCAAAATCGAACGTTGGAGATGCGTTGTCGTCGAACAAGTCCCTAGCGTAGGCCCCGTCAGGAAACCACTGGACGGCCACGAATTCGGGGCGTATCCCGGCCAGAATGTACTGATACTGCCGTCCCCGCCCCAACCAGGCGAACTTGGACGTAGATACCCCGCCGTTCAGGGTGTCTCTCTCCGACAGCATTCCGTCAAAGACCAACTTCGGGGTTGTGGTTCTCGCCGGGCTGGTCGCCGAGCCGTACTTGGCGCTGCCCGAGTACTTCAGCCGCCAGGGCACCTTCACGTAGTGCTTGACCGGGAAGCTCACGCGCCCGTCTCTGCTCGTGCGCTTGGAGCTCATTCGCGTGGACCCGCGGTAGAGATACACCGTCTGGGCCGACAGCTTGCGTCCCGAGGAGGTCGTGAGGACTCCCGATAGAGTCGCAGATGAGGCATAGGTGACGGTCGTCTTGTTCAGCGACGATGAAAGCGTGGTGGAAGTCCTCGCGAGAGCGACCGTGGTCGGGATGAACGCGACGCCAAGAGAAACAGCACACAGAGCAGCGACGCGCAGTGAGCGAAAGTGCGACATGGCTGTCCGCCTGATCTCCGCGCCTCTTCCGACAGGGACGATACTACTCCTGCCGGTTGAGGGCGCTCAGGGCGAGCTGATGGGGGACGCGAAGCGGGAACCCGCTCTCATGGATTCCCGCAACTCGAAGCATTCGATGTCTGCATGTGACGACAACCAGACAGCACGGAAGCCGGCTCCCTCCCTCCTCACAGTTCTCGCGCCTTAATCACCTGATCCTTGATCCGCTTGATGTGGCCCCGGCCAAGACCCTTTACCTCGCAGCCGAGTTCGAAGTATCGGCGGATCTTCGCGTCGTCGAGGATACCGAAGCAGTCGATGACGGCAATGGGCTGGCCAGCCCTTGCGACGATCGTGTCGGGATCAAGGTCGAGATACTGCTCGTGACGGACGGCGAGCACGAGCGCTTCTGTGCCTTTGAGTGCCTCGTCGATATCCTCGAGGACCTGCAGGTTCTTCAGCTTCTCCTGGTTTCTGAAGAAGACGGCCTTGCTCTTGGAGGGGTAGTCGTCCTGGCTCTCGAACTCCCACCAGCGGTCGACGTAGGGGTCGTGGACCCTGATCTCCGCACCCATCTCGGTCAGCCTGCGGACCATGATCTCGGAGCCGCTGTAGCGGGTATCACCCACGCCTTCACGGTACGATGCGCCGAGGAGGAGCACCTGCGCGCTCGCGATGGGGACGCTCATGTTGCGCAGCGCGTCGCGGACGAGCTGCGCGGCATGGAGGGAGCGAGTGTCGTTGATGTCGATGGCCAGCGGGGTGATCTTGAAGATGTCATCCTCGAAGCCGAGTATGTGTTTGCTGCCCCAGATGCCCAAGCCGCCGTCCTTCGGCAGGCAGTAGCCGCCGATGCCGGGGCCGGGAAACATCATGTTGCTGTGGGTCGGTCTCATCTTGATCGCCTTGATCACCTTCGTGAT
>CAYGYT010000029.1:0-26748 GCA_964354215.1 uncultured Eubacteriales bacterium | reverse complement strand
TGCAGAATCCCGTCGGAGGGAGCCAGGAATGGCACGCAGCAAGGACAACGCGGCGCTTCAGGTGATCTTCTCGTTCTTCCTCGGCCTGATGGTTCTCGCCTTCATTGTCGTCGGGGTGATCACGTTCTATCCGGCCCCGAGCCAGAAGTACGAGGACCAAATGCAGAAGCTCTCCCGCCAACAGGAGCGGTACAACATGAAGCAACTGACGTCGCTCACCCCTGCCGAGCAGGCCGAAATGCGGCGGATCCAGGACAAGATGGACGCGCTCAACAGGAAGCAGCAGGCCGAGCAGGAGGTCTGGGCTCGCAACACGAGCATCATCCTGATTCTCTTCGCGACCGCTGTGATGGCCGTCTCGCTCATTCGAAGCGAACAGCTGCGCGTGCTCTCGAACGGGCTCCTGATGGGCGGCCTCTTCACGATGGTCGCCGGTGTCGTCTGGGTGCTCTTCGCCGGTGAGTCGGTGGCGCGGTTCATCGTCATCCTCTTCGCATTCGTCGCTACCCTTGCCCTCGGGTACGTGAAGTTCGTTCGAGAACGCGAGGAGAAGGTGATGCCGGCAGGCGCGGCGGTCGCTGCGGCAGCGGCGGGTGCGTATCCCGTTGGCGCCGCCGACGCCGGCTACCTGGCCGAGGTCACAGCGCGCCTCGACCGGCTCGAAGCGCGGACCGCCGCGGCCGCCGCGGCGCTCGGCGCCGAGCGCGGCGCGACCGGCTCGCGTGAGGCGCAGGAACCAGAAGACGCGCGCGAGTCCTAGGCCTGTGGGATACTAGCCAGCACCGTCCAGGGGGTGCCGATGAGCCAGCACAGCCGTACGCTTCCCGTTCGCCGCTCGCTCGCGGCTGCCCTCGTCTGGGCGATGATGCTCTTGGCTGCACCGACCGCCGCATGCGCGGCTGCTGCTGCTTCTGCTGCCCCTGCCGACTGGGCGTTCGTCGATGTCGGTGCGCAATACCAGGAGGGCACTTCGTACTACCTCGTGGGCGGAGAGCTCCCTACCGACACTCCTCTACCCGCCGCCGTCGAACTGGCGGTTCCCGCGGGCAGCACGCCGCAGTGGGTGGGCGAGATCGCGATGACGCAGTCGTCGGCGGACAAGGAGCTCCCGTACACGACGACGAAGCGCGGCACCATGGACGTCTACTCGCTCACGCTCACAGGGTCCCGACTGGGCCAAGCAGAGACCCTGGCTCCCGGTGTATTCACCGTGAACGGGGCGGAGTATCGGGTCGCACTGAACTGGGTGGCGCCGGGGCCTGTGCCGAGGGTTCGCATCGCTGTGGCGATGCCGCCGAACGCCATAGTCGAGTCGCCCGCAAAGGACGCGAAGATTTCGAGCGACCCGAGCGGCAACAAGTTCTACTTCCGCGAACAAGCGAACGTGAAGACGGGGGACGCGGTTGCCCTGAACTTCACCTACACGATTCCGACCGCCACTGACAGCGGTTCGACGGGGGACGGTAGCTCCGGCACTGGCGGGTCGACGGTCCTGCTCGTGATCCTTGGCGTCGGCGTTGTGGTGGTCGCAGGGCTCCTTCTCGTCGTGCTTCGGCAACGCAGGTCCGCGCCCGAAGGCGAGACCGACGACGCCGAAGAACAGGAACCCGATCTCGTAGAGGATACCGAGGAGCGGGAACCCGATCTCGCCGACGAGGATGCCGACGAGGATGCCGACGGGCAGTAGCCCGCGCGGCGCCGCCAGTAAGGTCGCTACCGTTCGCTCACGAGCCGAGCCGTGAGCCACGAGCCGAGCACCGCACAGCCATCGAGCGGCAGGTGCTGCAGCGCGCCTGCATCGAAGAGCAGGTCGGCTCGTGCTTGAAACTCCTCGTCGGCATCCCACCACAGCACCATCACCGGTACCCGTGGGAGAGCCCTGAGCGTCCACGCTCGATCTGCGTATCCCTCGAGCGGCTCCGCACCCAACCCCTCGAGCCGTTCGGCGAGCAGCAGGGGCGCCGTGTCGAAGTGCTTCGCCAGCTCGATGCCCGTGTAGCCGCGGAAGGCGTTCACGTAGAAGGCGCCACCCCGCAAGTCACCAAACGAGACCCACTCGCCGCTCGGCTCGCTGCCGTCGCTCAGGGCGAGGTGGTACACGAGCAGCGCGACGACATGAGCGGGCAGCGGCTGAGCCCCAGGGGCCAGCTCCAACGCGGGGTAGTCGAGCGCGACGCTCGAGCCCAGGAACGGTACGTCGATCGTGCCGGTCGTGCCATTGCTGCCGGGCGTGTACGACGCGCCGATGGCGGCCGCCGCCGCCTCGGGGTCGATGTCGGCGGCTTTGGCCCGTGCTGCCTTTAGTGCGTCGTCGCTCACCTTCGACCTCCTCACCGGCGAACGTCTGGGTGACTTGTCGAGTGTCTCACGTCCTTCGGCTCGCTGCCCGCCGGCGGCCCCGGTGGCGGAGGTCACGCTACAATCGTTCGTGGCCCCATCGGCGCCGGACTGGGAGCGCACATGCCGACGATCCTCGTGGTCGACGATGAAGCGAACATCCGCGAACTCGTGAGCGTCTATCTCACGGCTGCGGGATATGCCGTGGAGTGCGCCTCGGACGGCCTTGAGGCCCTCGCGCGGGCGAGGGCCAAGCGCTACGACCTCGTCGTCCTCGACATCATGTTGCCGGGCATGGACGGCGCCGCGGTCTGCTCGGCGATTCGGGCCGACTCACGCGTGCCTATCATCATGCTCACCGCCCGCGACACCGACCTCGACAAGGTCGCGATGCTCGAAGCCGGAGCCGACGACTACGTCGTCAAGCCCTTCAGCCCACCCGAGTTCGTCGCTCGCGTTCGCGCGGTCCTGCGCCGCGCGGCTGACCTGAAGACCGGCGGTACCGGCGTGCCCGGGACCAGCGACCAGGCGCCTGCGGTGAGCGCAGGCGGCCTCTCGATCGACCCGTCTACCAGGGACGTCACGGTCGATGATCACCCGATAGCGCTCACGACACGGGAGTTCGACCTGCTATACGCGATGGCGGCCGCGCCGGGTGTGGTCTTCAGCCGGGAGACACTCCTCGAGCGCGCGGTGGGATTCGCTGAGTATGTCGACGCACGCGGCATCGACGTCCACGTGCGGCATCTGCGCGAGAAGCTTGGCGACGATGCCACGGCACCTCGCTTCATCGAGACCGTTCGCGGAGTGGGATACCGCGTGCGCAAGGATGCGTGGTGAAGCGCCGCCGCATCCTGACTCGCGCACGGCTCTATGTCGTCGGTGCCGCGCTTCTCGCTCTGGCCGTTTCGTTCGCGGTGTTCGCGCTCGGCTGGTCGACCTATACCGTGAGGCAGCGC
Source organism: uncultured Eubacteriales bacterium (assembly GCA_964354215.1). Classification (GTDB taxonomy): domain Bacteria; phylum Actinomycetota; class Coriobacteriia; order Anaerosomatales; family CAVRZR01; genus CAVRZR01. The sequence continues at coordinate 23,452 of CAYGYT010000029.1, read as the reverse complement.
ACCGGAGTCCTCTCGAGGCAGGTCGTCGCGCTCTCGAAGGGGCTCACCGCCGCAGAGGCGATCGTCACTGGATCGAGCCCGCAAGCCGAGGAGATGCGAGATCGTCTCTTCCGCGTCGAGGCGGGACTTATCGGCGCGGCCCTGTTCGTGACCGACGAGCGGGGTACGGTCGAGCGCTCCTCAGGTGAGGGCGGTCTTCGACAGCTCCCCTTTGATCGCTTGTCGGCGGCGAACGACATCGGGGTCCGCACGGGCACCGCGAGCGCGTCTGATGGTTCGTCGGTGCTTGTCGTCGCGGCCCCGTTCGACGAGACCGAGAGCCGATGGCTCGTTGCTGCCGAACCGCTGAGCGATGTTCGCCAGGCGCAGGTCGGGCTGCTCGCCGTGTCCGCCGTGAGCCTGCTGCTGGCGGCGCTCGTGGCGTGGCTTGCCGGCGGCGTTCTCGCGAAGCGTCTCTCGGCGCCGCTGCTGAGCCTAAGAGACGCGGCCGAATCCGTGGTGGGCGGCACGTGGGGCGCGCAAGTACCCGAAGAAGGAGACGAGGAGGTCGTGTCGCTCGCACACTCGTTCAATCGCATGTCAACCCGCGTGGCCGACGCCTACGCTGCGCAGAAGTCGTTCGTCGGCGACGTGTCACACGAGCTCCGCACGCCGATCACTTCGATACGGGGGTTCTCCGAAGCGCTCTTGGACGGTACGGTGGCCGAACCAGCGGACGTGCAGCGCAGCGTCGGTATCATCCACGACGAGGCGATGCGGATGACGGAGATCTCCGACACGCTGCTCGCGCTCGCCGAGCTCGATTCGGGTGCCGTGGAGCCGCGCCGAGAACCGGTGGACCTCACGATGCTGGTCGATGCCCTCGTGGGCCGTCACGGCGGGCCTGCCGAACAGGCTGAGCTCGTGCTCACGGTCGATATCCCGCTCGTGCCTCGCCCCCTCGGCGATCCCGAGCGTCTGCTGCAGGCGGCGTCGCAGCTCGTGGCGAACGCGATCGCATACACGCCGTCGCGCGGGCGGGTGCGCGTGTCGGCGGTCACGCACGGCGAATCGTGGCAGTTCGCGGTCGACGACTCAGGTCCGGGAATCCCTCCGGAGCGCCGCGAGGAGGTCTTTGAGCGCTTTACGCGACTCGACGCGTCCCGCTCGAACCGAAAGGGAGGCGCGGGTCTTGGCCTCGCGATCTGCCGCCGCGTGGTCGAACTCATGGGCGGGGACGTCTGGCTCGAGGACAGCGAACTCGGCGGGGCGAGGTTCGTGATCGAGCTGTCCGTTGCCCGCGCTTAATCCAAAGTCAACCGGTGTGCAACGGGCACACAACCTCACGGGACCACATTCGAGTCGATACAAACCGAAGAGCCCGTAATCCCGCACGCCGTGCGGATTCCGATACGCGCCAGAGAGGTGTGGACCATGAGGAGCCCTGCCCGTCGTGCTGTTCTGACAGCGGCAGTCGCCTTGTTCGCGGTCCTGCTCCTCGTTCCGGCACTGGCATTCGCCGCCGACCCCGTCGATGTGGTCACCGTTCGGGCCACCGAGGAAGCCGCGTCGAGCGAGGTCTCGTCGAGCGTCGAAGCCGCGGAGCCAGCAGATGCCGACGGTGCGCCCTCTGAGCAGACCGCTGACGGCACGACGGCAGCCGAGGCGAGCGACAGCAGCGTGCTGGCCGCCGATTCCGAGGAAGCCGCTCCTGTCGCAGCCGCCGGCCAGTTCAGCAGCCAGGCGACCGCTGACACGCGGCGCGCCATCGAGAACCTTCTCAAGGGGCGCAAGCGCCAGTTCGACAGCGTTGCGAATGAGCTGCAGCGCACCGTCGACCAGCTCTCCGGGATCATCCGCAAGCTCGACGCAGCCGGCGTGAATGTGTCGGTTGCCCGCGCGCGTCTCGCAGAAGCCAAGGCAGCCCTGGACCGTGCGCGCGTCTTGGAGCGTACGACTGTCGCCCGCTACCGGAGCGTCTTGAGCGCCGACAATGAGCGCGATGCGTACGCTCGAGCTCGTGCGTCGGCCCGCACGTCTTCTGCTCAGCTGGAACGCGCACGTGTCAAAGTGCTTACAGCTACGAAAACCCTGCGTGCTATCGTGAAGAATGTAACCGTTGAGAACGTGGGTGCATCTACCGATAGCACGTGATAATGAATCACACTCGTACAACGTGCATCACGATGACGCTGCTGCTCGTCGCGGTGTCTTTCGTGTTCTCGGGTTGTTCGAGTGTCCAGAGTGCCGGGAGAGACCCTTTCGTCGCCCCGGTCGTCGCCCCGAGCGACGCTTCCTCTGAGCCACCCTCAACCGACACGTCGAGTGCCGACGCGTCGCTCAGTACGACGGAAGCTCAGGCGCTCGACGCTCAGCTTCGCGCCATCGAAAGCGAGCTCGACTCGCTCAAGGTGCCCGGCGAATCGGGGACCGACGCGATCGAGGAGGGGCTGAACTAGCCCCGCCCGTTTCGGGCCTTCACCGCGGCGCGCGCTCGCCGGCCCTCATTCTCGCTAGAGGTACTGCCACACGTCGTCGACGCCGGCATCAATGGCTGGCACGCATTCGGCGATCGCTCGCGCGAACGCGCCCGTCTCCAGATCGACGAGCCTCAAGTCGAGAACCTCGGCCTCCTCGAGCCAGCGTCCCTCGCGGTCGACGAGCACCTTCACGCGCGGATGCAAGAGGTCATCGTTGTTGACCCGGTAGACGACTCCGATGCTGCGGTCGTCTAGGACGACGACGGCTCCCATCGGGTAGATGCCGAGGAGCGCCACGAACGACTTCACGACGTCGGGATCGTACGCCTTGCCTCGTCCCTGCATGAGCACGGCGAGCGCCTTGTCGGGACGGATTTCCCTGCGGAACGGCCGACGGGTCGTCATCGCGTCGTACGCGTCGCAGATTGCGACTACCTTGCTGAAGAGGTGCTGCTCCTGACCAGCGGGCGAATCGGGGTATCCCTGCAGGTCGTGCCGCTGATGGTGCTCGAACGCGACGACCATGGGCATCTGGTCGACGAGCTGGATGCGCTTGAGGAGATCGGCGCCTTCCTCGGCGTGCGACTTAACCCTGTTCCACTCGTCGCTCGTGAGCGGACCCTGCTTCGCGAGGATCTCCTCGGGGATGCGTACCTTGCCCAAGTCGTAGAGGAGCGCTGACAGGCCGAGCGAATGTAGTGACTCCTCGTCGAGGCCGAGTGAGGCTCCCAGCGACAGCGACAGGATGCACACGTTGATCGAGTGGTTGAGCGTGTACTCGTCGTGGCCCTTGATGGCCGTGAGCCCAAGAACCGCCGCCGGGTCCCGGAACAGGTTGTCCAGCATGGAGCCGACCACGTTCTGCAGGGGTGACACATCGAAGACGCGCCCGAGCTTGCACTTCATCTCTACGTCGCGCATGGCGGTGACGCCCGTGTCGTAGCTCTCGCGAGCGGCGGCCTTGACCTCACGTCCGCGGGTTTCGTCCTCGGCCTCGTCCAGGGTCGTCGTCTCGGCGAGGGTGATCGCCGACACGCCGCGCTGCTCGAGGTAGATAGTGGCTGCCTCGACGTCGGAGATCTTGCTGTCGGCAAGCAGGTCGATGAGTGCGGCAGCATCGTTCGCGCTCACGGCCGAGGAGAATGCTACGGCAGAGATGCCGCGCGCGAGGAGCTCTTCGATGAGCTTGCGATACGTGACGCTCTCCTCGGGGAACACCTGGTTCTCCACGAACAGAGTGTTCTTGTAGATGTTTATCGTGACGTCGTCGAAGCCCAGATCGATGACACCGGCCACGGCGTGTGTGAGGTCGTCGAGCGATTGCACTGTGAGCGGGTGCGTGAGTGGGTAGAGCGTCGCGTTGGTGTGCGCCACTGCGAAGGTGCGCACCAGCTCCTTCGCGATGGTGAGCTTCTCGGCGCTCGCGAAGGGCGCCCTGCTCAGTGCATGAGCCTCGCTCGCCAACTCCTCCGGCGTCTCGAGGCGCTCGGTATCTGTCATGGCTGCGTCAGGCACGATCATCGACTCCTCCGGTTGCTGCCCCTACAGGCTGGCGTTCCGACTGTGGCGTTTCCTGCATTGGTTGCGGCTGTGGTTCCGGCTGCTTCGCTTGCTTCAGGTTCTCCGGCTGCGTGAGTAGCGGGACATGATTCGCGGTGGGAGACGCGCTCGGTGCGCTCGGGGATGCGGGCGCCGCACTGTCTTCGCACATTTCGTTCTGCTGCCTGATTGAGAGCATCGCCCTCTTCGCGAGTAGCCGCAACTCCTTTGTCTTTCGTCTGAGCGCCACTCCGCGGGACACCCGCTTGAGCGTGGGGAGCGCCTCGGGTGAGCCCACCTGAGCGAGACTGCGTACGATCTCCTTCTTGAGCTCGTAGTTGAGGCGGAAGATGTTGATGTCCTCGAGCGAGCGCAGCATCGGCGGCACGGCCTCAACCGCCCGGACGCGACCGATCTCTCGCACGACGAGGCGCTGTGTCTCGGGGTCCCAGTGATTGAGCGCCTTCGCGAGCGCCTGGCGTGACTCTCCGCACGGCGTGTCGGCCAGCGCGCGCACCGCCGCAAGGCGCACCTCCGTGTGCACGTCTTGGAGTGCTTGCACGAGCCTCGGAACCACCCGGTGATCGCCGAGGGCCGGAAGTGTCCGCAGTACTATGACGCTCGCGAGCGGGTCGTTGCCGCGCAAGCGCCGATTCGCAACGCCGAGGATCGAGTCGCCCAGGCTCCGCAACACGGGTCTCATGAGGGAGCGGCGTGCGTCGTCAGCGCGGTCGTAGAAGTTCACGAGCACCTCTGCCCCGGTGACTCCCGCTGCCGTGAGGATCTCCCCGGCGATAGCGGCGTCGGCGTCGCCCATCGGAGCGCGGCACACGTCGACAAGCACCTTCGGGTCGGCGAGCGACGCACGAGCTGCCGAGACGCTTTCGGTGAGCGCGGGATCGTTCGCGAGCTCGTCGAGTCGCCTGAGTGCGACACGCGTCGGGGTGAACGCTCCGTCGCGAGCGGCCTGTGGCAGAGCGGTGGCGATCGCCTTGACCGTTTCTGCGTCGGGGTGCGTGTGGGATACGGCTACGCCTGCCGAAAGCGCCTTGCCCGCCGCGAGCGACGGGGCGGCGATCGCGATCTGGCGCTCGATTCTCGAGCGGTCGTCGTCGGGTCTGGCCTGCACGGCGAGGGCCGAATGGTCGACCGAGGTCGGGATGCCGCACTCGGCCTCGCTCCTCGGCGACGGCGCGAGCAGAAGCTGCAGCTCGCGCGCCACCTCGGGAGGGAGATCCATCGCGCGAGCAACACGCCCCGGCTCGGTGCCGGCCTGAGCGGCGACGATGGTGAGAAGGCGGGCCAGAGCCGCGGGTTTCATTCGCGCGAGCACCTGGAGCATGCCGTTCATTCGCTGGCCGGAGGCGTCAGCCTTGAGTGACCACGCGAGCACCTTCATGCGCGTCTGCTCGTCGACCCGCATGAGCGCATCCGCGACGCGTGTGAGCGCTATGTCGCGCGTCGCCTGTTCGAGGCGGCTCGCGGCCTCGGTCATGTCGTCGCGACCTTCGCCCGTCGCGGCCGTACGTGCCCAGTTCTTTGCCGCGTTGACTGCTTCGGCCGCGATCTCCTCGAGCGGCGCGGTCGCGAGATCGAGTCCGAGCAGGCCGTCCTCGCTCGACGCACGTAGGCTCACCTCGATGACGGCGATGTGTTCGATGCTGGCGCTGACGAGGTGCGCGCGCAGGCCGCCTTCCCGGCGCACCTGCATGGGATCGGCGAGGATGGCCTCAACAAACGCAGTGGCTTCACGTTCAGACAGTCCCGGCGCGATGATGAGCTGCCCCACCTGAAGCGCGTGGAGCGACTCGGCGAGCTGGACTGTCTGGGAGAAGCCGATCGCTACGCCCTCGTCGCCGATGCGGAACCCGTGGGGATCGACGACGTAGCGCAGTGGACCCATCGCACTCGCGATATCGTTCGAGCGCGCGGCGAACTTCGCCGCCGCCTGTGCGGGGAGCGCGCTGGACGGCGGGTAGAGCCGCAGGGCGTTCGCTGCAGACGCGAGCAGACGAAGCGCTTCTTCGGCGCGCGGATGGCTCTCGCCGTCCATCTCCCTCCTCCGTCTCGAGCTGCACAAATGGCATGGGCGTACTCTCGCTCGCGCGAGTTCACGGAATCCTCAGTTGTTCTATCGGCTCGCGCGGCGCGCTCCTACACGGTTTCCGGTCGTTTCCGGAAGCCGGGCCGAAGTGCTCCGAGCGGTCGGCGGCACGACATCCGATGTGACCTTGCGCGCACCACGGTGGTGACGGGCGTCACAGAGCGGGAGTCGCGTCGGCCCACTGACGTGTGCAGTCACGGCGATCGGGGACCGATACACACTGCGAGTCCCGGAAACAACCGGACCGGGAGCATACGTGTCCCTGAAGACGGACGCATACTACAGGACGATCGCCGACGAGGCGCTCCGACAGACTGGCATCGCCGAGCCGCCCATCGCCGTGGAAGAGGTCGCGGGGCGTCTCGGCATACCTGTCAGGCTGGTGCATCTGCCAGCCTTCTTCTCGGGCGCCACCGTCAATGAGGACGGCATGCCCGTGCTCGTGCTGAACGCCGGCCTCGACGAGCTGGGCAGGCGACGGCACCTCGCGCACCTCCTCGGACACGTACTTGCCGTCCTCGCTGATCCGGAGACAGGCTATCCGCGCAACAGCCGGCCCGACCACCACGAGGCGGACGTGATCGCCGACGAGCTGATCCTGCCGTCGTGGATCGTCGTGGAACAGGCGGCGAAGTGGTTCAACGACTACCGCTACCTCGCCCGGCTCTTCGGCGTCACCGAGGCCGAGATGCTCGAGAAGATGCGCGAACTCGGCCTGATGAAGGCGCACGGGCTCGTCTGGGACTACTGATACCGTCTAAACGGATATCATCGACGGGTAGGCCCACAGCGCATTCGTCCCGACCCTGCCTACCTCGCACCGTCAGAGCGGGGCGCCTGCGCCGGGCCGAATCGCCACGAACACAGGCAACCAGGAGGGTCCATGCGAACGAGCTACGCCATCGGCGTGGATGTTGGGGGCACGCGCATCGCGGCAGGTCTCGTCGAACGCAAGGGACGTATCGTCAAGGAAGCCAAGCGGCTCACGCCCAAGACGGGGCCGTTCGCCATCGTCGACGCCATCATCGACCTTGCCGAGGAGATCCAGGCCGGAGTGCAGTCGAGCGAGGTGGCCGGCGTGGGCATCGGGTTGCCCGCCCAGATCGACTTCCTCCGGCAGTCGGTCGAGTTCTGCACCAACCTGCCGCTTGCCGGCGTGGACGTGCGTGCACTCGTCATGTCCCGGGCGCGACAGGAAGTGACGATCGACAACGACAGCAACCTCGCGGCCCTCGGCGAGTACCGCTACGGTGCCGGAAAGGGCTCGCGGGACTTCCTGATGATCACGCTCGGCACCGGCGTCGGCGGTGGGCTCTTCCTCGACGGCGAGCCGTTCCGGGGATCGCGAGGGCTCGGAGGAGAGATAGGGCACATGGTCGTCGATCTGGACGGCCCCCCGTGCCCGTGCGGTGGTAGGGGTCACATCGAGGCGTTCCTCGGAAGGCCCGCCATCGCCGCGCAGGGGCAGGCCGTGGCGCGCACGCCGGAGGGCCGGGCCATCTTGAAGGTCGCGGGCGGGGAGCTGAGCGCCGTCACCGCCGAGTGTGTCTTGCAGGCTGCCCTCGCCGGCGACCCCGCCGCGCGGGGGATACTGCTCGATGCCGGCGAAGTGCTCGGCCGGGCGCTCGTGGGACTCGTCAACCTGCTGAATCCCCGGCTAATCGCCGTCGGCGGCGGGATCGGTGAGGCGGCTGACTTCCTCGTGGAGCGAGCGGCCGAGGTGATCGATGCCGAGGCCCTTGCCGGGCGCCGGGACGTGAAGGTAGTCCAGGCAGAGCTCGGCAACGATGCAGGCGTCCTCGGCGCTGCTGCGCTCGCCTTCGACGAGCACGATTCCAGGGAGGGGCTGCACAGATGAGCACAGCTGGGTCCGGGGCGCAGACGGCGAAGACCGGGGCGACCGCCACGGTGTTCTTCGCACCGATGCGGACCGCGAAGAAGCAGTCGCTCGTCAAGCGCGCGGGGACTCTACTCGAGCGCGCCGGGCTTGCCGATGCCGTCGCCGAGAATGATCTCGTGGCGGTCAAGCTCCATTTCGGCGAGGAAGGCAACACGGGCTTCGTGCACCCAATCTTCCTTCGCGAGGTCGTCGCGCGAGTGAAGGCACACGGCGGCAAGCCCTTCCTCACCGATGCCAACACCCTCTACCGGGGCAAGCGCTTCAACGCGGTGGACCATCTCGAATGTGCGATCCACAATGGCTTCTCGTTTGCCACCGTGGACGCGCCGGTCATCATCGCCGACGGCATCGACGGGCGGGACGCGGTAGACGTGCCCATCGAGGGCTTCAGGCACTTCGACTCGGTGCGCCTCGGTTCGGCTGCGGTCTACGCCGACGCGCTCATCGCCGTCACGCACGTCAAGGGGCATGAGGCGACCGGGTTCGGCGGCGTGATCAAGAACATCGGCATGGGGCTGGGCTGCCGAAGCGCCAAGCAGCGCATGCATTCCGACTTCACACCCGAGGTGACCGCCGAGAAGTGCACGGCCTGCAAGCGCTGCGTGCAGTGGTGTCCGGTCGATGCGATCACGATCGGGCCGGACCGCGTCGCCGCGGTCGACTACGAGGTCTGCTACGGCTGCGGCGAGTGTGTGGCGTCATGCCCCTACGGCGCCATCGCCACACAGTGGAAGACCACGCCCGAGGCCATCCAGGAGAAGATGGTCGAGCACGTCGCTGGAGTGCTTGCGGGCAAGGCGGGCAAGGCGCTCTACCTGTCGTTCGTGACGAATGTCTCGCCGGACTGCGACTGCTGGTCGTTTTCCGACGCGAGCATCGTGCCGGACATAGGCGTGCTCGCATCGGACGACTTCGTGGCGATCGACCACGCAGCGTACGATCTCGTCACGGAGGCACGTGGGTCGGCCGGCTCGCGAGGCGAGGGACTGGAATCGGGTATAGACAAGTTCGCCGCGGTGAGTGGCATCGACGGGACCGTCGCGATGCGCTACGCGGAGGAGATGGGTCTGGGCACGCGAAGCTACGAGCTCGTCACGATCGAGTGAGCGCACCGCGGCACCGGGCGCGAGCAGCGAGCGCACGAATCGAGAGCAGCAATCCAGAGTCGCGGCACGGCGCAGCGGACAAGGACCGCAGTCCGAACCTGAGACAGAGCGTGAGGGGGAGCCGATGGACTTCGCCGGGATCATCAGGCGTGCATGGCAGGTGAGTTGGCGGCACAAGGCTCTGTGGATCCTCGGTCTGTTCGCGGGAGCGACGGGCAGCGGATACGGCGGCGGTTGGGGAGGATCCGGCTACCGCTACAACGCCCAGGACCTGGGCAACTGGGGATCCACCAGCGGGATTCCCGCCGAGGTCTCGGCGTGGGTCCAGGACTGGGCGGCGGTTCTCATCGCCGCTGGGGTCATGCTCGTCCTCATCGGGCTCCTGTGGCTCGTGTTGTCGCTTGCGGCACAGGCCGGACTCGTGTGGGAGGTCAATGGCGCCGAGGAAGGACGCCCCGTCTCCCTGGGCGAGGGCTGGAGCGTCGGGTTCCACTACTGGGGCCGGGTATTCCTGGTGGGCCTCGTGCTCATGCTGCCCGTGGTGCTTCTCGTGCTCATACTGGGATTCAGCATCGTGCTCGCGGTGGTCGTCCCGATCGTCCAGAACGCGTCGCCCGCGTGGCCCGCAGTTGCTGGGATAGTCTTCGCGGGGATCCTCGCCGTCCCGGTCTTCATCGTGCTCGGCTTCGTGCTCGGAAACATGTACCTGCTCGCAGTTCGCTATCTCGCAATTGAGGACCGCTCGGCCATGGACGCCGTTCGCGCCTCGTGGCATGCTCTGCGACACCGCCTCAAGGACGTCTTCCTGATGTGGCTCATTACGCTCGGACTGGGTATTGCCTTCGGGTTCGCGCTTGCGATTCCGGTGGCCACGATCGCAATCGGCATCGGTATTACTGCGGCGGTGGGCGTCTGGCCGGTCGCAGTTCTGCTCGGTGGGTTGCTGTTGGTGGTCGTGATCGTCCTCTCCGCCGCGTGGAACACGTTCACCTCGGCGATGTGGACGATCTTCTTCCGCCGACTCACGGGCCGAGACGCCGCGTACAACCAGTGGGTCTGGTCGACCCAGCAGGGGTACGGCGTGGCTCCTCAGGGTGGCTACTACCCGCCGGGTACGTACCCTGGCGGCGCGCCGTCCCCCGCCGCGCCGCCGATGGCGGGCTACATATCTCCAGCGCAGGAGGCACCGCCGCCCGCGGAGCCGCCACCGCCGCCCGCGGAGCCGCCACCGCCGCCCGCCGCGCCGCCGCCCCCCGACTCCGACGCGCGGTAGCGTCTGATGGCGGGGCGACTCGTGGTCTGCGCGACGCCCATCGGGAACCTCGGCGATGTCACGCTGCGGGTGCTCGATGCGCTGCGCGAGGCGGACGTCATCATCGCCGAAGACACGCGCGTGACTCGGCGGCTCCTGTCGCGCTACGAGATCTCGACGCCGCTCGAGCGCTACGACGAACACGTCGCCGAACAACGCACCCCCGATCTCCTGGCGCGCATCGGGGCCGGGGAACTGCTCGCTCTCGTCTCCGATGCCGGGACGCCAGGCGTGTCAGACCCGGGCGCGCGACTGGTCGAAGCATGTATCGCGGCCGGGTGCGAGGTAGAGGTGCTGCCGGGGGCGAGCGCGATCCTTGCCGCGCTGGTCTCGAGCGGCCTGCCAACGCACGCGTTCTACTTCGGCGGGTTCCTGCCGAGGAAGGGCGGTGAGCGCGCGTCCGCCCTGGCCGCCCTCGCCCGTCTCGATGCGACGCTCGTGTTCTACGAGTCTCCGCGCCGGGCCGCGAAGGCCCTCGAATCGCTGGCTGCTGCATTTCCCGGGCGGCGGGCTGCTCTCGCGCGCGAACTCACGAAGCTTCACGAGGAAGTGATCCGCGGCCCGATCGAGCAGGTTGCGGCCCAGGTTGCCCAGCGAACAGAGCTGAAGGGCGAGGTGGTGCTGCTCGTGGGTCCACCGTCCGGAGCCGAGCTATCGTCCGAAGTGGACGCCGAGTCTGTTAGGCGACGGGTGGAAGAGCTCAAAGCCCAGGGGCTGACCTCTCGGGATGCCGTCAAGCTCACCGCCGAGGGCACGGGGATACCGCGTAACGTCGTATACGACATCGCGCACGCGCGTGCTAGATAGAGGGGATCGGGCTAGCCGGCCTTGACGACCCGAATGCAATCGGCACACACGGGACGGCCCTTGACCTGGGTTATGTCCTCGGGGCTGCCACAAATGGTGCACACGTCCTTGTGCTTCTCCAGGATGATGCGATCGCCCTCGACATAGATCGCCATCGGATCCTTGACCTTGATTCCGAGGGTGCGCCGAAGCTCCATGGGAATGACTATCCTGCCGAGATCATCGACACGACGCACGATGCCAGTGTCATGCATCGCGGTCCCCTCCTCCCGTAGCTGTGAACATTCCGGTTCGAGAGAACGGTTAGAATCTGCTTCGTAGCGAATGCGCTGGTCTGGAAGCTCTCCCCAACAACGACCATACCCATCGCCAGGGAGTCTGCAAACATATGACTGGTCGATCCTTCTACATCACGACACCCATTTACTACGTGAACTCCGTTCCGCACCTCGGCACTGCGTACACGACGATCGCCGCGGACGCGCTGGCTCGATATCGGCGCATGCTCGGCGACGACGTGTTCTTTCTCACCGGCCTCGACGAACACGGGCAGAAGGTCGCGCAGGCCGCCGAGGAGCACGGCATGTCTCCCCAGGACTGGGTGGACTCGATCGCGCCCAAGTTCCGGGATGCGTGGCGGATGCTCGACATCAGCAACGATGACTTCATCCGTACCACCGAGCCGCGTCACGTGATCGGCACGCAGCGGTTCCTGCAGGTGCTCAAGGACAGCGGGGACCTGTATCAGGGACACTACGAAGGCTGGTACTGCGTGCCCGACGAGACATTCTGGGCCGAAGACCAGCTGGCCGAGGACGGCGTGTGTCCCACGTGTGGGCGGTCGGTTGAGTTCGTGCGCGAGGACAACTGGTTCTTCAGGCTCTCGGCGTATGAACGGCGTCTCCTCGAGCACTACGATGCACATCCTGAGTTCATCCGGCCCGAGACTCGGCGCAACGAGGTCGTCTCGTTCGTGAAGGGTGGGCTCAAGGACCTCTCCGTTTCGCGCACGACCTTCTCGTGGGGCATTCCGTTGCCGTTCGACCCCGATCACGTCATGTACGTCTGGTTCGATGCGCTCTTGAACTACATCACGGCTGTCGGATATGGCGCCGAGGACACGCCGGGTTTCTCCGGTGAGCGCGCTCGCTACTGGCCGGCGCAGTTCCACTTCGTAGGCAAGGACATCATCCGCTTCCACTGCGCGATATGGCCGGCGATGCTCATGGCGGCGGGCGTTCCGCTGCCCGAGACCGTCTTCGCGCACGGCTTCCTTCTCACCAAGGGCGAGAAGATGAGCAAGAGCAAGGGCAACGTCGTGGCTCCCGCCGATCTCGTCGCGAAGTTCGGCGTGGACGCGTACCGCTACTACTTCCTGCGTGACGTGCAGTTCGGCACGGACGGCTCCATCTCCATGGAATCCATGGTGCAGCGCTACAACGGCGATCTTGCCAACGATTGGGGCAACCTCGTTTCTCGGCTGTTCAACATGACCGAGAAGTACGCGGGCGGTTGTGTGCCCGAGCCGCCGTCCGACGAGGTCGCAACAGACGCCGACCGCGAGATGCAGCGGATCGCGGCAGCGCTTCCCGAGCGCTACGCGAGTGCGATGGAGGGACTCGACTACGCGGGCGCGCTCGAGGCGACGTGGGACCTCATCAAGTACGGCAACCGCTACCTCGAGTCCGAGGCGCCGTGGAACCTCGCGAAGTCCGACGAGACGCGAGGCCGGCTCGAAGCAGTGCTCTACAACACGCTCGAGGCGGTGCGTATCGCTGCCCTGTTCACCGCGCCGGTGATGCCTGCGACCTCGGCAGAAGTCCGGAGGCGCCTCGGGCTCGGCGATTCTGCGGCGGTGAACGATATCGAGGCGGCCGCAACGTGGGGTGGCCTCCCCGCCGGGAGCGCCGTGACCAAGGGCGACCCGCTCTACCCGCGCATCTACGAAGAGGAGGCGTGAGCACCGCGAGAGCGGGGTTCGCATCATACTGATGAGCACGCCCAAGCCCGTAGAGGTCCCAACCATCGGGGCCCCGGTGGCCGACACGCACGCCCATCTCGACATGCTCGAGGACCCCGCGCAGGCGCTCGCCCGCGCGGCCCTCGCCGGGGTGTCGTTCGTCGTAACTGTGGTGGACCCGACCGAGGATCCGGAGCGCACGTTTGACGATCTCGCCGCCTGGCAGGCCCGCGCGGCCGAACTGATTCGATCTGCCCAGCCGGTCGCGGAACCTGCCTCGACGCCGGCGACGGCGCCGACAGTGAAGCCGGGCTCGCCCCCAGAGCCACCCGACCCTCCCGACGTCCGGATCATCATCGGCGCCCATCCGCACAACGCAAAGGACTTCGGTCGCGGCGCAGCCGAGCAGCTGCCGGCGTTCGCCGGCCATCCGCTGGTGGCGGGCATCGGCGAGATCGGTCTCGACTACCACTACGATCACTCGCCGCGCGAGGTGCAGCGCGCCGCGTTCGCCGAGCAGCTGGACATAGCTGCCCGAGTTGGCCTGCCAGCTGTGGTGCACCTCCGCGAGGCTCACGACGACGGCGAGGCGATCCTGCGCGAGGCAGGCCTGCCCGTTGCAGGCTGCGTGCTGCACTGCTTCACGGGCGATACAGGACTGCTCGGCAGGTTCCTGGACCTAGGATGCTACGTGTCGTTTGCAGGACCGGTGACGTTCAAGAACGCCGATGCGATCCGCGAGGCGGCCGCGCAGGTGCCGCTCGACCGGCTGCTCGTCGAGACGGACTGTCCGTTCATGACTCCCGAGCCCTACCGGGGACGGCCGAACGAGCCGGCGTTTGCCGTCTTGACGGCTCGGCGCGTCGCCGAAGTCCGAGGCATGCCCGAAGACGAGTTCGCGCGGGCGACGTACGAGAACTCGCGGCGGTTGTTCGGCGAGCCGCGCCAGCCATCGCGCCCGCACCTGTTGGGGCAACCGCTCCAGTAGGAGAGAGGAGTCGTCGTGGACGAAACCGGTCTGGAGAGCGCGATTCCCCGGATCCTCTGCATCGCCGGAAGCCCTCGGCGGCACGGAAACAGCGAGCGCCTGCTCGACGCGTTCATCCAGGGCATCAACAACTCCGGCGGACTGGCCGAGAAGCTCGTGGTGGTCGACTACGGCATCACGCCATGCCGCGGATGCAACGCGTGCTCGAAGACGGGGACCTGCATCGTGAAGGACCGGATGCACGAGGTCTATGCGCTCATCGATGCCGCTGACGCAGTCGTGGTATCGAGTCCTGTCTACTTCGCCACGGTCCCCGCGGTGCTCAAGGCGCTCTACGACAGGTGCCAGCCGTATTGGGCTCGCACCCACGTTCTCAGACAGGCGCGAGGGGAGAGACGCCCCGGCGGGATGCTCGTTGTTGGGGGAGGAGGGGACCCCTTCGGCAACGGCTGCGCAATCGCCACGACGAAGAGCGTGCTGGCGGTGCTCGGCGTGCAGTATGAAGTTCAACTTGAGGTTGAGGGCCCAGACGCGCCGCAGGATGTGGACGAACTCCCGGATGCCCTCGAGAAGGCCGAAGACCTCGGGTGCGAGATCACACGCCTCGCGACGCGTTTTCGCACGTCAAAGGACTAATCCGACGCTCGCCCAGCACCCTGCCTTGGCAGGCTGCTGTCGTTTCGATTCGTGCTGACCTGCGGGTTTGCGCCCTTGATTCGACTGTGCCTACAATCGCACTCCGCCGCTTTTTCAGGTCGAACTCAGGTCCCTGACAGCCGAGGGGTTACATGGGAGCACGGCCGGCCCGTCCGGCACGATTCCTCCGATCCCAGCACCTATTCGCAGCCTTCGTCCCAGCAGCAGTCGTCGTCCTCAGCATTACCGGATTCGTGTGGGCACAGAAGAGCGTCACTGTGATCGTCGACGGTGACACGAGGCAGCTCACCACTCAGGCAACTGATGTGGCGGGCGCGCTTCGCGACGCCCACGTCGCGGTGAGCGCTCCGGACGTCGTCACGCCCTCGGAGTCGAGCGAGCTGTCCGATGGCGCGACGATCGTTGTCCGTCGGGCGATACCTGTGACACTCAGGGTTTCCGGCGAGTCGATCCGCTTGTCGGTCGTGGGCCGGACGGTCGCCGATGCGCTCGTCGCTGCCGGTGTGGATCCGTCGAAGAACCTCAGCGTCACGCCGCCGCTCACCACGCCGCTGTCCGCCGGCCTTCACATCGTCGCGCCCAAGACCGTCGTTCGCGTGATCGAGAAGCAGGTGTCACTCGCGTACAAGACCCGGACCCACAGCGACCCGAGCCTCGAGAGAGGCAAGAGCGAGATCGTCGCGAAGGGCAAGAACGGCCGCGCGGTGCGCGTCTACCGCGTGCTGTTCACCGACGGCGTGGAGGGCGCTCGCGTCCTCATCTCCCAACGGGTGCTCGCCAAGCCCGTCGACAAGGTGGTCGCGATGGGCAGCGCCACGAAGCGGGCGGCCAGCAAGAGAGCGCGTGCGGCGAGCGTGGCCCGCGCCGCCGGCAGGACCGCCGCCGGCAAGCGCATGACCGTCACGGCGACCGCGTACGCGCCGGGCAGCGACGGGGTCGACTGGCGTACCGCGACCGGCGGACGTGCCGGACTTGGGGTTGTCGCCGTCGACCCCGATGTCATCCCACTCGGCACGCGGCTCTACATCCCGGGCTACGGGTACGGGATAGCTTCCGACACGGGCGGGGCCATCAAGGGCAGCCGCATCGACTTGTGCTTCGAGAACCGTGCCGAGGCCATGATCTGGGGTCGGCGCAGCGTGTCGCTCGTCATCCTCAAGTAGCCATGACCTACTCGAGACTCGCCACGCCTTCGGCGACGCGGGCAGTCCTCGCCGCGCACGGGCTTGCGACCAAGAAGCGCCTCGGCCAGCACTTCCTCGTCGACGACAACGTCATCGGCCGGATCGTCTCGCTCTCGGCGCTCGCCGGTGATGAGGTGGTACTCGAGGTCGGGCCGGGCATCGGCACGCTTACTGTTGCGCTGTGCGAACGAGCCGGCGCCGTTGTCGCAGTCGAGCGCGACGAGCGGCTTGTCCCCGTGCTGCTGGAAACGACCGAGGACTGTCCTCGCTTCGCGCTCATCCGCGCAGACGCGCTCGACATCGACGTGATTGCGCTGAGCGCGCCGTTCGGCGCTCCCAGTGCGCTCATCGCCAACCTGCCGTACTCGGTGGCGGCGACTGTGCTCCTGCGCCTGTTCGAGGTGCTCGAGAGCCTCCAGACCGCTGTTGTCATGGTCCAATCCGAAGTTGCGGACCGCATCGCGGCAGTACCCGGAACGAAGGACTACGGATCCTACACCGTCAAGCTGCGCCTGCGCGCCGAGACCGTCTCGCGCTTCCCGGTAGCCCGAGGGTGCTTCCTGCCTCCTCCCCGCGTCGACTCCGCCGTGGTACGCCTGGAACGCCGGCCGCTCTCAGGCGATCCGCACGCAATCGCATGGGCTACGGATGCCGCGGATGCGGCGTTCGCCCAGCGGCGAAAGACCATCCGGAACTCCCTCAAGTCGGCCCTACACGCAGACCCGCGGGTTGTCGAGGAAGCGCTGGTGACAGCCAAGATCAACGGCGACGAGCGCGCCGAAGCGCTCCCGCCCGAGGCCTTCCTCGCGCTCGGAGACGCCCTGAATACCGCCGATTTGCTGCCATTTCGACGTTAAGGACACGTTGAGATGAGGGCGGTCTTCGGCTATACTGGCGCGATGAGATAAGGAGGCTATATGGACCTTGCACGCCAGGCAGAGGTCGTCGGGCGGATTCGCAACGACCTCGAGGGGCTGACCGGCACTCGCATGCGTCTAAAGGCAAACATGGGTCGCTCAAAGATCGTCGAGCGCGAGGGAATCTTGGAACAGACGCACCCTAGTCTGTTCGTCGTGAAGGTAGAAGAGAAGCGCGACCGCACCGCTCGGGTTTCCTACAGCTATGTCGATGTCCTCACGGGCACCGTCGAGCTGACTCACGTCGAAAGCGGCGAGAGCCTGCTGCCCTGGCTGAACTAGGCCGGGCCCAGATCGGATGAATGGGAGCGCGGAGCCGCTGACGGTCCGCGCTCCCGTCGCATCTTGCGAGAGCCTCGGCGAGTGCGTGCATGAGTGGTCGAGACGGTGGAGGGACACGCGGTGGTGAGTTCGTGCCGAGTGCTGGCGTGATCGCGGAGGCCCCCGCGAAGGTGAACCTCCACCTGGGTGTTGGCCGCTTGCGCCCCGACGGCTATCACGCCGTCGAGACCGTATTGCAGGCGATCGACCTGACCGACAGCATCACGATTCGGCCCTCGAGCGTGTTTCGCTTCTCGTGCCATCCCGATCTCGAGATATCACTCAAGCAGAATCTTGCGTGGCGAGCCGCGATGCTCTATGCGCAGCAGCTGGGGCGGGTGCCGCTCGTCGAGATCGAGCTACGCAAGGCGATTCCAGCCGGCGCCGGACTGGGCGGTGGCAGTTCGGATGCCGCCGCCGTCATCGCGGGCCTCTCGGCGCTGTGGAGCGCCGAGGCGGAGTCCGCCGGCGATCTCGAAGGCCGCCCGCCAGTGGCTGGTGACCGGCTGGCGCTGGAGTTGGCCGCTGGCATCGGCGCCGACGTGCCGTTCTTCCTCGGTGGGGGCACGGCCCTTCTTGCCGGACGCGGTGACGAGCTCGTCCGCACGATCCCGGCGCCGCACCTCGATATCGTGCTCGTGAAGCCGGCGCAGCCGGTACGGACGGCGGCCGCATACGTCGAGTTCGACTACGCGCCGGTCCCTGCGCGCAAACCCGAGCCGCTGATCTCGGCGTGCGAGTCGGGCGACGTGACGCGCGTCGCAGCGGCGCTCGCGAACAACATGGAGCGGGCAGCGGTCACTCTGGTTTCCGAGGTCGCCGACACGCTAGCATGGGTTCGCGGCGCCGAGGGTGTGCTCGGCGCGGCCGTGGCGGGAAGCGGCTCGGCCGTGTTTGGGATCTGTGTCGACCGCCAGACCGCCGAAGACGTGGCGAGCGAAGCTCGGCTGTTCGGCTGGTGGTCGGTTGCGGCGAGAAGCCGCGACTGCGGTGTCAGCGTTCGGCCGCTAGAGGAGGCGTCGTGAAGGTTGATGCGGTGGTGCTCGCCGGAGGCGACGGCGCCGTCATCGATCCGACCGCACGCTTCAAGGGCCTGTTGCCCATTGCAGGCAAGCCGATGGTGGAGTGGGTCGTCGATGCGCTCCGCGCGTCGGAGTCCGCCCACGAGATCGCCGTGGTCGTTCCCACCGCCGAGAATCTGGGCGCGTGGGTCGACAAGGTCGACAAGCTCGTCGTCTCCGACGGGAGCTTCATCGAAAACGTGATCGCCGGTGTCCGCGCGTTTCGCGTCGAACGACCGATCCTCATCACGACTGGCGACATTCCGGCGCTTCTGCCCGAGGCAGTCGACGACTACGTGCAGTCGAGCCTGGAATCGGGCGCCGAGGTGACGTACCCACTCGTGCGCAAGTCCGACATGCTCGAGCAGTTCCCCGGCTCGGAGCGAACCTTCGTGAAGATCGTTGGCGGGCCCGTGACGGGTGGCAACGTGATGCTGGCTTCCCCGGAAGTCGCCGAGCGCAACACCGAGATCGGTCAGAAGCTCTTCGAGACACGCAAGAGCACCATCCAGATGGCGCGCGTTCTAGGGTTCGCATTCGTCTTTCGGCTCGTCACAGGGCGTCTTCGGACGGAAGACGTGGCGCAGAAGATGGAACAACTTCTCGGCGCCAAATGCGCTGCGATATACACCGATCACGCTTCAATCGGTGCGGATGTCGACAAACCGGTTGACGTAGTTGTTGCAGAACGCGTGCTCTACGGGCGCATCAGTGGTAGGAATAGTCCTAGCGAACGCGAATAGCTTTCGCAGGGGCACGGCGATCAAGGGCCGGTGGGCGCACGAATCGCCGTAAGGGCTGACAAGGGGGCTGGGATGCAGATCACGAAGGTCACACTGCGCCCTGTGGCCATGAACAAGGTCTGCGCCATCGCGAGCATCGTCATCGATGACTGTTTCGTGATTCATGACCTGCGAGTGGTGAATGGCGACAAGGGTTTGTTCGTAGCGATGCCATCACGCAAACTGCCGAACGGCGATTTCCGGGACATCTGCCATCCGATCAACACGGATGCACGCACGATGATCCAGCAGTCGGTGCTCGACCAGTTCATACAAGAAGGCGGCGTCGACGCGTTCGCTGCTGCTGCCGAGGCACAGCCCGTCTTAGAGGTCTGAGGATCGGCCTCGGTCCGGGTGCGTTGCCAAACGACCGTTGCGAGGAGCGCCGCGCGGCGACCTCGGTTGACGCTCGTTCTCGGCTCTCCCTACACTGCGACAGGTTGTTCGGGGACACTCTCGGAGATGAGACGGTACTCGGCAGTCACCCTGGGGCGTAGCCAAGCGGTAAGGCAGAGGACTTTGGATCCTCCATCCGTAGGTTCGAATCCTACCGCCCCAGCCAGCCTGTTCTCCCTCGGTCGCGCCCGGCGCCTGTTGCGCCCGGCGCACTCTGGGTAAGGAGCACCTATGAGCACAGTCGCCCTCATTCTCGCCGCGGGCGAGGGCACGCGGATGAAGTCGGACCTGCCGAAGGTCGCTCACCGCATCCTCGGCGAACCGCTCGTGCGCTACGTCGTGGACGCCGCGAGAGCGGCCGGATGCGAGCGGGTCGTGGCGATCACCGGGCATCGCGCCGAGGCGGTCGAGGAGCTGCTCGACGGTGTCGAAACCGTTCGTCAGCCCGAGCAGCTCGGCACCGGGCACGCGGTCATGTGCGCGCGCGATGCGCTTGCGGGATTCGAAGGTTCCCTGCTCGTGCTCTCCGGCGACACCCCGCTCGTGCGTGCCGAGACGCTTGCCGGTCTCGTTGCGATGCGCGAGTCGTCCGGCGCCGCGCTCACGCTTCTCACGACCCACCTGCACGACCCGTCCGGATACGGGCGCATCACCCGCAACCGCGACGGCGCAGTCTCGGGCATCGTCGAGCACAAGGACCTTGCGCCCGATCAGCACTCGCTCACCGAAGTGAACACCGGCACCTACTGCTTCGAGGCCGGGGTTCTGTTCGCGCACCTCGACTGGCTCACGACCGAGAACGCGCAGGGCGAGTACTACCTTACCGACATGGTGCGCCTCTTCAACGACGAGGGAATGCTCGTGACGGCGCTCTCTGCCGAGGAGCCGCTGGAGACGCTCGGGATCAATTCTCGGGTGCAGCTCGCCGAGGCAGGCGCTGTGCTGCAGCAACGCATCAACACCGGCCATATGCTCGCCGGCGTGACCATGGTCGCTCCCGATCTGGTCTGGGTCGGTCCGCACGTCGTGCTCGGCCGCGACGTCGAGCTGCTGCCAATGACGTTCCTGTTGGGGCACACGACCGTTGCTGACGGTGCGGTCATCGGGCCAAACTCGCGGCTCACCGACTCTTCTGTTGGCGAGGGCGCACGGGTGGACGCATCGGTGCTGGCGGAGGCGGTTGTCGGCCCGGGGGCGAGTGTTGGCCCAGTCGCGTATCTTCGGCCGGGAGCCGTTCTCGAAGCCCGTGCGAAAGCCGGAACCTGCGTGGAGATCAAGACGTCGCGCTTGGGCGAAGGCTCGAAGGTCCCGCACCTGAGCTACATCGGTGACGCGGACATCGGCGCTGGCGTGAACGTGGGTGCAGGGACGATCACCTGCAACTACGACGGTGCCGCGACACACGGCACGGTGATCGAGGACGGCGCCTTCATTGGCTCTGATACGATGCTCGTGGCGCCCGTCCGCATCGGACGAGGTGCCGCTACGGGGGCCGGAAGCGCCATCTCGCACGACGTGCCGGCCGGCGCGCTCGGAATCGAACGCGCCGAGCAGCGCACCGTCGACGGATGGGCTGACCGGCGCCGCGTCGCGCGCGAAGGGATGACCCCGGACGCGCTGGCGAGCGACGCAACTGGAAGAGCGGGCGACCCCGCCGGCGCGGCGGGAGACGCAACCAACGAGGCAAGGGAGTCACGCGGCAGTGATGGATGAGTCCGACAAGCGGATGCTCGTGTTCTCAGGTACGTCGAATCCCGAGCTCTCCGAGGGTGTGGCACGCCACCTGGGTATCGAGTTGGGCAACGTCAAGATCGACGCGTTTGCCAACGGCGAGATCTACGTCCGCTATCTCGAGTCGGTGCGCGGCTGTGACGTGTTCATCGTGCAGTCGATGTGCGCGCCAGTGAACTCCGCGTTGATGGAAATGCTCATCATGGTCGATGCGGCGAAACGGGCCAGCGCGCGCTCGATCACCGCTGTGATCGCCCACTACGGCTACGCGCGGCAGGACAAGAAGTCGGCCGCGCGCGAGCCCATCACCGCGAAACTCGTGGCCGACCTGCTCACCGTGGCCGGCGTCGATCGCGTCATCGCGATGGACCTGCACCAGGGCCAGATCCAGGGCTTCTTCAACCAGCCCGTGAACCACTTGACCGCGCTCCCGATCCTCGCGGACTACTTCGAGAACCTGAACCTCGACGACTTCGTCGTGGTCTCGCCCGATGTGGGACGTGTGAAGGTCTGCAAGAAGCTTGCGGACATGCTCGGCGCGTCGCTCGCGATCATGCACAAGGGGCGCCCGCAGCACAATATCGCCGAGATCACGCACGTCATCGGCGAGGTCGAGGGTAAGACCTGCATCGTGGCCGACGACATGATCGACACAGCCGGCTCCGTGACCGAGGGTGCGAAGGCGCTCATGACGGCGGGCGCCACGGGCGTCTACGTGACGGCGACCCACGGCATCTTCTCGCCCCCGGCCTACGACCGCATCGACGCCTCTCCGATCACAGAGGTGGTCGTGACCAACACGGTCCCCGTTCCTGACGAGCGACGCCATGGCAAGATCCACGTGCTCTCGGTGGCGCCGCTCTTTGCCCATGCTATCCAGAACGTCTTCTTCGACGAGTCTGTGTCCGAGCTGTTCGACCCGGACTTCCAGCTGTAGACTGCACAGGTTGCGGCCGAACAGGGGCCGCCTGAAAGGAGACCGCGAGCACAATGACCGAAGCGATCGAGGTAGTCGCGTTTCCCCGTGAGGTCGTCGGCAAGGCGAACCGCCGGCTGGCCTCTGAAGGCAAGATCCCGGCCGTGCTCTACGGCCATGACCGGGCCACGAAGGTGCTCGCTGTCGACCGCCACGACTTCGAGCTGTTGATGTCGCATCACGCGGCTGGCTCGACCATCGTCTCCCTTGCGATCGAGGGCGAGAAGCGACCGGTCAACGCAGTCATCAAGGAAGTCCAGCACAGCCCGGTCAAGGGCAACATCCTGCACGTCGACTTCCAGGTCATCCGCATGGACGAAGCGATCCGCGTGACCATGACGATCCACTACGTTGGTGACCCGGCGGGCGTCAAGGCGGGCGGCGTGCTCACCGAGAACGTGCACGCAATCAACGTCGAAGCGAAGCCGAAGGACCTCGTGGAGGTCGTTGATGTCGACGTGAGTGCGCTCGAGATCGGCGACAGCTTGCGCTTGGGCGACGTTGAGGTGCCGACGGGCATGAAGATCCTCGACGACCTCGATGAGATACTCTGCTCGGTCCTGCCGCCGGCCGTCGTGGTCGAGGTCGAGGTCGAGGTTGCCGAGGAAGAGGCCGAGCCCGAGGTCATCGGCGAGAAGTCCGCCGAGGAGTCCTAGAGGCCTACGAGCCGCTCATGCCTATGATGATCGTGGGACTCGGCAACCCGGGTCCCGAATACGAGCGTACCCGCCACAACGCGGGCTTCATGACGGTCGACCTTCTGGGCGAGAACCTGCGCGCTTCCTATTGGAAGGACGAAGCGGGCGCCAAGACGGCGGTCGTGCGCTTTGGCGAGGACGAGCTCGTGCTCGTGAAGCCGCAGACATTCGTGAACGTGTCGGGTGCGGCCGTCTCGAAGCTGCTCGCGGAGTACGAGGTGGAGCTCTCCGGGCTCATCGTGGTGCACGACGACATCGACCTGCTGCCGGGCGCCGTGCGCGTGAAGCGCGGTGGGGGTCACGGGGGGCACAACGGCCTCCGGTCGGTCAACGAGTCGCTCGGCTCGGGCGAGTACGCCCGGGTGCGCGTGGGCGTGGGGCGCCCTCCCGGACGCATGGACCCCGCCGATTTTGTGCTGCAGCCGATGCGCGGTGAGGCGCTCGAGGACTTCGAGGCGATCATGCCGACGGCCGCGCAGGCCGTCATGCACGTGCTCGAGCACGGCGTCGAGAGCGCGATGCGGGAGTACAACGGGGACTGAGGGGCAGGGCGC
>CAYGYT010000028.1:17969-28053 GCA_964354215.1 uncultured Eubacteriales bacterium | reverse complement strand
GAACTACGGCTACGCCTCCGAGGCGACCGTGAACCCCGACGGCGATCGTTCGCTGTTCCAGGGTCCGTGGTACGCGCTTGCCGGCACCGTGCCGAACGTTCTTGGCACTGCGGGCACGTGGACGACCATGAACGGCGCCGGCGGCTATGGCGCTCCGTTCAAGAACCACCCGCTCAAGGACTGCAGTGCGCTGCCGTTCGCTGCGGCTGGCAAGGGGGCCAACGTTCCGGCGCAAGTCGCGTTCGTGAACTCCGACACGTGTCGCTCGTGTCACGATGCCGGACTCGAGAATGTCGTCGGCTGCATAATCCAGTCATGGCCGCACTTCACGCCAGGCTACTTCCACTTCACGAAGTCGGCCGCGTATGTGGGTGCTCCCATGACCTATGCACCGCCTATTCCGTCCCTTCTGGCTGCCTCGAACACAGCGGGTATCGCTGCGGTTCAGGCGTGGCTGGACGATCCCGCCAACTACGCGAAGGCTATGACCGTCGCCGACGGTCAGTGCCTCAAGTGCCACGTCAACGCCACGAACGATGCTGGCGTGGGTAAGACGTACTAGCACCACAGCACTGCGAACGATACGCAGAGGGTGACTCCCTCTGGCGTGGCGGCCCTCCATCTTCTTGGGGGGCCGCCACTATGCCGCGCCGAAGTTCAGGGTCATCGGATCATCAAGCCCGAGCGACTCGCCGCGTGTCGCGCGGGGCCTGTGGGGTTACTGTGCAGAGGGTCCTGTCGCCGCGGCGAGAGCGTAGGGGCTCATCGCGCTGCGTCGAATAGCATTGAATAGCATAGAGTGAGGGACACACTGGCGGCCGCAACCGTTCACGGCCACAGCGGGCGGTGAATCGTGGGCGAGACAGGCGTGTACGGAGCGGTGCCGCTCGAGCCGCGCACCCTCGGACGTCTGAGCCTCGCGGGAGCTGAATGCAGCAGACAGACGATACGGGATCGAGCGCGAGACAGATCCAGCCGCGGTATGTGGTTGTGGCCACGCTAGTCGCGCTCCTCGTCGCGCTCCTTGCGGTGGTGACGGTGGGGTCTCTGCCGTCTGCGTGCGCTGTCTGTCACGAGCGCCAGATCGCTGCGATGGACTCGGCGCCCCACAGCTCTTCCGACTGCTACGACTGTCACCTCGACGATGGCGCCTGGGGCTTCGCCGAAGAGAAGAACGCCGAACTCGTACGCATGTATCCGGCCGCGCTCCTCGGAAAGGGCATGCAGAGCCCTGTGCGGACCATCGGGAGAGCGGCCTGCCTGGAGTGTCACGCCGAGGTCTTGAAGGGCATCACCACGGGCGACGGTCTCAGCATCAAGCACACCGTCTGCGCTCCTGACCCCACATGTGACGGCTGCCACTCGATGACGGCGCACGGTACCACGGTGAGGTGGAAGACTGTGCCCGTGATGGAAGACTGCGTGGCGTGTCACGAGCGCGCGGGTGTGTCACTCGAGTGCGAGACGTGCCACACAAGCGAGCCTGACGTGCGGCGTGATGTGAAGGGACCGTGGCAGGTTACGCACGGGCCGAACTGGAAGAAGACGCACGGTATGGGCGACCAGGGCTCCTGCTCGACCTGCCATCCCGACGGATTCTGCGCGCAGTGCCACCGAGTGCCGGTGCCTCATCCGCAGGACTTCGGCGCGACGCACGGCGGCTACGCGGTCAAAGACGAGGCCGCGTGCGTCACCTGCCACAAGTCGAAGGAGAAGTTTTGCGACGCGTGTCACACAGTGCCCATGCCGCACCCCGATGACTTCCTGAAGCGCCATAGTAGGGTGGCGAAGGGAACGGCTGACATCCGTTGCATCCGCTGCCACGTCGACACCGACTGCACCGCCTGTCACGAGAACCACATCCATCCCGGAGGCAGCACGGGCGTACCGGTTCCGTGGACGCAAACGCCGGAGGCCATACGACCATGAACGGCGCGGCTCAAAGCTCGTTCTCCCTCCAGAACCTCATGCGTGGGGCGGACGTGAGTTCCACCGTCGCGGCGCTCCGAGGCGTGCTTCGGAATCCGACCGGGAACACCACGCTCTCGCTGCTGCTCCTGTCGGCCGCAGTCCTCATCGTCGTGCTCCTGGTCGTCTTCGTGCTGATGCTCGTGACGCCATCCCGCAAGAAGGTCGTGAAGGTACGCCGCTATACAGGCGCCGCTGCTGCCGAAGCAGCAGCGACAGCCGAGGCTTCGGGAGAAGGAAGCATCCGGCGAGTCGAAGCGCCGCGCGAGCCGCCGAGTCGACTCTTCATGGTCCTCACGGGCCCCATCGCGGTCACCGCACTGATTCTGCTCGCTTCCGTCGGCACGTACGCGGTGACCTCGATGAACGCGTATTGTGCGGAGACCTGCCACGGGCGCTCGGAGTCGGTCAAGGACGCAACAGAGATCGACCACGCCGCGTGCGTCTCCTGCCACGAAACCGGCTGGCTGGCCGTGTTCTCGAATGCTTCGTCCCGCGCTCGCATGGTTGCGGCGTACGCTGTGGGAAGGAGCCCCGCACGTACGAGCCAGGCCGTTGACTCCCACTCGTGCCTGAACTGTCACGGCGAAGTGGGCGACACCACGACCACTTCGCGCGGCGGCATTCGCATGTCGCACAAGGAAGTGATGGCGGCGGGGCAACCCTGCACCGAGTGCCACAGCGCGCAGGGTCATCATCCGTCGACGTTCACAGCCTCCATGTCGGCCTGCATCACGTGCCATGATTCCCGCACGGCCAAAGCCGAGTGTTCGCTCTGCCACACGAAGGAACCGGCGTCGTCGGGCTTCGCGGCGAAGCAAACGCGGGAGACTCTAGGAACGGGCGACATCGTGTACCCGGCTGTACGCGCATCGAATCGCGATTGCGGCGGTTGCCACGATCAGGCGCGCCAGTGCGACCCCTGTCACGGCCTTCGGATGCCGCACAGCGATGAGTTCAGAGGGGGGGGTCACGCGCGACCGGCAGCGTTCACGAGCAAGGTGGTCTGTTGGACGTGTCACGATCCACAGTGGTGTGGGAACACCGGCTGTCACGGTGCGTTCGATCCGAGCGGGACCCGGAGTTCTCATGGGCCGGGCTGGGAGCAGGAGCACAAGGGCGCACCGTGGGGAGGGGGCTGCGCGTGCCATGCTGGAAGGAGCGGCCGCACGGAGTCGATGTGCTACCTCTGCCATGCACCTGACCGTAGTCTGCTCCCCATTCGACAGTGAGGCGCTCGCTTCTCGTAGCCCTGGTGATAGCGCTCGCTGTGGGGCTGCTCCTTCTCGCCGCACTTGCTCTGTACGTGACGCAGTCTCGTCCTGACTCTCAGGCGCCGCAGGTTCGGAGTGCCGCGGTCCGCCCGATACTCGCGATCGGCGGCCCGGGTCGCGGGGAGCATCCTCGCTTCAGCCGCCCACTAGGCGCAGCATACGGACCGGACGGCCGCATCTACGTGTCGGACTCGGGCAACGACCGGATCTGTGTGTTCGACAGCCAAGGGAGGTTCGTGTTCGAGTTCGGCGGGCCAACCGGTCGGTCGACGGACGCGAGTGAGACGAGCGCGTCCGCCTCGGCGAGCCGACCCGGGACGACCCAGCCCGCCGCGCGTCCGTCCACGGAAACGGCGCAGGCACTCGCATTCCCGGTCGGGCTCGATGTGGTCGGTGCACTCGTGTACGTCGCGGACGTCCGCGAGGGGGACGTGGATGTCTTCGGCACGGACGGACGCTACCTCCGTCGGCTGGTGCCCACCGCCGAGCCGACGACGGCCCCCGTCGCTGTCGACGATTCTCCCGCTGCGCCCACCGACGTGGCAGTGCAGGGAGCCCGCGTGTACATCACAGACACCGATTCCGTTCTCGCGCTCGATCAGGCTGGCCGTATCGGCGGGCGATTCGGATACTCGGAAGACGCGACGTTCGCGCTCAGCAGGCCGAACGGGGTGACGGTCTCCTCGGCCGGTGTGGTCTATGTCTCCGACTCCAACGGCCAGCGCGTGGTCGCCTTCACGCGCTCGGGCAAGAGGTTTTGGAGCACCGACCAGCGCTCTTCGGCGGGCCCGGGGAGTCGGAAGCGGTCATCTCGCTCGACCAAGCTCGGTCTACCCCGTGGTCTGACGGTCGCGGGGGATGGGACGATCCTGGTTGCCGACGCGCTCGAGCACCAGATCGTGCGGCTCTCGCTTGCCGGCGAAGTGCTCGCTCGCTACGGGTCTCTCGGTTCGGCAGAAGGTCAGTTCAGCTTCCCCAACGATGTGGATGAGAGAGACGGGCTCGTTCTCGTGACCGACAAGGGTAACAACCGAGTCCAGGTCGTGAGGTTGCAGTCGCAACGGTAGTGGTGGTCCATACTCCGCGAGAGGACGTTTCTCCTGCTCAGAGGCTTGAGGACGATTCGAATTGGGACGCGAGAATGATGCCGAATGCGCGCGCGGGCGTGTATAATGAAGCTTCCGCCGCCGCATGCCGCACGCCTGGTGCCGCGCCGCGACGGCGGGGGGAGGTAAAGGCTCTTGCGTCGCGGGCTGGGTATCGGCCACGTGAGATTCGCCGCCGTGGGTTCCGAGGGCGGCCAAAGGGGACCTACGCGGTCCCTCGTTTGGGTGCGCCGGACGGTCATGCATGTGCTCGCGTCGTCGACAGGATCGCGATGATCGCTCGTCGATCGCGATTGAGGCACGTCGTGCGTTGGGCACGTCGCTGCGGATTCGCTGTGGTGGCCCTGCTGTGCGCCGTTCTCCTGCTGGCGGCGGTCTCTCCAGTACTCGCCTACTGGGGAACGAGATCCACGGTCTCGTCTGGCGACCAGCTCGACGGTGCGACCGACCGCCAAGTGGTCGAGTCCAACGGGATCATCCACGTGGTCTACCGCAATGCGGCTGGGGTCCGGTACCGCCGAAGCGCGGACGGCGGTGGGACGTGGAGTGCGGCGACCAACCTGGTCGGCGCGAGCGGGCTTTCGCCCCGCATCGCGGCATCGGGCAACACCGTCCTCGTCACGTGGGTGGAAGCCAGTCCCAACCGCGTGAGAATACGCCGCAATACGACCGGCGGGACCGGAGCGTGGACGGGCGCCGCCAACGTTCAGGGCGCAGCTGGCGCGCCGGATACCGGCACGAATGAGCTGGCCGCCGTCGCGGATGGGGCCACTCTTCGCGTCTACAGCATGTTCAGGAACTCGAGCACCAGTCTGTTGTATGTGCGCCGGAGCGCGAACGGGGGCGTTACCTGGGCCGGCGGATCCACGGGAGTGACCGCCGTTCCCGGCGTCGGACGCCTCGCCGCATCGGCGCCGCAGAACGTCTATGCCGTATGGCAACCCGCTGCTGGGCTCGCGCTCTTCACGTCGTCGTCGAACGCGGGTGTGACATGGGTGGCCGCCTCGACTCTCAATCCCGGTTCGGGAACGCAGAGCCTGTACGCTTCGGGCACGTCGGTATGGCTCGGCTACGTCCAGTCGAACGGTGCATACGTGTCCCGCTGGACGGGTGGGGTCTGGGGTGTCGCGTCGAAGGTCTCCGATCCATCGGATGACACGCGCACGCCCTCGGCGCTCACCATCGCAGGCGACGGGCTCCGCCTGAACGCCGCGTGGTCCTATCCTGCGGCCGTCGGGTACCCGTTCCTTACAAGGCAGAGCGTGGACGGGGGAGCCACGTGGGGGCGCGTTGCGCGTCTGCCCGTCCCCGCTGGGGTGACCGCGCCGCTTGCCAGCCAGGGCACTCCCACCGCCGTAGACCTGGCCTGGTCGCATACCGCTCCGTCCACGGCCATCGAGTTCATTCGCTCGACGGTCGACACAACGCCGCCGACCGCGCCGCCCAGTCTCGTCGCATCCACGACCGGGACTACGAGCATCAGGCTGTCCTGGACCGCTGGCACCGATTCCGGTTCTGGCATCGACTACTACGAGGTCGTTCGTGGATTCGACGGCTCGCTTGTCGCCACGGACTCCGCTTCGCCCTTCGATGCGACGGGACTCGCTCCCTCGACCACGTACTCGTTCCGAGCGATCGCCATCGATCGAGACGGCAACGCCTCTGCCGCGAGCCCCACGGCCTCGGCCACCACCGACCCGCTCGACACGACCCCGCCCACCACCACGATCACGGCCGCCCCGCCCGTCCCCGACGGGGCGAACGGCTGGTACGTGACCGCGCCGGTCGTCACGCTGAGCTCGAGCGAGCCCGGCGCGACGTTCTACAGCTTCGACGCGCCTGCAGGCCCGTTCCTCGCCTACGTTGCGCCCGTGACCGTCCCCGAGGGCGCGCACACGCTCTGGTGCTACTCGGTCGACGGCGCCGGCAACGCCGAGTCGGTGCACAGCCGCGCCTTCGCAGTCGACACGATCGCGCCCGCCGCCCCGGCGAGCCTGACCGCGTCGTCGGCCGGCACGAGCACCATCGACCTGTCCTGGGCGATCTCCTCCGACGGGGGCTCGGGCGTCGATCACTACGAGGTGCGCGACGCGGACGACGGCTCGCTCGTCGCAACGACCGCCGCCACGACCCCGACCGTGACGGGGCTCGCGCCGGGGACGACCTACACGTTCTACGTCCGCGCGATCGACGCCGCGGGCAACGCCTCTGCCGCGAGCCCCACGGCCTCGGCCACCACCGACCCGCTCGACACGACCCCGCCCACCACCACGATCACGGCCGCCCCGCCCGTCCCCGACGGGGCGAACGGCTGGTACGTGACCGCGCCGGTCGTCACGCTGAGCTCGAGCGAGCCCGGCGCGACGTTCTACAGCTTCGACGCGCCTGCAGGCCCGTTCCTCGCCTACGTTGCGCCCGTGACCGTCCCCGAGGGCGCCCACACGCTCTGGTGCTACTCGGTCGACGGCGCCGGCAACGCCGAGACGGCGAGAAGCCGCGCCTTCTCAGTCGACACGATCGCGCCCGCCGCCCCGGCGAGCCTGACCGCGTCGTCGGCTGCGGTGGGTACCGCGGACCTCGACTGGTCGGCGGCTACAGACGCAGGATCCGGAATCGCGAACTACCAGATTCGCGACGCATCGGACGGCGCCCTCGTTGTCACGATACCGGGTACGTCGTATCGGCTGTTGGGGCTGGTTCAGGGCGCCACCTACACGTTCTACGTCCGGAGCGTTGATGTGGCCGGCGGCATGTCCTCGGCGAGCCCCACGGCGTCGGTGACCGTCATGGCTGACACGGGTCTTTCCAGCGAATCCCCCCACGGCGGGTACGGTGAGATCACCGATCGATGTGCCTCGTGCCACATGGTCCACACCGTCGGCTATGAGGACTCCGAAGGAAACCGCTACCTCAATCCGGGCGCGCAGTTGCTGTTCCCACGCGGCCAGACGCCCAAGGAACTCTGCTACACGTGTCATGACGGAACGGGCAGTGCGTACGACGTGCAGGAAGAGTTCGGCGAGTCCGCTGCGTCGAAGGAGTCGAGCCATCCGGTCGCGACTGGTCGGCTTGTATGCGCCGACTGCCATACCCCGCACGAGGGTCCGGACGAGGGCAATCCGCGCTCGCTCTCCACGGGGCCGTCACGCGAGTCGACCGGGAACGTCGTCTGTGGCACCTGTCACGGCGGTGGGTCCACGCTTCCGGGCGGCGACATTCTTTCGACGTTCGCTGGCACAACCCACGACGCCAGCATGCCACCGCCGGCATCGGGCACGCTCATCCAGTGCTCTCGGTGTCATGTGCCTCACGGTTCCGACAATGCGTCGCTCATCCCGGCGACCGTGGTGGGCAGCAGTGGCGTAACGCACACCGTGTACGTCAACACGATGTCAGGGCCGCGGCCCTTGTGTGAGGCGTGCCACGATGTCCGCTCCGGAGGCTACGGCGGCGCCGGGGCCTACGACGCATCGAGACACGGCACGGTCACGACCTCGAGCGTCGCCGCGACTGGTTATCCGAGTGCCGGCGTTCCCGCTGGCGACTGCGAGAACTGTCACCAGCCGCACGGCACCGGGCAACCGCACCTGCTGCGTGCGACTGCCAACGGTATCTGCTACACGTGTCACGATGCTTCCGGCGTGAGCTACCCGGCAGGCTACTCGTACCTTGGCTCGTCGGTCATGAGCGCGACGGCGCACGTCTCGATCGAGGCGAGCGCCGCTGGCGGGTCGAACGATGCGACGGGCTGTGTTGTGTGTCACGAGGTTCACGGCGGCGGAGCACGTTCGTGGGACGACACAGCGGTCCCTGGCTCGATTCGCGAGTACGAAGGCGCGTTGTGCACGGGCGGTGGCCCGGCGGGAACTGGTGGCTGTCATGCTTCGGCGTCGAACTCAGCCTCTGGCGTGAGCATCCTCGAGAAGCTGACTGCAGGCGCGAACGCGACGGCACGGCATAGCGTGATGGCGTCCGACCAGGCTTCGGCAGGCGGACGCATCAGGTGCAGCGACTGCCACGACGCGCACTCGAACACGGCCTCGGCCAAGTACTCCGACCCGGACAGTATCAGCACGACCCTCTCGGCGGGCTTCTCGCGTTTCGTCGATGCTGAAGGTCGCGTCTTTGCGCTCATTGGCGCCGAGCACGATGGGGTCGCCCCGATCATATCCAACGACGTGGTTGACACGTCCGGCGGTCCGGCCTCGCCGGTCTTCACGTGGAGTACGAACGAAGACGCGACCACGTGGATCGACTGGGGAACCACGACCTCCTACGAACTGGGCAGCTTCGGCACGACTCTGCCGCTTGCCGCTACGCACTCGGCTGCGCCCTCCGGCGTCGATACGACTACCGAGTATCACTTCCGCATGCGCTCGGCAGACGCGCTGGGTAACGAGCGCGTCACCGGCGACTACCAGTACAAGGGCGACGTCGCTCTCTCCAACTATCCGACGCCTACGCCCGTGCCCGACCAGTACACGGGTGTCAACGGCACCTCTGTGACGCTTAGCTGGGCACCGGTCACCATCTCCGATGGGCACGCGCCCCAGTACTACGTCGAGATCACGAACGGCACGACCACCTACTCGCCCGGTGCGTGGATCAGTGGAACGTCGTGGACGACGCCGAGGCTGCGATTCGCGCTGTGGACGTGGCGCGTCAAGGCGAGGGACCCCGTCCACGTGAATGCCGCCTCTCCGTGGATGTACGACGATTTCAGCGTGCGATTCTGGGAGGAGCTGCCGGAAGGCGCGGCGCCCGCGCCGGAGAGCGGGGCTGCGACGAATCCGCTGCCGAGCGACCCGCTCGGCTCACCCGACCCCGTGGCGCCCTACCCGGCGGGCGTTGGCCCCGTGTCACTCCTGTCGGGCGGCGACACATCGCTTGCATCGTGGTCGGCCCTGTCGGTCGGAATGCCCCGCACGCCTTCTCGGGTGCCCGTTGCGGGTTCGCCCGTCGCGGCCGGCGGCGGCGCCGCGGTTCCTGCCGTGCCCGGCTACCAGGTCGCCATCGCGGAACCCGCCGAGAACGACGTGACCTTCTCGCTCGACACCGACTATCTGGCGCTTCAGGCTCGCAGCCGCGATCGCGCGACCGTGAGCTACGCGCCTTCGGCGGGTTGGGAGAGCGAGGGGCTCATCGGCATTCCGCCCACGCCCCTCACGCCCGGAACGCCCGTCAGCGGTTCGGTGGTCGCCTCGGCGACGCATCCTGATGGTGCCTATTGGGTGACTAATCTGGCGAGTGCGGACCGGCGCTGGAGCTGGCAGGTCGCGAGCTTCGACCTCGGTGTCGACGCAGCTCAGCAGATCAACGAGATCGCGCTCTCGTGGACGGGCCACGGGGAGCCTACCGCTGGCTACGCGACGAGTCTCTGGTTGTGGAACCGGGTAACCGGCACGTGGGAACAGGTACAGACGGGGAGTGCTGTTGGTGCCGACACGCAGGTAGCCGCGGGCATCACGACCTCGGTGACTGATTCCTTCTGTCTGAAGTGCCACGACGGCACGGTGCCGACAGGTGTTGTCATGCGCTCCGGAGTCACGACTATCCCGCCCATCTGGACCGCAACGGCGGGGTCGGACTTCCACGGGCCGCGCGTCGGGTCGGCTGGTCCGAACGTGAGCTCGGGCGGCTTCTGGGTCGGCTACGGGCGCGGAGGCCAGGTCTCGTGTGGCGTGTGCCACGATCCGCACGGCTCGACGAGCCCGTACGCTCTGGCGCGGGTCATCA
>CAYGYT010000028.1:0-17869 GCA_964354215.1 uncultured Eubacteriales bacterium | reverse complement strand
CGTCGGCGCGCCGGGTTGCGGCCGGGGCTCGCACTCACGCTCCTGCCATACCTGGGCGACGACGTTCTAGGGGACTCGCGTCCGTTTCGCCGAACGATGCAACAGCGAAAAACCGGACGAGCTAGTAGCGTGTCCGGCGGATACATCCGAGAGGGCCTGCGGGGCCATACCCGCGGGCCATCTTCGCGTTCCTGATGGCGGCAGGGACACGAACGTTTGCGTCGAACTACACTATGTCCGGAGTCACGCCGCCGCATACTGGTCGCGCACCAGGCACTGCTAGAGGGGGAGCCATGGGCTTCATTGAGTTCAACGTCTGGCTGGACACCGTGTTCGTCGTACTCTGGGTCGCCGTCGTCCTCTTCCTGGCGTTCCACTTCTTCCTGTTCGTCGTTACGGGGCGGTTTCGCAAGGCATTCATCGAGGGGAACTGGCCTGAGCACGAAGCGAGACCGCCGGCGACGCCCAAGGTTCTGCACTTCGTGCACATGAGCTCGATGATCATCCTCGGCATCACGGGCATGTACATCCGCTTCCCCTACTTCAACGGCGGACGTATCGCCATGCGCTACACGCACTACGTCTTCATGATCGTCGTGACGATCGTGCTCGTCTGGCGCATCCTTTACGCGTTCATGTCGAAGAAGAACCCGAACGACTGGAAGGAGTTCGGGATCCGCAAGAAGGACCTCCAGTCGGCTGTCGGCGTGCTGAAGTACTACGGCTACATGAGCAATGAGAAGCCGCACGTCGCGAAGTACAACGTGTTGCAGAAGATGTCGTACAACATGTTCCTCTACATGATGATTTTCCAGGCGTTCACAGGATTCGCGCTCGTCGCGACCCCGATCCTCTTCGGCCTGAGCCCGCGCGACCTGCTCGTGGGCTGGTGGCTCGGGCCGCTCGCCGGCAGCACGGACCTCGCCGGCTGGGGAGTGCGCACGGTGCACTACATACTCAACTGGCTCTTCATCATCATGACCACCGTGCACTTCTACCTCGCGTTCAGCGTCGACATCCCGTGCGCGCTCGACTTCTTCGGCATCAAGGAGATGGAAGTGCATCCAGACTCGCACGGCCATGATCTCCCCGCCGAGCCGACACCTCTTCCCCAGATCGTCTAGCCCGCGCTTCTCTTGACTCTCGAGCGACCCTGCCCGATGCGGCGGGGTCGTTTGCGTTCGCGCGCGGCCATCGCACCGCTATCAATGCGTAGAATGACCCTATGAGCCGCGACGAGATTGCTGTCACGCCCTCGGCGGTCACCCGTCTTGTTGACGCCGGCTGTCTGTCCGATGACCCGCGCCCGTGGCTCCTGTCCTCCGGCGAGCCGTACGCCGTGTGGGCCGCGCTGGTTGCGCTGGTCGAAGACGCCGACGGCCGCGACATCGATGCTGCGCACGCTGCGGTACTCGCCGATCACGGCGTTCAGAGACTGATCGCGGAGCTGAAAGCGCCCGACGAGACATCCGCCGATCATCACAGTCCTGCGTTCCTACCCAACCGCCTGAACCTGCTCGCCGACATGGGCGTCACTGCTGGTGACGACGAGCGGGTCGACGCGCTTCTGGACGGCCTTCTCGCTCGCCAGCAGGCGAGCGGGCGGTTCGAGTCCGTCGAGCGTCTCGGTCGCACGGCTCGGCCCGAGTGGGGCTCGATGCGGTGCGAAACCAACGTGATCACCGACCTGTTGCTTCGGTTCGGCCGGGGAGGTGACGAGCGCGTCCAGCGCGCAGTGAAGCGCCTGGTGCGTGAGTCGTCGGTGACGCGGCAGGGCCGCGCATGGCAGTGCGTCCCTGACGTGGACACCCGCTCTCGCGGTATCGGACGCGGTGACCTGTGCCCCCAGGTCACGCTTGAAGGTTTGCGCGCGCTGTCGCACGTGCCCGCGTCGGAGCAGCCGAACTGGATCGAAGAGGCGGTGCGAACCCCGCTTGAGGTCTGGCGCCGTCGCGTGGAGGAGAGGCCGCACGCGTTCGGTCACGGCTATCAGTTCAAGAGCGTGAAATGGCCCAATTTCTGGTACGACGTGCTGTGGCTTCTCGAGACGCTCGGTCGCTTCCCCCGCGTGTGGCGGGGTCCGGGGGCGGACGACGAGGATCGCAGGGCGCTGTCCCAGATCGCTGCCTGCCTTCTCGCCTACAACTTCGATGGCAGCTCGGTCACTCCGCGCCGCACGTACCGAGGATTCGAGGAGTTCTCGTTCGGTCAGAAGAAGCGGCCTTCGCCGTTCGCGACGGCGCGTGCTCTCATCGCCCTCGCTCGTGTGGCCGATCTTGCCAAGGACATCGCGGGGGTCGACGTCTTGGAGCTTCCCAGCTCGCGCGGTAGTTCTGCGACTGCTCTGCCGCCCGGCGGCGAAGAACGCCGCGCCTGTCCGGCGCCCGCGCCCCGCCCGTACGCTCTCGCCCGTGCCATTCCGCGCGTGCTCGCGCGCCATCATCTCGACTTGTCGTGGGAGACGGCGAGCCCCGAGTCGGTCGTCGCCGACGTCGTCGCCCTGCACGCCAACGTGCCCGCCACACCCTACGTGTCTCTGCAGGCTCGGCTCCCTGTGTTCGCCAAGCGGACGCTTGACGACGCCGTTGGATCTCGGCGCTCGCTCGTCCGCTACCGAGGGATGCGGGGGCAACTGTATGTGTTTCGTCGGGACTTCCTCCCCGTCGTGTACGGCGCAACAAGCCGCGCTGTCGTTCGCTACGCACGGCGTTTCGCCGAGTCGCGGGGGGTGACCCCAGACTCTTACGAGAAGCTTGTTGCCTCGGTGCTTGAGATCCTGCAGGACGGCGCGAAGTCGACGAAGGAGCTTCGTGCGAGGCTCAACCCTCGGCTCGACCTCGCTGCCGCGTTGGCGCTCATGTCCGCCGAAGGGCTTGTCTTGCGCGAGACGTCGGGATCCGACCGGGTCGATCGCGGTCACACGTGGGCGTCTCTGGCCAGAGAACTCCCCGACATGCGCCTGGACTCGCTCGACGAACTCGATGCGAGAGCGCGACTTCTCGTCGCGTACGTGCGAGCGTTCGGTCCAGCCACGCCGAGGGATGCGGCATGGTGGACCGGGATCTCTCCGGACAACGTGAGGCGCACGATCAATCGGCTCGAGGACGAGCTGGTTGAGGTGCGCCTAGCTGAGTCCGAAGATGTGTACCTGATGCACGCGGCCGACGTCGAGGAGCTGGAACGCGCCACCATCCTCCAGAGTCCTGCGGTGTCGCTCCTCCCCGCGCTCGATCCGCTCCTCATGGGCTACGCGGATCGGTCTCGGCTGCTCGACGACGAGTATCGTCCCTACGTTTTCGACCCGTCAGGCAACGCCACGTCGGTCGTTCTGGTGAACGGCACGGTCGCGGGTATCTGGGACGTGCGCACGACGCCGTCGGAAGCGGTTCTGGTGCATCTTCTCGCGGACCCACCCCTCACGGTTCGCGATGTCGTGGCGATCAAGGCGGCGGCAGTCGGGCGCTTCTGGTTCGACGCCGAGGTACCTGTTCTTTTCGAACCCAGCGCTGCGCCGATTGCCCACAGAAGCGTCGGCGCCTTCGCCAAACCACTGAGGTGAAGCAGGAGGCTCTCGGATGTCACTCAAAGACGTGATGGAGATCGTGTCGCTCGGCTTCGAGATCGCCGGAGTCGCAGTGATCGTCGTCGGCTTCTTCATCGGTGCCGTTCGCGCTGCCCGGTTCCTCTCGCGATCCGACGGCTCGGCGGCGTATCAGGTGATGCGCTCGGTGTTCGGCCGGAGCGTGCTGCTCGGTCTCGAGATACTGGTTGCGGCGGACCTCGTCCGGACCGTGGCTGTCGATCCCTCGCTCGACAGTCTGTGGGTGCTCGCTCTTCTCGTGCTCATTCGAACGTTCCTGTCGTTCTCGCTCGACATCGAGCTTGAGGGGACGTGGCCATGGCACAAGCGCGAAGTCGAGGCCGAGGAGCGAGCAAAGTGCCCGCCG
Organism: uncultured Eubacteriales bacterium; assembly: GCA_964354215.1. Taxonomy (GTDB): domain Bacteria; phylum Actinomycetota; class Coriobacteriia; order Anaerosomatales; family CAVRZR01; genus CAVRZR01. The sequence continues at coordinate 13,922 of CAYGYT010000028.1, read as the reverse complement.
GCACCGTAGGCGGTCCGTCCGGGGACTCCTCGGCTAGTCGGCCGGGCGTTCCAAGTTGGCGACTATCGCATCGCACCAGTACTGCGCGAGACCCGGGCGCAGGTCCTCGTAGGTCTTGGCGAAGCGCGGGTCGGCCACGTACATGCGGCTCAGGTTGGCGTGCATCTCCCTCGAACACGGGTAGAACCACTGGTCGATCTGGAGACGCGCCCGCTCGGCGATCTTGAGGACCTCCGGGTCGGTTGGCGGAACTCTCCGGTCCGCGGCGGCGATGAGGTCGGCATTGATCTCCTCGCTCTCGGCCCTGAACCTCCTCCAGTCCTCCTTCGTATAGCGGGCGGTGCGACGGGCCGACACCTTGTACGCGTCGGTGTCTCCCCAGCGCTCCTTGGCTTCCTCTTCGTACTGGCCCGGATCGAAGTCGCCGAAGACCTCGAACATCTCTTCCTTGTCCATCTCCGTACCCTTCTCGAGTGCTTCGATTGTCGCGTCCATCGCCTCAAGCAGGGCGCGGGCCCGGCTCGCCTTCTCGGCGAGGAGGCGGCGTTGCGCGCGAAGGGCAGCGCCACGGTCGAATCCCGGATCGAGCACGATGCGCCTGATCTCTTCCAACGGGAACCCCAGCTCGCGATAGAACAGGATCTGTTGGAGCCGCTCGAGGTCCCCGACCTCATAGAGGCGGTAGCCGCCGTTGCTGCGTGTCGAAGGGTGGAGCAGGCCGATCTGGTCGTAGTGATGCAGGGTCCTCACGCTCACGCCTGCTAGTGTCGATACTGCTCCCACAGTCTGCGGACTCTTCGCGCGCATTCCACCACTCGCCGTGCTCTTCAACGTCAGGACCAACACCTCCGTCGCGGAAAGGATAGACCCTAACGTTACGTGAGGGTCAAGGGCCCATGGACACCCTCCTGAGACCGGCGCAGCCCCCAGTCTGTGCCAAGTCCGCTCTTCTGCTAGACTGCCGCGACGTGGGTCCCACACGTCAAATCGTAGCCACTCGCCACACTCGTCTCCGATGTGCACTGAAGGCACTCGCGGCAGTTGCAGTGGCTCTCACACTCACGGTCTCCGCGTCGGCTCCAAACGCGTCGGCCCAGTCCGCGACCCTGGACGCCCTGCGATCACCCGCGTGGCTCGCGCACCTGAACGACATTCGCTCCTGTGCCGGCCTTCCCGCCGTCACCGAGGACGCCGTGCTAAGCCGAGGAGCGTGGCTGCACGCGCGATACATGTCCGAGAACGGCTACATAGGCCACAGCGAAGACCCCTCACGTCCCTTCTTCAGCGCGGAAGGATTGCGCGCGGCGGCGTCCTCGAACTGCTCGCTGGGCCGGGCGGGGCTGGCCGCCATCGACGGATGGGCGACCGGCCCGTTTCACCTACTCGGCATGCTCAATCCCAGGCTGCGCACGGCCGGCTTCGGATCCTACGCCGCGGAAGGGAAGCCTGAGGCGGCGGCATTGGACGTGATACGCGGCCTGGGAGGCGTTCCCCAGGGGGTGCGATTCCCGATCGCCTGGCCCGGGCCGGGCGCGACTGTGCCGTTCACGGCGTACTCCGGTGGCGAGTATCCGGACCCGCTCGCATCGACCGGGCTTCGCGTCCCCAGCGGGCTGCCGATAGTCGTGCAGTTCGGTACCGGTTCCGTCACCCCGATTGTCACCGAGTCCGAGCTCAGAGTCGTCGGCGGGGGGGAACTCGAGCACGTCGTGCTGACGGAAGCCACCTATCGCAACGGCGATGCTGACGCGCAGCAGCTCGGCAGGGAGATCCTCGGCGGGCGCGACGCCGTCGTTCTCGTGCCCAGGGAGCCGCTCCTGATGGGTCGGACGTACCAAGTCACGCTCGTGTGTCTCGGCCAGCGCATCGAATGGACGTTTCGCACGGGTGCCGAGATATCGGGCGCTGCCGGGCAAGATGGAGGGGAGTCGGATGAAGCTTCCGAGTCTGCATCTGCCTCGCTCGCGCTCGAGAACCTCGGTGCACCCGTGATCGCGGGATCGGCGCATACGCTTCGCGGCCGCGTCAGCATGCCCGCGCTCCAGAGGCCGTCAGCAGCGACGGTGCGTCTGGAGTCGCAGGTCGGTGCAACGTGGCAGCCGTGTCCCTCGGCACCCGCTTCGCTCTCCCCTGCGGGCGAGTTCTCGTTCACGATCCGTCCCTCCGCACGGACCGCCTACCGCGCCGTACTCGAAGGCGTCGGTACTGCTCGTGGGTGCGTGAGCACGCCCGTCGTCGTGACCACGCGGGCGACGCTTCCGGCTCCGACCCTTCGGCCGTCGACAGTCGCCGGCGGCCGCTGCGTCGTCCGTGGCAAGATCCTCCCGGCTCATGCTGCGGTGATCGCTCTCGAGTTCGAGTGTGTGGGCGGTGCTCGCCGAGGAAGCACGCTGCACGTCCGCGTACGCAGCGAGCGGAATGGCGCGTACGGCCTGGCGCTTCGGCTGGCCGCAGGCACGTGGCAGGTGCGCAGCGTTCACGCCGACGCCGGCCACGTGCGCAGTGTGTCCGCGAAGACACGAGCGCGGGTGCGTTGAGGCCCCGGCGATCCATTGCCGGGTTCGCCGGACCCCCGGTTCCGTTCTCCGAGAAGCCCATACTCCGCGGGATGCTCGCTCCTTCCGCCGTCTGTAGGAAACGCTGTGAGCCAAGTCACAGCCGGACGCAGAGGGTGATGTAGGATGCATTCAGGCCTTGGCCACCGCGTCCGATAGGTGCATCAGGATGCCGCAACGGCCTCCGTGGTTCTCGCCTGGCCGAAGAGCAGAGAAGGTTCTTCATGCACCAGATCACACGGCGCCTCGTGCTCGTTGCCGTGGCTGCGATCCTCGCGGCCTCTACCGTGGGCGCGCCGGTCGCCTTCGCTGCCAGACCAGGACGCCCGGTCTATGGCGATGGTTGGTCCAACAGGACAACGTCCTCTAGCGGGGTCAGCCCGGCACCTGCGCCGCTATCCTCGAATGCTACGGACGTGGCGGCCCGTCATGGGATTACCGAAGGCGAGCTTCGCCGACGCCTCTCCAAAGACAAGCACCTCAAGGTCCGCAAGGGCCGCCTCATGTACCAGGAAGCGACACTCTCGGAGTTGGGGATTGTTGGCGCTGACACGCCGCCGACACCGCGCGTGGCGGCCGCAGACACCCCGGCTCCGGCAGACGCGTTCACCCTTCACAGCGTTCCTGGGGCCAAGCGAGTCATCTACCTCGACTTCGATGGTCACCTCCTGTCCGGCACGGCTTGGAACGCGTCGTACAACGCCGGAGCCGACATCGTCTGTCCCGCCTGGGACATCGAAGGCGGGCCCAGCGTGTTCACCGACACCGAGCGCGCCAGGATCGTAGAAGTCTGGCAGCGGGTCGCCGAGGACTACTCGCCCTTCGACGTGGACGTGACCACGCAGTACCCGGGTGAGGCAGCCATCACGCGCGGCAGCCCGGCCGACGAGTACTACGGCATGCGCGTCCTCATCAGTCCCATCAGCTCCTACGTCGGCTCCTACGGCGGTGTAGCCTACATCGGTGTGTTCGACAGCGTCGGCGACTACTACAAGCCCGCTCTCGTGTTCCCCGAGCAGCTGTCGAACGGCGCGAAGTACATCGCTGAAGCCGCGACACATGAGAACGGCCACACCCTCGGTCTCTACCACGATGGCACGACCACCGGCTCGGCCTACTACGGCGGTCACGGAACAGGCGAGACAGGCTGGGCGCCGATCATGGGCAACGGCTACTCGCGGAACGTGACGCAATGGAGCCGCGGCGAGTACCCGGATGCGAACAACACGGAAGACGACCTCGCGGTCATGCAAACAAACGGCATTTCGTACCGAGCAGACGACAAAGGCAACGGCACGGCCGACGCCTCTACGATTCCCGCAGGCAGCAGCTTCGTTGTGGGCGGACGCATCGAGCGGAACACTGACGTAGACGTGATGCGATTCACGAGCGGAGCCGGCACGCTTACGGTGACGGCGTCTCCTGCAGTCAAGGGTCCGAACGTGGACATCTTGACGGAGCTACGGAACTCGTCCGGCTCGCTTGTCGCCGCGAGCAACCCAGCCGACTTGCTGTCCGCCTCGACGAGCGTCTACCTGTCTGCGGGCACCTACTACCTGTATGTGAGAGGAACCGGTAAGGGCGATCTGGCCACCGGCTACTCGGCCTATGGGTGCCTCGGGGAGTACACCATCGCTGGAAGCCTGGACGAACCGCCTGTTGAACCACCGACACAGCTACCGCCGGTCGCGGTGGCGAATGCGACTCCGGCGACGGGGCAGGCTCCACTGAGCGTCCAGCTCAGCTCGGCGTTGTCATCGGATCCTGACGGACAGATCGTGGGATGGAGCTGGACCTTCGGCGACGGTACGAGCTCGACGGCCGCGAACCCGGTGCACACATTCACGGCTGCCGGCACTTATTCGGTCGGGCTGACGGTGACCGACAACACCGGCCTTACCGGCAGCGCGAGCGTCACCGTCACGGCCACGACGCCGAACACGGCGCCAGTCGCCTCGATGAGCGCCGCACCGTCCGCCGGCGCGGCACCGCTCGTCGTGCAGTTCAGCGGAGCCGGATCGTCCGATCTTGACGGCACGATCGTCTCGTACGCGTGGGACTTTGGCGATGGAACGACCGCATCAGGCTCGAACGCCTCGCACACCTACGCGGCAGGGCGCTACACGGCTCGTCTGACCGTCACCGACAACCTGGGAGCGACGGGGACGGCGACCAAGGTGATCACCGTGCAGCCGAACGCAGCGCTCGTCATGCGGGTTGCGGCCCTTCAACTGACGCTTACCACGAGCGGCTCGCTCAGCTCGGGCAAGGCAGTGGTCCGGGTGACGACTCCCGAGGGTGTCGCCGTGAGCGGCGTCAGCGTGACAGGCGCGTGGAGCGGCATGGTGTCGGGCACGTCCATGGGGACGACGGACGCCAGCGGCAACGCCGTTCTTCTGTCCAAGCGGTTCAAGAAGACCAGCGGGACGCTCGTCTTCTCAGTGACCAAGTTGTCGAAGGCGGGCTACTCGTACGATCCAGGCAAGAACATCGTCACGACTGCGACGCTCGTTGGCGGCACGACGCGCTAGGAACGCAGCCGCGTCGAGTGTGGATCCTCGACTAGGGAATCGACAGAGGCGTCGGGTCGTTGCACAAGGGGCTCCGGCGGGGCCCGTCGCCCTGTCACAGCCCGTAGCGGTCCGGGTCGGGTCCGATGCGCTCACCCGCATCGAGCGCGTCGATGGTCGCCATCTCCTCGGCCGAGAGCTCGAAGCCAAAGACGTCGGCGTTCTCTCTGATCCGTTCGAGGTGTACGGACTTCGGGATGGCTACGTGGCCCCGCTGGAGGATCCAGCGCACCGCCACCTGCGCCGCAGTCCGCCCATGCTGCCGTGCGATCTCTACGAGGGGCGAGAACTCCGCAACCCGGCCCCGCATGATGGGAGCCCACGCTTCGAGCATGATCGAGTGCTCGGCACAGTAACGTTGGAGCTGGGGCTGCTGCAGTCGGGGATGAAACTCGACCTGGTTCACCGCCGGCGAAATGCGGGCAAACGCGGCGAGAGCCTCGAGGTGATGCGGTAGGTGGTTGCACACTCCGATCGCGCGGGCGCGCCCGGCGTCGGCTAGCTCCTCCATCGCTCGCCAGGTGTCGCGCATGCGCACGGGAATCGGCCAGTGCACGAGATAGAGGTCCACGTACCCGAGGCCGAGTTGGGAGAGACTCTCGTCGAAGGCTCTCAGCGTGCTCTCGTAGCCCTGGTCGTCGTTCCAGACCTTCGTGGTGACGAAGATGTCCTCGCGAACGATCCCGCTTGCTCTGATCGCCGAACCGACACTCTTCTCGTTCGCGTAGAGGGCGGCTGTGTCGAGGCTCCGGTAGCCGGTCTCGAGCGCCCACTGGACCGCCTGCTCGGTCTCACGGCCCGGTGCAGAGCGGTACGTGCCGAAGCCAAGGCGAGGCATCGCCACGCCCGCGGCGATGCCGACAGTGTCGGACAGCCCGGTCAGCACGAATCCTCCTCGGCGGGTATCGCGACGAGCTCGGTTCGTACTGGGCTAGACGAGCCAGTTGCGTCGAAGCGAGATGCTCGACTGGAACTCGCGGCGTTGCTCGGCTTCGAGGGAGAGCTTCTCGAACGACTGGTCGATTTCGCGGATTCGCTGGCCCAACTTGAGCATGACACCACGCACCGTGGGGTCGCACTGCAGCGCCTCGAACGCAGCGCGCGGAACGATGTCGACCTCAGTGTCGCCAACAGCCTGCGCTGAGGCCGACCGCGGCTTGTCGTCGAACAGGGCGATCTCGCCGAACGAGTCGCCTGGCTTGAGCGTCGCGAGCGTCGTCTCGGTACCGTCCTGATCGCGGAAGATCCGGATCTTCCCGTACCGGATGACGTACATGCAGTCACCCCTCGCGCCCTGCTTGAACACGAGCTCGCCGTCGGCGAATCGCTGTATCGAGCGCTCCATGTCCACGCACCCACCCCCTTCGAAGGCTTTGATTCTACGACGTAGGCGCTGCTCCTGCCCATGCAACCGATCATCCGCTCTGGCACCGTCTTCGCAGGCATGCTCCACACCCCGTCGAGCGGGTATAGGTCTTCATGCGCGTCTCGTTGACTGAGGAACTCGTGAGAGGACGGATCCACTCGGTGTTTCGCCGTCGCCCGGTGGTTGCCACCGGGTTAGCCGTCGCTGTCGTCATCGTCGCGGTGGTTCTCTCGGTGCAAGCGTTCGGGTGGGCTCGCTGGGAGGTCTTCGGCCGACGAATTGATGTCGCAAGCGCGATGCCGGCTCCGACTCCGACTCGCTTCGCGTCGTGGTCGTTCGCCTTCCGAGACCGTGCGGTCAGCCTGCGTGTGCCCGTCAGCACCGCGGAACTCGATGCTGCCCAGGGCGTCGACACGCGCGCCATGTTCAGGGCGCGGGGCAGTCTGAGGAAGCACTACGTATCGCGCGTGGTTCGCGTCCAGAGCACGAGCGCGTTCATCCGGGCGCTGTCTCAGCAGCTGCGGTCGGTGCAGCGCGAGCGGGGGCTCGACCACGACGAGTACTTGGAGCTCATGGTCCGGTCCGTCCAGTCGCTGCGATACGACACCGTCGAGAGGCGGGTGAGGCTGCCGATCGAAGTCGTCGCGTCCGGTTTCGGCGTATGCTCCGAGAAGGCGCTGCTGCTCGCCGCTCTGATGGTGCACGAGGGCTATGAGACCGGCATGTGGGTGTTCGACTCACAGAACCACGTCGCGCTCGCAGTGGGGAGCGATGCCGCTCAGTTCCGAGAGAGTGGCTACTCCTTCATCGAGACGACCCGTATCGCCTACGTGGGCGAGTGCGACGCCGACTATCGCGCATCGGGTCCGGTCGCCCGTCCGCCCCAGTTCATCGCTCTCGGCGGCACCCGTCGGTATCACGCCGGGCACGAGGTCGAGTACATCCTTCGGCAGCTCGACCAAGCCAAACGCCGGCGCGACACCCTCGAGCCGTATTCGCGCCTGGCGACTACAGCCCCCGCCCAGCTGAGCGACCAGTACCTGCGACTGGCGAGCCAAGGTCTCGCGGCGCGGAGCCTCGCGCGCTACATCCGAGGCCAGACAGACGAGCGCGAAGCGGTATTCGAGCGACTCATGCGCTCGGCCGTCGAGGCTGCAGCGAACGAACCGTCCGCGCTCGTCTACTAGCTCGAGCGGGCGGCGGTCCGCCGTCACCCTGCATGTGCCGACGGCCGCCCTGGCGGTCTGTCACTCGCGGCCCGACGGGTTGCGGCGGCGCTCGCTGTTCGGAGGGCGAAGACACGCGGCGTCGAGTGCACCCGACGGCGCCGTTTCGAGGTGCGCTCGCCGCTCGCACTCATCGCCCTCGCAGCACGTCACGCAGGCTCGCTTGATGGCGTGGAAGCCGAGGAGATCTACGTCAGGGGTCAGGTAGCCATCGGCGACCGGCTCGTCCCGCAGCAGGTCCGTCGACAGGTACTTCTTGTTGTCGTCCGAAAACACGGTGGCCACAACGGCATCCGGCCCGAGCTCCTCGGCGACCATGAGCGCGCCGAGCAGGTTCGCACCGCTCGAGATGCCGACTCCAAGGCCAAGCTCGGCGGCGAGTCGCTGCGCCATGAGGATCGCGTCGCCATCCTGGACGCTCACGATCTCGTCGAGCGCCGCCAGATCGACGAGCGCGGGCACGAACTCGTCGGAGATGCCCTGGATGCGATGCGAGCCCACCTGGTGCCCGGTGCGTAGTGTGGGCGAGTTCTCGGGCTCCAGAGGGTGAAGTCGTATGCCGGGAGCGTTCTCGCGCAGGAATCGCCCGGCGCCCATGATCGTGCCGCCGGTGCCGACGCCGGCTACAAACGCATGTGGTTCCACGTTCTCGAACCGGAGCTGCCACCAGAGCTCTGGTCCGGTCGTCCGGTAGTGCGCCTCGGCGTTGTGCACGTTGCTGAACTGCCGCGGGAGGAACGCCCCTTCGTGTTCCCCGGCGAACCGCTCTGCCAGCTCGATACTGCCAACGAACCCGCCTTCGTCGTGGCTCACGAGTCGTACGTCGGCGCCCAGGCTGCGGATGAGGTCGATGCGTTCACGGCTCATCCAGTCGGGGATGAAGATGTGCACCGGGTGCCCGAGGGCTCGCCCGAGCGCTGCGAATGCGATGCCGGTGTTACCGCTCGTGGCCTCGGCGATCGGGGCACCCGGCACGAGCACTCCGGTCTCATACCCGCGACGCAGGATGTGGAGCGCCATGCGGTCCTTGATGCTGCCGGTAAGGTTGAGGTGCTCGGCCTTCGCGAATATGCGGCGGCGCACGCCGTGATAGACGAGTTCGATGCCGAGGAGCGGCGTGTTGCCGATCAGATGCGACAGGTCCGTGAGCGAGCGCTCTATCGTCGCGTCGAGCATGCGTGTGCTCCTCTTGTCGGGCGGGTCGGTCGGGGTCTCGGGCGACCGAGGCGCAAGCGTTGACTGCCGTCGGCCAACTGCATCGGCGCTACTGCTGTCGGCCACCATCGTATCGGTGTGCGATTCCGCGCGGTATCGTAGTCCGCGTCTCGGTCCCGCATGCCGCAGCAGAAACCTGGTTCGGGTGTCGGAGGGCAGAGCGCGCCTAGCAGAGGCGGTCCCAGCAGTGCAACGTGCTCGCCCTCACTCAGCACGAGATGACCGATGTGGAGGATCTTGCGACCGCTACGAACGACCCGCGCGTCTGAGAGCTCGAGCAACGGTTGCGGTGCGGCCATGGCTGGCGGCCTCTGTGGTGAGATCGGCGGAGTGCTCGGGGCGGCATGATTGTAGGCGCCTCGTCGCCAGAGCGTCGGTGGATCGAGCAGACGGCTTGCTCCCGGCGGGCACCTGGCTTGCGCCTCGCGTGCTTGCTAGTCTGTCTGCTGCATTCGTTCGGCGACCGAAGGAGCGATTCGTCCGGTGACGAGGGACTTCAACAGGATCGCATCAGCTCTGCTCGCGGCGATGATGCTTGCCGCGGTCGCAGGAGGGCTCGTCGGCTGCAGTCGCGGCGACAGTGGAGCTGGCGCTCAAGGCTCGCAGCAACCTGGCTCGGCGACCCAGGTAGCCGTCGAGGCGATGCCCATCGAGATCCGCAACGTTCAGCTGCCGAAGGGATTCCCGGTTGAAGTACCGGTCCCCGACGGACGGGTATCAACGGCCGACGTGCAGGGATCAGGTGGTCAGGAAGCCTGGGTCTACGACATGACGGTTGCCGCCCCCGTTGCCGCCATCGCAGACTGGTACTCGGCGGCCTACACCAATGCGAACTGGGAACTGGCCAGCAGCCGGCCGAGTGCGAGCGGCGGCGATAGCGTCACGCTCGTTTTCGCGAAGGGGGACGCCGAGTCCCTGGTCGTGCTTACGCCTGCGAACGGGTCGACGACGCGTGTCCAAGCGTCCATAGGCATCGGCGTGCCCGTCACCGGGACCTACTAGGCTGCCAACACCGGAAGGTTCCTGCTAGGAGCTGTCGTTCCCGCCACATGCGAGTCCGAGTCGCGCCCTCACGGCGTCGCTTCCAAGCTCGCGCAGCGCGTCCCGCGCGATCCAGCGCGCGGCGCGGGAGTCGGGGTAGGCGGCGAGGATCTGATCGGCGGCCTCGATCGCGAGGCCGTTGAGGCGGGCGTTTCGCTTGCCAATCTGGCGGAGCGCCCAGTTCACCGCTTTCTTCACGTACGGGCGCTCGTCGGCGGCCTCGCGCACGATGAGCGGCAGGAACGCCTCGAAGGGCGCGTCGGCGGCCGACTTGTCGTGGACGGCCAGTTGGGTCATGAGCACGAACCCGGCGCGTTTCACGAATTCGGGCTCGCGCCCCGCCCACTCGGCGGCCTTCCGCCACGCGAGCGCGCTCTTGTCGAAGAGGTTGCCGCAGAGCTGGTCGCACACATCCCAGGAGTCGAGGTCGTGGGCCCAGCGCTCCATCTGCATCTCGTCTACGAGTGCTGGTACGTCGACAAGCGCCGCGAGGATGCGCGCTTCGTGCACTGCCGAGGACCAGAGCCGCTCGGCTACCTCGTGCCGCGCTGTCTGCTCGCGGCCGAGCTGCTGCTTCGTCTGGCGCGCGAGTTCTCGAATCGCAGGCATGGACACCCCGAGCGTTCCAACGCCGCTGATGCCGTAGCGCTGCATCCCCGTGACGTTCGCAGGATTCGCGTTCGCGCGCAGGACGGCCACGAGCGTATCCGCCAGCTCCGCTGGATCGCGCGGCGGCGGATCGGGCAGGCCTGGAAGGCGTTGGGCGGGCGCCACCGGCCGCTACTCCTCGGCGTCCGGGACGAACACGTTGAGGAAGAACGACACGATGCTCACGACGATCGCGCCCCAGAACGCGGGCCAGAAGCCGTCGATCACGAAACCGGCGTTGAACCAGTTCTGCGAGATCCACGACGAGAACCACAGCGTGGCGGCGTTGATGACGAACAGGAACAGGCCGAGCGTTGCCATGATGCAACCGCACGAGAGGAACTGCAGGATCGGACGGACGATCGCGTTCACGAGTCCGAGCACGAGCGCCATGACCGCGACGGCGACCCACGCATTCGACTCGATAGTGATACCCGGGACGATCAACACCGCGACAACCAGCGAGATCGCAGTGACGAGCCACCGGATCACAAGCCTCATCGCGTACCCTCCCCCGCGGCCGTGTTGTCGAAGGCATTGTATGCAGACGCGTCGCCATCGTGTGAGGTCGCAGCCGCGCGGCTGCGTGCCGAAAGCGTGTGAGCGGCCTGCAGCGGTTCGGGCACCTTGTGCTTCCCGCTCGACCATGCGAGGCACAGCGCGATCGCGCTTCCCAAGTCGACCAGGTGTCCGGGCGACACGTACACGGGTTTCACGCCCGCGCGCAGCCTGAGCGCCGCGCCCTCGGCGCCCCACTCCTTCGTGAGCACGTAGAACGACCCCCGCTCCGGCTGTGGTAGGTGGTCGATCGCGTGGAACGGCGTCTTGGGCACGCCGATCGTCGGTATGCCGAGTAACACGCCGAGGTGCGAGGCCAGCCCGCATCCGCGTTCGTGGACCACGCCGTGCCCGTCGACGAAGACCACGTCGGGCACGGTCTCGAGCGCCGATAGGGCCTCGAGGCTCAGTCGGCCTTCGCGAAACGCGAGGAGGCCGGGGGCGTACGGGCGATCGGGGACTCCTTCGATCACGCGCTGCTCGATGGTGCGCAGCTCAGCATCCATGACGACAGCGGCAGCCCAGGCGCGCGTGCCGTCAACGGTGTACGCGACATCGACTCCCGCCGCGTAGCGGGGTGCGCCGGGGCCGGACGCGGGCAGTGGCTCGATCATCACGTCTCGAGCTAGCTCCCGTTGGATGCGCTCGGCCGTGGGAGCATCGACTTGCCACGGGTGCCCTGCGCGGCGGGGAGAGTGAGGCATCTCGGCTCGTCAGAAGAGCCTGAAACCTGCGGCAACGGCCTCCGATGCCGCCCAGACGAGGCAGAACGCGCCCGCAACCCCGATACAGACCGCGAGGAACGCCTTGTGCCACTCCATGTCGAGTAGCCATGCGGCTGTCGAGCCGGAGTACGCCCCCGTGCCGGGGAGGGGAATCGCGATGAAGATCGCCAAGCCGAGCACGCCGTAGCGCTCCACGAGTGGGTGCGCCCTGTCACGCGCTCCCTCGAGCTTCCGGTGCACCCAGCTCCCTTCGGGAATGAGGTCGTAGATCCACTCGAGAATGAAGTACGTCGGGAAGAAGACCAGACAGTTCGCGATGGCGATGAGCGGGAGGTAGACGCGGTCGCCCTGTTGGATGGCCCACGGGATGGAGCCCCGAAGCTCGATCCACGGCACTACGGTGAGCACCACGTACTTGACGTACGGGGGGAGGCTCGCGACGAGGTCTTCCATGCCAGTCCTCTCGGGGGTCCGCGGAGGCGCACCACTTTGGGGTGCTGCAGCACTCCGCGATTCTATCGCAGCGGCCCACGCGCCCAAGAGGTTGCAGCTGGACGGTAACCGGTGGTTCCGTCGCTCAGTAGCGCAGGATCGCGACCGGTGGCTCGATGGCCGGGCGTGGTTCTTGAGCCTCCGCGGGCTGCAGCACGTGGACGTCGCCGCCGTGAAGGATCGTCTCGGTTGCGGCAAGGTCCGCAAGATCCCAGTCGCTCGGGCCCCTCTCGTGGGCCACGCGCACCTCGCCGCTTTCGGGATCGTACGCACCCCAATCATTCTCGGATGCCGAGATGAACAGGACGCGGACGCGTCCCTCGTGAGCCGCTGGGACGATCTCGCGCAGGTCGTCCGAGACCACCGGTGACCCTGAGCGCGACTCTAGCTCGGCCAGGTCGGCCGTCCTCTTGGCCTCGAAATGGGGTCGAAGCAGCTCAAGGGCCTGAGCGTGCAGCCGCGACCTGGGAATCTCGTCGGCGTTGCCGAAGAGCGTCGTCTCGACAAGGTTGGGGTACGTGTTCTGCGCGCGGTACGCCGACACGATGTACTCGACACCCGCGAGCAGTAGCGGGGCCCGGCTCTCGTGGGTGGCCTCGCGAACGCCTCGCTCGACCATGCCTACGTAGCGCCAGACCTGGTCCTTCTCGGCGTCGGACAGCCCGCCCATGCCGTAGAACACCGAACCGCGCTTGCCGACCTGCGGCAAACTCCCGGACTCCGTCCGGAAGCGGAACGCATGGTCGGCGTCTTCGAAGCGCATGGCCTCTTTGAAACTCGCAGGCGTGGCGCGGAGCGGCACCTGGCTCATTCCGGCGTGGTCACCTTCGAAGAGCTTCAGTTCGTTCTTGCTCAGCGCGAGCAGCCAAAAGCGCTCCTGCGAGCGAATCGACGGCAGCAGGTGCCTGATCACGAAGCGGTCGTTCGCAAGTGCGAACTCGGGTAGGACCGTGTCCAGCTTCAAGACCGTGGTTTCGCCTGGCGCAACGAACACCGCCAGGCCGTCACCGGTGTCTCGCCAGAACGTGGGGTCTTCCAGCAGCTCGTATGCTCGGCCGAGCAGCACCTCGGAGTCCGTGGGTCTCATGCCCTTGGACTGGAGCTGCTCGGTGACGCTACCGAGCAGGTTCCTCAGACGCACTGGGTCCTGTGCCTTGCCGTTACCGGCGCGGTGCGTCGGCAGGTAGATCGAGACGGACGGCCAGCCCACCCGGCGGCCAAGGGAAGCAAGCGTCTCGCGGTCAGGCGTGTCCATGACGCACCCTCCTTCGAGCGATGAGTTCGTGCGGGCGCGCGGCTGATGGCGCGGTTGGCGCGCCTCGTTCCTACTACTGAGTGTTCCCACTCTGGTGGGTATGCGTCACCTTCTGGCGCGCTATACTGTCGTTCGCGCTAGAGCGCCTCGAACGGGTCCGGGCGGCGACATGCCGTGAACCTGGTCAGGTCCGGAAGGAAGCAGCCATAAGCGGCCCCTGACGAGCGTCCGGGCCCGTTCGGGGCGCTCTCGGGCAGATGCCGCTGCGGTC
>CAYGYT010000027.1:0-28334 GCA_964354215.1 uncultured Eubacteriales bacterium | reverse complement strand
GTGTGATCGGGTTGTGGATGCGGTGAGCACTCTCAGTGATGTTGAATATCCGTGGAATGTCCACTGCGAGAAGACCCCCTGCGGGCGTATGAACAGAATCGGTCACGGCCTGACGGTGTGCGCTTGACCTGTAGCCGAGGCTATCAGGTCGAAGTGCTTGTTGGACGTATCCGCACGACAGCGTCGGTCTGATGCCCCGCTACGACCCGCTCCATCCGGACGACTGGCAGGCTTGCCTGACCCAGGCAGCGAACTGGACCTCATCGAACTCGCCGTCCTCGTAGATGTTCAGATAGCGGACGTAGTCGTCTTTGGACTCGCCTGGCGGCAACGGATGCAGCGATGCACCGTTGGAGAAGGCCACCTTCACGTACCTCGTATAGCAGTGGAAGTTCAGGAACCAGCCCTGGAACCGCCGCCCGTGTCACATTGCGAGCCGAGCATACCGCACGCGGGCGGCGCTTTCTGCCGCAAGCGCTTGTTCGGCGGCGTCCGATCGGCCTACGGCGAGCGCCCGGACCCAAGAGGCCCGCGAGCGAGGCTTTCCAGGTCTGTCCAGCGGAGGACGGGTATAGAATGCGTACAGGGAGGTGTTGGTAGTGAGCAGGCTTCGCGAGGGCATGCGCACCCCGGTCGGTCACATTTCTCCGTGGGCGGCATCACGCGGGACCAAGGCCCGGTCGGGGACCTCCCTGTTGGTGGTCATCCTGGTCGCGATCGCTTTGCTCACCGGGTGCTCCGCGCAGGACCCCCTCGACGAGTTGACGGACTTGGGATCCGACGAGGCTTCCAACACCGCCCTCAGTCGACCGCCTACATCGGTCGCCTCCGGCGATACGGGAGCACGCGATCCCGAGTCGCTATCGGGCACATGGCGCGTCTTCCAGGACGACTCGGAGTCCGTCCCCCTGTTCGACCTTACCTTCGCGCCTGGCGGGGAGGGTGTGCTGTTGCTGCAGTCGGATGTCCCGGGCGCGATTGAGAACTGGAGCTACACCGAGGACGGGGATGCAGTCGAGATCAAGATGACGTACCGATACGTAGCCAAGGACGGTGGGGTCTTCAGTCCGCAGGGATGGCTGCACCTGCAACGGCACGGTGACGAGATGCGCGGTCGCTTCGAGGTAGACGACTACATCTACGAGGGGCGCGAGAAGGGCATGACCGTGCGCGGGCGGTCCACCTCGTCCGAGGCTGCCTACGCGCGGCCCAAGTAGCGCTCGCCGTCTGCATCAGAGTGGGAGTCCTGCACCGTTGACCGCCGAACGTCTGTGAGATGAGCCGCAGGGCGCCCACCATCCGCTCCGACTCGAGTCTACTTTTCGAGGCGCCCTGTCTGCTCGATCCGCTGGTTCGACGATCGGCTCATCGACCGAGGACGACGTCAATCCCGTAGAGCACCAACTCGAGCTTGCTGTCCGAGAGTCTCCCGACGCGGTCGGTCAGGGCTTCGCGGCCGAGCGTGACGAGCTGCGAGACGTTGGCCACGGAGTCCTTGGGCAGGCCGGTCGTCGCCGAGTCGAGCGCCACGTTCCCGGGGGCATCGGCCCAACGCACGTTGCTCGTCAGCGGCACACAGACGATGGTTGATATGCGACTTCGGTTGAACGAGTCACCCTGCACGACAACCACGGGCCGACGGAAGCCCGGCGCCGAGCCGGCGGGCTCACCGAGGTCCGCCCACCATATCTCCCCTTGAGAGATCACCACTCGGAGCGCTCGAGCGTGTGCCGAGCGGCTGCGGTCGCGAACCCACTGTCAGCGACGGTTTCCTCAGCGCAGACGGCGTCGAGGGCGGCGGTGACGCTGTCCGCAGAGTGGCGGGCGACGTACTCTCGCACCGCGCGGCTGTAGAGCTGGCTGCGAGACTGCTTGAGTTCGCGGGCGAGCTTCTCTGCATCCGTGAACACGTCATCCGGTATCGAGATCGCTGTCTTCATACCGAAAGTATAACTCGCTCACCCGAGATCGCCACCCGAGATTCTGACGACGCCGATATCGTCGAACGTGGTTCGGCGTAAGCGGCGGCCCACGCCTCGCTGGTTGATTCCAGCTGACGCCGTCCGCTCGATGCCTTCGTTCGACAGCTGACGGCCGAGAACACTCAGGGCGAGCCCCCTAGCCCACGGATTGGGACGCCGTGGTTTCCGAGCTGCGCCGCGACCAAACGGTCCAGAGGATTAGCACCATGCACGCGATTTCTACGGCTGCGAAGAACGCGTAGAAGGGGAGTTCCATTGACCCGCCGCCGACTACGAACACGGTGGTGATCACAGCTGCAAGGGTGTTCGCCCAGCGGTTGGCCCCACGCTGCAAGATGCGGGACAAGAAGATCATCGCAATCGGAATCTCAAGGAGTACTGCGAACGCCAGCAGAAGCCCTTGAGTGATTGGCACTCCCCCAGGCCCTTCAGACAAGCCTTGCAGCCCTCCAGGCTGGATGAAACTCAGAATGTCCGCGAAGACAATGTTGAACATGACAACCACCCAGAGCGTTGAGATTCTCGTACCTAGGTCCTTCATCACATCACTCTCCTGATCGCGTGATCTACCCGCTCCTGTACACGGGGTCTCACTACTAACACTGTTAGTCTCCGGTGGCTCAGACTGTACTAACAGTGTTAGTATGTCAAGTGGCGTGAACGCCGTCGTGCGATGCGGACAGTCGAAGGAGGCGCCACGATCGCTCGAGCAACAGGCAGAAGTGAATCGCGAGACGCGCTCAACCGGGAACGCGTAGTGCGCGCGGCGATGGATCTCGCGGATGAGAGCGGGATCGAGTCAGTCACCATGCGCGAGCTCGGCCGAAGACTCGGAGTCGAGGCGGCGTCGCTCTACAACCATGTCGCTGGGAAGGACGATCTGCTCGACGGGATGGTGGATCTCGTTGTGGCCGAGATCGACCTCCCCTCCTGTGATGTCGACTGGAAGGAGGCGATGCGGCGCCGGGCAGTCTCTGCACGGGGAGTCTTCGCGCATCATCGGTGGGGCGCCGGGCTCATCGATTCCCGGGGACGGAATGGTCCAGGCAGTCTTTCCTACACGGATCGAGTCCTTGGTGTGCTGCTTGATGCCGGGTTCTCCCCTGAAATCGCCGCCGACGCGTTTCTCGTGCTCGACAGCTACATCTACGGCTTCGAGCGGCAGCGGTCCACTCTCGCCTTAGGCGATGACGAGGACACCACCGAGGTGGCCCAAGAGGTTCTTGCGGCGATCCCGCAGGGCGCGTATCCTTCCCTGGCCCGCGTCGCGACGGAATACGCCGCGAAGCCCTACGATGAAGCCGCAGCCTTCGAGTTCGGCCTCGATCTGATCCTCGGTGGCCTTCAGCGCCTGCTCGACTGAAGGGGCGCGGCGCCAAGGCCGAGCAGTCACTGCATCGTCGGCCTCCGCCTGGGCGTGTCGAACGGTATAGGCACAACGTGCAAACCGAGGCCCGCCCTCGGCCTCGGCCTCGGTGAGAGCGTAGCTCGCATGGCCTTGGTTTGACAGGTTGATGCCTTGGTTAGCGAGCGCCGCCTCGACCGGGAAAGCGCAGCGTGGCGCGGCCGCGCAACCCAGGCGGCATCGAAGCCAGCGCGGCCGCTGGCGGGTGCCCGGGAACAGAGTCGAGATCGAGCGGCCGCAGCGCTCCGGTCGAGGTTTGTCCCCTAAGCGCATTCCTGATCGAGCGATGTTGAGCCAGGGATTGAGGGCGGTCCCGCTAGCGTGTTAGGCATGAGCGGCGGCGCACGCCTTGCTGGTTGATCCTACCTCTCGCCGTCAGCTCGATGCCTTTGTTCGACGCCGTTCGCGCGGTCAGTCGGTCTTCGGCTTCTTCGGTTTGGGCGGAGTGATTTCGCGCTCTGTCACTCGGATGAGTTCGGTCAGCCATTCCCGGTCGTCGATGCGATCCTCGACGAGGAAATGCGGCTTGGCGCCGGGATACGGCGGCAACTCGGTGGGCCCGCCGATGAACGCCCGACCAGCTGCGGTCGGTCGAACGAACAGGCGGTCGTCGCAGACGAGAGCGACCACCTTCTGACCGGAGTAGATGGCCCACTCACCGAACATCTTGCGGGATGAGATGACTCCCGCATCGTCGACCTGGTCGCAGATGTACTCGACGAATCCGGGATCCGAGGACACGGCCTCACGTCCTGTCAGGCAAGAGTCGCCTACGGGTAGTGCGCGTAACGTTGATGCGGATGACCCGCAAGGCGAGGCCGTGCTCGCCTCGCTCTGGCGAGTCTAGCTCGCCAGCCTCGCCTTGTCGTGGTCGATCCGCTTGTTGGGCAGTGTCACTTCCTCCGACCAGCCAACCATACGACGAGGGCTCCCGCGAGCCCCACGAAGACGGACGGCACGGCGAGGAACGCGATCATCAGGGCGAGGGCATTCCCCGCGGACTCGACTGCGGGAGCAACGGGTTCGGGAAGGTGGCCTCCCGTGAGCGAGATGTCGATCGTGATGCTAATCCCAGTCAGGATCACGATGAGGCCGAATGAGATCGCGCAGAGCGCGAGGAAGCGCTTGGGCGAGCGCCAATGGTGAACGAAGGCCGTCACGAGCATACTCCCCGCGAGCACGGCGAGGGCGATGCCGGGGAGATTGTCGTCGATACCGACCAGAACGGCCCCCGCGGCTGAGACAGTCGCGAGTACTACGAGGATCACAGTGACCCTCAGATACGGGGATTCAAACGATCTGAACACGGGCACCCCCCAATCGCCGCCGTGCGAGGGGCGGAATCCTTCGACCAGAGAGGTGGCCGACCCCCCGCAAAACTCCTCGCATCTGCCCAACGTTGTTGCGCATGAGTAGACGCCGATGCGCTCTCAGGTCAGTCTACCTTGTGGCGTTCTGCTCGATGCGCTTGTTAGCCCCGCCGAGTGGCCGGTTCTAGGTGAGTTCAAGCTGACGTCTGACAAGCCGATAGAAGACCCGGTTCCTAGTCTCATACACCTGCAGCCCGCGACTCTCATACACGTCTTGCGCCTTGGCCATGATGGCATCGTCACCGGTGTAGAGCCGCAAGTACCTGGCACCGGACTCCTTGGCCTTGTCGATCGCGAAGTCGAGAAGGCGCGCTCCCACTCCTTGGCCTCTCGCCTCAGGCGAGGCGCAGTACCAGCTGAGCCAGACTGCCTCATCCGAGTCCTTGCGGTATCGGTACAGGCCGACGGTCCCGAGTACTGCTCCTTCGTCGTTGAGCGCAAGCCAGAAGTCGCCTATGTCGGTGACGCCAGCCACAGCCAACCCGAAGCGCACGGCTGGCTGGCCCCTTCGTTCCCACGCCCAGAAGAAGAGTCGCTCAGTTGGCGATTGATGCGGAAACACCCGGTCCACGAGCGCCTTCGCCGCGTGAACGGTCTCTCTGGTCATTGGGACTATCCGCATTCACAGCTCCCTTGAGCTGGGGCTAACGCATTGGCGCATGAGCTGCGCGCCACATGCCTTTCAGGTCGATTCTACCTTCTGCGCGTCAGCTTGATGCGCTTGTTAGGCGCCATGTCCGAGCACCAACCCTGGGCCGCGATCGTCTATCCGCTCACATCCGATTTCCGCCACCAACCTGCAGAATCTGTCCGGTGATCCACCCAGCCTGCTCCGAGGCTAGAAAGACCGCTGCATCCGCAATGTCCGCTGGTCGCCCGATTCGGCGAAGCGGGTAGCCAGCGGCGACGTCGCGTTCGAGCTCGGGGGGCATCCAGCCGGTCTGAACCGCACCGGGCGAAATCGCATTCACGGTGATTCCGTAGGGACCGAGCTCAACAGCAGCAGAGCGGGTGAAGCTCTCAGCCGCATGCTTGCTCGCACCGTACGTAACGTTCGACGGATGACAGTAGGACCCGTCAGTGGAGACGTTGATGACGCGGCCCCACGTGCCGCCACGCTCAATGCAGCGCCGTGCAAACTCGGCCATCATCAGCGCGACCGCGCGACTGTTGACGGCGAAGTGCGCGTCATGCCCCTCGACACTTAGGGTCCTGAGAGTGTATTCGTCCACGAATCTGGCATCATCTCCGAGGACCGAATCGGGTAGAAACGTGTCAGGGATGTCGAGCGCCGCATTGTTCACCAGAACGTCCACACCCGCCCACTCGCTTTCCGCCGCGTCGAACAGCAGCGGAACGGATTGCGGGTCTGCGAGGTCGGCTTCGCGAGCCGCACATACTCCGCCGAATGCAGCGATCTCGGCCTCCACGGATTCGGACGTCTGTGCGATCTCGCGAGCATAGTAGGCGCGTCCTGGACTCGCTGCGGCCTCCGCTTCCTCGGGGGCAACTCGGTAAACATCAGGACTCTGGCGCAAGTATGTGGCGAGCACCCTCGCCCCCTCGCGGGCCAGTGCCACAGCTATCGCCGCGCCGATTCCGTGATTCGCGCCGGTCACCAGCGCGACCCGACCTGATAGCCCAGTATCCACCATCGGCTGACCCTTCCACGACTGCGCCCGTGCGCCTAACGTGTTTGCGCATCAGCAGACGCCGAGCACCTCACTTCCGCAGTCTACCGTTGCGGCGTTCCGCTGGATGCGCCTGTTCCATGGACGGTGCAGCCCCGACTCACGCGTCGGGAACGGCATGCGCGGCGATGAGCTTGACGTAGTACAGCAACGGAAGCCATACCAGACCCTCGGGGGCTCGCAGCACGGTCGCCCCCAAGACGAGCCCGACGGCGGTCAGGCCCAAAGCCACCGGGCGTTTGAGATAGGGCGGCGTCCAGAGCACCACGATGGCCGAGACGAGCATGGAGCCGTAGAGCGCGAGCGCCTGAGCGAAGGAGAACCCCGGCCAGAGCCACGCGATGAGGAACGGGTGGACGTGAGCGACGAAGAAGCCCAGCTGCCGCGCGCGCGTGACCTCATCGCGATGCCACCACCGACGGCCGGAACGCGTCGCATTGACCACAACGCCGCCACCGATGTCGAAAGCGAAGAGAACCGCCACGATCGTCTGGAGAGCCGACCAGTGTCCGAAGGCCAGCGCCCAGGAGAGCTGGGCGACGGCCGAAGCGACAGCGGCACCCCAACCGAGCGCGAGTTCTGCCGCAGTTGCGTCAGGACCGATGAGCGGGTCGGAGAGCCGGCGGAACCAAGACCGCTTCTCACTCTCGACCACGTGTCAGCTCCGTTCCATCGAACGTGGGAGCGTTAAGCTGCGCCCGGTGCGGTCGAGGGATATCGCAGCGCCTGGGGGCGTCAGCTCGAACGCCTTGTTGGGCGGCCGGCCGTGAGGGTTCCGCATCACGACGCCTTCTGCTCGGACCGCACCTTCCCACGAAGGCTGGAGTACCACCTCGCAGCCGCTGCTGTCTTGCTGTGGCCGCAGCGTGCCCGGCGGCTTCATAGCGTCGTCGCACTCGCGGGCGACCGGGTCACGGACCGCACGCACGCGGTCGACGACTGAATCACTCACACCACATCGGTGGTCGCCCCCGTCAGGGTGGGAGCCCCCTACCAGGGTATGCGCTCGCCCTTGTGCCACAGCTCGCCGTGCGGGAACTGCTCACGGGCCATGGTCACGAGCTCGACGACGGTGCGCGCCCCCTCTTCGACCTCCATCGGCGCAGCGTCGGTCCCGAGATCGGTCTTCACCCACCCGGGGTGGGCTGCGGCGACCGCTATCCCTTCGCTCGCCAGCCTCTTCGATTGCATCACCGTGAGCATGTTGAGCGCGGCCTTCGACGTCGAGTAGCCCACGGTCATGAATCGTTCGACGTGCTCCCACGCGCTCTCGGCGGTTCCGATCGAGCCGAGCATCGACGACTGGTTGATCACCCGCGCGTCGTCACTGCGCGAAAGCAGCGGCACGAGCGCCTCGGTGATCGCGTAGGGGGCAATGAGGTTGACCTCGAGGGTGCGGCGTATCTTGTCGGCGCTGGTCGGCTCCCCGTCCCACTCGAGGGCGATCCCGGCGTTGTTCACGAGCACGTCCAGCTTTCCGAACGTCTTCTCGAGATAGCTCACAAGGCTGGCTATGTGGTCGGGGTCGGTGACCTCGAGACGACAAGTCTGCGCGTCGCACCCCGCAGCCACCAGTTCCGCCGCAGCCGCGTCCCCGGCCTGCTCGTCCCTCGCCGCGAGGACCACGGTGTATCCGAGCGCGCCCAGCTGCCGCCCGATCTCCTTGCCCAACCCCTTGTTCGCGCCCGTGACGAGCACGACCTTGCCGTTCTTCGTTACCATCGCCTGTGTCCTCCCTACTGTCTGCCGCCTGAGGTGTTCACCCGTCGAGCGCGAAGGCGCAAACGCCCCCCGCGCGCACGTGTGGAACGCCAGTCCGCCCAACGTTCTTGGGATGAGCTGCAACCGCGAAGCGGTTGTCTGCTCGATCCCATTGTTCGACGGGAACCCCGAAGGGCGCTACGTCACGGTAACGACCACGTGTCCCCTCTTGTGCCCCTTCTCGACGTACCTGTGGGCCTCGACGATCTCCTCCAGCGGATAGCGCCTGTCGATGACCGCCCGGACCTTCCCGGCCTCGATGAGTTCCTTCAGGTAGACAAGGTCCTCGGGACTCCCGCCTCCAGAACCTGAGTCCTTGTTGACGTTGAGATAGACGCCCGTCTTCCTCAATGACCTCCTGGCCCGTGAGGACGAGAGCTTGCCTACGGCGTCGAAGACAACGTCATAGGTCTCGTCGCTCTCGGTGAAGTCCTGCTGTGTGTAGTCGATCACACTGTCGGCCCCGAGGGATCTCACCACCTCCAGATTGGCGGTACTACAGACCCCCGTGACGTCTGCCCCGAAAGACTTGGCGAGTTGCACCGCGTAGGTACCCACGCTTCCAGAGGCACCGTAGATCACAACCTTCTGCCCGCTTTCGAGGTTGGCCTTTCTGAGGATACGCAATGCCGTGACTCCTCCGGTCGCCACGCCGGCGGCGGCCTCCTCAAAGGTCATGTTGGCCGGCTTTGTCGCCAGCATCCCGTCCTTCGTGACCGACTTCCTGGGCTTCTCCGGCAAACATATGTACTCGGCGTAGGCACCGAGGCCCCAACCGGTGAAGGCGAAGACCTCGTCGCCCGGCTTGAAGAGGGTCACGTCCCCGCCGACCGACTCGACCTCTCCGGCCAGCTCCATCCCGAGGATCGGGTTCTTCGGGCGAGTGAAGCCAAGGACCAGTCGCGCCATGAACCTTTGCCCCCGAGGAACATCGAAACTTCGAATCCTCACGTCCCCACGGTGCGCCGTCGTCGCGTGCACCTTGATCAGCACCTCGTGATCCTCTGGAGCAGGCTTCTTTACCTGTCGGAGTTCAAGAACATCGGGAGGACCGTATCCCGTGCACACGACTGCCCGCATCACTGGATCCCTTCAGCGCGAGGATTCGCCTGCGCGTTCTCCGCCCAACGTGTAGCGCGTCAGCTGCAGGGCGCCGGCGCATGATCGTCCACGAGGTGTGCGTCCTAGGGCGCCCTGTCAGCTGGACGCGCTGGTTCGATGTGTTCTCAGCAACCTAGGCCGCACGCGGGTCGAACCCGTGGCCTCGGGACTTCGAGTCCGAGCAGGAGCCCGTCCGGGAGGTCAGGGCGGGGTCTCCTCGTACTGCTTGTCTCCTGTGAAGAGTCCTCCTACCAGATGAACACGTCCACCGGCTGGTCGTTAGGGCACTCGAGGAAGATGTCGTAGAGACCGTCGGCTGCCACGTCGAACGTGCCGGACTTCTCGGAGTTCGAGCTCTTGTACAGTTCGGTGTCCTCGCCCTTCGGGGTCACCGAGCGGACGGTTGGCTGAGAGGTCCCGACACTGTAGGTGGAGTTGCCCTCCAGCTTGATTCGCTGCAACACCCAGTAGTCTGTCACCCCATCGCCGTCCAAGTCGGATGACATTGGCACGAGGCCTTGGGCCTGGAAGTGGACGTGCGTCTGAGTCAGCTTCGTGGGGGACGCGGAGGGACCGTGGGCCGCCGTCCCGGCGTATCGGAGCTGCCACATCCCTGCGATGTCATCTCCCGGCAGTTCGAGGTTGAACACCACCTTGCCGGCCGAGTTGGTCTTCTTCGAGGAGACCTTGGAACCGTTGTAGTAGAGGTGCACGGTCTGGTACTTGAGCGCCGCGCCGGTAGACGTCTTCAGCACGCCGGTGAGCACACAGTATGTGTCGGCGTGCTCCCACTGGGTATCCAACGAAGCTGTCAGCCTGGTCGCCGTCTTCGCGTACGCGAGCGTTGGCGCCGCTAGAACCACCAGCGCCGTCAACGCGAGCGCGATCGCAAGGCGTTTCCTCATGCGAGTCCCTCCTTGGGTTGAACGCGGGCGCAGTGGCGCTCGCAGCTCCACCAGAACCGTCCACTCTGTAACCTTCTGCATCCGGGAGTTGGTTCCTGCGCCATGCGGGTCCGGAACACCAAGCCGTTCTCGCGCTCCACCGACCTGACCTTGCGATTCGCCATCAATAGACACCCAGGCGGGACGATTCGCTTGGCGTTTCGGTGGCTGCTGACGGGACAGACAGGTCGCAGCCGGATCACATCGAACGATGTTCGGCATCACCTGCAGCCGCGAAGCGGCTGTCTGGTGGATGCCGTGGTTAGGTGACCACTGCCAAGAGTTCGACGTTGCGAAGCGTGCGACCTGCCATTCCGAATCGGACCCCGGCTCGACGCCGGGCCTCGGCGCGAGCGGCGCGGCAGCGACAACGTGAGTCTCCCGTACCACCTCAAGAGCACCGAGGTCCTCTAGGGGGCGCCCGGCTGCCCCAGTTCCGCGACCCGCGATACACCCTGCCCTAGGTGACCGTGCGGGGTTCGCTCGGTGACTCCAGCAGCGAGCGCACCCATTCTCGCTCGATCCACAGGGCGCACCCGCCCTCGGTGTCGCTCAGGCTCTCCCGGTTATCGCGGATGCTCTTGAGGAAGTGTGACTGGAGTGCGTCCTTAAGCGACGAGTCCCTCAGGTTGGCGTCCGAGTACGGCGCGAACGGGCACGGTTCCACGTCGCCTTCCGCACTCACGTGGACGAAGCCGCGTCCCGCCGCGAGGCAGCCGCCGACATCTTCTTCGTCGCCCGGGACCGCTATGAACAGCGCGCTGAACTCGGAGCGCAGCGAGTCCCGGCGCCGCAGGAGCTCGTCCCGCTGCGAGTCGGTCAGCACCCACTCCTCGGTCCCCTCCGCGATAGGCGTGTACTCAAGGAAGAAGAGAAGCTTGCAGCCCAAGTCGATGAACTGCCGGATGAACTCGCGGTCGGTGACCGTCTCGACGTTCGACCTGGTGACCGTGAGGGAGATGCTCCAGAACATGCCCCTGTCGTTGAGCCTGCGCACTACGTCCAACACTCGCTGGTGAACGCCTTCGCCTCTGCGTGCGTCGGTCTGCGCAGCGTAGCCTTCAAGGCTGATCACCGGGACGAGGTTCCTTTGCCCGTCTAGTCGCGCGAGCAGCTCGTCGTCGAGCAGCAGACCGTTCGTGAACACGAGGAAGATGATCTCGGGCGTCCTCATTGTGATGTCGATGAGCTTCTCCCGCAGCAGCGGCTCGCCACCCGCGACCACGACGAACGAGATGCCGAGCTCCTTGGCCTCCACCACCACCTCGGCCATCTTCTCCTCGCTCATCTCGGGATGCGAGGAGCGGCCAAGAGCCTGGTGGTAGCAGCCCTTGCAGTGGAGGTTGCAGCGGTTGGTGACCGAGAAGATCATAATCGGCGGAACGTGGACGCCCTCCTGCCTGAGGCGGGCTCTCTGTCTCGCGGCAGCGCGCTGCCATCGCAC
The DNA here is from genome assembly GCA_964354215.1 of uncultured Eubacteriales bacterium. Classification (GTDB taxonomy): domain Bacteria; phylum Actinomycetota; class Coriobacteriia; order Anaerosomatales; family CAVRZR01; genus CAVRZR01. The sequence goes on along the minus strand of CAYGYT010000027.1, from coordinate 16,636 downwards.
GGTTCGCACGAAGAAGCTGGCCTGCATCGGACTCCTGAGGCTGATATGCAGTGCATCCTTGAAGAAGACGTCGAGAGCGTCGTCGAGGACCTTTCGATAGTCGATGCCTTGCTCCGGCGCTGCGTGCATCGTTCCGCCTCCTCGTGGGTACGGCGTTTCAAGCGCGGAAGAGCGGCCTGACGTGGGCCTTTGGCAGCAGTGTCAGGGCGTAGATTCCGAGCGCAGTGCCAAAGGGCAGGACGGGCAGGTCCACGATGGCGAGACCCAGTCCGAGATTTCGCGCCCATGGAGCGTATCTCCGAAGCCCCACCCCGGTCGCCAGCGACAGCACGCCCGTCACGCCCAGGAAGACCAGGAGGCCCGGCAGGATCACAGTCCAGTCCAGCGCTCCGAGGGATACGCCCGGATCACGGGAACGAATGGCCGGGCTGGCTAACATGACGGCTACTGCCAGCAGCCGGGCCGTCCCTCAAAGGATGAAGAACACGCCTAGCGCCCTCACTCCACCCTGGGATTCGGAGGTCGCAGGCGCGAGAGTCGGTGGTCCGCTTGGTCGGCCTTGGGCCACGCTCGGATACCCCTGCGACATGGCGTTGCCCCCGGTAGATTCCAACCTCCGTGCTCTCCTTCTACCCGTGAGGCAGCCGAGGAAAACCCGGTCACCGCAGCGCGTCGTGCTCCCCCCTGAGGGACGTCACCTGACGTGTTGCGCGTAACCAGCGCGCCACCTCGCCTGCATCTGACGCGCGGTCACGCGCGTCTGGTTGACGCCCTTGTTCGATGCGAATCCGGACAGCTTCAGTTGTTCATCCAGACCTCGACCTGAAGGCCGGGAACCCGTTGGAACTCACGGATGTTCGCAGTGACCATGGTGAGGCCGTGCGCTATGCAGGCGGCTGCCAGCCACAGGTCGTGCGGTCCGATGAGCGACCCTGCGGCTGTCAGGTCCGCCCATACCTGAGCGTGAGCGCGCGCGGTCGAAAGATCGACGTCGAGGAGCGGGAACCGCTCGAGGACCGCTTCGACGAACGCGGAGCGCCGGGCGCGTTGTTCCGGACGGAGTGCACGGCGCACGCCGTGAAGGAGTTCGCTGGCGGTGATCACCGACAGGAACGACTCCTCGTCCGCGCGACGCGCCACGTGAGGCTCCAGGTCGAGCCTCCCCCGCTCGACCTCGATGAGGATGCTGGCGTCTATCAGGACTGCCATGGATCGACCAGCCCTGCGTGTCCGATACCGTCACGCGCAGCTTCGATGTCAGCAGCGAACTCCGCGGCATCCTCAAGGCGCGGGAGCGATCTCAGGAGACCGGGAAGATCTCCGAGGCGCTTGCCGGCTGGCAGTGGCCGGAGCTCTGCGACCGGGCGCGTGCCGCGAACAAGAACGAAGGACTCGCGGCGATAGGCAACTCGATTGACGTAGTCCGCGAAATGACGAACGACTTCCGTGACTGTGAGAGTCTCAGACACAGGGCATCACTCCGATCTGATAATCAGATTATACGAGTGGTATCCCCTCTAGGCAATGAGCCGGGTTCTGCATCGAACGATGTTGCGCATGACCTGCAAACCGGCCGTGCGCTCTTCTGAGCCGAGAATACCTCACACGGCCGGTTTGACTGGTCGATGCGCTTGTTCGACGCATCAACGCTACGGCGCCGGCTCTCTCAACAGCTCCCACATGGGGAGCCCGACCACGGGAAGCGCTATCTCACTCAGGAGTTGGAAGCCGTAGTGTACGTACATTCGTTGGTTGTCCTCGGTCTCGGTCTCCAGGTACAGAGGCACCCCGGACCGGTCGCTCTCCTCAATGAGCGCTCGCAGCAGGGTGCCGCCGTGGCCCTGTCGCTGATGCTCGGGGTCCACGCCGACGATCATCACGTAGGTGAATGCCCGCTTTCCCATGTGCTGCTTGCGGTCGGCGTCAAGGGGCGCGAACATGCGCATCATTCTCGGCGCGCGCATCATCAGCTGCGGTCCCATCCGCAGGGCCATCTTCATCATGCCGGCCCGCATCGCACGCCGCATCGTCATCTGCGCGTGCTCGCCGGGTACAACGCCAGCGACCCCCTCAAGCCTCTCCGAGGTCGCATAGACGCGCCCGAACTCCCGGCAGTAGAGGATCGGGCCTTGAAACCAGACCGCCATCGTCTCCCGGGGCACACCAGCGAACGCCTTGGCCCAGACAGGATCGTGCTCGAACGCGCGCGCCAAGGTCGCTGCGGCTCCACGCAGGTCCTCGTCGCGCACCTCATGGAGCATCTCGATTCTGGTGGGCACTACCCGCCCTCCCACTGGGGCACGATGGCCATTGCGCACGAGCACCGGACGATTGCGTCGCACGGTGTGCGCTTGACCTGTAACCGAGGCCCCGGTCTCGGCCTCGGAGGAGGCAGCGCCTCCTTGCCGAGGTTATCAGGTCGAAGCGCTTGTTAGGACCCACTCGACAGGGTCTTCGCGGCCTGCCAGTAGCCCAGGTGTTCGCCCTCTCCGACATCTAGCGCACCCTCGTCGAAGACCCGGTAGCCGCGTTGAGTGTAGAAGTCGAGAGACGGCAGCGACACGTAGAGTCGAACGGAGTCCAGCCCCTGTTCAGCTGCGGCGCGCTCGAGAGCGTCCATCAGGGCTGTGCCAATGCCGGTGCGTTGCGTGCCGGGGCGGACGAATACCGCGGCAATCTCGCCGTCGAGCAGGGCTCCGGTGCCGACGATGCCGTGATCGCTGTCTGCCACCAGCACCACGCCGTCGTCCGCGCGGCGAAGGATGGCGTCGAGGGAGTGGAACTGCTTGAAGTAGGCCACTGCACGCGGCGAGTAGGCCGCGGGGTAGCATTGGTCGATGGTGTCCCAGATGAGCCGCTGGACCGCCGTCAGATCGGACGGCACAAAGGGTCGCAGAACCACCCGTGTCCCTCCCCTTCTGTGTGGTCCCAACGTGTTGCGCATGAGCAGACGCCGATGCGCTCTGAGGTCAGTCTAGCTCGTGGCGTTCTGCTCGATGCGCTTGTTAGGCACACGCTCATAGGAGCGACTTGTGCATGGCCGCGCACGGAAGCGCGACGCCCGACGGGAGCTCATTGAGTGACGGACCGTCAGACACATACCCGAGCGATTCGTAGAACGACACCGCGCCCAGAGTGGCGTTCAGATCAAGACGTCTGAGGCCAGCAGCGCGTGCGTCCGCCTCGATTGCCGCGACAAGGCGCGAACCGATTCCGTCACGTAGCCGAGATGGGATGACGTACACGGCGTTGAGAATCGCTGATTCGAGGTCGACCATGCCGAATCCCGCGACGGTGCCGGGTTAGGCCGCAGGCTTGCGCGTATCTACTCTGGCGCTATAATAGTTTGAAAGGAGGCGTCTCGATGACCAACGCGGAGCTTGCCGTATTGAGCCTGATCGTCGAGTGCCCACGTCACGCTTATGAGATCGACCAAGTGATGCAGGGGCGGGGAATGCGGGACTGGACCGATGTCGGATTCTCGTCCATCTACTACCTCCTGCAGAAGATGGAGAAAGCGGGGCTCGTCGAAGGACGCTGCGACGCCTCCAAGAGCAAGGGGCCAACCCGCAAGGTCTACTCCCCCACCACGGAGGGACTGATCGCATGGACGGAGGCGAGTCTGGAGGCGCTCGCCACGCCCCACACAAAGATGCCGCTTCTGCTCGGGCTGGCCGGGCTCGGCGCGCTGCCTGGGGACCGCGCGCTCGAGGCGGCGCGTACGTGCCTGCAAGCACTCGAAGAGCGACTCCAGGGGGTAGTCGAAAGGCGCAGGTCCGCCGAGGAGACCGAGTGGTTCGTGGAAGAGGCTCTCGACTACAGCGAGCAATCGCTGCGGTTCGGACGAGACTGGCTGGCCGGTTTCGTGGAGAGGTTTGAGCAGAGGACAAGGGGAGGTCTGCATGCCTAAGAAGATGAAGCCGTTCACGCCCGAGATCGCCGAGATGCCCGACCGTCTGATGGCCGTGGTGCACACCGTGGGGGACCCCGCTGAATCGACCGAGAGGGCCTTTCCGGCCCTGTACGGCGCTGTGTACGGGTTGAAGTTCTCGCTCAAGAAGGACGGCGTGGAGTTCAAGGTTGAACCCGTGCGAGCGCGGTGGTTCGGCGGACCGGAGTGGGCGGCGCTGCCGCGTCAGGAATGGACAGCGGCTTGGGCTGTCCCGATCCCCGAAGGCACGAATGAACTCATCCAGAAGGATCCCGAGACGCCCGTCGTCATCGAGACATGGGAGTATGGCGACGTGGCGCAGGTCCTCTTCATCGGCGCATATGCCGACGAGGAACCGACGATTCGGCAGCTGCACGAGTTCATCGAAGCCGAGGGCTACGAGATCGCCGGCGCGCACGAGGAAGAGTACCAGTCACGGCCTTCAGCGAAGAACCCCAAGACCGTCATCAGGTATCAGGTGCGCAAACGGGATTCGTGAATCTGATGAGGGCTCGGTCGGCCTAACGTCGGGGGCATCAGCAGACGCCCAGCGCTTCTCTTCCGCAGTCTACCGTTGCGGCGTTCTGCTGGATGCGCCTGTTAGGCATCACGCCCGCGGGGCTAAGGCCTTCCGGAACCTGCGTACCTTCTTGCGCGCCCAGTCGTAGTGACTCGATGTGCTCGAAACGAGATAGGCGCCAAGCGATGTCGTGCCCGTCCAGGGGTAGCGCTGCTTCGCAAACAGCTCCTCGTCGGTGTGGGTGCGGATCAGTTCCCGAACAGCGGCGTGGCTCTCAGCTAGGTGCGACCGGGCCTCCTCCAACGATGTGTCCGCGTGCTTCGCTCTCAGCTCCTCGTTGAGCGCCGGAGTCGTCTTCCATGTGTGACCTGCCCCCGGCATCTCCGGCTTGCCGCCGCCCATGCCGACCTCGTACCAGCCGATCATCAGCTGGTGCCATTCGTACAGGTGGCACAGCACATCGCGAATGCGGCGATCGCCCCCATCGAACGGGAACTCCTGAGTTTGGAGCTCCGACGGGATCGAATCGATCTCCTCCAGCAGAAGCCGCATGCCCACATCGCAGGCAGCGAGCAGAGAGTCCTTGGTGGTCGGCCGCGCCATCCGTCCCCCCCGTGGATGCCTAACGTTGATGCGCATGACCTGCAAACCGGCCTCGCGCAGCTTCACAAGCCGAGCATACCTCGAACGGCCGGTTTGACTGGTCGATGCGCTTGCTAGGCGGAAGTCCGCGGCTTCGGCTCAGGCGCCACTCAAGGCCTCCCCGACCACCATGAGAGTCCCGAACAAGGCCAACGGAGTAGTCAGTACCGCTGCGATGATGATCAGCGCCGAGCGTTCCTTCCAGCGCCAGATGCACAGCGCACTGAGCACGGCCGCCACGTCGGTCAGAATCACGTTGATCGCAGGCATTACCCAACTGTCAGTGATGGGGTAGGTATCGCGAAACGCCATGGTGACCTGCGGGAGAACCGCCCACGTGGCGAGAGCCAGGACTGAGAGCCCAAACGTCCACCACCCAATTGCGCCGCTGGGAATCCAGTGCCGGGTACCCGGAGTACCCGTCATCTTGACCGCACCGCCTCCGGTGACAGGCATGACAGACACCCCCTCTCAATCAGCAGTCTGCTGTCTACTGTTGAGTATTCCCGCGCTGCACCTTTCCGCCTAACGTCTTAGGGATAACGCGCGAGCGCAGCGAGTCGCGTTGATTTGGAAAGCCCCGCTACGCGTCGGTCGATCTCGCCGCGACGGCAGCCAGCAACTCGAGTGGCTCAAACACCGGGATCGTCGCCTTTGCGAACCCCGTTTGGTCGCGCGTGACGACTGCGCTGCAACCGGCCGAATGCGCGGCCTCGTGCACGACGGCGTCCTCGTAGTCCGTGAAGCCCGCCGCGTCCAGCGCACGCTGCAGTACGTCACCGTCGACGGGCGCGACCCGGAACACCCCAAGCAGTGTCCTGAGATGCTCGCGAACGCCCTTCTGGCCCAACCCCTTCGCCCCGATGTAGTAGAGATTGGTCACGGCCGTGGCGCAGATGTAGCCTTCTATCCTGCCGTTGTCGACCAAAGCCACTAGCTTCTTGGCCACTTCGACGTGTGGCTCGCGGTCGAGAAGGACATCGAGCAGGATGTTGGCATCGAAGAGAACCCTCACCGGTACTTCTCCTCGAGGTAGCGCCGGTAGTCCTCCTCTGTCACGTCGGAGCCCCTGAACGCTCCGACGAGGGATCTGACGCGCGGTGAGATCTCGGTCCCCGGGATCTCCTCGTCCGAGTCAATCACCGAGAAGAAGTCAGCCACGAGCTGCGATACCGACTTGCCTGAGCGATCCGAGTACCGCTTCGCCTTGCGGATGAGCTGATCATCGAGTCGGAGCGTGAGTTTCGTGTTCATCGTCATACCTCCGTAGACGTACTAACGCTTCCATGAGTGTACGTCACGTTGCCCCATTCGGCAACCGATTGGGACGGTCAGGCGGGTCTTTCCAACGTCTTGCGCGTAACCTGCGACGCGCCTTCGAACGCCTGCCAACCGAGTCTAGCGCACGAGGCGCGGAGTCAGGTTGACGCGCTTGTTCTGTGAGTCGTCATGCTGTACCATTCGCTGTACAGATAGCACTTGGAGGACATCATGGACGCCATCCCCTATACAACGCTTCGTGCCAACCTTGCAAGGCAGATGGACCGCGTCTGCGAGGATCACGCACCCGTCATCGTGACACGCAAAGCCAGCGCCTCTGTGGTCATGATCTCCCTGGACGACTACGAAGCCCTCGAAGAAACGTCCTACCTTCTGCGCAGTCCCAAAGGAGCGCGTCGGCTGCTCGAATCGATCGCTGAACTCGAAGCGGGCGGCGGAACCGAAAGGGAACTTGCCGAGTGAGGATCGTGTTCTCAGAACACGCATGGGATGACTACCTCTACTGGCAGAGGACCGACCGCAAGATCGTCCAGCGGATCAACACGCTGATCAAAGACATCTGCCGCACACCATTCGAAGGCGTCGGCAAGCCTGAACCGCTCAAGCATGCGCTGGCGGGCTACTGGTCGAGGCGTATCGATGACACGCACCGCATCGTCTACAAGGTCGAGGGCGACGATCTTCGAATAGCCCAGCTGAGATACCACTACTGACGAATCTCACAGAACGTTGTTCGGCGTAACCACCACCGCGCCTGTGCGCGGCTGCCAGCCGAGGATACCTCGCGAGGCGCGGTGTGTGCGTTGACGCCCTTGTTAGCCACGCACGGAATCGTCGGGCTCATCCGGAAGCTGGCGGGAATGCCAGACCGCAACGATCCAGACGGTGTCACCAACGACGCGGTGGAAGAAACGATACAGCTCAACGGGCATTTCCCGATGCGGAAGGGCGGGGAACTCAGGGATAACATGCCCGGACTCCGGATACTGGCCAAGCTGGACGATGGCCTTCTCAGCGCGTCGCTGAAGTCCGGCTGCTGCTGAAGGACTGCGTTCGAGCAAGTAGCGGAGAGCACTGAGATACTGGCGATCCGCCGGAGGCGTGAACCGTACGCGCATGCGGACTAGTCGCTCGCCAGGAGAGCGCGCGCCTCCGCCATGACATCCTCCGCGTCACGCCCGACGCCAGCCGCGATATCGACATCGCCCTGAACGAGCAGCTTCAAGATCTCGTTCTCGTGATGAACGCGCTCGTAGGCGTACGCGCTCTGGATGACCACGGAGGCGCGGCCACGCTGGGTGACGAACACCGGCTCATCCAATGCGACAACTCGCTTGAAGAGGCCGGCAGCGTCCTGCCGCAGTTCGGAGATCGGGACGATCACGGGTACTGTACTCATCAGTAGCACCTCCCAAGGGACAACTGATGATACCACATGGGATGCTGTGGCTAACGTGTTGCGCATCAGCAGACGCCGAGCGCCTCACTCCTGCAGTCTGCCGCGCGGCGTTCTGCTGGATGCGCCTTTTGGGCCGCTCGGTGTCAGGGCCACACGTGACCGCAATAGACGCACTCCGGGGTGTGCACGCACTGCAAGCCGCCGCATCCCGGACACGCCCAGCGCTCTTGTTCAGACGCAGCGAATGCATCGACGCCTACATCGCGGATCACCTGCAGATTCTCAAGCATGCTCATCCGGTACTTCGTGCGATACCTGGCGTCGAGCCGCTTGAGCCGGGGGCACGGGAACCTCTCGCAATCGCTGCTGCAGAAGGCGGACTCGCCCGATCGGAGTACCTCGCAGTTGCGGATCGTGCACGCGAGGCACGACTTGGCCTTGCCTTCGTCTCCCGCCCGACATCCGAGACACCCGTTCTTGTCTCGCACGTAGACCATGCAGAGGCCACAGTCCATGCCGCACGGTGCGATCAGCTCTGGCACCAGCACGTCAGGCAGTAGCTTCTCCCTGGGCTTGACCCTGAGCGGCACTGGCCTCCGCCTCCTGTCGGCCTAACGTGTTGCGCGTAAGCAGACGCCGAGCGCTTCCAGGTCAGTCTACCTTGCGGCGTTCTGCTGGATGCGCTTGTTAGAACGCAGACACCCTATGCAGTCAACTGGATCTTGAGTCGCTTGCCGACCGCAGTCGCGGCCCGCTCCAGAGTCGCGAGCGTGACCGACGGATTCGTCGGGTCAAGCAGTCGCTCGACGGCCGAGCGGCTCGTCTTCATCCGGCGCGCGAGTTCCGACTGCGAGATGTGGGCGCTCTCCATCTCACGCGCGATCTGATAGGCGATCACGCGCTTCGCAGCGACCGCTTCCGCGTCGTCGAGGATGCCCTCCTCGCGCAGGAAGTCGTCGAAGTCTCCGCCGATGTGTTTCTTGTCCATCACGCTCTCCTGTTCCGCAACTCCGCCAGACGCTGCTTTGCCACCTTCAGGTCGACCGCCGGCGTCTTCTGCGACTTCTTCACGAACCCGTGAAGCGGAACCATCACGCTCGCCTCAACGGTGAAGAGACGCGGGCGATTCCGTTCGCGATGTCCGAGCGGACCTCCCAGAGACCCAGCTCGAGCTTACGGATGAGCGGCATGCCGAGAGGCCATCCGTACTGGGCCGTCTTGATGTCGTAGCCGACGGTTCGCATGTCATCGCGAGCGAGTCCCTTCAGCCACTCCCGAACCGGCTCGTTGCCTGCCGCGGTCTTGAAGAAGGCCACGCGTAGGATGGGTTTCTGATCGCCGGGCTCGCTCATGCGAGCAGTGTACCACAATTGGTACCGCCGCAAACTCGGAACGTGGCGCAGCGCCGATGGCGCACTGTCGTTCTAACGCTGTGCGGCGTAACCTGAGACCGAGGCTTGCAGAGCCTCGTAGGGAGCGCAGCTTCCTTGCCGAGCTCCTCAGGTTGACGCCGTTGTTAGGCGACACTCAGCCGCTTGATGTGCCGAACGTCTTCCTTGATCGCGGCGCTCGCGTCGTACAGGTCCACTGCCCGCTGCAAGTTCAGCCAGAACTCCGCCGAGGTGCCGAAGAGCTTCGCGAGCCGCAGTGCCATTTCCGGGCTCACAGCGCGCCTCTCGCGCAAGAGCTCGTTCACCGACTGCCGAGAGACGCCGAGTGCCGAAGCGAGCCCGCTCACGGTCAGGTCGTAGTCGGGCATGAAGTCCTCTCGCAGTATCTCGCCGGGGTGAATCGGGCGGCGCTGCAGCGGTCTGTCGTTGGGGATGCTCATCTTCAAGCTCACCTGTCCTCTAGTGGTAGTCGCAGATCTCGACGTCATAGGCGTCGCCGTCTTCGAAGCGGAAGCAGATGCGCCACTGGTCGTTCACGGAGATGGAAAGCTGTCCCGCTCGATCCTTCTCCAGCGCATGAAGGCGGTTGCCTCTGGGGACTCTGAGCTCCTCGACGTCGCTCACGGCATCGAGCGCGGTCAGCTTGCGAAGAGCCCGCCTTGCGATGTCGGGCGGCAACTTGCCGAGCTTGCCGGTGACCCAGAACTGCTCCGTCTGTTTGTAAGCGAACGTCTTGATCATACCCAGTACTGTAACGCGTCACGTGACAGCGGTCAATTAGTCGCCGAGTGTTCGCCTAACGGTGTAGAGATGAGCGGCGAACGAAGTGAGTCCGCTCGATCTCTTGGTTAGGCGTGCACCGATGTCTGCTTCGCCGTGTGTTCCACAGAGCCGGCAATGACGCTCCGGATTCGGTCATCATCCGTGAACCCGAAGTTCACCTGGGTGGCAGCGATGTTGACGGTCATCGTCGTGTCTGCCAGATCGATGAGTCCCTGTTCGATTGAGTACGCTCTCTCGTCTCGCAGCCATCTCAGGACCGGCGACAAGTGCCAGACCGCTGAGATGCCTTCGTGGACTGGCATGGGTCCAGGCTTGCAGGAAGAGAGTAGAAGCTTGCGCATGTTCTGGCGTGTTCTCCCGACGAGCTCCGCGACGTCCGTGTAGCCGACGAAGTCAGGCGCTGCTTCAATCAGCCGAGCCCCAGGCAGGGCATTGCGCACATCGCTGATGGCACTCAAGACCGCATCCTCAGCCGTCTTGGCTGTGCGGATGAAGTCGAGGGCGATTCGCCCAGGGATACCGATGCCGATGATTGCGTCATCGCAGCCGCTCGCAGCTAGCCTTTCTACAGAGTCGGCGGGACTGCAATCGACAGCGGAGACATCGAATCTCAGCGAGAAGTCGTATTCTTTCATGGACGCGCGTCTACTCTTCATCTTCTCCACCCGTGCATCTGTCGACTACTCTTCGCAGCTGCTTCGCATGGTTCTGAGGGTTGCGCGGCGAGCTCCAGATGCTGGTGATACAGAACTCCCCACAGCGGCAGTCCGGGTCGTTGTGCGGGCAATACATGGTTCCCCACGCGTGCGAACTCGATCCACCAACCTTGACTCGCCAACCCTCGCCCTCTGCGTATGCGATTGCCGCTTCAATGTCGGGGTCAGGGTGCCGCTTCCGCCGTGTCACGGGTTTCTTCCTTCGCTAGGACTATCGGTAGGATCTGGTGAGTTGTCAAGTGACAACTACAGAATCCGATTCCTCGTGCCACGCCTAACGTGGTTGCGCGTAACCCGCACGCCCGTGACCTTTGTGTTAGCGCGCGGTCTGTGCGCGTCGGGTTGACGCGCTTGCTCGACAGTGTGCTCGCCATCCTTAGTCCGACGTCGCTCCAGTCAACGCTCCACCGATGAAGAAGAACAGCACGCCGAACACGATTGTGCCAGCTGATACGAGCGCAGCGACGAGCGGCCTAGGAGGCCTCGCATACAGACAGTAGGCTGCTTGGATCGCGACGGGCAGCCAGAAGAACAGCAGGCTGATCACATTCAGTCCATGCCAGACGGGCAGGACCAGCCTAACGCATTAGGCTTGACCTGCAGCCGCGGCCATTAGCGGCTGCGACTCCAGACTACCTCACACGCCGCGGGTGTCAGGTCGAAGCCTTTGTTCGACGAGGAGCGGGAACCAGCCTGATCTCCACGTCGCAACCCACTGCCCGAGCATACTTCTTGAGCGTGCTCACCGAAGGCGAGTGCTTGCCGGCGCCCTCCAAACGAGAGACGGCACTCTTGGTGGTGCCCATGGAGGCGGCGACCTCTTCCTGAGTCAGCCCCGCATGAGTGCGCGCGGAGAGTAGCTCGCGGACGAGCAGATACTCGTCTTCAAGCTCGTCATACGCCTCATCGAACCCCTTGCGCTTGCGCGCACGCTCGAGGAAGGCCTCGTGATCGTGCGAGACCGGACGGTATTCACTTCTGGCCATCACGAACCTCCTTCATGCGTCTGCGAGCGATCTCCAGGTCACGCTTCGGAGTGGCCTGCGACTTCTTTATGAAGCCATGTAGGACCATCACCTGTTGGTCGACCAAGAAGCAGTAGAGCGCTCGCCCGATGCCTTCTCGACCGCGAGGCCTGAGCTCGAAGAGCCCGTCACCCATCACGCGCGAATGTGGCATCCGTACATCGGGGCCGAACTCGATCCGGAGTTCGACCAGCCGTGCATAGTCCGCCAGTACGCCAACCGGCCACGACTCGATCTCATCGCGGACGCGCTGGTTGAAGTAGTCGACGGTGTACGGCATGGCTAGAGGTTAGCAGATACGCTAACTGCGTTCAAGCCGGAACGACGCTGTCGCTCTCCGTCGAACGGCGTGCGCATAACCTGCAAACCGAGGCTCGCAGAGCCTCGGAGGAAGCGCAGCTTCCTTGCCGAGGTTATCAGGTTGACGCGCTGGTTAGGTGACCGAGCCGTCGGCTTCGGTGGCACTGCGCACGGCCCCGGGTCGTGGAGGCGCCGTGGGATATGGCGGTGCCCCGCTCTCGTACAAGGCTCGGACCGTCGGGCGCGAGAGTGCCAAGAAGGTGAGCACGCCGAGCAGGGTGCCGTACGGTATCTCCAGGCAGGTGATCGCGGCGATGACCATGGTTGCCACGCGGTGCTGATGCTTGCGTATCCAGAAGCCCGCCAGCACCTTGAAGGCCACGAATGCACCCATGAGGAGGAAGCCGACGACACCTATTGCCAGGAAGATCCACCCGAACTGTGGAGGTGGGGCCTCTGCCCCCTCCTCCCACGGGATCGAAATGAAGATGCTGCCGATGAGTACGAAGTAGCCCATCATGAACAAGCCGTAGGCACCCCAGAAGCCGGCCGATATCCAGTAGCCGATTGGAAGCCACCTAAGCTGCTCCTCGTCGATGACGGCTTGACGCTCCTGCTCGGTTACCATCTGGCCTCCTGGCGATGTGTCACCTAACGTCGTGCGCATCAGCGGCGGCCGATCCGCCTCTCTTCGTAGCGTACACCTAGCGGCCGTCAGCTTGATCCGCTTGTTCGGCCGACTGAACGGATGCTCAGACCGGTGCCAACAGCGAAACCGCCGCTCCTCAACCAGGGTGCAGTCCTCGCGCCCATGGAAGCGACCTGGCTGCCGGTTTGTCGGGTACACTCGAGACGGCGGAACGGAGTTGAGAAGAGAACGGACGTTGGGATGGAAGGCGAGATCTTCCCGATTGACGGACGAGTCGAGGTCTTCCCGCAGGACGGTGGCTGGACGTACGTCCGTGTTGCCCGGGAGCATTCCGAAGTGACAAGAGAGCTTGCCGACAGAGGCCTCGTCGCAGTCACGGCCACAGTCGGACAGACCACATGGGATACGTCACTGCTGCCGATGGGTGACGGGACACACTTCATTGCGCTGAACAAGAAGGTTCGAGACGCCGAGGGCATCTGTGTGGGCGACAGGGTGAGCGGCTCCTTCGTGCTGCGGACTCGCTAGTTGGCCGTGAGGGCGGTTCACAGGCCCACTCCGATTCACGCGTGCGGGAGCAAAAGCGCGTCTGGCCGTAGGTTGGTGAGTCGCCGGCGCAGTTCGGCCGAACGGCATAGGCGTAACCCGCAAACCGAGGCCCGCACTTGGCCTCGGTGAGAGCGTAGCTCTCATGGCCGAGGTTCTTCGTGGTTGACGCGCTTGTTAGGCGGATGCACCAGTGCGCCGGTAGGACACCCTGAACCGACGAACAGGCGGATCCTCGTCGTCCCGGTAGTCTTCGAATCGCTCTTCTGTGAGACCGGCCGCAGTGAATCCCTCCAACTCCACTCTAGTGAGAGGCCAAGGCATCTCGCCCTCCGACTCACTCGGTTCTCGCCCCCTGGTGATTACGAGAATCGTTCCACTGGGGGCGACGAACCCCGCCACTCGACGCATGGCCTCACCTCTGAGCTCAGGGGGCAAGACCTGCAGAGTGTAGGACTCCAAGACGAAATCGAACGCCTGTGCCCACTCGACGGGTGGCTGGAGGAGGTCCGCCTCCGTGTAGCGCACGTGTGATTGTAGGAATCGGTCGCGACACCACTTGATTGCCGTAGGCGAGATGTCGAACGCGGTCGTGGTGAAGCCTCGACGTGCGAGTTCCTCGGCGTCATCTCCCAGACCGCAGCCGACCTTCAGAGCGCTTCTGCCCGTGCCGGAAGCGCGGTCTCGTTCGAGCCAGCTCACGAGGTTCGGGTTGGGCGACAAGTCCGCCCAAGGGATGCCTGAGGCCTCGCCTTCAGACGCGGCGTACAACGTATCGAACCATCCAAGCGGATCCCCGTTGGCGAGATGCTGCCGAGCCAGCTCCCTGGCAGTTGCTCTGTCTTGCTCGGCCATCCGGAATTCCGCCTAACGGTATAGAGATGAGCGGCGAACGCAGTGAGTCCGCTCGATCTCTTGGTTAGGTGCCTCCTTCGTTGCTCGCCGAGCGATACCTCTCCACGAACTCCGCCGGTGATAGCACGGTCACGTTGCCGCGAGCCTCATGCGGGAAGTGGCCGAGGTTTCCTGTTACGAGGCAGTCCGCGGTACAGCTGAGTGCGACCTCCAAGAACGGTTCGTCGTCCCGATCCGGCAGTCGAGTGTGAAGCGGTTCTGACGCGGCGACCTCACTGCGGAAGTCGATGTAGTCGAGCAGTGCTGCGACGGAGTCGGGGTCGAAGCCGAACCGGGGCCTCAGGAGCACCTCCTCGTACTCTCCCATGACGCGTGCGTCGACGCAGAGCACGACCGATCCCGATGAGACCAGCCGTACGATCTCGCCGGGAGGTCCGAACGGCGAGAGCAGTCCGGAGACGAGCACATTGGTGTCGAGGACGATCCTCAACGAACGCGCGCCTTGCGCACCGCCGCTATCTCAGCCGCGATGTCCGCTTCCGTGAGGGAGTCTGCTCCGGCAAGGACGGACTTGCGCTGCAGATCTGCGACAGCATCGACGGCGCGTGCCTGGCGGAATGCCGCTAGGGACTCCTCGAGGTTCGACTCGTTGACGGCAGCGAGGATCGCGACGGGCCGGCCGTTGCTCGTGATGACCATTTCGCGTTCTTCAGGCAGGTCGCGCCAGATGTCCGCTGACTTGCCCCGAAGGTCGCGTACGCTGATGAACCTCATGAGAACCTCCAATCGTTGACCCTAGTGTGTACACATACGTCACTCAAGTCAACACACGATGTGGAGGGATGCACCTAACGGCTTGCGCTTCAACGGAGCGCGCTGTGCTCCGTCGCCCTTCGATTCTACGCCGCAGGCGCGCTTCCGCTGGAAGCGCTTGTTAGGTGAGCGCGGAACTCCGGGAACATCAACCGTCTCAGTTGGTCGTCTCGTTCATCCGGGCACCCCCGCGCGTTCAAGATCAGGGTAGTCAGGCCCGGATTCTGCGCGGAGTGTCGAGCCAATGCGACGTGCGCAACCACACTTGCCCAGCGGTCTCACCTAGCGTGTTCGGCTTCAGCTGTAGCCGCCGCTCGCGCAGCGTCGCCTGAAGATACCGCTTCCTTCCGCTGGAAGCCGTTGTTGGGCGTTTCCGCCCAGCGATGGGTCCATCAGCCGCTTGCTTCTCCATGCGGGGACGATCGTGACTACGGTCTCGTTGCGTCGATACGCGATTCGGGGCGGCGGTCAGTGCGAGCGCCAGCCTGCCCACCGGATCGCTTGGCTAGGCGGCGTCTAGTCCATGACTTCCATGAGTCTTCCGCAGCATGGCGGGATCAGGTCTCCTGCTTTGAGTTTCGCGAGTTTGTTGCAGGTCTGGCAGTAGACCATACAGTCCTCGTATACAGTGACTTCCGGGTACGAGGACGCACCTGCACCGCTCGGTCCTTCGATCGCGAACCTGGCGATCTTGTTCTTCTGGGGAACGTACTCGCCCACGGGGACGAGCTTCTTGTTGAACCTGACGCAATCCACAAGGAGTCTCCAGATTGCCTCGAGTTCTGCTGTTTCATCAGCATTCTCCGGCGTGAATTCGACCAGATTCTTGTCAATGTTGATCTTCATGATTCGAGTGTTCTCCTTTCAAGTAGCTACCACGCTGCCTAGCACTGATTCACCCTCTCGGCCCGTACCTGTCTCTGCAGGCGGATACTCCATTCCGATACCTCTATTCTCTGCTCCCCAAGCACCTACTCCCGGTGAAGACGCCTAACGTGTTTGAGATGAGCGGCAACGCGTAGCGTTGTCCGCTCGATCTCATGGTTAGCTCCCCGACACTCCTAGCCCCACTGCTGCGAGTTGCTCGACTGATTCCGCCGGTCGGCTGCGCGCGAGGTCGTAGGACGTCTGCAGGTTGGTCCAGAACTCCGGCGTTGTGTTGAGGGCCTGTGAGAGCAGCCAGGCCGTCTCAGGCGTGACGCCGCGCTTGCCGCGAATGAGCTCGTTGATCCGTTGTACCGGCACACCTAGGTGCGCGGCGAACGCCACCTGCGAGATGCCGAGCGGGACGAGGAACTCCTGGCTCAGGATTACGCCGGGGTGCGTGGGGATGCGGTTCTCCGGGATCATCGCGAGCCTCCTATCTGTGGTAGTCGATCAGTCGCACGTCATGCGCGTTGTTGCCCTTCCAGCGGAAGACGAGCCGCCACTGGTCGTTGACCCTGATCGAGTGACACCCTTTCAGGTCACCCTTCAAGGCCTCGAGACGGTTGCCCGGCGGGGACCGCAAGTCGAGGAGTGACGCCGATCCATTGAGCATGTCCATCTTGACCAGCGCCGCGCCTGTCACATCGCGTGGGAACCGCAGGGCTCGACTCGTTGGCCGGTTGTGGAACAGATCCTCTGTCGCACCGTCACCGAACGAAACGATCATCGAGCCCCCTCTCGTGAGAGCACTATATCGCTATCACGGTAACCGTGCAAGACGGCAGAAGCAGTGAGAGTGGGAGCTAACGCTGTTCGGCGTAAGCGGCGGCGCGCCTTTCGCCGCCGTCGCAGTCCCAG
>CAYGYT010000026.1:0-28601 GCA_964354215.1 uncultured Eubacteriales bacterium | reverse complement strand
TCCCGGAAACCGTCCGTTGAAGTCCCTCTCCGACATGCTCAAGGGCAAGCAGGGCCGCTTCCGGCAGAACCTCTTGGGCAAGCGTGTCGACTACTCCGGCCGCTCGGTCATCGTCGTGGGGCCGGAGCTCAAGCTCCACCAGTGCGGTCTGCCGAAGGCCATGGCCCTCGAGCTCTTCAAGCCGTTCGTGATGAAGCGCCTCGTCGACCTGGACTCGGCGCAGAACATCAAGAGCGCGAAGCGTATGGTCGACCGCCAGAGGCCGATCGTGTGGGACGTGCTCGAAGAGGTCATCGCGGATCATCCGGTCATGCTCAACCGAGCCCCGACCCTGCACCGCCTCGGCATCCAGGCGTTCGAGCCGGTCCTCGTCGAGGGTAAGGCGATCCGGATCCATCCCCTGGTCTGCACGGCGTTCAACGCCGACTTCGACGGTGACCAGATGGCCGTGCACCTGCCGCTCTCGGCAGAGGCACAGGCAGAGGCGCGTATCCTCATGCTCTCCACCAACAACATCAAGTCGCCCGCGCACGGTCGTCCGCTTACGACGCCGACGCAGGACATGGTCATCGGCCTGTACTACCTCACGGCCGGCCGTCCCGGCGTCGAAGGAGAGGGACGCGTCTTCGCGAGCTTCGACGAGGCGCTTCTCGCCTACGACAGCCGCGCATACCTCGACCTGCAAGCGAAGATCACGGTTCGTTTGAGCGAGGATATCCTCGAGCAGACCGCCTTCGGCGACTGGACCGAGCGCAAGAGCGGCGAGCGGATCGACACGACCGTCGGACGCATCACGCTCAACCGTTCACTCCCGCACGACTACCCCTTCATCAATCACGAAGTCGACAAGAAGGGCGTAGGCCGCATCGTCGAAGACTGCTCGGTCCGCTACTCCACAAACGAGATGGAGCAGATACTCGACGAGATCAAGCGCCTCGGATTCCATTACGCGACACGGGCCGGCGTCACGGTGTCCGTCTACGATGCGCTCATTCCCGAGAACAAGGACGAGATCCTCGGGGCCGCGCAGGAGCTCGTGGACAAGATCGAGGGCCAGTACGACAACGGTCTCATCACCAAGGAAGAGCGTCACCGCAAGATCGTCGAGGTCTGGACCGACGCGACCGACGACGTCGGTGACGCGATGGCGGACAACTTCAAAGAGAACCACCCGTTCAATCCTGTCTACATGATGGCCAACTCCGGCGCCCGTGGAAACATCAAGCAGATCCGCCAGCTCGCCGGCATGCGTGGTCTCATGGCGAACCCGAAGGGCGACATCCTCGACCGCCCGATCAAGGCGAACTTCCGAGAGGGTCTCACGGTTCTCGAGTACTTCATCTCGACGCACGGCGCGCGCAAGGGTCTTGCCGACACCGCGCTTCGAACTGCCGACTCCGGCTATCTCACTCGCCGACTCGTCGACGTCGCTCAGGACGTCATCGTGCGGCAGGCCGACTGCGGCACGGACGAAGGCGTGGAGTTCCGTCTCACGAAAGACGACGGCTCGGTCGACCACAACCTCGTCGGACGCTGCCTTCTCCATGCGATCGTTGATCGAAAGACCGGCGAGGTGCTCAAGGAATCCGGCGCGTACATCGAATCCGACGCCGATGTGCACCTCTTGGTGGACGCCGGCGTCGAGAAGGTCGTCGCGCGTACCGTCATGACCTGTCATGCGAAGTACGGTGTGTGTGAGTCCTGCTACGGGTGGGACCTCGCGAGCAGCCGCCCGGTCGACATCGGTACCGCGGTAGGCATCATCGCCGCGCAGTCGATCGGTGAGCCGGGCACCCAGCTGACCATGCGTACGTTCCACACGGGCGGCGTCGCTGGCGAGGACATCACGCACGGTCTACCGCGTGTTACCGAGCTGTTCGAGGCTCGCAAGCCCAAGGGCCAGGCGATCCTTGCCGAGATCGCCGGAACGCTCACCATCGAGGAGGCCGACAAGACCCGCAAGTTCGTGGTAGACGGGGGCGACGGCCACGAGAAGTCCTACACCGTCTCGCGCCGCGCGCGTCTCCGCCCAGGTGTGGCTGATGGCGTGTCCATCGAGGTCGGCCAGCAGCTTACCGAGGGTTCGGTGAACCCGCACGACTTGCTCCACCTGCGCGGACCGAACGACGTCCTGCGCTACGTGGTCGAGCAGGTGCAGGACGTGTACCGCAGCCAGGGTGTCGACATCAACGACAAGCACATCGAGGTGATCGCGCGACAGATGCTGCGCAAGGTCACGGTCCTCGAGCCGGGCGACGGCGACTTCCTGCCTGGCCAGCTTGCTGATCGCATCGCTTTTGAAGGGGACAACGAGCGGATCATCGCCGAGGGCGGCGATCCGGCCCAGGGTGCACCAGTGCTGCTCGGCATCACGAAGGCGTCCCTTGCGACGGACAGCTACCTTTCGGCGGCCTCGTTCCAGGAGACGACTCGCGTTCTGACCGATGCGGCCATCGCCGGCAAGGAAGACCAGCTCCTGGGACTCAAGGAGAACGTCATCATCGGCAAGCTCATCCCGGCTGCTACCGGCATGAAGCGCTACCGCGGCGTGAAGCTCACGTACAAGGGGCAGAGCGCCGAGTGGAGCCGCGAGGTCGAAGGCCCGCTCCCGGACTTCGCGCCCGAGGAGCTCAAGGAGATCGAGGCACTTCTGCCCGGTCCTACCGTACCCGAGCGCATCATCTCCGAGGAGGCGGCGTCGCTCTTCGCTGAGTTCGACCTCGAAGAGGGCGAAGACCTCGACGCGACGACCTTCCAGGGAGCCGTGTTCGACCCCACGGCTGATCTCGTCGCCCGTCGCGCCGCTGACGACTGGGGGCACGAGGAGGAAGACGAGTTCACCGCGCCTCCCGTGATGTCGCTTGAGGATGCCGAGGACATGACGCTCACGCAGCTGGGTGTCTCGACCCGGTGGGTCAACAAGTTCGCGGAGGCCGGAATCGCGCGCGTCAGTGACCTGAAGGGCCGTACGGAGCCAGACATGCTCACGATTCCGGGTATCGGTCAGAAAGCCGTCGATGAAGTGATGACCAAGCTCGAAGAGTACGACATCAAACTCGTCTAGCGTGCACGATCCCATCCGGCGCCGCCTTCGGATACCGGAGGCGGCGCCGGTGCGTTCACCGCACGGCTAACGGGTCTACTGAGCAGGGAAGACAGGAGCGAGCGGGTGATGGATACGCCCGGATGCGTGGCGTTTGACAGCGTGCCGCTACCTTGCTAGAGTTCGACCTTGCGACTTCAGACTGGAGGTGTGTGCGAGCATGCTCCAGCGTCGATAGCGTGCCACACACGTACGAGAAGGAGATTCCACAGTGCCGACCATCAACCAGCTGGTCCGCAAGGGCCGCAAGCAGGCGGCCGAGAAGAGCAAGACCCCGGCGCTCAAGTCCAACCCGCAGAAGCGCGGTGTCTGCACTCGCGTCTACACCACGACTCCCAAGAAGCCGAACTCGGCGCTTCGCAAGGTGGCCCGTGTTCGCCTGACGAACCAGATCGAGGTCACGGCGTACATCCCGGGCATCGGCCACAACCTGCAGGAACACTCCATCGTCCTCGTGCGCGGCGGTCGCGTGAAGGATCTGCCGGGCGTGCGATACAAGATCGTCCGCGGCACGCTCGACACCGCGCCTGTCGCCGACCGCGAGCAGGCACGTTCGCGCTACGGCGCCAAGAAGAGCAAGTAGGCAGACGGCATCCGTCCCTCGAGGGCGATGCGTACCCGTATCGGAGGAGAGTCTCAATGCCCAGGCGTGCAGCTGCGGTTCGGCGCGAAGTCGTTCCGGACAGCATCTACAACAACCGGCTTGTTACCCAGCTCATCAACAAGATCCTGCTGGACGGCAAGCGCTCCATCGCGGAGCGCATCGTCTACGGCGCCTTCGACATCGTCGAGCAGCGGTCGGGCTCCGACCCGCTCGCGACGTTCAAGAAGGCGATGGACAACGTGCGTCCGACGCTCGAGGTCAAGCCGAAGCGTGTCGGTGGCGCCACGTACCAGGTTCCGATCGAGGTGAACTCGCGTCGCTCGACCACCCTCGCGATCCGCTGGATCGTCGACTTCGGTCGGAAGCGCCGCGAGAAGACGATGGCCGAGCGCCTCGCCAACGAGATTCTGGATGCCGCGAACAGTACGGGTGCCTCCGTCAAGAGGCGCGAGGATCTCTACAAGATGGCCGAGTCGAACCGGGCCTTCTCGCACTACCGCTGGTAGGACTTCCGCGACCGGCCTATGACGCCGGTCGCTTGAGTGCAGGAACGAGGACAGAACAGCCAGATGGCTACCCAGGCTTTCGCGCTCGCCAAGACCCGCAACATCGGGATCATGGCTCATATCGACGCCGGTAAGACCACGACGACCGAGCGCATCTTGTTCTATACGGGCAAGACGCACAAGATCGGCGAGGTGCACGACGGCGCTGCGACCATGGACTGGATGGTTCAGGAGCAGGAGCGCGGCATCACCATCACATCCGCCGCGACCACGTGTTTCTGGAAGGACCATCGCATCCAGATTATCGATACGCCCGGGCACGTGGACTTCACGGTCGAGGTCGAGCGCAGCTTGCGCGTGCTCGATGGCGCCGTTGCCGTCTTCTGCGCGGTTGGTGGCGTTGAGCCTCAGTCTGAGACGGTCTGGCGTCAGGCGGACAGCTACGGCGTTCCTCGGCTCGCCTACATCAACAAGATGGATCGCACAGGCGCAGACTTCGCGAATGTCGTCCAGATGATGCGTGACCGTCTCAACACGCGTCCCGTGCTCCTGCAACTACCCATTGGTGCCGAGGACAAGTTCGTCGGCATCATCGACCTCGTCGAGATGCACGCGATCTTCTTCAACGAGGACGACAAGGGCATCAACCCGACCGTCGGAGACATCCCCGCCGAGATGATGGACGAGGCCGAGTTGTACCGGCACGAGCTCCTGGAGGCGGCCGCCGAGTACGACGACGGCCTGCTCCACAAGTTCCTTGAGGACGAGGAGATCTTGGTCGACGAGCTCAAGACCGCCCTGCGCAAGGCGACCATCGATTGCGCGGTCACACCGGTCACGAGCGGTGCCTCGTTCAAGAACAAGGGCGTGCAGCCGCTCCTCGACGCGATCCTCGACTACCTGCCCTCGCCCCTCGATATCCCGGCCATCAAGGGCCGGGACCTCAAGTCCGGCGAGGAGGTCGACCGCCCCGCGGATGCCAAGGCACCGTTCGCGGCGCTGGCGTTCAAAGTCATGACCGACCCGTACGTGGGCAAGCTCACCTACTTCCGCGTGTACTCGGGCACCATGGACGCGGGCTCGTACGTGCTGAACTCCACGAAAGGT
The DNA here is from genome assembly GCA_964354215.1 of uncultured Eubacteriales bacterium. Lineage (GTDB taxonomy): Bacteria > Actinomycetota > Coriobacteriia > Anaerosomatales > CAVRZR01 > CAVRZR01. Next base: position 23,281 of record CAYGYT010000026.1, on the reverse strand, counting down.
CACAAGGAGCGCATCGGCCGTCTCCTGCAGATGCATGCGAACCACCGCGAGGATGTCGACGCGGTGTACGCGGGCGACATCGTTGCCGCCGTGGGTCTTAAGAACACGACGACCGGTGACACCCTGTGCGCCGAGACGGCACCCGTGCTGCTCGAGTCCATGGTCTTCCCCGACCCGGTCATCGACATCGCGATCGAGCCGAAGACTAAGGCAGAGCAGGACAAGCTCGGTGTTGCGCTCGCCAAGCTCGCCGAGGAGGATCCGACGTTCCGTGTACGCACGGACCAGGAGACCGGCCAGACGATCATCGCGGGCATGGGCGAGCTGCACCTCGAGGTCATCGTCGACCGGCTGCTTCGCGAGTTCAAGGTGGAGGCGAACGTCGGCAAGCCACAGGTGGCGTACCGCGAGACCGCCGGCAAGCCGATCGAGAACCTGGACATGAAGTTCGCCCGCCAGACCGGCGGTCGCGGCCAGTACGGTCACGTCATCATCAACGTCGCGCCGCAAACACCCGGCGACGGCTACGTCTTCGAGAACAAGATCGTGGGAGGCGCTATTCCGAGGGAGTACATCCCCGCGGTCGACAAGGGCATCCAAGAAGCACTCGACAGCGGCGTGATCGCGGGCTACCCCGTGGTCGACGTGAAGGTCCAGCTCGTCGATGGCTCGTACCACGAGGTCGACTCATCGGAGATGGCATTCAAGATCGCGGGATCGATGGCGATCAAGGAAGCGCTTCGCAAGTCCGCTCCCGTGCTCCTCGAGCCGGTCATGGCCGTCGAGGTCGTGACGCCCGAGGACTTCATGGGCGACGTGATGGGCGACCTGTCATCGCGTCGCGGCCACATTGAGGGCATGGAGCCGCGCGGCAACGCGCAGGTCATTCGCGCGAAGGTGCCGCTGTCGGAGATGTTCGGGTACTCGACCGACCTTCGCAGCCGTACGCAGGGTCGCGCGGTCTACACGATGCAGTTCAAGGCGTACGAACAGGTTCCGAAGTCCATCGCCGACGAGATCATCAAGAAGGTCGGCGGAGAAGCACCGGTCTGACGCGGACGACGCGGGCGCTTCGAAGCGCGCGATCCGTACCGTATCCAACGGAGGGTTGAGTGGTGGCGAACCAGAAGATCAGGATCAGGCTCAAGGGCTACGACCACGAGATCGTGGACCAGTCCACGAAGCTCATCGTCGACACGGCGCAGAAGACCGGGGCGAAAGTCTCCGGTCCGATCCCGCTGCCGACCGAGCGCAGCCTCTACTGCGTGATCCGCTCGCCGCACGTGAACAAGGACAGCCGCGAGCAGTTCGAGATGAAGACTCACAAGCGCTTGATCGACATCCTCGAGCCCACGCCCAAGACGGTCGACTCGCTCATGCGCCTCGACCTTCCGGCCGGCGTGGACATCGAGATCAAGCTCTAGTACGGGAGCAACCGCCGCACCCGAGATCGGGAACGGCGTGAGGACGCGGTCCGCTGGGAGATCCGCGCACGTGGCGCGGCAGTGAGGCCCAAGACCGCACGAGGAAGAGGTAGGAACGCGATGGTTACGACGATACTCGGCAAGAAGCTGGGGATGACCCAGGTCTGGAGCGAGGACGACAAGCTCGTGCCGGTCACCGTCATACAAGCCGGGCCCTGCATCGTGAGCCAGGTCAAGACGGTCGCCCGTGACGGGTATGCCGCCATCCAGATCGGCTTTGGCGACATCAAAGAGAAGAAGGTCAACAAGCCGATGGCGGGTCATTTCGCGAAGGCAAAGATCGACCCCATGGCCTCCCTGGCGGAGGTGCGTCTCGACGAAGGCGATGAGGTCAAGCTCGGTCAGGCGATCACCGTCGAGGCGTTCGCCGACGTCAAGTCGGTGCACGTCAGCGGCACGAGCAAAGGCAAGGGCTTCGCGGGCGTCATGAAGCGTCACAACTTCAAGGGCGGCCCCGGTGGCCACGGCTCACACGCACACCGCGAGCCGGGTTCGGTCGGGCAGTGCGCCACTCCGTCGCGTGTCTTCCGCGGCAAGCGGCTGCCGGGCCACATGGGTTCGGAGACGGTCACCGTGCGCAACCTCGAGATCGTGAAAGTCGATGCCGAGCAGAACCTGCTGATCGTCAAAGGCGCGGTGCCCGGTGGCAAGGGCGCGCTTCTGACCATTCGGATGGCCTAGCGCCCGTGCCAGCGGTGCGTCACGAGGAGAAGAGAACGATGGCAACGATCGAAGTGAAGAACACGACCGGCAAGAAGGTGGGTACGGCCGATCTCGCTGACGGAGTCTTCGGCATCGCGCCCAACACCTTCGCCATGCATCAGGTCGTTCGCAGTCAGCTCGCCGCTCGCAGAGCGGGCACGCATGCCACCAAGACGCGCGGCTTTGTCTCAGGCGGTGGCCGCAAGCCGTACCGCCAGAAGGGGACCGGCCGCGCCCGCGCGGGCTCGACCCGCTCGGGGCTCTGGAAGGGCGGCGGCGTGATCTTTGGCCCGAACCCTCGCAGCTACGCGTTCAAGGTGCCGAACAAGGTCGTGAAGCTTGCGATGAGAAGCGCGCTTTCGGCCAAGCACTCCGAGGGCGTGCTGTACGTGATCGACGGATTCGAGCTCGCCGAACCCTCCACGAAGCGTGCCGCTGAGGTGCTCAAGAACTTGGGCATCGCTGGGCGCGTGACCGTGGTCGTGAGCAACGACGACACGACCGCGCTGCTCTCCCTGCGCAACATCCCCGCCGCGCGCGCCATTACCGCGTCTGAGGCGAACACGTACGACCTCGTCGACAACACGGCCGTGCTCATCACCAAGCCGGCCCTGACCTGGCTTGAGGGGGTGTTGTCGTAGATGAAGGACGCACGCGACATCATCCTGCGCCCGATCGTCTCCGAGAAGTCCTACGCGATGATCGAGGACAACCGCTACACGTTCGAGGTCGACAAGGCCGCGACCAAGCCGCAGATCGCCCGCGCAATCGAGGAGATCTTCAAGGTCACGGTCACCGGAGTGAACACGATGAACGTCTCGGGCAAGCCCCGCCGGGAGCGCTACGCGAAAGGCCTGTCGCGCTCGTGGAAGAAGGCGGTCGTTTCGCTCAAAGAAGGGGACTCGATCGAATTCTTCCAGAATCGCTAAACGCCGCAGACTAGGGCGTGATGCCGGTCCAGGCTCTCATGTAGAGCCGCCCGGTGCCGTGGTAGTCCGGCGTCGGAACCGTTCGAGCGGGTGAGGTGCCCGCCGTCCCAGACGGTTCCGGCCATCGGACACGAAGGGAGTGTCAGTGGGACTGAAGAAGTACAAGCCGACATCGCCGGGCCGCCGGTTCCAGACGGTCTCCGATTTCTCGGAGATCACTCGGACCGAGCCCGAGAAGTCGCTCCTGGAGCCGCTGCCCAAGAAGGGCGGCCGCAACAACAACGGGCGCATCACCACGCGCCACCAGGGTGGCGGCCACAAGCGACGCTACCGCGTGATCGACTTCAAGCGGAGCAAGGACGGCGTGCCGGCCAAGGTCGCGACCATCGAGTACGACCCGAACCGTTCCGCGCGCATCGCGCTTCTGCACTACGCCGATGGCGAGAAGCGCTATATTCTCGCGCCCAAGGGGCTCGAGGTGGGCCAGACCGTCACCGCGGGGCCGGGTTCGGACATCCGTCCGGGCAATGCACTTGCGCTCTTGGACATCCCGACCGGTACGGTCGTGCACGCGGTCGAGTTGCAGCCCGGAAGAGGCGCCGCGATCGCTCGCTCTGCGGGCACCTCGGTGCAGCTCATGGGAAAGGAAGGCGACTACGCGATCCTGCGCATGCCGTCTTCGGAGATGCGCCGCGTGCTCTTGACCTGCCGCGCGACTGTTGGCGAGGTCGGCAACGCCGACCACGGCAACATCTCGATCGGCAAGGCCGGTCGCGCGCGGCACCTGGGCATTCGCCCCACGGTTCGTGGCACCGCAATGAACCCGGTCGACCATCCGCACGGTGGCGGCGAAGGCAAGAACAAGTCCGCCGGTCGTCACCCGGTCACGCCGTGGGGCGTGCCCACGAAGGGTCACCGGACACGTACCAAGGGCAAGACGTCCGACCGCCTGATCATCCGCCGGCGCAAGAAGTAGTGCGCGGAGTCTGAGGAGCTGAGAAACACACGATGAGCAGAAGCCTGAAGAAAGGGCCGTTCGTCCAGCCTCGCCTCATCGAGCGCATTCACGCGATGAATGAGGCCGGCGACAAGAAGGTTATAAAGACCTGGTCGCGCGCATCGACCATCTTCCCCGAGATGGTCGGTCACACGATCGCGGTTCACGACGGTCGCAAGCACGTCCCCGTGTACGTGACCGAGTCCATGGTTGGACACAAGCTCGGCGAGTTCGCGCCCACCCGGACATTCCGTGGGCACGCGGCCGACAGGAAGGGCAAGAGGTAGCAGGATGGAAGCGAGAGCAGTCGCACGCTACGTGCGAATGAGCCCGCGCAAGGCTCGCGATGTGGTCGACCTGATCCGCGGCAAGTCCGTCACGGATGCACAGGCGATCCTCAGGTTCACGCCGCGCGCAGCGGCCGAGGTCGTCGAGAAGGTCCTCGACAGCGCCGTCGCGAACGCCGAGCGCAACCTGCACGTCAAGCGGGACGACCTCGTCGTCGCGTCGACGTACGTGGACGAGGGCCCGACCATCAAGCGCATCCGGCCTCGCGCCATGGGCAGGGCATTCCGCATCAACAAGCGCACGAGCCACATCACCGTCATCGTCAAGCAGCGAGAGGGGGCGTAGGGACAACATGGGACAGAAGGTACAGCCCATCGGCTTTCGTCTCGGCATAACCGAGAACTGGCGCTCTCGCTGGTACGCGGGCAAGGACTACCCGCAGACGCTCGAGAGCGACTTCAGGATCCGCCAGTACCTTGACGCGCGGCTCCGCCGCGCTGCGATCTCGAAGATCGACATCGAGCGCAAGGGCGACAAGGTCATCATCGAGTTGTGGACCGCGCGACCGGGCATCGTCATCGGCAAGAAAGGCGCCGAAGTCGACGTCCTGCGCAAGGAGCTCGAGAAGATGACCGGCAAGGTCGTGACCGTGAACATCGTCGAGATCAAGCGCCCCGAGCTCGACGCCACGCTCATCGCGCAGAGCGTCGCCGAGCAGCTCGTCGGCCGCGTCGCGTTCCGTCGCGCCATGCGCAAAGCGGTCGCCTCGGCAATGAAGAGCGGCGCACTCGGCATCAGGATCCAGTGCTCGGGTCGCCTCGGTGGCGCCGAAATGGGTCGCCGCGAGTGGTACCGCGAGGGTCGCGTACCGCTTCACACCTTGCGTGCGAAGATCGACTACGGCACCTCCGAGGCCCGCACCACGATGGGCGCCGTGGGCGTCAAGGTCTGGGTCTATCGTGGCGAGGTGCTGCCGGGCCAGCAGGCTCCGTTGTCACCCGCCGAGGACCGCCCGTCCCGCGGCCGTCGTTCCGAGGGAGGGAGAGGCTAGAGATGCTCCTGCCGAAGCGAGTGAAGCACCGCAAGGTGCAGCGGGGCTCGAGGAAGGGCAGCGCGAAAGGCGGTACGCAGGTCCATTTCGGCGAGTACGGCCTGAAGGCCCTCGAGGCGGCGTGGATCACGAACCGTCAGATCGAGGCCGCCCGTGTCGCGATGACCCGCTACATGAAGCGTGGTGGCAAGGTGTGGATCAACATCTTCCCGGACAAGCCCGTCACCCAGAAGCCCGCGGAAACCCGCATGGGCTCGGGCAAGGGCAACCCGGAGAAGTGGGTCGCGGTCGTGAAGCCGGGCCGCGTGATGTTCGAGGTGGCAGGCGTGTCCGAGGAGGTCGCCCGCGAGGCGATGCGACTGGCCGCGCACAAGCTGCCGATCAGGACGAAGTTCGTAACGAGGACCGACACCGGTGGTGAGTCATAGATGAAGCCCAACGACATCCTGGAGCTGTCCGACGAAGATCTGGCCCAGCAGGTCAAGGACAGCCGAGCCGAGCTTTTCAACCTGCGGTTCCAGCTCGCCACGGGTCAGCTGGACAACACGGGCCGCATCGCGGCCGTCAAGAGAGACATCGCTCGGCTGCACACGGAGTTGCGCAGCCGAGAGCTCCGCGCCAGCCGTGACGCGGCGGCGTCGTAAGGGAGTTGTGAGGAGTGAGCATGGAGAGCGATCGTAACCGACGCAAGGTCCGCCAGGGTGTCGTCGTTTCGGCGGCCGGCGACAAGACGTGCGTCGTGAAGGTGTCGGCCCGCAAGCGGCACGCGATGTACGGAAAGATGATCACGCAGTCCAGCAAGTTCCACGCGCACGATGAGAACAACGAGTGCGGCGTGGGCGACGTGGTGACGATCATGGAGACCCGCCCGCTGTCGAAGCTGAAGCACTGGCGTCTCGTCGAGATCGTCGAGAAGGCCAAGTAGTACGTCGGTCGTGCATGTGCGCCGCGCGGATGAGCGGGCGCACCTCTCATGTACCGATCCGTAACCGGAGGAAGAGATGATCCAGGCAGAGACACGGCTCAAGGTCGCCGACAACTCGGGCGCGCGACGCGTCGGAGTTATCAAGGTGCTCGGGGGCTCGAAGCGCCGCTACGCTTTCGTAGGCGACGTCATCGTCTGCGCTGTCAAAGAGGCGATCCCGAACGGCCAGATCAAGAAGGGCGAGATCGTTCGCGCCGTGGTCGTGCGGACCAAGAAGGAGATCCGTCGGCCCGATGGCAGCTACATCAAGTTTGACGAGAACGCCGCCGTCGTCATCGACAACCAGGGCAATCCCCGGGGCACGCGAATCTTCGGCCCGGTTGCGCGCGAGCTGCGCGACCGCCGCTACATGAAGATCGTCTCGCTGGCTCCCGAGGTCATCTAAGGAGGCAGCGATGGCGAAGTCCCTCACCATCCGCACGGGCGACAAGGTCAAGGTCATAGCCGGGAAGGACAAGGGCAAGGAGTCTCGCGTCCTTAAGGTGCACCCGGAGAAGAGCCGCGTTGTCGTCGAGAAGGTGAACGTGATCAAGAAGGCGCAGCGGCCCACCCAGCGCAATCCCAAGGGCGGTCTTCTCGAGATCGAAGGCACGATCCACGTGAGCAATCTGATGCTCCTGTGCCCGAGCTGCTCTCAGCCGACGCGTGTCGGTCGGAGGCGTACCGACGACGGCACGCGCGTCCGGGTCTGCAAGAAGTGTGGCAACGATATCGACAAGTAGTAGTGCTCCTGTCTTCGGCTCGCCGAGGACACGAGGTGCCGGGTCGGAAATCCGGTACATCACAACACGGAGGTAAGTGGCGTGGCCCCACGACTCAAAGAGCAGTACAAGACCGAGGTTGTCTCGGCGCTACAAGAGGAGCTCGACCTCGCGAACGTGAACGAAGTTCCGCGGCTCGAGAAGATCGTTGTGAACATGGGCGTTGGCGCTGCAGTGCAGGACGTGAAGCAGCTCGATGCTGCCGTTGAGGACCTGCGCATCATCACGGGTCAGCAGCCGACGATCACGCGTGCGAAGAAGTCGATAGCGGGCTTCAAGATCCGCCAGGGTATGCCGATCGGCGCGAAAGTGACGCTGCGCGGCGACCGCATGTGGGAGTTCTTCGACCGCCTCGTGACGGCGGCCATCCCGCGTGTGCGCGACTTCCGCGGGCTGCCCACGGAAAGCTTCGATGGACGCGGCAACTACTCGATGGGCGTGACCGAGCAGCTGATCTTCCCTGAGATCGACTACGACAAGGTCGACCGGGTGCGCGGCATGGACATCACGTTCGTCACGACAGCGACAACCGACGAGGCGGCCCGCGCGCTCCTGGGCGCGTTCGGCTTCCCGTTCAAGCGATAGAGATCAGTCAAGGCGGCCTCTGAGGACCGCCGCCGGCAAGGAGGCATCACGTGGCCAAGAAATCGATGATCGCCAAGGCAAAGAGAACGCCGAAGTTCTCGACGCGCTCGGTGAACCGCTGCAACCGCTGCGGTCGTCCGCGCGCGTTCTATCGGCAGTTCGGCTTGTGCCGCATCTGCGTGCGCGAGCTGGCGAGCCGCGGCGAGCTTCCCGGCGTGCGCAAGGCCAGCTGGTAGGACCGCGCACGTTCGGGCAAGACCGCTCCGGAAGGCGCGTCTGCCACGGGCAGGAGCGAACCCCGGTAGCGGGTTCATCCCGGATCATAGGAGGAACACGACATGAGCATGACAGACCCCATCGCCGATATGCTGACCCGCGTCCGTAACGCGAACGCGGCGTTCAAGCAGACGGTGGCTATGCCCTCTTCGCGCAAGCTCGTCGAGATTGCGCGCATCCTCAAGCAAGAGGGCTACGTGACGGACTACCGCGTCGTCCCGGGCGAGCCGCAGGCGACGCTCGAGATCACTCTGAAGTACGGCGCTCGCAAGGAGCGCACACTCACCGGCCTGCGCCGCATCAGCAAGCCTGGCCTGCGCGTATATGCGAAGAAGGATGAGATGCCCCGCGTTCTGGGCGGACTCGGCATCGCCGTTGTCTCCACGTCAAGTGGTGTGATGACCGACCGCGACGCGCGCAAGGCGGGCGTCGGCGGCGAGGTCATCGCCTACATCTGGTAACCGGACAGGACTGAAGGAAAGGAGCGATCGCCGTGTCTCGTATCGGCAAGCAGCCCATCCCGGTCCCCTCCGGGGTCGAGGTGAGAATCGAAGGCTCCTCGGTCAGCGTCAAGGGGCCGAAGGGCGAGCTGAGCTCTACGTTCAACGAGGACATGTCCATCGAGCTCGAGGACGGTCAGGTCTGGGTCACGCGACCCAGCGACGCGCGGCAGCACCGCTCGCTGCACGGTCTGACGCGCACGCTCATTGCGAACATGGTGACCGGCGTGTCCCAGGGGTTCTCCAAGAACCTCGAGATCGTCGGCGTAGGCTACCGTGCCGCCCTCAAGGGAAGCGACCTCGAGATGCAGCTCGGGTTCAGCCACCCGGTGCTCATCATCGCCGAGCCGGGGATCACGTTCGAGGTCCCTGCACCCACGAGGGTCACGGTGCGCGGGACCGACAAGCAGCGTGTCGGCCAAGTAGCCGCCGAGATTCGCGGATGGCGGCCGCCGGAGCCCTACAAGGGCAAGGGTGTGCGCTATGAGGGCGAGTACGTACGGCGCAAGCTCGGCAAGGCCGCCAAGTAGTAGAGTTCGCCGGGCGACCGGCGCGTACGCGGGCGTGGGTCCGCAGCATAATGAGGAGAGCTGAGAAGTCATGGACAAGCTAAAGGCGAAGAGGGCGAACCTCGAGCGGCGCCACCGCCGGGTTCGCGGCAAGGTGAGCGGCACGGCCGCCCGACCGCGCCTGTGCGTCAGCCGCACGAACGCGCACATCTACGCTCAGATCATCGACGATGCCTCGGGCCGCACCATGGTCTCGGCTTCAAGCGTGGATCCAGAGCTCAAGACGGCGCTCAAGACGGGTTCGACCACCGACGCCGCGCGCGCTGTGGGCGAGGCCGTGGGCAGGCGTGCGGTCGAGGCTGGTCTTACCGAGATCGTCTTCGACCGCGGTGGGCGTCTCTACCACGGTCGCGTGAAAGCACTTGCCGAAGGCGCCCGTAGCGCCGGTCTTACGTTCTAGACAAAGGGAGGATTCGGATGGCACGTAGAGAGGCCCCGGTCTCCGAACTGCAGGAGAAGGTCGTCTACATCAACCGCGTCTCGAAGGTCGTCAAGGGTGGACGCCGCTTCTCGCTGACTGCGCTTGTGGTCGTGGGCGATGGCGCCGGCAGTGTCGGCGTCGGCATGGGCAAGTCCGCTGAAGTGCCCGTCGCAATCAAGAAGGGCATCGAGGACGCCAAGAAGAACATGTTCAAGGTGCCTCTGAGCGAGAGCACCATTCCACATGCCGTCCTCGGCGAGTTCGGTGCCGGAAAGGTCATGCTCAAGCCGGCCAGCCCCGGTACGGGTATCATCGCGGGCGGCCCGGTTCGCGCGCTCCTCGAGCTCGCGGGTATCCGCGACGTGCTGTCCAAGTCGCTCGGCAGCGACAACGCGCTCAACATGGTCAAGGCTGCCGCCGAGGGGCTGAAGTCGCTTTCGAGCCCGCAGGATGTCGCGCGCCGTCGCGGCATGACCGTGGGCCAGATGTACGGGTGGGAGGACAAGGTCGATGCCAGCTAAGAAGGCAGCGGCGAAGAAGACGCTCAAGGTCACGCAGGTGCGCAGTGTCATCGGCAGGCCCGCCGACCAGCGCGCCACCGTTCGTGCGCTCGGTCTGAAGCGCATCAACGACACGGCCGAACACGTCGACACGCCGACGATTCGCGGGATGCTGTTCAAGGTCAAGCATCTCGTCAACGTGGAGGAGCTCTAGCCGCTGGTCGTGGCCGCGCACCGACGCGGCGGACGAGCGCACGAGCGAGAGTCAGCCGGCGGCGAGCGGCCGGCACCGGAGGGCGAGGCCCTTCGGCAGCGAACGAAGGAGCGAACGTACCTATGCAGATTCACGACCTATTCCCGGCCCCGGGCTCGCGCAAGAAGCGCAAGCGGGTCGGCCGCGGCAACGCCAGCGGGCACGGCAGCACGGCCGGCCGCGGCGACAAGGGCCAGCTCTCTCGCGCCGGTGGCGGGAAGGGGCCCGGCTTCGAGGGCGGGCAGAACCCGCTGCACATGCGCATGCCGAAGCTCCCGGGCTTCAAGAACCGCTTCCGTACGGAGTACGCGATCGTCAACGTCTCGCGACTCGAGGACGCATTCTCGGCCGGCGACACTGTGGACGTCGACGCGCTATTCGAGAAGCGTATGGTCAAGTCGCGCACGGCTCCCGTGAAAGTGCTCGGCGACGGTGAGCTCACGAAGTCGCTGACCGTGAAGGTCGACAAGGTGTCGGCTCCCGCCAAGGTGAAGATCGAGGCTGCCGGAGGGACGGTAGAGACGCTGTGATCACTGCCATTGCGAACGCGTTCCGAGTACCGGAGCTTCGCCGCAAGATCCTCTTCACGCTCGCTATGATCGCCCTGTACCGGGTGGGCGCTCATATCCCCGTTCCGGGCGTGAACATCAACGCGATCTCGGAGCAGGTGCAGAACACCGCTGCGCTCGGGCTCCTGAACCTGTTCTCGGGCGGCGCGCTCGAGAAGTTCGCCGTGTTCTCGCTCGGGATCATGCCCTACATCACCTCCTCGATCATCATGCAGCTCTTGCAGGGAGTCATCCCGAAGATCGAGGCGTGGTCGAAGGAAGGCGAGACTGGCCAGCGCAAGATTACGCAGGTCACCCGGTACATGACGCTCGGCATCGCGCTTCTGCAGGCGCTCGGACTGCTCTCGATCTTCCGGCAGACGCTCGACATGCAGATCACGCTTGTCTACGGCTTCGTGATCATCATCTCGCTCATCGCGGGAACTGCGCTCATCATGTGGATGGGCGAGCTCATCACGCAGCGTGGCATTGGCAACGGCATGTCGTTGCTCATCTTCGCAAGCATCGTCGCCCGTTTCCCCGAGACGGTCATCTCGTCGATCCAGCTGGGTAACGCCTTCATGGTCATCACGCTGCTGGTGCTCACCGTGGCCGTCGTCATGGCCATCGTGACCATGGAGCGGGCGCAGCGCCGAGTACCGGTGCAGTATGCGAAGCGCGTCGTTGGTCGCAAGGTCTACGGCGGCTCGGGCACGTACATACCGTTCAAGATCAACGCCGCGAATGTCGTTCCGATCATCTTCGCGTCGGCGATCCTGTTCTTCCCCTCGCAGATTCTCGCGCTGTGGCCGGGCGCGCCCGAAGTCGTGCGGACCCTCGGCGATATGCTCGCCTCGGGCTGGCTCCACAACGTGCTCTATTTCGCACTCATCATCTTCTTTACCTACTTCTACACGGCCCTCATCTTCAACCCGATCGACCTTGCGGATAACCTGCGCAAGAACGGTGGGTTCATTCCCGGTGTCAGGCCCGGCTCGGCGACGGTCCGCTACATCGAGAACGTCATCAACCGTCTGACACTGCCGGGTGGCGTGTTCCTCGCGACGATCGCCATCGGTCCGACGATCCTGTTCAGCGTCACCGAGGTGCCGCTGCTCCAGGCGTTCGGTGGCACGTCGATCCTCATCATGGTGGGTGTCGCGCTCGAGACCATGACGCAGCTCGAGAGCCAGCTGAAGATGCGTCACTACGAGGGCTTCTTCAAGTAGCGACGGGGGAGTGGGGTATCCGATGAATCTCGTGCTTCTCGGCGCACCGGGCGCCGGCAAGGGAACACAGGCAGAGCGCATCATCGAGACGTACGGGCTCGCCCACATCTCGACCGGTGACATCCTGCGCAAGGCGGTCGCCGACGGCACGCCGCTCGGCCTCGAGGCCAAGCGCTACATGGATGCCGGCGAACTCGTGCCGGACGAGGTCGTGATCGGGCTCGCCAAGGAGCGTCTCCAGCAGCCCGACGCCGAGAAGGGTTTCATCCTCGACGGATTCCCCCGAACGGTCGTCCAAGCTCAGGCGCTCGACACCGCGCTCGGGTCTTTGGGGAAGCAGATCGATTCGGCGATCGCCATCGTGGTGGATCCTGAGATCATCGTGCAGCGGCTCACATCGCGTCGCACGTGTCGCGCGTGCGGGAAGATCACGAGCGTGTCGGCGCTCGCCGGGGGCACCTGTCCCGCATGCGGCGGCGAGGTCTACCAACGTGACGACGACAACGAAGCGACGGTGCGTAACCGCCTCGACGTCTACGAACGCTCGACTGCGCCGCTCATCGACTACTACCGTTCGGCCCATGTGCTGGCCGAGATCGACGGCGACCGTCCCGTGGACACTGTGTTCGCGGACGTCAAGGCCGTTTTGGAGGGCTAGCCAACAGATCGTGATCGTTCAGAAGTCCCCGTCAGAGATCGAGCTCATGAGAGAGGCCGGGCGGATAACCGCCCGGGCTCTCCGTCTTGTGGGGGAAGCCCTGCGCCCCGGGGTTCGAACGAGGGAACTCGATTCGATCGCCGAAGCGACCATCCGAGACGAGGGAGCGGTGCCGGCCTTCCTCGGCTACCACGGATTCCCCGCAAGCATCTGCTCGTCGGTGAACGAGCAGGTCGTTCACGGTATTCCCGGAAACGTGAAGCTGCGCGAGGGCGATATCATCTCCATCGACATCGGCGCGATCATCGATGGCTACTACGGCGACTCGGCGCGGACGTTTCCCATCGGCACTGCGAGCGACGAGGCGATGCGGCTGATGGACGCGACCGAGCGCTCGCTTGAGGCGGGCATCAGCCAGTGCGTCTCCGGCAAGCGTCTGTACGACATCTCGCATGCAGTGCAGGTTGTGGCCGAGGGCGCTGGCTTCTCGGTGGTGCGCGAGTATGTCGGCCACGGCATCGGGCGAGCGATGCACGAGGAGCCGCAGATCCCGAACTACGGGCCGGCGGGAAAGGGTCCCGAACTCAGAGAGGGCATGGTCTTCGCGATCGAACCGATGATCAACGCCGGTGGCGCGGCGGTCCAGTCCCTTCCGGATGGCTGGACGGTCGTGACTGCGGACGGCTCCCTTTCGGCGCACTTCGAGCACACCGTCGTGGTGACCGCCGAGGGCCCGGTCGTGCTGACGAAGGAATGAGGCCGCGCGACGCGCTCTAGTCTGCGAGAAACGGGCAGAAATGCCTGGACGCTGGCGAGAACGCTCGTCTATACTAACCATTTGCGACTTCGTACGATCAGGGAGCAACTGTTTGAGTAAGCGCGAAGATTCCATCGAGATGGAAGGCACGGTGGTCGAGCCGCTGCCGAACGCGATGTTCCGCGTCGAGCTGGACAACGGCCACAAGGTTCTCGCCCACATCTCGGGCAAGATGAGGATGCACTACATCCGTATCCTGCCGGGCGACCGCGTCGTCGTGGAGCTCTCCCCGTACGATCTCACTCGAGGTCGCATCACGTATCGCTACAAATAGGCCGTACGTTCGAACGGGGTGTAGGACACACCCGGCTCCGTGTGAGCGCTGAAGTGACAAAACACGCCTGCGGCTGGGCGAGTAGATAGAGCAGGAAGCACCGAAAGGGACATCGATGAAAGTACGACCCTCGGTCAAGAGAATGTGCGACAAATGCAAGATCATCCGCCGCCACGGCAGGGTGCTCGTGATCTGCGACAACCCGCGCCACAAGCAGCGGCAGGGCTAGGCAGGAGGACAAGCATTGGCCCGTATCACAGGCGTCGACCTCCCGCGTGAGAAGCGCGTCGAGATCGGCCTGACCTACATCTACGGCATCGGCCTCACCAGGAGTCAACAGATCCTGCGCGAGACCGGTATCAACCCGGACACGCGCGTGCGCGACCTGACCGAAGAGGAGGTCGTTCGCCTTCGCGAGTACATCGACCGCAACCTCAAGGTCGAGGGCGACCTGCGCCGCGAAGTGAGCCAGAACATCAAGCGCCTGATGGAGATCGGCTGCTATCGCGGCCTTCGCCACCGTCGTGGTCTTCCCGTCCGCGGCCAGCGCACGCATACCAACGCGCGCACCCGCAAGGGCCCGCGCCGCCAGATCGGCGCGAAGAAGAAGGGCAAGTAAGCGATGGCTGCCAAGAAGAAGACCGCCCGCACCCGGCTCAAGCGCAGCGAGCGCAAGAACATTGCAGTCGGGCAGGCGCACATCAAGAGCACGTTCAACAACACGATCATCAGCATCACTGATACGGAAGGCAACGTGATCTCCTGGCAGTCGGCGGGCACCGTTGGTTTCAAGGGTTCCCGCAAGTCGACGCCGTTTGCCGCGCAGATGGCCGCCGAGGCCGCCGCGAAGATGGCGCAGGAGCACGGCCTGCGCAAGGTGTCCGTGTTCGTGAAGGGACCCGGCTCCGGTCGGGAGACGGCGATCCGTTCCCTGCAAGCTGCGGGTCTGGAGATCGCCAGCATCCAGGATTGCACCCCTGTCCCTCACAACGGCTGCCGGCCGCGCAAGCGCCGCCGCGTGTAGATACCGGAAGGAACTCAGAACATGGCTCGATACACCGGGGCGGACTGCAGACTGTGCCGCCGCGAAGGAATCAAGCTGTTCTTGAAGGGTGACCGCTGTTACACCGACAAGTGTGCAGTGGAGCGTCGGCCGTACCCGCCTGGTCAGGCCGGCAAGAAGCGCCCCCGGGACAGCGAGTACCGCGTTCAGCTTCGTGAGAAGCAGAAGGCGAAGCGCGTCTACGGGCTGCTCGAGAAGCAGTTCCGCAACTACTACGGTCTGGCGAACCGCCAGTCCGGCATCACCGGCGAGAACCTGCTGCGGCTGCTCGAGAGTCGCCTCGACAACGTGGTCTACCGTCTCGGTTTCGCCAAGTCGCGCGACGAGGCCCGGCAGGTCATCCGACACGGGCACATGACCGTGAACGGTCGCCGCGTGGACATCCCGTCCTACCGCGTTCGTCCTGGCGACACAGTCGCCGTCGCTGCCAAGGCCGCCGACCTCCTCGTGATCAAGACGTCGCTCGTTGCGTCGGAGAAGATCGAGGTGCCCGGCTGGCTTGAGGTCGACATCGAGAAGCTGTCCGGCAAAGTACTATCGCTCCCGGAGCGCGAGCAGATCGACGCGCCCGTGAGGGAACAGCTCATCGTCGAGCTGTACTCCAAGTAGAACAGCGCCGAGAACAGCCAAGGAGGCTTACTCTATGACAGAGTTCATGCGCCCCCAGGTGACGGTCGACCGTATCGACGACCGGGTCGCACGCTATATTGTCGAACCGCTCGAGCGCGGTTTCGGCTACACGCTGGGTAACTGCATGCGTCGAGTTCTGCTGTCGTCCCTCGAGGGCGCCGCGGCGACATCGATCCGCATCGAGGGCGTCCAGCATGAGTTCACCGCCATCGACGGCGTTCGCGAGGACGTTACCGATGTTGTGCTCAACGTCAAGGGCCTCGTGTTCCGCGAGAGCGGGATCGGTGCCGAAGACGCTGTGGCCACGCTGTCCGCGACCGGAGCGACCGTGGTCACCGGCGCCGATCTTCGCGTACCGGCCGAGTTCGAGCTCGTGAACCCCGAGCATGTCATTGCTACGCTCAACAAAGGCGCGAAGCTCGAGATGAGCATCCGCATCGGCGTGGGCCGGGGCTACGTCTCGGCGGACCGCAACAAGCGCGCCGAGGATCCGATCGGGGTCATCACCGTCGACTCGCTCTTCAGCCCCGTGATGCGCTGCACCTACATGGTCGAGAACACGCGTGTCGGTCAGCGTACCGACTACGACAAGCTCACCCTCGAGGTGGAGACGAACGGCGCTGTCGACCCGAGCGACGCTGTTGCGCGCGCGGGCAAGGTCGTCGACGAGCACGTCATGCTGTTCGTTGAGCAAGCCGTGTCGCAGATGCCGGACGAAGGCATCTTCTCGGCAGCGGTCGACGAAGCCGACAGCGTGCTCGACACGCCGATCGAGGAGCTCGACCTCTCGGTCCGCTCCTACAACTGCCTGAAGAGGCAGGGCGTGAACACTATCGGTCAGCTCACCGAGTGCTCGGAAGCCGACCTTCTGAACATCCGCAACTTCGGGGCGAAGTCCATCGAGGAAGTCAAGGACAAGCTCCAGGGCATGGGCCTCGGGCTCAAGCAGTAACGGGAGATCGCTCAAGATGAGACACCTGAAGAAGGGGCGCAAGCTCGGCAGCGACGCAAGCCACACCAGGGCGATGCTTCGAAGCCTTGCTATCGCGCTGTTCACCAACGAGCGCATGAAGACTACCGAGGCGCGCGCCAAGGAAGTCCGCCCGCTCGTCGACAAGATCATCACCTGGGGCAAGAAGGGCGATGTCCATTCGCGCCGCCTCGCGATGGCCGAGCTTGGCGACAAGGAGCTCGTGCACAAGATCTTCGCCGACATCGCACCTCGCTTCGAGGGGCGCGACGGGGGCTACACGCGGATCTTGAAGCTCGGTCCGCGCAAGGGCGACGCCGCTCCGATGGTCATCATGGAGCTCGTCGACTAGCATCGACGCGCAACGCCCGACAGGGCTGCTGACGTAGTATTGGAGGGCTCCGACCGATGTCGGGGCCCTTCCTGCACGCGAGCACGTAGTCTGCCCCGAGGCACGTGCACCGCCCGAGTCCGCGAGCTACTCCCGAGGTCTCATGATTCGATTCGACGATGTGAGCTTCGAATACGTCACGCCGAGTGGCCCGGTGCCGGCGCTTCGGGGGCTGTCGTTTCTCCTCGAAAGAAGTGAGACCCTCGCGGTGGTGGGGGCGAATGGCTCCGGGAAGTCGACGCTCGCGCGGCTCGCGAACGGGCTCCTGCTCCCCACGTCTGGCCGGGTCGAGGTCGACGGGCTCGACACGCGCGGGGAGGACACCATCTGGGACGTTCGTCGACGGGTCGGCATCGTGTTCCAGAATCCCGACAACCAGATCGTCGGCACGGTGGTCGAAGAAGACATCGCGTTCGGACCCGAGAACCTCGGCGTGGAGCCTTCAGAGATCGGCCGTCGCGTCGAAGAGGCGCTGTCGGCGGTTGGCCTCGAGGGGTTTGAGCGCAGGGAGCCGCACCTGCTGTCGGGCGGGCAGAAACAGCGACTTGCGCTGGCCGGGGCGCTCGCGATGCGACCCGACTACCTCGTGCTCGACGAGCCGACCTCGATGCTCGACCCGCAAGGCAGCCAGGACGTACTCGCCGTCCTGACGGCTCTCAAGGCGCGCTCACACGGGGTGCTTCATATCACCCACGACCTCTCCGACGTGGCACGGGCGGACCGCGTGCTCGTGTTGGCGAACGGGAAGGCCGTGTTCATCGGGACACCGGGTGAGATGCTCGGCGATCCGGGACGGCTCGAGGCCTGGGGTCTCGGGCTGCCGGCGCTGGGGATCCTCGGGCGCGAACTGCGGACGCGGGGTATCTCGGTCCCGGCCTCTGCTCTGGACACCGATAGTGTGGTGAGTGCCCTGTGCCGCTCGAGCTGAACAGTGTTGGATTCGCCTACGGCGCGGGCCAGTCCTGGGAGCAGCGCGCGCTCGAAGATGTCTCGCTGCGCGTCGAGCCCGGCGAGCTCGTCCTGGTGGTGGGTCCGACCGGCTCAGGCAAGTCCACGCTGCTCCGCTGCGCTGCGGGACTTATCGAGCCGACGGCGGGGACGGTCTTGCTCGACGGGCAGCCGATCTCGGCCTCCGCGCGAGGCTCGCGGGTTGGGATCGTGTTCCAGAACCCGGAGTCGCAGCTCTTTGCCGAAACGGTCCTTGACGACGTGGCGTTCGGGCCGACGAACCTGGGTCACTCCAAGACCGAGGCGCAAACGCTCTCGCGCGATGCGCTCGAGGCGGTCGGACTCGACCCCGTCGTATTTGCGGAGCGCTCTCCGTTCAGTCTTTCAGGCGGAGAAGCGCGCCGTGCCGCGCTCGCGGGCGTGCTGTCGATGCGCCCCGCCTACCTGCTTGCCGACGAGCCAACCGCAGGGCTGGATGCATCCGGCCGCAGTGCAGTGGCAGAGGTGTTCCAGGCGCTTCGCCGGGATTCCGGCGTGGTGGTGGTGACGCACGACGCCGAGGAGTTCCTCGATCGTGCGGACCGCGTGCTCGTGCTCCTCGAAGGGCAGAGCGCGTTCTACGGCTCGGTCGACGAGCTCGTGTCGGGCCCGGAGCTTCTCAGGCAGCGTGGATTGCGCCCACCCGCGGTCCTCGAAGTGGAACTGCGCCTTCGCGAGGCCGGGATGGTGCTGCCCGTACTGTCGCTCGATCCCGCTACTGTGGCGTCTCACATCGCCGATGCTCGGGGGTGCGCGACGTGAGCATCCCCGTTCCATTCGGCCAGTACGTGCCGATCGACTCGCCCGTGCATCGGCTGGAGCCGCGGGTGAAACTCGGACTCACGGCCGCCTACACGATCATGTTGTTCTCGGTCAGCGGCTTCGTTGGCCTCGCCCTCGCCGCCACGATGGCAGGTGTGGCAATCGTCGTGTCGCGGGTACCCCTTCGGCTGGTGGCGCGCGGACTCAAGGCCGTGTCGTTCCTGCTCGTCTTCACGGTCGTGGCTCACGCGGTCCGCTGGAATCCTGCGACCGTGTCTCTGGTGCGCGTCGGCCCCCTTGCCATCGACGGGCCGGGGCTCGTGCAGGGACTCTTCTTCGGCCTGCGCGTGCTGCTCCTGGTCGTGGGCACTTCGCTCATCACGCTCACTACCTCGCCGGTGGCGCTCACCGACGGTCTCGAGCGTCTTATGAAGCCGCTGGAGCGCGTGCGCTTCCCCGCCGGGGACGTGGCCATGATGCTCACCATCGCGCTCAGGTTCATCCCGACCACCGCCGAAGAGGCCGAGAAGATCATCGTCGCCCAGAGCGCGCGAGGTGCTCGCTTCGATGCGCGGGGTCCCATCACCCGCGCGCGCGCGTACGTTCCCGTGCTCGTTCCCCTGTTTGTGTCCCTGTTCCGAAGGGCCGACGATCTCGCCATCGCGATGGAGTCCCGGTGCTATCGTGGCGGCGTGGGGCGAACCAAGTTCAAGCAGAGCCATCTTGTCGCCCTCGACTGGGCGATCCTCGCTGTGGGCTTCGCCCTGATGACCGCCGTCGGCGTGCTTGCCTAGTGGATGCGGGGGAACAGGTGGTGGGCGCAGATCCGACACTCGCGCTGACCGTCGCCTACCACGGCGCTCTCTTCGCGGGTTTCGCCCGCCAGCAGGGCCTCGACACCGTTCAGGGCCGCTTGGAGGATGCGCTTGGCACCGTGCTCCGCCGAGAGGTGGAAACGGTCGGCGCTGGCAGGACGGATGCGGGTGTCCATGCGCTGGGGCAGGTGGTGAGCCTCGCCGGCACTGGCGACGAACCGGAGCCGGCGGCGCTCGCTCGGTCGGTGACGTCGCTCGCGGGCCCTGGGATCGTCGTGCGAGATGTGCGTCGGGCGCACCCCGGCTTCAGCGCGCGTTTTGACGCGCTCTCTCGCGAGTATCGCTACCGCCTGGTGGGCGCGGGAGAGCAGCCGCTGTTCCTGTCCGGTCTGTCGTGGTGGATCAGGAGCGACGTCAACCTCGTCGCCATGCGAGCGGGGGCGGGCCTTCTGCTCGGCGAGCACGACTTCAAGTCCTTCTGCGTGGCCGAGAGTGCCGAGGGCAAGCGCACCGTCCGGCGCATCGAATCGATCGAGATCGTCGAGGAAGTGCAGCTGGGAGAAGCGTGCATCGTTGTGCGAGTCGTGGGAAACGCGTTCCTGCATGCGATGGTGCGCGTCATTGTGGGCACGCTCGTGGAGGTCGGCCTCGGGCGCCGAGAACCCTCGTGGGTGGGCGAGGTGCTCGATGCGTGCGACCGCTCCGCTGCCGGCCAGACTGCTCCTGCGCAGGGCCTCACCCTCTGGTCTGTTGCCTATCCCGAGGACGCGTGGCTCTAGTGTGGTTCCTCGGCAGGCGGGTGTCCTCCAGCGTCCTCGGCGGGTGTGTTCAGGGGTATGGAGGCGGTATGGACACGCCCGGTGGCGTTTGTTGTTGACGCTCCTCGAACTCGCGGCTAAAGTATAGGGGTTCGCGCCAAGGCCCCGTGAAACCGTGGACGAACACACCCCTGTACGCGCTACCGGAGGTCGCAGTGAAGACCTACTATGCAAAGCCCGCCGAGATCGAGCGCGAGTGGCTCGTTGTCGACGCGACCGACATGGTGCTCGGCCGCCTCTCGAGCGAGATCGCCACGATCCTCAAGGGCAAGCACAAGCCGACGTATACTCCGCACGTCGACACCGGCGATTTCGTGATCGTCGTGAATGCCGCGAAGATCCGCCTCACCGGGAACAAGGCCATCCAGAAGAACTACTACAGCCACAGCGGCTACCCGGGCGGCCTCAAGGAAGTCTCGTATGCCCGCATGCTGGCAAAGGACCCTCGGCGCATCGTCGAGAAGGCCGTAAAGGGCATGCTTCCCAAGAACACGCTCGGCCGGAAGATGGGCATGAAGCTCAAGGTCTACTCCGGTCCGGAGCATCCGCATCAGGCTCAGAAACCGCGTCAGATCACGCTGGAGGGCTAGCACATGGCTGAGACCAAGGCTGTCTACTGGGGCACCGGGCGCCGCAAGACCTCGGTCGCGCGCGTTCGTCTCACCCCCGGCGAGGGCACCTACACCGTCAACGGCCGTCCCGCGGCCGACTACTTCGGTCGCGAGGCGCTCGTGACGTTCATCGAGCAACCGCTGCGCGCTACCGAGACGCTCGGCCGCTTCGACGTCATCGCCAAGATCCACGGCGGGGGCATCTCGGGCCAGGCCGGCGCCCTTCGGCACGGCATTGCCCGCGCGCTCCTCGAGGCCGGCGATGAGTATCGTGGCGAGCTCAAGAAGGCCGGTCTGCTGCGCCGCGACCCGCGTATGGTCGAGCGCAAGAAGTACGGTCTCAAGAAGGCCCGCAAGCGCCCGCAGTTCTCCAAGCGCTAGGAACCGCAGGCCGCATCAGTACTGTCCGGGGCTCGCCGAATGCGGCGGGCCCCGCTTTCTATCGAGGGTCCGCATCTGAGATCCGGACGGAGGAGCCACGTGCATGAGCGCGGCAGCGCCCGCGCACGTTTCCCCTAGATTCCTATTGGTGCTATTCTGTTCCCATGGACGAACTCTGGGACATCTCACGCGTCGCCGACTACCTCGGTGTCAGCGAGCGCACCGTCTACAACAAGGTGCGCGCGGGTGACTTGCCCGCGGTGAAGATCGGGCGACTCTGGCGCGTGCGCGCGTCGGACCTCGAAACGTGGGTCGCGCGGCGGCCCGCGGTCCGCGTGGCTGGGGACGAGAGCTTCGTGCGTGGTCCCTACCCCTACGCGAGCGTCGACGGGTCACTCGCAGTGGCCGAATCGGCGCCGGTCCCGCCACGGTCTGAACTTGAACGACTACTCGACGGCGTTGAGGACCAGGTCGCACGACGCATGCGCTTCGTCGGGCTGCTCACAGAGGGTGTCGGGATCCTCGGCTGCTCCGCGCCGGTCATTGTCGGCGGGCACGCGGTCCAGCACTACACGGCGGGCGACTACTCGACGGTCGACATCGATCTTGCCGGGGCGTCGGAGCCGGTTGCTCAAGTCCTCGCTACGTGGGGATTCGAACGCGAGGGACGTCATTGGTATGACCCCACCCTCAATCTCGTCGTGGAGGTTCGCGCAGGACAGCTCGATGCCGGCCAGCTCGAACACGTTGTAGGCGTTCGCTCGGCCGGAGTCACCGCGTTCGTCTTGGGCATCGAGGACGTCATCGTCGACCGGCTCGCGGCGTGTGTCTTCTGGAATGACGACGAGTCGTGCCGCTGGGCGAAGACACTCTTGCTCGGCGCCTCTGAGATGGACGTCGAGTACCTTGAGCGCCGGGCCGCCGAGGAAGAAGTACTTGACCGGTTGCGCGAAGTTGGCGGCGATGCGCGATGAACCGCGTCGTGGATCTCGACGAGTGGCGCGCCAATCGGCACGAGCATGTGCGCTTGCTTGCACAGCACGCCAACGAGCCACGATCGCCCCGCCGCAAGCCGCGCGACCCCGTCGAGTCGAGGCTCCTACTGCGCTCGACGCTCGAGTCGATTCGTCGACGGGAGGCCGAAGGTCGCCTTGTCAAGCTTGGGCCGCGCATGTACGAGCTGCGAACAGCCGCCGAAGTATCGAAGGAGCCCAGCGGATGACTCACGCCCGTATCCCGTTTGAGAATGGTTCGCTCTCGCCAGCAGAGGTCGCGGCCTCGTTTGCGGCACTGCCGGCCGACGTCACCTTTGTCGATGCCGACGGCATCGTCCGCTACTATTCGACGTACCGCATCTTCTCTCGAACACCGGCATGCCTCGATCTCCATGTGCTGGATTGCCACAGCGAGAGTTCCCGCCCGGGCATCGCCCGTATGCTGTCGGAGTTCGCGAGCGGCTGGCGCGAAGAAGCTGTGTTCTTGGAGAAGAAGAACGGCCGCGACGTGTACGTGCGCTACATCGCCGTGCGCGACGCCGACGGGGTCTACTTGGGCTGCCTCGAGATCGCCCAGTGGGCAGATGAGGCGAGCGGAGGCACCAGGATCTAGGGTTGCGGCGGCTCCACCTGGTTGTGGCTCAGATCCACTATGGCCCACCAGCTAAGACAGTTGGCAGAGGGTTCCTGTTGCGAGAATCACCGCGACGGCCCTCTACCTCGTTCTCAAGCGCCCAGTAGCGCGATTCCGAAGCAAAGGCCCTCGCCTCCGACAAGACCGCAATCGCGTGCAAAGCGTGCTTACTCGCGTGAGAGCGCACTGAGGTACGCGTAGCCGATGACTCCGGCGATCAGAGACGTTGCCAGCACCGCGAACTTCGCCTCGGCCTGGAGAAGCGTGTCGCTCAACGCGAGGTTCGTGATGAAGAGCGACATGGTAAAGCCGATCCCTCCGAGGATGCCCCCGCCCACCACGTGCTTCCAGCGAACGCCCTTCGGCAGGTCGGCGAGACCAAGGCGCACAGCGAGCC
>CAYGYT010000025.1:0-29364 GCA_964354215.1 uncultured Eubacteriales bacterium | reverse complement strand
GAGGTCGCGATGGCGCCACCCCCGCCGCCCCCGCCACCACCCCCGTACACGCCGCCGGTCGAGGTCCTTCCGCTGCGTCCTGGTCCGGTGACCGACTCGAGCAAGATACTCGCTGCGCTCGGCTACCTGTTCGGGGTCATCGCGATCGTAGTGCTCTTCATCGACCCGTACAAAGACGAGAAGTTCGTGAAGTTCCACGCCGTCCAGGCCATCGCGCTCTGGATCGCCGGTATCGTCGCGAGCCTGCTGCTGATCATCCCAGTGCTCGGGTGGATCGTGTATGTGGTGCTCAGCGTTATCTTGTTGGTGGTGGGCATCATCGCACTCATCAAGGCGTTCCAGGGCGAGTACTACGAGGCGCCGGTCGTCTACGGGTTCATCAAGAACTACGTCGGCGAGTAGGCCGCGAGCGGGCTCTCGGCCTGCTAGTTCGTGGCGCTAGCCGTGATCTTCCACGCGGCACCTTCGGGGCCGGGCACGATTCGTGTCCGGCCCTTCGCATCCACGAGGAAGAGGCCGAGGCCGTGTTCGCGCGCGTAGGCCTCTGCGCGCGTGGGTCCCATCACGAACAGTGCGGTCGACAGGATGTCGGAGTCGAGCCCGTCCCGCGCGCCAACCACCGTCAGCGAGCGCAGGCCCTGCGCCGGTCTGCCCGTGGCCGGGTTGAGGATGTGGTGGTAGCGGACGCCGTTCCGCACGAACGCCTGCTGGTAGTCGCCTGACGTCGAGACCGTCACCGGGCCGTTCGCCTCGACGGTGGCGATGACCTTGTCCGGGCTGCGTGGGTCTTCGATGCCGATACGCCAGGGGTCGGGCTTGGAGCCAGCGCCCCCCGCCGAGGGCTTTTCACCGAAGGTGACAGTCGTGCTCCCGGCGCTCACGATCGCGCCGTCGACCGCACCGCTTCTTTCGAGTGCTCGGAGCGCGCCATCGAGCGCGAAGCCCTTGGCGGCGCCCGAAAGGTCCAGGCCGACTGCGGGCGGTGCGAAGCTCGAGTACGCGGGTCGCGGGGGGGCCAGCAGGATCTCCGTAGCGCCGAACCGTGCTTCGACGCCGCCAGTCGTTGCCCGCGCCTCGAACTGCTGGGCGGCCCGGGTCATACGCGCAAGCTCATCGTCGTCCGGCACAGTCTGCTCGCCTTCGAAGTCGTAGAGGCCTACGACTCGCAGCATGCTCGGGGAGAAGTAGTCGGCGACCCCCAAAGCTTCGATGCGCTCGAGGACGGTGACCGCCTCGCTCGGCAGGAGATGCCACTGATACGGGTCGCGGTTGAACTGCACGACGCTCGTGACCTCGTACGTGCGGCGGCCAGTGGGGCGCGTGGGGTCTGCCGCTTCGTCGGGATAGGCCGAGAGCACGCCCTCCGCAGCCGCGATGGCCTCGTACGCATCGTCGCTCGCCCGCTCGATGGCGCGCGTGTCGTCCCCATACGCGCTGACCGACACCACCGTCCCGAGCACCTCGCGCGAGACGCGCAGCGGCTCGGGGGAGGACGTCGCGCACCCCGTCAGCGCAGCAAGGACCAGTAGCGGCGCCAGCGTCGCGAGAAGCGCGCGCGCCGCGGTGCCCGGGCGGCAGGGCGATCGCGTTGGGGGCACGAGGCGGCTGCGCATCTGCTCGGGACACTTCTTCTCGGCGGACGCTGGCGACATGACGCCCAGTATACTGAGCGGGCCAGTTCCCTCGCCTTCGACATCCCCGAAAGCCGGCTCGTGTGCGGTTCGTGACCTACAACATCCACCGTGCGATCGGCGCGAACGGCAGACCCTCGATCCGCGACATTGCGACGGTGCTTGCCGAGGCTCGGCCCGACGTGGTCGGCCTGAACGAAGTCGTGCGCACGCCCATCGTCGCCGACCAGCCCGCCCGGCTGGCGCGCGCGCTGGGCATGACGCACGCGTTCCAGCGCACTACCCGCCGAGACGGCATGGCGTTCGGGAACGCGGTGCTCACGCGTGGGCGAGTGATCGGCAGACGCGACGTTGCGTTGCCGGACGGGCCGGAGCCTCGAGCGCTGCTCCTCGTCGATCTGGAGGTCGACGGGTTGTGCTTCACGTTCGGCGCGACACACCTCGACCCGCGCCCGGGACCGCGCACCGCGCAACTGGACGCACTGCCGGGCGCCATCCCCGAGGACGTGCCCTTTGTGCTCGCCGGCGATTTCAACGCCGGCCCGTGGCACCTGGGGCAGCTCCGCGCGTATCTCGATCTCGCGCCGCCGCAGGCGACGTTTCCCGCGCTCGATCCGCGTGCTGCCATCGACCATGTGCTCTTCAGCAAGCACTGGTGCTGCACCGGGGCATCTGCGCTCGCGCGACCCGCGTCGGACCATGCGGCGCTCGTGGTCGACCTTGAGCTCGTTGCGCCAGGCCCGCTTCGCGCGACCAGCTCCGGCGGCCGGCTCCACTTGCCGAGAGAGCGCAGCCGTCCAACCGGGGAGCTCTTCGGCGGAGAGGACGCCTCGCTATACTGAGCGGACTCACTCCTGAGCAAGGCTCGGGCGTTCGGTCACGGCACGCGGAGGTCCCGTGTTCCCGATAGTGCACAAGCGCCAGCTGTCCGACGCGGTGTTCGAGATGGGCGTTGAGGCGCCGGCGATCGCTCGCAAGGCGCGGCCAGGGCAGTTCTTGATGCTTCGCACGCGCGACGGTGGAGAGCGTATCCCGCTCACGTTCTCTGACTGGTCCGCCGATGAGGGCTGGATTCGTTTCATCTTCATGCGCGTGGGCAAGACCACGCACCAGCTTGCGCACATGGAGGCGGGGGAGGCGCTGGCCGACGTGGTGGGTCCGCTCGGCGTGCCGACTCACCTTGCTGACCTCGGCCGCGTTGCTGTCGTTGGCGGAGGCGTGGGCGCGGCGGTCGCCTATCCCGTCGCTCGCGGAATGATCGAGGCGGGTAGCGAGGTCACGGTCATTCTCGGCGCGCGAAACGCCGAGCTCCTCGTGCTCGAAGACGAGTTCCGCGCGCTCGCGCTGCGCGAGCTCGTGGTGACGACCGATGACGGCTCGGCAGGACAGAAGGCGCTCGTCACCGCACCGCTCAAGAAGCTGTGCGAAGCCGGCGAGATCGATCACGCCTTCGCGGTGGGTCCGGCGATCATGATGAAGTTCTGTGCGGAAACCACTCGCGAGTTCGGGGTTCCGACGACCGTGTCGCTCAACCCGATCATGGTTGACGGCACCGGCATGTGCGGAGCCTGTAGGGTGAGCGTGGACGGCGTGACCAAGTTCGGGTGTGTGGACGGGCCGGACTTCGACGGGCACGCGGTCGACTTCGAGGAACTCATGAGTCGACAGCGCGTCTACGTCGATGACGAGCGTCTCGCTGACGCCGAGTACTCGCGGGAGTGCTCATGCCACCTGTAGATCCACGCCAGTCGCCCAACCAGCCGGTCGCCCCGGAGTCGGGCGCAAGCGAGCCGGCCGAGTCCGTCCCGCGTGCTCGGCACAAGCCCTCTCGGGAGCCGCGTACGCCGATGCCCGAGCGCTCACCCGCTGAGCGTGCGACGGACTTCGACGAGGTGGCTCTTGGCTACTCGCGCGAGCAGGCGCTGGCCGAGGCGGCGCGATGCCTCCAGTGCAAGAACCCAACGTGCCAAGCGGGCTGCCCGGTCAACATCGACATCAAGTCCTTTGTCGGCCACATCATCGACGGCGAGTGGGCCGACGGGGTGGCCGTCCTCAAGGAGCGCAACGCGCTGCCTGCGGTGTGCGGCCGCGTCTGCCCGCAGGAGGAGCAGTGCGAGATCGCCTGCGTGCTCTCGCGCAAGGGCGAGCCAGTCGCGATCGGCCGGCTCGAGCGGTACCTCGGCGACTTCGACCTTGCGTGCGAAATCGACCACCGCTGTGTCCCCGAGGTAGCTCCGGCTACCGGATTCCGATGTGCAGTCGTGGGCAGCGGCCCCGCCGGTCTGGCGTGCGCGGGCGAGCTCGCGCGCCTCGGCCACGCGGTCACGATCTTCGAGTCACTCCACGCACCCGGTGGCGTGCTCACGTACGGCATCCCCGAGTTCCGCTTGCCCAAGGAGATCGTGCAGTCCGAGATCATGATGCTCGAGACGGTGGGAGTCGAGATCGTGACCGACGTTGTCATAGGCGCGACCTACACTGTCGACGAGTTGATGACCGACGAGGGCTACGACGCGGTCTTCCTCGGCAGCGGCGCAGGCCTGCCCGCGTTCATGGGCATCCCCGGCGAGAACCTCAACGGCGTGTACTCGGCGAACGAGTTCCTCACGCGCGTGAATCTCATGCGCGCCTACGAGTTCCCCAAGGCCGACACGCCCGTGTGGCGCGGCCGCAAGGTCGCCGTCGTCGGCGGGGGAAACGTTGCGATGGACTCGGCGCGCACCGCGCTTCGCCTGGGCGCCGACGAGGTCTTCTTGGCATACCGGCGGACCGAAGACGAGATGCCGGCCCGCCGCGAGGAGGTGCACCACGCGCGCGAGGAAGGCGTGAAGTTCAAGATGCTCTGTTCGCCGCAGGAAATACTCGGGCGCGAAGGGTTCGTGACGGGAATCGTGGCGACCCGCATGGAGCTCGCCGAGCCCGATGCGAGCGGCCGACGCGCACCCGTGTGCGTGCTCGGCAGCGACTTCACCATCGACTGTGACACCGTGATCATGGCCATCGGCACGAAGGCGAACCGGCTCCTGAGGCAGGCTGCGCCAAACGTGGAAGTCTCGAGCCGCGGCTACGTCGTGACCGATGCGGACGGCGGAACGTCCCAGCCGGGCGTGTTCGCCGGTGGCGACATCGTGACCGGGTCGGCCACGGTCATCCTCGCGATGGGCGCGGGCAAGAAGGCTGCCCAGGCGATGGACCGCTGGCTTCGCGAGAGCGACGTGGGCCGCTGAACGGCTGACAGGGCGGTCGGGTACAATCCCAACCAGGTGCGATGAACGGTGCGTTCCGCGCGAGATTCGGCGCAGGACTGGGAGTGAGCGGTGGCCGACGAGCCAATCAACGTACTCGTGATCGACGACGACGAGTCCATCGTCGAGATGATCCGCATCGGTCTCGAAGCCGAGGGAATGCGCGCGTTCGGTGCACAGGACGGCGCCGAGGGCATCGAGATGCTCGCCCGAGAGCACGTCGATGTCGTCGTACTCGACATCATGATGCCTCGCGTCGACGGCTGGATGGCGCTCATGGAGATCCGGAGCAACCCCGCCACCGCCGAGGTCCCGGTCATCATGCTCACCGCCAAGACGCAGGACCTCGCCAAGATCCTCGCGTTCAAGCAGGGCGTGCAGCAGTACGTCACCAAGCCATTCAGCATCGCGGAGCTTTCTGCGAGGATCGAGAGCCTCGCCCGAGGAAGCCGCAGGAGGCGGGAACTTCAAACCACGTCGGACAGCGACTTCCGCAAGATCGCCGTCCGCAAGGGCGGCCGCACCGTGCTCCTGTCGGTCGACGACATCGTGTTTCTCTCGGCACGCAACAAGTCGACCTACGCGCACACCTTCGAGAACCAGTACCTCGTCGATCTCACGCTCAGCGAGCTCGAAGCCAAGCTCACGAAGGAGTCCTTCGTCCGCGTTCACCGTAGCTACATGGTGAACCTCAACCGCATCAAGGAGATCCTGCGGATGGACGGAGCGTACGTGGTGGTCGCCGCCGATAGGGACGAGACGCACCTGTCAGTCGCACGAAGGCAAGTCAAGCACTTCCGAGAGGCGGTAGGGATCTGATGGGTCGCGGGTCGGTGGCGCGCGGGGCAGCACGATGCGTGCTCTGGTTCGCACTCGCGTGCGCGATCGGAGCGGGAGCTCCGGCCTCGGCACACGCCGCACGCACCCTCGCACTGTCCTCCGGCCAGTTCGATCTCAACCTCGCTGCCGGCGACACCGGGTCGGGCGAGGTCGTTGTCATGAACGACGGAAGCGAACCAATCACGGTCTTCGTCTACTCGGCCGACCAGAAGATCGACGCCAAAGGCAATGTCACCTACTCGGTGCCCAACCGCGACACTCCTCAAGTGGGTTACGATCCGGCCTCGTGGGTCCGCATCGCCATGCCCGAGTCCGCAAAGGCCATCGGCAATACGCCGTACATAGAACTCAAGCCCAAGCAGCGAATACCGGTGAAGTTCCAGATCGAGGTACCCGAAGGAGTGCCGTCGGGTGACCACAACCTCCTGCTGTTCTTCGAGATGTTCGATCGTGCCGCGACCGGCGAGGGCGCTACCGCGAGGGTGTCGGGGCGGCTCGGCGCTCGGGTGCGGGTGCGCGTCAAAGGCGAGCTGGACGAGCGCGTAGAGGTACGTCCGTTCGTGACGCCGCGCTACACGGTCTCTGAGAAGGTGCCGTTCTCGTTCACGATCGTGAACGCCGGCAACATCGACGAACGTACTGCCGCGGCTGTCGTGCTGCTCGATCGCGACGAGCGCGAGATCGCTCGGACGGAAGTGGTCAGCGACGCTGTCGTCTTCGCGAATTCGCAGCGTGTGGAGACAGGGACGGTCGAGGTGGCCGGTCCGGTCCTCGGCGCCCACACGATGCGGCTCGAGGTCGCCTTCGTGCGCGTCGACAAGGATCCCGCTATCGCCGTGCAGAGGCGCGTGGTGAAGAACCGGGACGTGTGGATGGCGCCGCTGTGGGTTCTAGTAGCGGTCGGCGCGCTCATCGTGTTGCTCATTCTCGGCGTTGTATGGCGCGTGGCCAGCCGCTCCGGTGCCAGGCACGCGGGCGACAAGGCCGAGACCCCGCTCGAAGCGCCGCCAGCTCGAGAGGATCTCGAAGCCCGTCTGCCGGGAGTCTGAGTAGCCTTCAGACCGGAACACGGAACACAGAGAAGGCCCCCGCACGGCGGGGGCCCTAGTCGTTCGCCTGTCGTGGAGCTGCTACTGCGTGACGGTGTACTGGACCGTGGCGCTCATCGGGACGTCGGGGTCTGTGTCCCACGGGATGTTGAGCGTGTAGGTGTCAGTGTGAAGTCGGCCGGCAGTCTTGGTGCCGGTTGCGCCGTTGATGGCGGGATCTGTCGTGAGACCCATGAGTACATCTTGCCCGCCGACTGTCTTGGTGATCGTGTAGCCCTTGTTGGACTGCACGAGGAGATCGACCGTATCGGTGGCGCCGGACATCGGGTCCTGCGTACCGAAGTCGACCGTCTGGCTCGGGTCCGGGGTGGTGATCGTCAGCGTGAGCTTGGGGTTGGCCATGGCCGTCACCGTGACGGTTCCCGTTGCGGCTCGGGGGTTGCCGACGCCGTTGTAGACGACCGAGTCAGCGATCGCGAACCCGACCGTGCCCAATACGATGATTGCGATAAGTATTCCGACCAGCAGAGTTCTCTTCATGACCTGCTCCTCCTTGCGCCCTGATCTGCGTGTCGGGGCGCGCCCCAAAAGCCCGCCCGCACTGTTCTTGTCGGCAGAACGGGCGTGCGGCATGAGAGGAACACGAACCAGTGTTGGAATGGTCGCGTGGCCGGCCTTCAACGCATACTCCGCAGCGCGCGGTCGATGCTGTGTGGCGGCTACTGTGTGACGGTGTATTGCACCGACGCCGTGAGCGGGACCTGCGGGTCCGTCGTCCAGGGCATTGTGATCGTGTACGAGTCCGTGTAGGTGGCCGCACCTGCGGGTTTTGCGCCCTGGGCCGTGCCGACAACCGAGAGCCCCATGAGCGCCGCGCTTCCTGTGACCGTTCGGACGATCGTGAACGCCGAGGAGGACGTCACGGCGACGCTCACCGACGCACTGGGCGGTGACGTCCCAGGATCGACGGAGCCGAAAGCCACGGTCTGCGGCGCATTGGGTGTCGTGATCGTCATGCTTATGTAGCCGGGAGCGGCCACGATGGTGTAGGCGGCCGTCGCTGCCGATGAGGTCGACGGGTTGTTGCCGAATCGGTCGGTGGTGTAGAAGGTTATCGTCGTCGGCGGTGAGTTGTACGTCCCGGGTATCACAGGGTTTCCGATCCCGCCGAGTGCGACGGTGAAGTTCGTGTTCCGCGCGATCGGCGTGGTGAATGTGACGCGGACGGTCTGTCCGACGACGCTCACCGTCCCCGCCCTGCCCGATGAGAACGCGCCGGTCACGTTGGTACCCGCGGGGAACGTGAATGCCCAGCCGGTGACTCGCTCGTTGGCTCCCGTCCGATACTGGGCGAACGTGTAGATCACACCGGTGGCGGCCGCGTTGTAGGAACTGAGGGTCGTCGTTGGTCCGGACTGGACGGTCACCGCGAGCGCACTGGGCACGGCGACGGCTACAACGGCCACAGCGGCGCACACTGTGGCAGCAAGGAGGCGCTTCTTCGTCCTGACACGGGAATCGGCCATCTCACCCGGTCCACTCGTCTGATCTGGCTTGCCGTTGCGTGCTGACTCGTTTCATCGGCGTGTGGTGTCTCGAGTATGAAGCGGCAGTCAGTTATGAAGTGATTGTAGCGGCGCCGGCACGCGCCCGCCTCGGCGAACAAACGTCGTTCCGGCCCATGCGTTGACCGACATCACCGGCGCAGACCCCAGGAGTCCTCCGAACACCACGTGATCTCCAACGCCCTTGCCGGCGGCCGGGATGAGGCGCGCGGCCGTCGTCTTCGAGTTGACGACGCCGATCGCGCACGCGTCCGCGATCACGGCCGCGATCGTCTCGGCGGGCGTGTCGCCGGGGATCGCGATCATGTCGAGGCCCACCGAGCAGACGGCGGTCATGGCCTCGAGCTTCTCGAGCGTGAGAGCGCCTGTCTCGGCCGCTCGGATCATGCCCTGGTCCTCCGAGACGGGGATGAACGCTCCTGAGAGACCGCCCGTCGACGAGGTGCCCATTGCGCCGCCTTTCTTCACAGCGTCGTTGAGGAGCGCAAGTGCAGCTGTAGTACCGGGCCCGCCGCAGCGACCGACGCCCATGGCTTCGATGATGTCCGCGACGCTGTCGCCTTCGGCGGGAGTCGGCGCGAGCGACAGGTCCACGATGCCCATCGCCACACCGAGCCGCTTGGACGCCTCGCGGGCGATGAGCTCGCCCACGCGTGTGATCTTGAATGAGGTTGCTTTGATTGCTTCGGCGACCGTCGTGAGATCGGCGTCGGCAGGAAGCGAGCTCACGACCGCGCGAACGACGCCCGGGCCCGAGATGCCCACGTTCACGACTGCGTCGGGCTCGCCGGCACCGTGAACCGCGCCGGCCATGAACGGGTTGTCCTCGACCATGTTCGCGAACACGACGAGCCTCGCGCAGCCGACGCTGTCCCGATCGGCGGTGACAGCCGCAGTCTCGCGGATGACTTCAGCCATCCTGAGGATCGCGTCCATGTTGATGCCGGCGCGCGTCGAGGCCACGTTCACGCTCGAGCACACGCGCTCGGTCGTGGAGAGTGCGGCCGGGATCGAGTCGATGAGCCGCTCGTCCGCTTCGCCGATGCCCTTGTGCACGAGCGCCGAGAAGCCGCCGATGAAGTCCACGCCCACGACGCTTGCCGCGCGGTCGAGTGCCTCAGCGAGGGGCGACACGTCGCGCGCGTCGCACGAGGCAGCGAGCTGTGCGACCGGCGTCACGGCGATGCGCTTGTTCACGATGGGGATGCCGTACTCGCGGGCAATGGCATCGGCAACCGGGACGAGCTTCTCGGCGGAGCGCGTGACCTTCTCGTAGACCCGATCGGCCATGACGTCCAGATCGGGCCCGGCGCAATCGGCGAGCGAGAGGCCCAGCGTCACCGTACGGATGTCGAGGTGCTGCTGGGTGATCATGAGGAGCGTTTCGACGATCTCCTCGGGAGTGATCTGCACGAGTGTCCTCCTTGGCGGGAATGGCGGGCGAGGTGCAGGCGCGTGCGGTTCAGACGCGGCGCTACACGCGGTGCATAAAGCGGAACACGTCCTCGCGCTGGAGCGTGATCTGCACGCCCAGGTCGTCGGAGACGGCGTTGAGCCGGCTCTGCACCTCATCGAATGAAGTGATGTCCTCGTCGATGGTGACGAGCATCGTCATCGAGAAGATGCCGCTGATGATCGTCTGGCGGATGTCCTCGATGTTCGCCCCGGATTGAGCGAGCACATTCGAGACGGCGGCGACGATCCCGACACGGTCCTCGCCGAGGACCGACAGGATGGTTGGAGTGCGCATGGAGCCCCCTTGAGAGTGTTCGACGGTATACTCCCTTATACCGCAGGAGCCGTCATGTGAGCCGACACGGCGCGAGCCGCGGTCTCAGCCGCCCCCACGCCCGCTACCGATGAGACGAGAGACCGAGTGGTCGTCCCCATCACACCCGTCCGCGTTGGCGACGTCGTGAAGCTCAAGAAGGCGCACCCGTGCGGCGCGAACGAGTGGGAGGTGACGCGCGTGGGGATGGATATCGGGCTCGCGTGCGTGGGCTGTGGGCGGAAAGTGCGCCTGGTGCGCTACGAGTTCGATCGGCGGTTCCGAACCTTCCTCAAGCGATCCGCCGAGGAGTAGCCCGCGTGCGTCCGTGCGCCGCGCGTGCGCGCCTTGCGCGTGCGCGCGGCAGCGACGGCGAGCCGTGGCTACGACTTCGTGACCGGCTCGGTCGTTCCCGGCTTCACGCGGTTCAGCTGCACGTGCGTGTGATCGCCCGCCCCCGACACGTACTCGGTAAGCTGCAAGCGCATCTTGCTCGAGAGGTTGCGTACCGAACCTACCTGCGTCACCCCGCCCAGCACCTGGTCCCCACGGGCCACGAGCGGATCGGTCACGTGGATCAGCACGGCATCGAGGTCGTCGTGGCCGCTCGGCCGGATGTGTATCTGGAAGTCGGGGTACTTGCCGTACAACTTGTAGGCGCGCACGAGGAGCACCTCGCCCGTGACGGGCGCGAGCACGGGGCTGCCGGCAGGAGCACCCACGTCGGCCGCGGAGTCGGGCCGGCCCGGACGGTTGCGCCACAGCCTGAGCACCGACCCGCCGAGCCACCCCTGCTCGTTGGCGATGCTGGTGGCAGACGTGCGGCCGGTGCCGCGCTTGTTCTTGGCGGCCTCCATCGGAACTGTCGGGAGCCGCGTGACGAGGTGCTGGGCGTACGAGTACGACGCTTGGTGGAAGGCTACCTCGGTGAGCTTGTCGGCAGGTACCGGCAGGTGGAGTCCGATGTCCCGATACGCCGCGAAGAGCGGAGTTGGGTCGGGCTGCGGCAGCTCCATGGCGCTCACCCTCGTGGCGCCCGGGATAGTGGTGGAGGTGTCCGCCGCACGCGTCGGCGCATTGCGCGAGAGAAGCCAGCCACTCGCGATCAGCGCGGCGGTGACGGACGCAGCTGTGAGCAGCAACCGCTGCTGCTGGCGCTTGCGCAGACGCTGCTCGCGCGCAATGCGCCCCTCGAGCATGAGTCCGGTGTCGCGTGGAGGCGTGAGGAGGGAGGGCTCGTGCTGCGGGCTCATCGCGACACCCTTGCAGTCGAGCCCACGAGGCGGACGTTCGTCCCGTGTGGCGCCGAGATCTGTTTCAACCGCTTGAGGATGACCGTCGCGTCGGCGCCGGTCACGACTGAGGGCGCACCGTTCCCATCGAGGTAGACCGGGGTGGCGACCACGTTCGTGACGCCGCTCGGTCCGAGCTTGGCATCGAGGATGAATGCCTCACCCGTCTTGCGCGAGTAGTGGTCGAAGACGAAGTCGCCGAGGGAGTAGGCGATGAGCTTGCCCTTGTAGAACTCGATTCCCTGGATCACGTGAGGGTGGTGCGACAACACCATGTCGGCCCCCGCGTCCACCGCGCGCCGCGCGTCGCGAACCTGGTCCGCATTCGCGACGTCCTTGTACTCGATGCCCCAGTGGAACGAGACGATCACGTAGTCGTAGCGCTTCTGGGCGGCCTTGATCGCCGAGGCCACCGCATCCATGTTCCCTCGGCTCCGTGCGAGTCCGGCCCGAGAATCGGTGGCGACGAAGTTGGCCGGAACAATGTGGCTGAACGACAGGAATGCGACCGTCGCGCCATCGCGTGTGACCACGGCGGGCTTCCACGCAGCTGCTCGGTTCATGCCGGCGCCCGCGTGCCCGATTCGTGCGCCATCGAGAGCGGTGAGCGTGTCGCGAAGCGAGGTAGGACCGTAGTCAAGCACGTGGTTGTTGCCGAGCGCGACGAAGTCGAAGCCCACCGCCATCAGACCGGCGATCGCGCGAGGGTCACCTCGGAACGTTACGTCCTTGCCGGGCTGCGGCGATCCGCTCTTCGAGAGGTTGCTTTCGAGGTTGCCGAGCGCGACGTCGGCGCGAGCGAGCCGCGTGGCGACGTCCGCAAGCGGAGCGCGGCCGCCCTTCGCTGCGATGAGCGCCTTGACCCTTCGATCGAAGATCATGTCGCCCACCGCGCTCACGGTGAGGGTCGCGGGACGGCGCGCCTGAGCCGATGTGGGCGACGAACCGCTGGTCTTTGCGCCCTTACCGCCGCTCGTCGGTCGTGCTACCGCCGGTTCGAGCTGCGCCGGCGCCGTGGCTGCACTTCCGGACCCAGTGGTCGGAGGTGTCGAAGCAGCCTGAGAGGGGTGGGTGGCGAGTGCCCACACGCCCGCTCCGCCCACGCAGACGAGACCGCCAACAACTGCGAGGAAGGCGATGGTGCGGTGGCGAGCGTGTCGGCGTGCAGCTCCGCGCGCCACTCTGCTCGATACCCGGTTCTCTTCGGGGGGTGTCTGCATGCGGGCAGGCGTGACCTTCGACTCGCATACGGGCTTACCGGATGGGGCGCTGGCGCCAGTATAGCGTGCGTTTCGCCGAGCCTCGTTCACGGCTCGTGAACAGCGTTAGAAGCGGGTGGGAGAAGGCGATCGCCGGTGGCCTTCTCGCCACGGCGCCAATGCTACAATGCGTGGACATCGCTCCCCGGCAGGAGGAATCCCACCCCATGCAGAAACTCGAGGAGATACTGCACGCCGAGGATTCTGCGCGCCATCGTGTGGCTGAGGCCCGCGACGAGGCGGAACGGATTGTCCGCGAGTCGGCTGCCGAGGCGGATCTCGTCCGGGTATCTGCGAAGCGGCAGGCGGCCGAGCAGGCACAGGCGGAGCGCGAAGTGGTGCTGTCCGGGGCTCGTGCCGACGCCGAGCGGATTCGTACCGATGCGGAGGCGCAGCTCAAGACGATCCTGTCTACCGCCGAGGATTGCGTCCAAGCGGCGGTTCGAGCCGTGGCGCAGGAGCTGATGGGGTAGCTCGTGTCTGTCGCGCCCATGCTCAAGGTCACGGTGCTCGGCCACCACTCCGTCGTCGATGAAGTGGTCGCCGCCCTGCAGCAGGCCGGGGTGCTCGAGGTCGCCCAACAGCCGTACGAGCTCCCTCCTCTCGAGGTGCGGCAGGACGACGCGCGCCTTCGAGAGCTGGAAGAGTACTCGGCCGACGGCCTGTTCGTGCGCGAGTTCCTGTTGCGCTACCACACCAGCGACGTGCCCTTCTCGGCGTTTATCAGCGAGAAGATCCACCTCACCGAAGACGAGTATCGGTCGCTCGAGACCGACGCCGAGTTCAAGCGTCTCTACCGCGAGTGCGTGACTATCGCAGATCGTCTCGCGAGTGGGGAGCGCGAGGTTGCTCAGCTCCGTGCCCTTGTCGGCGAGCTGACCCCGTGGCGTGACTTCCGCCTGCAGATCGCGGCATGGCGTGGCACGGACCACGTCGTGCTCTTCACCGGCACCGTCCCGACAACGCAGGGCGCGGCGATTCGCCAGATGCTTCGCGACGAGGTGACCGATGTGACCGTCGAGGAGCTTGGGCCGATCGGCAATCGACAAGCGTGGGTGGTCATGGCCCACGTCTGCTGTGTGGACGAGGTTCGCGCGGTCCTCGGGCTCACCGACTTTCGCGAGGTCGGCTTCCCCACGCTCTCCGACTATCCCGCCGAGGAGATCGCACGGGCCAACGCTCGCATCGAGCAACTTCACGAGGAGTCCGAGGAGCTCGTGACGCGGGCGCGAGAGCTCTCAGCAGAGGGCTACCATCGATCGGTCGCGCTGGTGGAGTCCATAGAGTCCGACCGAGATGCGCTCGTGGTGCGAGAGGACTTCGGTGCCACTGAGCGGACGTTCGTGATCCAGGGCTGGGTCGTGGCGTCCCAGAAGGACCGACTGTCGGCCGTCTTGGAACCGTGGCAAGACGATCTCGATGTCACGCTGAGCGAACCCGTCGATGGCGACAGGGTGCCGGTCGAACTCCGTAACCGCGCGCTCCTTCGACCATTCGAGGTTCTCACGGACCTGTACGGCCGTCCGAACTACGGCGAGGTCGACCCGACGCCGCTACTCGCGCCCTTCTTCATCCTCTTCTTCGGTATCTGCATGAGCGACGTCGGCTACGGCCTGATGATCATCATCGGTGCGCATCTCATCAAGACCCGACTGGATGTCGCGCCAGGTGTGAAGAAGTTCATGGACCTTCTCAAGCTCGGCGGGCTGAGCGCGATGGTCGTAGGGGTGCTCTTTGGCTCGTACATGGCAATCCCCTATGAGAAGCTGCCGCCCTTCCTGCAGTCGCTTCGAGTGCTCGACCCGCTCACGCAGCTCACCGAGTTCCTCATCATCTGTCTGATCCTCGGGGTGATCCAGGTCTTCTTCGGCGTTCTCGTGGCGGCATTCGAAGCCTTTCGACGGGGAGACGCTGCGAGCGCCATCGCCGAGCAGCTTTCGACCATCTTCTTCTTCGGGATGATCGCAGTGGCGGTGGTGGT
This sequence comes from uncultured Eubacteriales bacterium, assembly GCA_964354215.1. GTDB lineage: Bacteria > Actinomycetota > Coriobacteriia > Anaerosomatales > CAVRZR01 > CAVRZR01. The sequence goes on along the minus strand of CAYGYT010000025.1, from coordinate 14,734 downwards.
CCCCGGAGCCGCCCGGTGGGCGCTCGTGCTTGGGCTCGGGATCACGATGCTGCTGCAGGGGCGCGCGCTCAGGGTCGCCTTCGGCGAAAGCGACGTGAAGGCGTGGGACCGCGGGCTCGGCGTAGGCTGGCTCGTGGTGACCATCGGCTCGATGGTGGCACTTGCCTTCACCGGTGATATGGGAGCCGTGTGGGCGTTTCTTGTCGTGTCTGCCCTCGGCATGTTCGCCTCTCGCACGGTGCGCAGGAGCGTCCTCGCCTTACTTGGTGGCGCATACGCGGTCTACGGAATGAGCGCGTTCATCGGCGACATCCTGTCCTACACGCGTCTCGCGGCCCTCGGCCTGTCCGGCGCCCTTGTCGGCTGGGTGTTCAATATCCTTACCGGTCTGGTGTGGAGCAGCTCGATTGGCATGTTTGAGCAAGGCGGGGCGGCGGTGGTCGGCGGCGTGCTCATCATCATCGCCGGAATCGCCGTCTTCGCGTTCGGGCACACTTTCAACGTAGTGATCAACCTGCTTGGCGCGTTCGTTCATCCCGCGCGACTGCAGTTCGTCGAGTTCTTCAGCAAGTTCTACGAGGGAGGCGGGAAGGTCTTCTCGCCGTTCAAGTATCGGAGCAAGAATCTTGTGTTCAGTGCCGGGGAAGCCCGGCGGGAAGGAGGAGCGGGATCGTGAACGAGACCTTTTGGGGGCTGTCCGGTGTCGACTGGGCGCTCTTCGGTGGAGGCATGGCCGCCATCCTCGCAGGCATAGGCTCGGCGATCGGCATCACCATCGCGAGCGCCACAATCTCGGGCATCGTGTCGGAGGACGGCGAGAAGTTCGGCAAGCTGCTGCCTCTAGCGGCCATGCCGGGTACCCAGGGTATCTACGGCTTCATCTCGGCAGTGCTCGTCTTGGTGTTCTTCGGTATCCTGGGTGGCACTTCGACTCTTGACGGTACTCAGGGATTCAAGGTCTTCCTGGCATGCCAGCCCGTAGCGTGGGCGTGCTTCATCAGCGCGATCTATCAGGGGCTCACTGGCGCGTCTGCCGCAGGGATCGTCGCTCGGCGAGGCGAGGATTCGGGTAAGGCGCTCATCTTCCCCGCCCTTGTGGAGACCTATGCGGTCCTGTCCCTCATCACGACGATTCTCATGATGCTGAGCCTGCAGACGATGTTCGGGGCGTAGGACATGGCCCTTGCCGACATCGTTCAACGCATCGGCGGCGAGGCGGTCGACGAGGCCGACGCGCTCGTCGCGCGCGCCAGAGAGCAGGCCGAACTCACGCTCGCGGGAGCGCGCGCCGACGCCGAGCGCGCGACTGCTCGAACGCTCGAGCGTGCTCGGCGGGATGCCGAGTCAGAGGCCGAGACGCTTCGCGCTTCCGCGCGCCTCGGTGCGCGGGACCGCGTGCTCGCCGCGAAAGGCGCGCTCGTCCAGCGCGTGCTCACTGAGGCGCGCGACACGGTTCTCGCGCTCGACGATGACGAGTACGCCGAAGTACTCGCAAGGCGCATCGTGCGCACCGCTCTCGGCGGCGAGCGAGTACTAATGGCGCCTGCGGACGTTGCTCGCCTAGCTTCACGTCTGCCCGCTGCGGTCATTCGTGTCGCGCGCCCCGGGCTCGCGCTCGTGTGGGCGAGCGAGTTGGCGCCGGTGGAGCATGGAGTGATCCTTCGTGGTGACCGGGTGAGTGTGGATCTCTCGGTCGACGCCGCGATCGAGGAGCGTCACGACGAGCTCGCGATGGTCGCGGCCGCACGGCTCTTCGGCGGGACGGAGGCCTGACAGGTGCCGGTGCCGGCCATCAGAGCGACGCGCGAATCGATCCGCTACGGCTTCGCGGTAGGCAAGGTTCGCGTGCTCGAGACCAAGATCTTCGGCCGGCCGATGTATGAGCGGCTCGTTGACGCGGGAACCTTCGCCGAGCAGCAGCGGATCCTCTCGGACACGGTTTACGGACGCTACCTCGACGGGGCGCAGGTCGCGGCCGATGTTGAGCGCGGGCTCGACCAGGCCCTCGATGAGTTCTACGGCTTTCTGGACGAGGCGAATCTGCCGGCGGCGGTCGTGAACTTCTTCCGCGAACGCTATGACTACCAGAACCTCAAGGGTGCGCTCAAGGCGCGACTACTCGGCACACCCGCAGACGGCCTGCTGGTCAATCTCGGCACCATCCCGGTCGAGCACTTCGACGCTCCGCTCGAGGACCTGCCGGCGCCGTACCGGGATCTCGCCGAGCACACACTCGAGATTGCTCGTGGAGAGAGCGACGGCGCCGCCCCCGGCGCATCGGCCCGCGCCGATGCGGTTGGCGATGCCGCGCTCGCAACGGTCGATGCTGAAGTCGACCGTGCCATGTTCGTCGAGCTCGTGCGGCTTGCCCGCGAGTCCAAGAGCTCATTCCTGGTAGGCCTTGCGGCGCTTCAGATCGACATCGCGAACGTCAAGTCGCTCCTGCGGGCGCGCCTTGCCGACGTCCCTGCCACAGACGCCCTTCCGCTGATGTTGGGGGGTGGCTCGATCGGGGCCAAGGAGCTCGCGAAACTCTACACCATGCCGCTTCTCGAGGCCGGCGCGCGTCTCGCGTCGTTGCCGGTCCTTTCCGGCATACCGGCCGCCGAGCTCGCCGACGTGTCCCGGCTCGACGTTCTCGCTGACAACATCGTCGTCGAGTATCTGCGCCGGGCTCGCATGGTACCGATCGGGGCCGAGCCGGTCATCGCGTACGTGATGGGCCGCGAGGCCGAGGTACGGGCGGTGCGTACGGTGCTCCTCGGCAGACTCGCGGGACTGCCGACCGAGCTCGTGCGGGGGCGGCTTCGGAACCTGTACGTCTAGGAGTATCGATGGGCTTAGTGGCCATAGTGGGAGACGCAACGAGCGTGGCTGGCTTCCGGCCGCTCGGGTTCGCGGTGTTCCCGGTAGAGCGGCCCGATGACGCGCGCGCGCTCTGGCCCACGCTCGCGGAAGGCAGCTACTCGGTCGTGTTCGTGACCGAGCCCGTGTATGCGGTGATCGAGGACTTGGCGGCCGAGACCGCCGACCGACCGCTACCAGCCGTGACGGTCATTCCCGGAGTCGGCAGTGCGGGCGGCGTGGGTGAAGCGAAGCTCTCGCGCGCGATCGAGCGCGCTCTTGGCACGAAGCTACTTGTCGGAGAAGAGGAACTCGGGTGATGGACCAAGGCAGCATCGTGAAAGTCGCCGGCCCGCTCGTGGTGGCCGAGGGACTCGCTACCTCAAGGATGTTCGATCTTGTGAAGGTCGGCACCGAGGGTCTGATGGGCGAGATCATCGAGATGCGCGGCAAGCGTGCCTCGATCCAGGTGTACGAGGAGACCGAGGGTCTCGGCCCGGGCGACCCGGTGGTGCCCACGGGCGCTCCGCTGTCGGTCGAGCTTGGACCCGGCATGCTGGGTTCCGTTTATGACGGCGTGCAGCGGCCGCTCGACGTGCTCGAGGCGCAGGCGGGCGCATTCCTCACGCGCGGCATGAGCGCGCCCGGTCTGGACCGCGCGAAGCGATGGGCGTTCGAGCCGGTCGTGAAGGTCGGGGAGCGCGTGTCAGGCGGCGAGATCGTCGGCACGGTGCAGGAGAACGAGGTCATCGAGCACCGCATTCTCGTGCCGCCCACGCTGTCGGGCGAAATCGTGCGGATCGAGCGAGGCGAGTTCACGGTCGAACAACCCGTGGGCAGGCTGCGCGCCGAGGACGGCATCGAACACGACGTGCTCATGATGCAGCGCTGGCCGGTTCGCGTGCCGCGCCCGTACGCCCGCAAGATCGCCGGCGACGAGCCCCTCGTGACCGGAACGCGCGTCATCGATACATTCTTCCCGCTCGTCAAGGGCGGCGCGGCGTGCATCCCGGGGCCTTTCGGTGCCGGCAAGACCGTCACGCAGCACCAGATCGCGAAGTGGTCGAACGCGCAGGTGGTCGTCTTCATCGGCTGCGGCGAACGCGGCAACGAGATGACCGATGTGCTCATGGAGTTCCCCGAGCTCGTCGACCCGTACTCGGGCGAGCCGCTCATGAAGCGCACCGTGCTCGTCGCGAACACGTCGAACATGCCGGTCGCGGCGCGCGAGGCGAGCGTGTACACCGGCATCACGATGGCCGAGTACTTCCGCGACATGGGCTACGAGGTCGTGCTCCAAGCGGACTCGACGAGCCGCTGGGCCGAAGCCATGCGCGAGATCTCGGGGCGTCTCGAGGAGATGCCGGGCGAGGAAGGCTTTCCCGCATACCTCGGCACGAGGCTCGCCGCGTTCTACGAGCGGGCCGGCAAGGTCGAGTGCCTTGGTCTCGGCGGCTCGGCCCGTGCCTCGAGTGGCGCCGCGACGGGCACCGCCGCTGCTGCTGCTCCCGCCGCCGGCAGCACGTCGCCTTCGCTGCCCGACGAGCCCACGCTGTTCGAAGCCCAGGAGCGCGAGCGGGCGCAAGCGGCGGCGGCAGCGAGAGCCGCCCACGTCGCCGCGCTCCGCGGCTCGCGTGAGGGCTCTGTCTCGGTCGTCGGCTCGGTCTCGCCTCCGGGCGGCGACCTCTCCGAGCCCGTCGTCCAGAACACGCTCCGCGTCGTGAAGGTGTTCTGGGCACTCCAAGACCAGCTCGCCTACCAGAGGCACTTCCCGGCCATCGACTGGCTCACGAGCTACTCGCTCTACCTCGACAAGGTCGAGTCGTACTGGACCGAGCACGTCTCTGAGGAGTACCGCGCCAGGCGCGACCAGTGCATGGCCATCCTGCAACGCGAGAGTGAGCTCGCCGAGATCGTCCGACTGGTGGGCATCGAAGCACTCTCCGCCGAGGAGCAGATCCTCATGGAGACGGCGAAGTCGATCCGCGAGGACTTCCTGCAGCAGAACGCGTTTCGCGACGACGACCAGTTCACGTCGCTCGAGAAGCAGGACCTGCTCCTGAAGACGATCCTGCTCTTCCACACGACTGCGCTCGCGGCACATGCGAAGGGCGCCGCGCTCAAGGCGATCTTCGAGTCGCCTGTTCGCGAGCGCATCGCACGCGCGAAGTACCTTACCGAGGATCATCTCGGCGAGTTCGCTACGATCGCCGATGCGATCGAGACGCAGCTCGTTGCGAACCGCACCCGCGCGCCTGCTCCAGGCGCAGCTCCCGTGGAGGTGAGCGCCTAGCATGGCCCGCGAGTACATGACAACGCGCGACATCGTCGGACCGCTGCTCCTGGTCGAGAACGTTGCGGGCGTCACCTACGGCGAACTCGTCGAGCTCGAGTTCCCCAACGGGGTCCACTCTCTCGGCAACGTGCTCGAGATCGACGGCGATGTCGCGCTAGTCCAAGCGTTTCAGGGAACGCGCGGCTCCAATCCGACCCAAACCAAGGTGCGCTTCCTCGGCAGGTCGCTCGAGCTTGGCGTATCGCGTGACATGCTCGGACGCGTGTTCGACGGACTCGGCAGACCGCGGGACGGCGGGCCGGAGATCATGCCGGACAAGCGCGTCTCGATCCACGGCAGCCCCATCAACCCGACAGCGCGCGACTTCCCCGACGACTTCATTCAGACCGGCATCAGCTCCATCGACGGACTGAACCCGCTCGTACGCGGCCAGAAGCTGCCGATCTTCTCGGGCTCGGGTCTACCGCACAACGAACTTGCGGCGCAGATCGCCCGTCAGTCCGGCGTTCTCGCGAGAAGCGACGACCCAGGCAAGGCCGGCGGCAAGCTCGAGGGCGAGTTCGCGGTCGTGTTCGCGGCGATGGGCATCACGTTCGAGGACGCCGACTTCTTCATGACTGAGTTTCGCACCACTGCGGCCATCGAGCGGGCGGTGCTCTTCCTCAACCTCGCCGACGACCCCGCGGTCGAGCGCATTGCCACACCGCGGATGGCGCTTACCGCTGCCGAGTACCTCGCGTTCGAGTGCGACATGCACGTGCTCGTCATCATCACCGACATGACGTACTACTGCGAGGCGCTCCGGGAGGTTTCGGCTGCCCGGAAGGAAGTGCCCGGTCGCCGCGGCTATCCCGGCTATCTCTACACCGACCTTGCGTCGCTGTACGAACGCGCGGGCCGCATCAAGGGCAAGAAGGGCTCGATCACGCAGATCCCGATCCTCTCCATGCCGGAGGACGACAAGACGCACCCCATCCCGGACCTCACGGGCTACATCACTGAGGGCCAGATCATCCTCGATCGCAGCCTCCACCGGCGCGGCATCTACCCGCCCGTCGCTGTGCTGCCCTCGCTCTCGCGCCTCAAGCAGAAAGGTATTGGCCCGGGCAAGACGCGCGAGGACCACGCGGACCTGTCGAACCAGCTCTTCGGCGCCTATGCCCGCGGCATCCAGGCAAAGGAGCTCGCGGTCATCCTCGGCGAAGCTGCGCTTTCGGATACCGACAAGGCGTACGTGGCCTTCGCGGACGCGTTCGAGGCCGGCTTCATCGCCCAAGGCCGCCGAGAGGACCGCAGCATCTCAGACACGCTGTCGCTGGGCTGGGAACTGGTCGCGAACCTTCCGCGAACCGAACTCAAGCGCATCAAGGACGAGTACATCGAGAAGTACCTGGGCGCGGACGGAGCGGGCGCGCCGCCGCCCGAGGCGCCGCCTGAGGCGCCCGCTGAGGCTGAGGCCGAGAACCCGGAACCAGTGGAGCCCGCTGAGGCGGAGGCCGAGTACCCGGAGCCAGTGGCGCCCGCTGATGCCGAGGATCCGTGGCCTGAAGCGCCCCCCGCAGACGTGCCCGAGTCCTCACCGAGGGGCTCCGGCGAGCTCCCCGAGGAATCCTCCGACGAGCCCGAGGAGAACTCGACCGACGAGCTGGTGGAGCCGTGAAGCCCGTCTGGGGCCTGATCCTGCTCGCCCTGGTCGTCGCCCTCGTCGCCATCGAGGTCTTCTCGAACCGCACGATGAAGCGGCTTGGCATCGAGCCAACTCCGGCTGCGAAGTGGCTGCGCATCGTGAACCTTGTGGCGGTCATCGGCGTCATTGCGTTCTCCCTCTGGATCGTCTTCAAGTGAGCTGACATGCCTCCACTGCGCGTCAACCCCAACCGGATGGAGCTGCTCAAGCTCCGGCGTCGTGCCGATGTGGCGCGGCGCGGCCACAAGCTGCTCAAAGACAAGCTCGACGAGCTGCTCAAGGAGTTCATGGCGAGGATCGCCGAGAACCGACGGTTGCGCGCCGCGGTCGAGCGTAAGCTCTGTGCGGCGTACGGCTTGTTCGCGATCGCGCGTGCCGAGGCAGGCAGTGCGGTCATCGCCCAGGCGCTCCTCGCCGGGGCGCCCGCCGAGCTCGTCACCGCCGAGGAGCGCAACGTGATGAGCGTGCACGTACCCGTGCTCGACGTGGCAGAGCTGCCCACGCCGGAGGGCTATTCGCTCGCCACCACGCCGGTCGTGCTCGATGAGGCGCTGCTCGGGCTCGCCGATGTGGCCCCCGACATGATCGAACTCGCCGAGCGCGAGAAGGCGATCGAGCTCCTGGCCGCCGAGATCGAGCGCACCCGCCGTCGCGTGAACGCGCTCGAGTACGTGCTGATGCCGCAGCTCACTGAGACGATCCGCTACATCCGGATGAAGCTCGACGAGAGCGAGCGCTCCGATCTGACGCGACTCATGAAGGTAAAAGATCTCATCGAGGCGCAAAGCGAGCGCGACGCCGAGTAGGGGCGCGCCCAGCGACCTCCAGCCTCCGCCCCGCGGCGAGCGAGCGTTGCGCCGCTAAAGTCGCCGGGGCGCTGGCCCGATACCACGGGCAGTCGGGATCACGAGACTCCTGACCCAGGAAACGTGCTCGCTGCGCGTGGGGCCCCTCCCGCGCGGGAGCCGTTTCCACACGAAGGACCCCGACGAGAGGAGAGCGTCGGGGTCCTTCTTTGCGCGGCCCGCTACGTGGCCTATGGCCCGCCACGTGGTCCTCTATGTGGCCCGCTACGTGGTCTGCCCGGTGAAGGAGAACTTGTCGACCTTGATCGCGGGCACGAGAGCCGCGGTCTCTTCGCCCACGAACCGGCGGTCGGCGCTCACGCCGCTCGTCCACCACAGCGCGTCGAGTGCCCCTTGCGTGAAGCGCTGGTTCTTGAGCGGCTGGGTGAGCTTGCCGTTCTCGATCATGAACGTGCCGTCGCGCGTCATGCCCGTGAGCAGGACCGTCATGGGGTCTTCGACGTTCACGTAGTGAAATCGCGTCACGTACACCCCGCGCTCGATCGAGCCGATGAGCTCGTCGAGGGTCGCTTCGCCCGGCTCCATCTCGAGGTTCAGCGGGTAGGGGCCGAGCGAGTTCGGCGCGGGAAGCGCGTGCCCCGAGTTCGGCCAGCCGCCTCGCGAGGCCCAGTACGAGTCGGTTACGGGACGAAGCGCCACGCCGTACTCGATGAGCGGCACGCGGCGCTTTGGCGCGCCTTCGAAGTCGAAGGTGAGGCCGAGCGCGTGGGGCGCGAGCGCGTCGTCGACTATCGTGACGAGCTCTGAGCCGACCGCGTTCTCGAGGTTGCCGCTCATGAACGAGCGGCCTTCCTCGTACGCTTTGGCTGAGAAGCCTGTATACGCGAGGAACTGCAAGATGTCGCTCACGGCCTCCGGGCCGAGAACGACCGCATACTCGCCGGGCTCGAGGTCGGCGGGGTTCGCCGAACGCTGTGCGAGGTTTGCGGCCTCATCGCCAAGGGCTGCAGCTGCGAGCAGGCTTGCATCCTTGTCCGTCCACGACGCCCAACCGGTGCCTGTGTCCTCGCCCATCGAGAGTACGGTCGCCCGCGCGCTGCTCGTGGGCATGCTCGCGGCAACGCCTTTGGAGTTCGCGACCGCCGTCGTACGGAGCGACGTGGCTATCGTGCCCGCTGCCGTGAGACCCCTCGATGACGACTGCCCGATGATAGAGGCGGCCGCCTGCGAACGCGCCACGGCGTCGAACTCAGCGGTCGTGACGTAGAAACGATCGGCCGGCTCGTCGACGGGCTCCGGCCCCGGAAGGCCGGGGAACTTGAGATCCTCGGGAGTCTGCGAGGCGGCCAACACCGCTGCGTCGCAGACCGCACGGAGCGCCTCGTCGTCTGTTCGGTTCGTCGATGCCACCCCGATACGCGTCCCCAGCACGGCGCGAACCGAGACGAGCGCGTCTTCCTCGGCGACATTCTGATGGATGTGGTTCCCCGCGAAGCGCGTGAGTGCGAGCGTCTCGTCGACGACCAGCGCCTCGGCCTCATCCGCGGAGGCCAACTCCACCGCGCGGCGTGCGAGCGCGAGGGCTTCCGCTGTGGTCATCATCGGCCGACTCCCACCTGCACACGGCGAAAGCGTGCGGGTGCTGCGCCATGCGCCACGTGCGCCGTCTGCATCGGCTCACCCTTGCCGCAGTTTGGAAGGCCCCACAGTCGCCAGTAGTCCTCGGAACACACCGCATCGCAGGAGTTCCAGAATCGCGGCGTGATGCCGGTGTAGTTGGGGTTCTTCAAGATGCTCGTAAGCTCGCCGTGCTCGATCTTCCAGCCAATCTCGCATGCGAACTGGAAGTTCAGCCGCTTGTCGTCGATCGACCACGAGTTGTTGGTCTCGACGTAGAGGCCGTTCTCGGTGTCGGCGATGAGATCCGGCAGGGACCACGTGCCTGGTTCGAGCGAGACCGTTGTCATGCGGATGAGCGGTATCCGGTTCCAGCCGTCGGCGCGCATGCAGCCGTTCGAGCGCTGGCCGAGGACCGCCGCCGATTCGCGCGACGTCATGAAGCCCTCGAATCGGCCGTCTCTGATGATGTGGCTGCGCTGCGCTGGCACCCCTTCGTCGTCGTAGCCGAAGGAGCCGAGCGACCCGGGGAGAGTTGCGTCCGCGGTGACCGTGACGAGTTCGGAGCCGTACCGCAACGACCCGACATCGCCGAGATCGAGGAACGACGTTCCCGCGAATGCAGCCTCGTCGCCGAGCACCCGATCGAGCTCGGCGGGGTGGCCGATCGACTCGTGGACCTGAAGCGCCAACTGGCTGCCATCGATGATGAGGTCGACCTCGCCCGCCTCCACGTCCGGTGCCGAGAGAAGCGCGGAGGCCTCTTCGGCGATGCGTGACGCGTTGCCGGGCAGATCGAGTGCCAGCACGAACTCCCAGCCGGCCTGCATCCAGGCGCCGCCGTGCGAGTTCGGGTATGAGCGGGGAACGACTTCGCCATCGCCAAGCGCGTACGCGGTGATGCCGGCACCCGACTCGATCCATTCCTGGTCGATGTAGGAACCGAGGCTTGAGCCGAACACCTTGCGCACCTTGTAGAAGCCAAGTTCAGCCTTGGTGAGATTCACCGAGCCGCTCGCCTGACGCATCGCCTCGTCGGCAGCGAGCAGCACCTCGAGCTTGTCTTCGACGCTCACGCTGAACGGATCGATCTCGCCCGGACCGCGCCATGAGTCCTGCACGGGCGCGAGGTCTGCCAGAACCACCGGGGCGCTCGGCACCAATGCCGAAGCACGGGCGATTGCGACCGCTTGCTTCGCGACGCGTGCGCCGGCGTCATCGCTGACGTCGCGGGTAGCGGCGAAGCCCCAGTGGCCTTCGGCGATCACGCGCACGCCGATTCCGAGTGACGAGCTGGACACGACGCCCTCGAGGCGCCCGGACGCCACGGACAGCTCCTCGTGCTGGGTGTCTACGAGACGCGCGTCGGCGTAGGATGCCCCGGCCAAGCGTGCGCTCTCAAGCGCGGCCTCGATGACCCCCCTCATCGCTGTGTTGCTCGCGCTACTCGACGGATGTGAGCGCTGCGGCGGGAGATGTGATCGCGGTCTGGATGGACAGCAGCCGCCTCTGCCATGCGTAGCGACGCGCGCCCGCGTAGTCCGAGCGGTCGGCGAGTAGCGAGATCTTCACGTAGTCGCCTGTGCGCGGCGCATGCGCGAAGTAGCCTCCGCCTATGTACATGCCGACGTGGTGAATCGGCGAGCCGAAGAACACGACATCGCCCGGCTGCAGCTCAACAGGAGAGATCTTCTCGCCGAGAAGAAACTGGCTGCCGGAGTAGTGCGGCAGCTCGACGCCGTGCTGGCGCATGACGTACAGGACGAGGCCTGAGCAGTCGAAGCCCGCCGGGGTTGCGCCGCCCCAGAGATACGGCACGCCGTGGTAGGCGAGCACGGTCTCGACGGGGGAGCCCGGCTCGACCCGGACACCTGCCTTGGATACGCCGGCTAGAATCTCCTTGAGCAGAGCCGCCTCTTCTTGCTGTCGGCGGGTTGCCTCGATACTGAGGAAGCTCAGCAGGTCGGACTGGGTCGCCGCAAACAGCTGCTGGCGCTCGACGATGCGAAGCTGCACTTCGATCTTGCGCGCCTTGAGTTCGAACTCGAGGGACTCAGCCAGGCGCTTGGCGTTCCTGAGCTTGAACACCTGCTGCTCGAGCTCGGCCTGACGCTCGCTGTACTCCTTGAGGACTTCGGCGGTGTCCGTGCCCACGGTGTTCAAGAACTTGAGGCGCGAGAGGAAGTCGCCAAGGGACTTTGCGTCGAGCAGGATCTCGACCGAAGCGTAGGTGCCGGAGCGGTACATCGTGCCGAGCTGGTTGTCCATGATCCCGCTCACCACGTCGTACGATTCGTTTGCGCTCGCGAGGTCAAGCTCCGCCGTGTGGACTTGCTTGTTCATCGAGCCCAGCCGGTCGGCTGCCTCGTTGTATGACTCCGATGCGATCGAGAGCTCGCGGTCGAGTTCATCGAGCTGAGCGATGAACGCGTCGAGCTGGGCTTGACGCTGAGCGAGCTGTGCGCGAAACCGCTGCGTGTTCGGGTCGACTCCCGGATCGCCGATCACCGAGGGTTCCGGTGCCGGGCGGGACAGAGTCGAGGAACCGGGAACGATGACAAGGGGCGGCGCTACACTCGCCTTCGTGTCGGTGGAGTCGTCGGCAGGCGGCTGCGCCGGCGTCTCGACGGCTGGGGCAGGCGTACCTTGTGCGGAGTCGCTCGTGCCAATGCCGTACGCCGGCACGACGAACACCAGCGCCGCCACGAGAGCGAACGCCATGGAGTATCGTGCCAGTTCTGCGATTCGGCTCCGGACCGTCATTCACTACCTTTCCGTGCAAGTCGCCGGCGCCCCCAGCCGGATGCATGTGCCCCCAGCATCCGGAAGGTACCGAAACAGACTCTTACTCTAGCATCAGTCCCCAGCTTGGGTGCTCATTCTAACGTCGGATTCATGTGTTGATTCCGTGCTGGACTAGAGTGCAAACCTGATGCCGATGTGACTCCGAACACAGTAGCTTCAAAGATGGGCGTCGCTTCTGGCGTTGCATTCGCTTTGGGAGCGTACTATCATACGTTCCCGCGCCACGGCGCCAGTCGAATACTGCGGGGTGGAGCAGTCTGGTAGCTCGTCGGGCTCATAACCCGAAGGTCGCAGGTTCAAATCCTGCCCCCGCGACCAAAGAATCCTCAGGCCAGATACCGAGAATGGTGTCTGGCCTGTCTGCGTCTCACCCAACTTTCGGGCTACTTCACGAATGATTCACAAGAAGTCATGCACCTTCGGGCGACTTCTTGGGCAGCACAGTTCGCGGTCAGCTTCACATCCGTGCGCATCGCCTACACTGTCCACAATGGACAAACGCCGCCTGGCCACCATCTTCGCCATCGTCTTCGTCGACGTGCTCGGCTTCGGCCTCATACTTCCCTTGCTGCCCTACTACGCGACGCGCTTCGGCGCTTCGGCGTTCCTGATAGGCCTGCTCACGGCCTCGTACTCAGCAGCGCAGATCATCGGCAGCCCGATTCTGGGCAGGCTGTCCGACCGTTTCGGCCGACGTCCGATCCTCATGGTCTCGATCGCCGGAACCGCCGTGAGCTTCCTGATACTGGGCTCGGCCTCGGCGTTGTGGATGCTGTTCGCCGGCCGCATGTTCGACGGGCTGACCGGAGGCAACTTCACAGTGGCACAGAGCTACATCACCGACGTCACCACTGCGAAAGACCGTGCACGCGGACTCGGACTGACGGGCGCGGCGTTCGGGCTCGGCTTCATCATCGGTCCCGCGCTGGGCGGGCTGCTCTCCCAATGGGGCTACGGGGTGCCGGCGTACGTTGCCGCCGCAGTGGCCACGCTCAACGTCCTGCTCGTCGTGTTCCTTCTTCCGGAGTCCCTGTCCGCCGAGCGCAAAGCCGAGCTTGCGGCGTCGCCGCGCGGCGGCGTCACTGCCAAGCGCCTTCTCGAAGCGCTGCGCAGACCGCTCTTCGGGGATGCCCTCGAACTGAGGTTCTTCTTCGGCTTCGCCTTCGCGACCTTCCAGACGATGTTCTCGCTGTGGGCGCTCAAGCACCTCGGCCTCGGCCCGCAGGCAATCGGGTTGCTGCTGGCCTATGTCGGCATCCTCTCGGTCATCGTCCAGCTCGCGCTCATCGGACCACTCACCCGCCGTTTCTCCGAGGGGCTGCTCCTGGTCGTGACGCTGGGTGTCGCTGGCGTGTTCTTCTTTGGATGGGGCGTGTCGCCGAACGTCCCCGTGCTGCTCGTGGTACTCACGCCGTTGTGCTTCGCGATCTCCATCCAGAACACTGTGAGCCAGAGCGTGCTTTCCAAGACGGTGGGCCCCACGGAAGTCGGCGGCGCATTTGGGCTGTCGTCGGCGGTTCAAAACGTCGGGTCGATCGCTGCGCCGATTATCGGCGGCGCCATCATTGGCGGTCTAGGCACGTGGGCGCCTGGGCTCTTGGCGGGAATCATGTGCTTGGGGCTGGTTCCGTTCGCGTGGAACAAGTTTGCGAAGCGAGGAACGGCGTTCTCGGCCCCGCCGCAGGCAGCCGAGACCGAACCGGGCGCTGGGTGACACTCGGGCCCAGTGCCGGATGATCTCCGTGGTCACTAGCAGAGAGGAGAGACGCGATGCAGTTCCCAGCTCTGAAGGTCCGTGACCTTGAAGGCACGGAGCACGTGATCCCGGATGGCCTTCCGGGGGGTCCGCACGTCGTCATCCTTGCGTTCCAGCAATGGCATCAGTCACTAGTCGAGCGTTGGAAGCCCGATCTTGAGGCCCTGGCGCTTCGCCATCCTGGCACCGAGGTCTGGGAAGTGCCCAGCCTCTCATCTGGCTACCGGCTCTTTCGTGGCGGCATCGACGGCGGCATGCGTGCCGGCATACCCGATCCGGATACGCGCCGTCACACGCTGACGGTCTACACCGACCTGCATGCCCTGGCCGAGGACCTCGCGATTGACACGCTCGACACGGTTCAGCTCTTCTTGGTTGACTGCGGCGGGACCATCTTGTGGCGTGCTGAAGGCGTACCCTCGGCCGAGAGCTTTGATTCGCTTGAGTCGGCGGTCGCTGCGGCTGGGGAACGTGAGAGCGAGGCCTGAGGTGAGCACGCGTGCGAAGGAGTCGGCCTGGTAGTACCCTCACATTCTTCCGGCTGCGGAAGTCCGACAGGCTGACCGGGTTGCCGTTGAGATCGGGCAGCGTGAAACCAGGCTTAGGCACCACGCAAATCGGCCAAGCCTACCAGCGAGTGAAGCAGCAGCTCAGACCTAACATCACAGCGGTGCCTCCGAGGAGTATTTCAAACTCATAACCGAAGGGCGCAGGTTCGAATCCTGCCCCGCGATCAAAGTCAATGCAGGTCAGACATGGCAAACGTGTCTGGCCTGTTTTGCATTCTTCGCGCGTCTCCTAACATTCATCCAACGCGGTCAACCAGGAGGCGACATGGGCACAATGCGTCTAGGAGGGCTTCCACGTATGCCGAGTGGAGCTCGATCACGGGAGGTTGACCGAACATGACCCAGCTCGTCGAG
>CAYGYT010000024.1:21291-29833 GCA_964354215.1 uncultured Eubacteriales bacterium | reverse complement strand
GTCCGTCCGGGACCGAGCCGCTCGTGCGTGTCTACGCGGAGGCGTCGTCGATGGGCGTCGTCGACGACCTGCTCGCCGCCGGCCGCGACATCGTACTCGGCCCGAAGGGGTAGAGGATGCTCACTCGCGCGCGCGCGCCGCTGCGCATCAGCTTCGGCGGGGGCGGAACCGATGTCTCGCCGTACTGCGACGAGCGAGGCGGGGCCGTGCTCAACACCACCATCAACCGCTACGCCTACGCGACGTTGGTGCCCGGAGGCGACCGGCTCGAGATCCGGAGCCTCGACTACGACGTGGGACTCTCGTATTCACTCGACGATGAGTTCGTGTTTGACGGCCAGCTCGATCTCGCCAAGGGCGTGCTCGACCACTTCCGCAGGTCGGGCGATCTCACCGGAGGACTCACGATCTACCTGCACAACGACGCCCCTCCCGGCTCGGGTCTTGGCTCGTCCTCGGCGATATGCATCGCTCTCATTGCTGCTCTCTGCGAGCACCTGCACCGTCCTCTCGACAGCTACGCCATGGCCGAGCTCGCCTACAAGATCGAACGCGAGGACGTCGGCATCAAGGGTGGACGTCAGGACCAGTACGCAGCGACGTTCGGCGGCTTCAACTTCATCGAGTACGGTGACGGCAAGGCGATCGTGAACGCGCTGCGGCTACGCCCGAACGTGCTGTTCGAACTGGAGTACAGCCTCGTGTTCGCCTACGTTGGCGGGCAGCACTTCTCGTCGCACATCATCGACCGCCAGGTCGAGAACTACCTGAAAGGCGGGTCCGCGGTCGCAGCGATGGACCGGCTCAAAGCGCTTGCCTACGAAATGAAGGACGCGCTGCTGCGCGGTCAGCTCCAGGACTTCGGCGCGCTTATGCACGACGCGTGGCAGGCCAAGAAGGGCATGGCGGACGGCATCACGACCGATCGCATCGACGCGCTCTATCAGGCGGTGCGCGACGCCGGTGCCCTTGGCGGCAAGATAAGCGGCGCCGGTGGCGGCGGGTTCATGTTCTTCCTGTGCGAGCCCACGCGCCGTTTCGCGGTCCAAGAGGCGCTCCGCGCGCATGCGGCCGAGCTCGTGACGTTCAGCTTCGTCCACGAGGGGGTGCAGGCGTGGAGCGTCTAGACGAGTCTGACTTGGTCGAGTCCCGGATCCTTGCCGAGTTCGCCGAGCATCGCGAGATGGCGAGCGCGCTCGACGCGCTCGCGGGTCAGCTTGCTCGCGCCGCCGACATGCTCACGGAGGCGATGCGTGCCGGTGGCACGCTGCTCGTTTGCGGCAACGGCGGATCTGCCGCCGACGCACAGCACATCGCTGCCGAGTTCGTGGGGCGCTACCTCAAGGAACGCCAGCCGTGGCCGGCGATCGCGCTCACCACGAACACCTCGGCGCTCACTGCGATCAGCAACGACTACGGATGCGATGAGGTGTTCGCGCGGCAGGTTCGCGCGTACGGCCGGCCGGGAGACGTGCTGCTCGCGATCTCGACGAGCGGCGAGAGCCCCAACGTGCTTCGGGCCGCGGAAGCGGCCAGGGCCGCGGGTCTGATCGTCATTGGCATGTCCGGCGGTGATGGCGGCCCACTCGCGGCTGCGTGCGACGTGTGTCTCACCGTGCCGGTGGCGAGCACGCCGCGCATCCAAGAGGGACACATCACGCTCGCGCACGTGCTCTGCGGACTCGTCGAGGAGGCGTTGTGCTCCGAGAGGCCGTGATCCTGGCTGGAGGACGTGGCACGCGACTCGGAAGCCTGACGGACCACGTTCCCAAACCGATGCTCGATGTGGCGGGAGTTCCCTTCATCGAGCACGTCTTGTGGAATCTCGCACGTCACGGGGTGAAACGGGCCTGCGTTTCCTCGGGGTACCTCGGCGAGAAGGTCACGTCTATTCTCGCTGACGGGCCGCGCCTCGGTCTCGAGGTCGTGCACGTCGTGGAGGAGGAGCCCGCGGGGACCGGCGGAGCACTCGCGCTCGCTGCATCCGAGCTTCGCGACGACGTCTTCCTCGTACTCAACGGCGACACGCTCTTCGATGTGAACTACCTTGACCTCGGGCTTCTGCTTCGCTCTGATCCCACAGCGGAGGCCGCGATGGCGCTGCGGCGCGTTGAAGACGCAGCGCGGTTCGGCAGTGTCACGCTCAATGGCGAGCGCATCGAGCGCCTCGCCGAGAAGTCCGGCGTGGGCGAGGGACTCGTGAACGGCGGTGTCTACGCGCTTCGCCGCTCGGCGCTCTTGGCTGTGCCGGAGGGACCCTCCTCGCTGGAGACGGACGTGTTCCCGCACTTCATCGCCGAGGGCGCCCTGCTGGGCCGGGAGTACGCCGGGTTCTTCGTCGATATCGGCGTCCCCGCGGAGCTGGAGCGGGCCGAGGCGGACGTGGGAAGGTGGCGCTACAAGCCCGCACTCTTCCTCGACCGCGACGGGGTGCTCAACGAGGATCTGGGATACGTTCACACACCCGACGAGTTCCGCTGGCTCCCGGGCGCGCGTGAGGCTGTGAAGCTTGCGAACGACGCCGGCTGGCTCGTCATCGTCGTGACGAACCAGGCGGGGATTGGCCGTGGTCTGTACACGGAAGAGGAGTTCGCAGCGTTCACGCGCTGGATCGACGCGGAACTCGCCGACGTCGGGGCGCATATCGACGCCACCTACTACTGCCCGCACCACCCGGTCCGCGGGCGGGGACCGTACCTCGTCGCGTGCGACTGCCGGAAACCCGCGCCGGGCATGCTCGAGCGCGCCGTGCGCGAGTGGGGTGTCGACATCTCGAGAAGCGTGATGGTGGGCGACAGCGACAAGGACCTCGAGGCGGCAGCCTCGGCCGGTATCTCGGCACGCACGTTCGACGGCGTGGACCTTCTGGGGACCGTTCGAGCGATCGTGGAGACGCCATGCGTGTGACCATGATCAACAAGTACTATCCACCACACCTCGGCGGCATCGAGGTCAGCCTCGAGCGCCTCGCCACCGCTCTCGCGCTTCGTCCAGGGATGGAAGTCCGTGTGCTCGTCGCGAACGAGGGGCGGAACGACCTCACCGAGATGATCGACGGGGTCGAGATCAAGAGGGTTGGACGGCTGCTCGCGTACTCGTCCACGCCCATTGCGCCGGGCATGACCCGCG
Organism: uncultured Eubacteriales bacterium; assembly: GCA_964354215.1. Taxonomy (GTDB): domain Bacteria; phylum Actinomycetota; class Coriobacteriia; order Anaerosomatales; family CAVRZR01; genus CAVRZR01. Next base: position 26,704 of record CAYGYT010000024.1, on the reverse strand, counting down.
CGATCCGACACGAGGCCACCCGCGTCATGAACGCCGACCTCTTTCACTTGCACTTCCCCTACCCGTGGGGAGAAGTCTCGTGGATGCGTGCGGCCACGCGCCTGCCGACCGTCGTCACGTACCACAGTGACATCGTCAGGCAGAAGCGGATGCTCGCCGCGTACCGGCCGATGCTCGAGCGCTTCCTCGACCGCGTCGACCTCATCATCGCATCGGCTCCACCGATGGTCGAACACTCGCCGTTCCTCGCACGAGTGGCCGACAAGTGCCGGTTCGTGCCCTTCGGCATACCGGTCGAGCGGTTCGATGCGACTCCCGAGAACGTTGCGCGAGCCGAGACGCTGCGTGCCGCGCACGAACGGCCGATCGTGCTGTTCGTTGGCCGGCTCATCTACTACAAGGGCGCCGATGTGCTTGTCCGGGCCATGCGGCATGTCGACGCGGATCTCGTGATGATCGGGCGCGGGCCGCTTGAGGGTGAACTGCGCGAGCTCGCCGTTGCCCACGGTGTGAACCACAGGGTGACGTGGATTCCCGGGGTGAGCGACGAGGACCTGGCTGCCTGGTATCGCGCGGCGGCTGTCTTCTGCCTGCCGAGTGTGGCACCCTCCGAGGCGTACGGCCTTGTCCAGCTCGAGGCACACGCGTCGGGCACGCCTGTCGTCTCGACGGATCTGCCGACGGCTGTCCCGTGGGTGAATCAGGACGGAGTGACCGGACTCGTCGTCCCTGTGGGGGATGCCGAGGCCCTCGGCGTTGCGCTCTCCCGGATCGCCGGTGATCCGGACTACCGTGCTCTCCTTGGCTCACAGGCCGAAGAGCGCGCACGGCGGGAGTTCACCGTGGAGCGCATGGCCGACCGGACCGTGGCCGTCTATGAAGAGCTGCTGGGGGGTCGCTCGTGAGTCGCAGCCGCTTCATCGCGCTATCCGTAGCGCTCGACGGGCTGTTCGTGAACGCCGCGGTCGTGGGCGCCTTCTTCCTGCGCTTCGGCGGCGAGCTGCCGTCGTTCAACTTCGCCGCCTACGCTGCCCTCTGGCCGCTGCTCACTGTGGCCTACCTCACCGCCGGCTACATCTACGGACTCTACGAGCCGGAGCGCACCGAAGACACATGGTCGGTCGTCCGGGCGGTGCTCCTCGCCGTCACCCTCGGCACCATCCTCACGACGGCCATCGCCTTCTTCGCCGGCCCGAAGTTCTTCTCGTTCTCCCGCCTCGTCATCGTGATCGCCTGGGCGCTCCAGATCGTCGCGCTCGTGGGCTGGCGGCTCCTCGCGCTCAAGCTCACGCCCATCGAATGGCCCGAACAGCGCGTCCTCATCGTGGGCACGGACTCGCTCGCGTGCGATCTCGCTCAGCAGTTCGCCGAGCGCTCGAGCTGGGGCTACCGGGTCGTCGGACTCGTTGCACCCTCGGTGGAGGCGCTCTCGTCGGGCGTCGGCCCCGCCGAAGCATGCGGCTTCCCGCTCCTCGGCGACGTGTCGCGCATCACGCAGATCGTGCGCGATAGCGGCATCGATCGCATCTGCATCGCGTCGCCCATCGCGCTCCGCGAGCTCGTGGAGGACCTCGCGATCTCGGACGAGACCGACGTTCGCGTCGACGTGATCCCGGAGCTGTACGAGATCTTCATCGGCAGTGTCGACACAGTCGTGGGTGACATACCGCTCATGATGCTGACGCGTCCCATGGCCCCGAGCTGGTACACAGGCGCCAAGCGACTCATCGATGCGGTTGGTGCCATCGTGCTGCTCGCCGTCTTGAGCCCGATCCTGCTGCTGGCTGCTCTAGCGATCGTGCTCACCTCGGGCCTGCCGGTCTTCTTCACGCAGGAGCGGGTGGGCAAGAACCTGAAGCCGTTCAAGGTCATAAAGTTCCGCACGATGGTCCGCGACGCCGAGAAGCTCACCGGACCGGTGCTCGCGGCGGACAACGATCCGCGCATCACACGAGTCGGCCGAGTGCTTCGCACTTTCCGGATCGACGAGCTGCCGCAGCTGGTGAACATTGTTGTCGGCGAGATGAGCTTCGTGGGTCCCCGGCCGGAACGCGAGTTCTTCGTGGACCAGTTCGTGGCCGAGATCCCTGGGTACCGTGAGCGGTTCAAGGTCAAGCCGGGCGTCACCGGAATGGCGCAGGTCAACGGTTCGTACGCGACCACTCCCGAGCGCAAGCTCAAGTACGACCTCATCTACATGTACCACCAGACGCTGCTTATGGACCTGCAGATCGTCTTCGAGACGCTGCGGGTGGTACTCACCGGTAAGGGCGCGCGCTAGGGCCATCGGGCGCGCTAGGGCCATCGGGCCTTCTCACGCCGCCTCGGCCAGGAGGTCTCACCTGCTCGTACGCCCGCACGTGTGCACGTTTCGTGGTTCTTTGCGCACGCACCTGTAGGTGGCACGGTGCGTGATAGACTGATGCCGGTCGTCCGTCTGGCGGCATTCCTGTGACGTGAGGCGCAATCCGGCATGGCAAAAGACCCACTCGAAGACCTGCGCAGACAGGCCGAGCGCACCAGCCGACAGCAAGAGGCTGCGCAGAAGCGCGAGCAGGCCAAAGCGGCCAAAGAAGCCGAGAAGACCGCGAAGGAAGCCGAGAAGGCCGCCAAGAAAGCGGAGAAGGCCCGCAAGCCCGCGAAGGCTGCGGAGCCGAAGCCGGCCGCGGAGCCGACTGCGCCGGCACCTGAACCCCCCAAGGCCTCCGCGGCTGCCGCCGCTGCCGCTGCCGCTGCTGCCGCTGCTGCCGCTGCTGCCGCGAGGAAGGCTTCGGAGCCACCCGAACCCGCCGCGGCACCTCGGCAGGGTGGGCTCTTCGGCTTCAAAAAGAAGCAGACACCCCCGCCGGTCTACATCCCTCCGTACGACCAGGAACTTCCGCTTGACGTAACACAGCCCGCGGTCGTACTCCCGCCAGCGAGCGGCGAAACGCCGCCGGATCAGCCACGACGCGGTCTGCCGAGTGCGGGAGCCTTTCTGGTCGGGGGGTTCCGGGAGCCGCGGAGCCGTCCGCGCTTCATCATATGGACCGGCATCGGGGTCCTCGTGCTCGCCGTCGTGATGATCGTGGCCCTCGGCGCGACGTCGACCTATTGGTTCTGCGCGAATGTGTGCCACAAGGTCCAGGACGACACGATCATTGCGTACAACCGCTCATCGCACGACAAGGTCTCCTGCATGGCCTGTCACGAGCCGGTGAATGCTAATCCCGTCGTCTTCATCATGGCCAAGGCTGAGGCCCTCGGCGAACTCTATCTCACCGCGACGAACCAGTTTGAGCTGCCGCTCAATGCTGAGAGCGAGGTCGCGAAGGAGATGCCCTCCGAGCAGTGCACGCAGTGCCACGCGATGGAGGATCGAGTAGTCACGCCGAGCCTGGGCATCATCATCAACCACGAGGTCCACGAGAAGGAGAAGGTGAACTGCACACAGTGCCATAACCGTGTCGCTCACCGCGAGGATTTCGTACTCACGCTCAAGAACCCGGACGGCACCCCCAACCAGAAGCATGAGAACTTCATGCTGATGGAGGGCTGCTTCCGGTGTCACAGCCAGGAGCCAGGGGGCCGCGCTCCCGGAGATTGCAAGCTGTGCCATCCCCCGGGCTTCCCGCTCAAGCCCGCCAACCACGACAAACCGAACTTCTACAACAAGTACGGCGACTCCAGCGGCCACTGGAAGCTGTCCGAGGCGCGCCCTGAGTACTGTCCGATGTGTCACTCGAAGAAGTTCTGCACGGACTGCCACGGCGTGATCATGCCGCACCCGAAGGACTTCGAGAAGAACCACGGCAAGATCGGCGCGACCAAGCCGGCCGTCTGCGCGAATTGTCACGCGAAGAGCGCCGGCACGGCTCAGGGCCTCGAGTTCTGTAACTCGTGCCACCACAAGCAGGGCGATCCCAAGCAGCCATGGATTCCGCAACACTACATCGTCGTGCGCCAGGAGGGCGCGCAGGCCTGTTTCGAGTGCCACGATCCGACCTTCTGCGCTCGCTGTCATGTTCGTGGTACGGTGCGCTGAAAATCGCGACTCCCTGCTTCCAGCCACCAGCCACACGCGTCTTCTGGCAGCCGGTGACGACCTGACCCAAGGAGGCTCCTGTGGCGAAAGCTGCCAAGCCTAAGACATCCGTTGCGCCTGCGCCCGCCAGCGGCGTCTCGTTCTCCAGTGTTCCCATGCGTATCGCTTGGTGGAGCCTTCTCGCGGTCGTGTTCGTCGTCCCGCTCGCGATCAGCAACTTCTCCTGGCTCATCGGGCCGAACCAGCCGCCGCTGACCTACGACCAGTTCGACATCATGAAAGTGTTCTTCCAGCGCCTCTTCGCACTCATCGCACTGGGCGCGTGGGCGTGGGCGATGCTCACCAAAGGCGGCAAGATCAGGCGAACGCCGATCGACTGGCTGATTCTCGGTTTCCTCGGCTGGGTGCTCCTCACGAGCTTCACGTCGATCCACCCCGCGACGGCCATATTCGGCAAGTACCGGCGGTTCGAGGGCCTCATCTCCTTCTTGAACTACGCCGTCATCTATTTCTTGGTGCTCCAGCTTGCCGACAACATGCAGCGCCTGCGCACGCTCGCGAAGTCGCTCTTCTGGTCTGGCACGCTCGTTAGTGCGTACGGCGTGATGCAGTACCTGGCCATCGACCCCATTAAGTGGGGTCAGCTCCCGTTCGAGGCTCGCCGCGCGTTCTCCACGTACGGCAACCCCGACCTCCTCGGTGGGTTCCTGGTGTTCGCGCTCGCGATCGCGCTCGTGCTCGCGCTGTCCGAGGAGAAGCCGGTGTGGCGTGCCGTGTACTGGGGCGGCTTCCTCGTGACCGTCGTGTGCTGGATCGTCGCCTTCACTCGTGGCGCGTGGATCGGCGGCATCGTCGTGTTCGTGGTGCTCGCAATCGCGTTCATACGGCAGAAAGTCAAGCTCACCGCAGTGGACTGGGGGGCGGTGGGACTCACGGGTGTCGTCGGCGCCGGCGTGGTCGTGCGGAGTCTCTCAAACCCGAACGAGGTCATGAACGCCGCCAAGCGCGTTGCCTCGATTGCTGTGTTCACCGAGGGCAGCGCGGAGACCCGCTTTCAGATCTGGCAGGCAGCGATCAACGCGATCAAGGCCCGGCCGGTCTTCGGGTTCGGAGCGGATACCTTCAGGTTGGTGTTCCCGGCGTACAAACCGGTCGAGTACGTCGCGGCGGCAGGGTATCTCTCGGTCGCCGACAACGTGCACGACTATCCGCTCCAGCTGGCTGCGGGAATCGGCATCTTCGGCCTGCTGCTGATGTACGCGATCTTTGGCTGGGCTGCCTATCGTTCTGCGCCAACGACATTCGCGAAGCGCCCCACGATGGACGGCCTCGTGCTCGCCGGGTTCTGGGCCGCATGCGCCGGCTACATCGCCCACCTGTTCTTTGGTC
>CAYGYT010000024.1:9640-21191 GCA_964354215.1 uncultured Eubacteriales bacterium | reverse complement strand
CTCGCCGGGTTCTGGGCCGCATGCGCCGGCTACATCGCCCACCTGTTCTTTGGTCTCTCGGTCACCGGCTCGACGTTCCTGCTGTGGGTCTCCATGGCTGCCGTGCTGTCGCCTACGGCCACGTCGCGCGACGTCAAGGCACCGTCGTGGGGCACGATCGTGGCCGTTGTCGTTGTGGTTCTCGCAGTCGTGGGCATTGTCCTGAACGGCGTCTACATCGCTGCCGACCACGCGTATCTGCAGGCGCGGCTGGGGCAGCCCGGCAGCGAGGAGCGCGTGGAATCCGCGCTCAAGGCCGTGCGGCTCAACCCGACGAACGACATGTACCGCGCTGAGGTCGGGCTGGCATACCAGGACCAGGTGATCAACGCGCTCACGCAGGCCCTGCAGCAGCAACAGTCCGGGCAGGACCCCCAAGGCACCGTGAACATCGCCAGGCAGAAGTACCAGGAGGCGGAGCGCACTATGCTCGCGACCATCGCCTTCGTCCCGGCGGAGTACGACAACTACGTCTTCCTGGCCAACCTGTACAACCTCGGCGGGCAGTACCTCGGCGACAAGACGTACTTTGAGAAGGCGATCTCGATCGCGAAGCGAGGTATCGCCGTCGAGCGCTTCGGCCCTGCGATCCGGTACCAGTACGCCCAGGCGCTGAGCCAAGCGGGCCAGACCGATGAGGCAATCAAGCAGCTCGCGTACGCAATCAAGATGGATCCGCGCTTCCAGGACGCCTCGGTCCTTCTCGCGACGCTCTACGCGCAGCAGGGCAAGACCGCCGAGGCGAAGAAGGTGCTCGACGAGGCGGTCGCCCAAGCTGGCGGGACGGCGCCTCCCGATGTGGCCCAAGCCATCCAGAGCCTGATCGGGACCTCGACCTCGACGCCTGCGACGCCGTAGCGCCGCGCAGGGTTTGCGGGGGTCTCCCCGAAACCTGATAGCAGGCACGTTGTGCGGATAGGCGGGTGCTATACTGCCGCCACGTCCTCTGGGAGACTGCCGGCACCAGCACGCACAGCGCGCGGATTCTGACACGAAGGGCCTGGCTTCGAATGGCGAAGGTTGACCTGGTTCTCCTGCACGCGCCAAGCGTCTACGACTTCCGCGAGCGCTCGATCATGTTCGGGCCCGTTTCCGACATGGTGCCCTCGACTCCGATCTTCGAGATGTACCCGCTCGGCTTCACGACGATGGCCGAGTACATGGAGCGCCACGGCCTGAAGGTGCGCATCGTCAACCTCGCCGTGCTCATGCTCAACAAGCCTGACTTCGACGTCGAGCGGGCGATCCGCGAGATGGACCCGGTGGCGTTCGGCATCGACCTGCACTGGCTGCCCCACGCGCATGGGTCTATCGAGGTCGCCAAGATCGTCAAGAAGTACCATCCCGGAACACCGGTGCTCTTCGGCGGTTTGTCCTCGACCTACTTCCACGAGGAACTCGCAAGCTACCCCTGCGTCGACTATGTGGTGCGCGGTGACTCGACCGAGGAGCCGATCACCCGGCTGCTCTACGCGATCAAGGGCAAGGGAAGCGTCGCGGACATCCCGAACGTCACGTGGAAGACCGCGGACGGCTCTCTTGTCGTGAACCCGCTGGAGTGGGTGCCGGCGGACATGAACTCTATCTCGCTCGACTACTCCTTCAGTATGCGCTCGGTCATCAGGGACCGAGACATGATGGGCAACGTCCCGTTCAAGGACTGGCTCCAGTATCCCGTGTGCGCCTCCCTTACGTCTCGAGGCTGCACGCACAACTGCGTGACCTGCGGCGGCAGCGCGTATTCGTTTCGAACGCACTTCGGGCGCACGAAGATCGCCTTCCGCGACCCAGAACTCCTCGTGCGCGACATCGAGCATATCCAGCGCTATATACCCGGACCCATCTTCGTCCTGAACGATTTCTTGCAGGCCGGGCCCGACTACACGCGCGAGTTCGTGCAGGGACTCAAGCGCATCAAGATGCGCAACCCGATCGGCTTCGAGTTCTTCCGCCCGCCCGCCGAGGAGTTCTACGCGCTCCTGAACGAGAACCTCGAGGACTACTCGGTCGAGATCAGCGTCGAGACGCACGACGACGACGTGCGGGCGGCCTTCGGAAAGACGCACTACTCCATGGAACAGGTCGAGGACTCGATCCGGGCCGCGCTCGGCAACGGCTGCAAGCGGTTCGATCTGTACTTCATGACCGGCATACCGAGCCAGACGGCGGCGTCGATCCTCGAGACGACCAGCTACGTGGCCTCGCTCTACGAGAGGATTGGCAACGACCCCCGGCTCCTTGCGTTCTCCTCGCCAATGGCTCCGTTCCTCGACCCGGGCTCGATGGTGTTCGACAACCCGTCGGAGTACGGCTACACGCTCCGGGCGAAGACGCTCGAAGAGCACCGCCAGTTGCTACTCGAGCCGTCGTGGAAGACGATCATGAACTACGAGAGCAGCTTCGTGACCCCCGACGAACTTGTCGAGACTCAATACGAAGTCGGCCTCGGCCTCAATAGGATCAAGGCGAAGGCCGGCATCATCGCCCCTCAGGTCGCCGAAGACACCGAGCGCCGCATCGTCGAAGCCCGCCAGGCGATGGCACGCATCGACGTTATCGTACGCACGGTACCGGCTCCGCAACGGGACAAGGCACTCGCCGATCTCAAGGCCGAGATCGGCGCGCTCTCGGAGTCGACGGTCTGCCAGAAGAACGAGCTCGCGTGGCCGCACCGGGCGAACTGGCGGCATGTGGTCGCGGTCATCGGCCTGTGGGTGCGCGAGAGCGTCGCCCGCCTCTTCGGCAGGGAGACCAAGTCGCGCCGTCCGGCGTACAAGACGACGGGGGCCTGATGTCCGATCGGTCCGACCCGGCGCCACCTGCTCCCGGGGAGGCGACGACCGAGCGCGTGCGCGGCATCTTCGCGGGTATCGCGAGCCGCTACGACCTCTTCAACACGCTCTCGAGCCTAGGCATCGACCGCTCCTGGCGCCGTTCTGCGGTGCGTGCCGCTCGGTTGAGCCTCGAGAGCCGCGTCCTGGACCTGTGCTCCGGTACCGGTGATCTCGCGCTTGCTTTGGCACGGCAGGGCCATCCCGCCGAGGTGGTCGCGACCGATTTCGTGCCCGAGATGCTTGCCGTCGCCGAGAAGAAGGCGCCCGGCGGGAACGTGGGCGCGACGCGCATCTCCTTCTCCCTCGCCGATGCCCAGTCCCTTCCGTTCCCAAACGAATCGTTCGACGCGGTGACGGTCGCGTTCGGCGTGCGCAATCTGCCGGACCGCGCCGCGAACTTCGCCGAGGTGCGTCGCGTGCTTCGCCCCGGCGGTCGCTACGTCATCTGCGAGTTCTCGCGCCCGACCTTTGCTCCGTGGCGATGGACGTACCACGCCTATCTGCGCGTTGTGATTCCGGGGATCGGCGGCCTGCTCACGGGCGACCGCGCGTCGTTCTCGTACCTGAACGACTCGATTCGGAGGTTCCCGCGGCAGGCGGCACTCGCAGCCGAACTCCGCGCCGCGGGCTTCCGTGCCATCAGTTGGAAGAACCTCACCGGAGGCGTGGTAGCTCTGCACATCGCCGTCAAGTAGGGTTCACGCCTTGGGCGCGCGGCGGGGGCGCCCGTGCTCAAACAGTCCTCGGCGGCGCAGTTCGCCGCCTGCGGAACTGCGCTGGGACGCCCGCCCCGCGCCCACGGCGTGCGATACACTAGCGGCGTCACGCCGCCCGTCGGAGGACTTGCATGCTGCTGACCGCCCGCTATGTGATTCCCGTGTCCGCCGTTCATATCGAGCATGGTGCGGTGCTCGTTCGTGGCGACGAGATCGTCGAGGTGGGCGAGTTCGAGCGGCTGCACGAGGCGTACCCCGAAGAGCCGGTGCGCGACTTCGGGCTCGCGGCGCTCATGCCCGGCTTCGTGGATCTTCATACGCACCTCGAGTACTCGGCGATGCGCGGGCTCGTGGACGACCTCCCGTATTCGCGCTGGAAGCTTCAGCTCATGGCGCTCGAGCAGCGGTTCGACCGCGCCGACTGGCGTGACAGCGCGCTTCTCGGCGCGCTCGAAGCACTGCAGTCCGGCATCACGACGATCGCCGATATCACCGGCTCGGGAGCTTCAGCGGGCGCCGTCTCCGTGGCGGGTCTGCGAGCGTTCGTGTTTCGCGAAGTCTCGACGATGGAGAAGCCTGCGATCGACGGCGTGATGGCCGAGGCGATCCACGATATCGAGTCCTGGCAGTCCATAGAGGGCGACAGGCTCACCGTCGGCATTGCGCCGCACGCTCCGTACAGCTGCCATCCGGAGCTCTTCCGCAGGGTAGCTGACTACGCGAACGAGTCGGGGCGACCTGCCGCCATGCACCTGGCCGGCAGCAAGGAGGAGTACGCGTTCGTGAAGTATGGCAGCTCGAGGCTGGCGGTCGATTTCCGCGAGGAGTATGAGGGCCATGCCCCGGCGTGGCTGCCCACGGGCGTCAGCCCGGTCCGCTACGTGCTCCAGTGGGGACTGTTCGACGTACCTGAGCTGCTCGCCGTCCATCTCACGCAGGTTGACGATGCCGATATCGAGGTGCTCGCTTCGCACGACGTGGCCGTCGCATACTGCCCGCGCTGCAACGCGAAGCTCGCGATGGGCCTGGCTCCGCTGACCAAGTTCCTCAACGCCGGGATGCGGGTGGGGATTGGGACCGACTCCCCGGCGGCGAGCAACAGCATGGACATGTTCGAGGAGATGCGCGTCGGGCTGCTGCTGCAGCGCGCGGTCCTCGGAGAGGATACGTGGCTACCCGCTCGGCAGTTTGTGAAACTCGCGACGCTCGATGCCGCGCGCGCGCTCCGGATGGACGATCGCATCGGATCGCTCGATGCCGGCAAGCAGGCGGACATCATCGCTGTGGACCTCTCGCACTCGCATCAGGTGCCCACCCACTATCCGTACAGCACAATCATCCACACCGCGAACCAGGAGAACGTGCTATTCACGATGGTCGCGGGCGACGTCCTCTACGACAGCGGGAACTGCGTGACGCTCGACGCTCAGCGCCTGCTCGCGCGCGCGGAGGAGATGCGGCTCAAACTGCGGTCGTGAGCTTTCTGTGATGACTCCGGCCTTGGCTGGCTTCTTGCTCGCCACACTCCCGGCCTCGTTCAGCCTGCGCAAGCTGTTGCGGGGGCACGTGCTATAATCGCTCGGCTCCGGCCGAGAACCGTTCGTCTGGGAGCTGCGTCGTACGTGTGAATGCACCCCGTGATCTCAGGAGGATCTCGTGAGCGACCAGGACTTCTTCTTCGACGAGGACGAGAAGCCCGCCGACAAGTCCGCCCCGAAAGCGGCAGCGAAACAGGGCTCCAAGCCGTCGGCGTCATCCAAGACCACGCCCGCCAAGGGCGGCAAGAATGCATCGGCTCCCGCAGGTGGCGTCGAGCTGACGTGGACGATCACGGCGCTCATCGGCGTCGTAGCTCTGCTCCTCGGGGTCATCGTCGGCTACGCCATCCCGAAGAGCACGACGACCGACCAGGGTGCGGCTCCCCTCGTGCCGGGTCAGGTCCAGGCTCCGCAGCTCTCGCCCGAGGAGCTCCAAAGCGGCCAGCTGCCGCCGAATCACCCGAACATCAGTGGCGCAACTGGCGCGGCAACTGGCACCGCGTCGGGCGAAGCGACCCAAACCAAGTAGCTGACCGGCCGAGCTTCCTGGCCGAGGACGCACGGGTGCGCGCCGGCTGGCTCGGCGTGCGCGCGTAGCTCGAACACAGGAGGAACCGTGGCAATCGACAAGTCGCGCACGTCGCTGGGCGTGAAGATCGTCCTCATATTCGTCGCCATTGCGATGGTGGGCTACCTCGTGCCGACCCTCTTCGGCCTGTTCGGTTCCACAGGTACGAACACGAACACCGCTCAGACCCAGGGTGACGTGCTCGCACGGATCTCGCAGAAGTACACGTCGACCGTCGCTGCGAACGATGCTGCGCTGCGAAGCGACCCCACGAGCTTCACGATCCTTGTGAGCCAGGGCAACGCCTACTTCGACTGGGCGATCGAGGTGATGCAGGAGTCGAGCAAGGACCAGAAGCTGCTCGGCACCGATCAACCGATGTGGATCGCAGCGCGCCAGTTCTACGAGCGCGCGCGCCAGCTCAAGGCGAACGATCCGAACGTGTCGGTCGATCTCTCGGTGACCTACTTCTACTCCGGCGAGACCACAAAGGCGGTCGCGCTTGCGACCACCGTGACCAAGACGCAGCCGGACTTCTCTCCGGCGTGGTTCAACCTTGGCATCTTCTATGGGGCCATGGGCAACAAGACCGCCGCCATTGCGGCGTATCAGAAAGCTCTCGCGCTCGATCCGAAGGGCGAACGCGTGAGCGTCGACTACATCAATCAGCAGCTGAGCGCCCTCAAGGGGAGCGCGGGTGCCGCCCCTTCGGGGACAACGACGCCCTAGCACAACGAGCCGCCGCAGCTTCTGCGCGCATGTTTGATGTGACCGAAACGCCCGCCGCATGGCGGGCGTTCTTCGTTGGTGTCACCAGCGTGGTGCGCGCGGGCGTCGTCAGCTCTCGGCGGACGCTCGTTCCTCACCGAGGACTGCGAGCGCCTCGTCCATCGTGCTGGCCGTCGAGAAGATGCCGTTCAGGCGCGTGAGCGACAGGATGTTGTCCACGGTCTCGTTTGTGACGAGCACGAGCCTGCCGCCTTTGGCCCCGTACTCCTTCGAGAGCGCGAGGAGCAGCCCGAGCCCTGAGCTGTCCAAATACTGCAAGCCGGACAGGTCCACGATCGTGGCGGGCGGCACCGACTTGAGGATCCGGTCGATGTTCATTCGGAATGCTGAGCACTCGCCGTAGTCGAGGTCCCCGCTCAGCGAAAGCATCCAGAGCCTGGATTCCTGCTCCAGGTCGATAGTCAGCGCCATTGGCGTCCCTCTTTCTTTCCATTGGCTCAGGACGTAGGTACCCATTTCTCACTATTTGGAGCCGAACCGAGCGCGGGGTACAATCCGCTTCGTCCCTTCCAAGGTGCGAGGAGTCCCGTGATGGAACTCGATATCAAGGTCGATCGAGACGACACGAGCTGTGTTGTGGCGCTCTTTGGCGAGATCGATGTCTACACCGCGCCGAGGCTCAAGGACGCGTTGGTGGAGGCCATAGAAGGCGGCTGTGTGGACGTCGTCGTCGACTTGGAGGGAGTCGCGTTCATCGACAGCTCTGGCCTCGGCGTGCTCGTCGGAGCGCTCCGCCGAGCCAAGGAGCGCTCGGGTGCGGTGCGCCTCGTGTGCACGAAGGACAGCATCCTTAAGATCTTTCGCATCACGGGGCTCGACAAGGTGTTCCCGATCTTCTCGGACGTCAAGGAAGCCGGCGAGTTCTAGCGCTCGCCGTCCCGCCGCCGGTGATCTGATCCGACCAGACGGCAAGCCCCTTGCTCGAGAGTGCAGGCACTCGACGGTATCTTCGCGGACTCACAGGAGACTGCAGGCGTGTTCGGAATAAGCGGGACTGAGCTCTTCTTCATAGTCGTGTTCGCGCTGATCATCTTCGGCCCGGACAAGCTGCCTCAGATGGCTCGCACGGTCGGGCGCTTCATGAAGGAGTTCAAGCGCGCCCAGGACAATGTCGAGAGCCTGCTGCGTGCCGAGCTGTATTCGAGCGAGACGTCCGAGGACGCGCCCTCGATCGAACCTATCGTTACCGAGCAGCCCGCTGCTGTCTCCTACGGCGATGACGCCGATGACGAAGAGGAGGACGAGGAGTAGCCGTTCGGCCTCCTCACCGTCGATGCCTATCCAACCAGCCCGCATGCCATTCCTCGGGCACGTCGCCGAGCTTAGGCGACGACTCATCGTCATCGCGGCCACGTTGCTCATTGGTTCGTCGGTTCTCTACTTCTACGCACCACAGCTCTACGACTTCATCATGAAGCCGATCATCTCCCTGCCACAGCTTGAGGGTAAGGCGATGAACATCCTCGGCCCGTTCGGCACGTTCGGGCTACGGTTCACCGTCGCGCTCTATGGGGCGATCGTTATCGGCAGCCCCATCATCTTGTGGCAGATCATGGCGTTCTTCCTCCCCGCTCTGAAGCAGAAGGAGCGCAGGTACGTCGTGCCCACGTTCATCGCGCTCGTGGTCTTCTTCGCGGGTGGCGTCGTCTTCTGCTACTCATTCATCCTGAACACCGCGTTCGGCTGGATGGTGTCCCAGGCGTGGGAGACCGTTCAGGTCCTTCCGGACGCGAGGCTCTACTTCTCGGGCGCGACGCTCCTGATGCTGGGGTTCGGCATCGCGTTCGAGCTGCCGGTCGTGATCTTCTACCTCGTGGTGTTCAACATCGTTCCCTACCAGAAGCTGCGCCAGAACTGGCGCATCTCCTACATCACGCTCATGCTGACCGCGTCGATCGCCACTCCCGACTGGTCGCCGGTGACGATGGGAGCGCTCTTCGGTGCCCTTGTCGTGCTCTACGAAGGCAGCATGGCGCTCGCGCGTGTCGTGCTCGCCCGGCGGATCGCGCAGCAGAAGGCACTCTACGGAGCCGACGCGCTCGACTGACGCCTGCGCGGCGTCGCCTCTCTTCACACAGGAGACCCACGTGCACGAAATGGGCATCACGCAGGGTATTCTCGCAGCGTCGTTCGACGCCGCCGAGCAGGCCGGGGCTACGCGGATCACCGAGATCCGCATCAGCGTGGGCGAACTCACCGAGGTCGTCGACTTCGCGTTGCAGTTCGCGTTCGAGGCACTGACGCCGGGGACGATCGCCGAGGGAGCGAGGCTCGTTGTCACGAACGTGCCGGCGCGCTCGCGTTGCCTCGAGTGCGGCACCGGATACGATCACGACCGCTTCCAGATGGTGTGCCCGAAGTGCGGTTCGTTCGGCGTCGAGCTGCTGCAGGGACGCGAACTCATGATCGACAGTATCGAGACCGACGACGAGGGCGATGCAGCGGTCCAGGACGCGCGCGAGGCCGCCACACCGGCGGGAGAACCCGCTACGCGTGAGCCCTCGGCGGCACCCGACGATGGCCAGGAGTAGCCGTTCATGGAGATAGACGTCAGCAAGCCGATCCTCGATCGCAACGAGCGACTCGCCGCGGAGAACCGCGCCCTGTTCGACCGGCACGGCGTGTTCGTGCTCGATCTGATGGCCTCTCCGGGCGCCGGCAAGACCTCGACCATCCTCGCGACCATCGCTGCTCTGCGCGACCGGTATCGAATCGCCGTCATCGAGGGCGATATCGCGAGCAAGGTCGACGCCGAGAAGGTCAAGTCCCACGGCATTCCGGCGGTGCAGATCAACACCGGCGGGGCCTGCCACCTCGAGAGCGACATGATCAAGCGCGCGATTGCCGCGTTGGATCTCGCCGAGCTCGACCTCCTCATCATCGAGAACGTGGGCAATCTCGTGTGCCCGACCGACTTCTACCTCGGTGAGAACGTGAAGGTCATGATCCTCTCGGTGCCCGAAGGGCACGACAAGCCGCACAAGTACCCGGGCATCTTCCAGGTCTCCGAGGCCGTCATCCTGAACAAGGTCGACACCATGCCTGTCTTCGACTTCGACGAGGCGGAGTTCACCTCGGTCGTTCGCTCGCTCAATCCCAAGGCGCCCATCTTCCCGATCTCGGCGACGAAGGGTGAAGGCGTCTCGTCGTGGACCGACTGGCTCGCCGAGCGGATCGAAACCGCGCAGGCGACCCGGCCGGCGTCGGTCTGACGGGCCGGCAGGGCTTCGTGCCGCCGATCAAGGCGCTTCCGGAGCGCGTCCGCGCGCTGCGGTGCGCCGCCCACCACCTGAGCGACTCGTGCCCGGCGCTTTCGCTCGAGGCCGCCGCGGCGGTGTGCGGGCTTCAGGACACGCCGCCTGGCTCGGCTGCGCTTGCGCTTGCCGCCCGGGTGCCCACGGCCGAGCCCGCCGACTTCGCGCGGGCGCTCGAGAGTGAGCGCAGCCTCGTCGTCGTGTGGTCGCGCCGGGGTTCGCCCTACCTGGTGCCGTCAGACGACCTGGGCGTGTTCACGCTCGGCCTCCGTCCTGACGACGAGGAGTCGTGGCAGGCGGCGATCCAGGGCTTCGTGGCGCACCTGGAAACCGTGAACATGAGCGCGACCGAACTCGTGTCGATCGTGAACGACGCCGTGTTGGACGTACTCGACGGACGCGAGCTCACGAAACGCGAGCTGGGCGCCGCTCTCGCGCCCGCACTGCCGGTCGCCCTCTCGAAGTGGTTCGACGCCGACACGCTCTCGTCGTTCACCTCCATGCTCACCCGCGCCGCGAGTCTGAACGGCACGTTCGTTCTGGCGCCTCGGCACGGCGCTGAAGCGTCGTTCGTGAGGACCGACCAGTGGCTCGGCGCGTATCCGACTACCGAGCCCGAGGCGGCCCGCCGAGAGATGACGCGACGCTATCTGCGTGCATACGGGCCCTCGTCCGCCAAGGCGTTTGCCGAGTGGGCGAGCGTCGGGGAAGGACACGCCCGCAGAGCGTTCGACCTGGTTGCTGCCGAGACGGTCGCCGTGAGCGTCGAGGGCGCCCACGGTGTGATGCTCGCCGAAGACGCCGAGCGGCTGCCGGACGTGTCCGCTCCGTCGGGAGTGAGGTTTCTGCCGCCGCACGACGCGTATCTTGGCGCGCTCGACCGCCGCGTCATCGTGCCGGATGCCGCGCGGCACAAGAGGCTCTGGCGTGCTGCCGGAAACCCGGGGGCCATCCTCGCCGAGGGCGAAGTGGTGGCGGCGTGGCGCGCCGAGAAACGCGGCAGCAGGCTCGAGCTCAAGGTCGATCCCTTCAGGACGTTACCGGTCGCGATGATGCGCTCGATTGAGCTGCAGGCGCCCCGCCTCGCGGCCTTCAAGGGCGCCGGCGTCGTGAAGGTCGTCTTCGGCTAGACATTGACGCCGCCGCTACCATTAGGCGCGAGTGATGTATCGGTGAGGCGAGCCCCGCGGGGCGCGCCGCCGCCCGCGTTGTCTGCGGGCCGGAGGACGAGGAGCCCTCAGGTGCTAGATCGGAACGACGCTTTCGCGCTCGTCGAAGCGCGCATCCCCAATCGCAACCTCGTGAATCACTGCCTCGCGGCCGAGTTCATCATGGAGGCAATCGCGCGGCATCTTGATCTGCCTGGCGAGGACGTTGCACGCTGGGGGCTCGCGGGGTTGTTGCACGACCTCGACTACGCCGAGACCGCCGAGGACTTCGAGCGGCACGGTCTCGTGACCTCCGAGCTGCTCGAAGGGCAGATCGACGACGAGATGCTCCACGCGATCCTCGCGCACGCCGAGAAGGCGCCGATGGAGACGACGATGGACCGCGCCCTGTATGCCGCCGACCCCACCACGGGCTTCATCGTCGCGGCGGCGCTCGTCCGCCCGGACAAGTCGCTCGCGAACGTCGAGGTGAAGTCGCTCAAGAAGCGCTGGAAGGAAGGCGCATTTGCCCGAGGCGCGTCGCGCGAGCAGATGGCAACGTGCGAGGAGATCGGCATCCCGCGCGACGAGTTCCTCGCGCTCTCGCTCGATGCGATGAAGGCACACGCCGAGGAGCTCGGGCTCTAGGGCGTTCGAGGCGGCCG
>CAYGYT010000024.1:6795-9540 GCA_964354215.1 uncultured Eubacteriales bacterium | reverse complement strand
GACGTCTCGCGGCTATGCGTCAGAAACGGGATAGACGCGGGTAGGGTGGTCAGCGCAGAATGCCACCCGCGGAGGCCCTCGATCTGCTCGCTTGACGCACATGTGTATACTCGGCTGCGAATCTGACGCCCCCTGAAAGGCATGCCACTTGAAGCTCGTCGTCTCCGAGAAGAACATTGCCGCCCGACGGATCGCCGAGATCCTCGCTGTGGGCAAGCCAACGTCCGAGAAGGTCTTCAACACGCCCGTGTACCGGTTCCGCCGAGACGGCGAGGAGTGGGTGAGCATCGGGCTCAAGGGCCACATCCTCGGCGTGGACTTCCCGGCTCAACTCGTCCATGACGATGCCGGCTGGCATGCCGACTGGGACGACGAGCGCGTGACCGACGCGCGGTTGCCCGAAGGGCTCGGCTCTCCTCCGTGGCCGAAGCCCGTGCGCAAGCCCTTTACTTCCGACGGGGTCGATCTCAAAACGTGGAGGCTCTCGTCACTGCCGTTCCTCGTGTGGGCGCCCATCGGCAAGACGCCCATGGAGCGCGAGATCGTGCGCTCGCTCAAGAACCTCGCGAAGAAGGCCGACGAGGTCGTGATCGCCACCGACTTCGACCGCGAGGGTGAGCTCATCGGCAGCGATGCGAGCGGTCTCGTGCGCGAAGTGAATCGCGCAGTGCCGATCTCACGGGCGCGTTTCTCGGCGATCACGAACGAGGAGATAGAGCGGGCGTTCTCCGAGCTCGGTGAGGTGTCCGAATGCCTCGCACAGGCAGGCGAGGCGCGCCAGGACATCGATCTGGTCTGGGGTGCGGTTCTCACGCGCTACCTCACGAAGGTCAAGTTCTCCGGGGTGGGTCAGCCCCGCAGCGCGGGTCGCGTGCAGACGCCGACTCTCAAGCTCATCGTCGACCGAGAGAAGGAGCGCGACGCGTTCGTCCCGGAGACGTACTGGGTCGTGAAGGCGGAGTTCGCCAAGGGCTCACCGGGTTCGGCGGATGCCGAGGAGTTCTCGGCGGTCCACTCCACGGAGCGCTTCAAGGTCGAGGCCGAAGCGCAGCGCGTCATGGGTGCTGTCGCCGGTGCGACGACCGGGCGTGTGAGCGACGTGAACAAGACGACCCGTCGAGTGAAGCCGCCGACTCCGTTCAATACCACCGCACTGCAAGCTGCAGCTGCCGCCGAAGGACTATCGCCGGCGCGCGCGATGCGCATCGCCGAGTCGCTCTACATGGACGGCCTGATCAGCTACCCGCGCGTCGACAACACTGTGTACCCGCCGAGCCTCGATCTCATCGGCATCCTGCGCGTGCTCGACGGCGTGCCTGCGTACCACGAGCACGCTACTAGGCTGCTCAGGGCCGACTCGCTCACTCCCACGCGTGGCAGCAAGGAGACGACGGACCACCCGCCGATCCATCCGACGGGCGCGGCGGATCCGGACAGGCTCAAGCCGGAGGAGTGGAAACTCTACAACCTCGTCGCGCGCAGGTTCATGGCGACTCTCTCGGCGGATGCCGTGCTCGAGAGCACGAAGGTCACCGTCGATGTGGCTGGCGAGTCCTTCGTCGCGCGCGGCGATGTGGTGGTCTCGGCGGGCTTTCGCGCCGTGTATCCCTATGGCCTGAAGAAGGACGAAGTACTGCCGGTGCTCTCCGCCGGCGAGGACGTTGCCTTTAACGGCGCCGAGCTCGAAGAGAAGCAGACCAAGCCGCCGGCGCGCTACAGCCAAGGCGCGCTCATCCAGGAAATGGAGAAGCGCGGGCTCGGCACAAAGGCGACGCGCCACAACATCATCCAGACCCTTCTGGACCGCCGCTACGTCGTGAACGATCCGGTCGAGCCCACGTGCCTCGGCATCACCGTTATCGATGCGCTCGCCGCCTTTGCCGACCGCATCACGACGCCGGACATGACCGCCGAGCTCGAGGCCGAGATGGACGCCATCGCGAACGGCCGAGCGGAGCGTGACGACGTGGTCGACCACTCACGTCAGCTGTTGGCCGGAGTGATGGACACACTCCTGCCCAGGGCAGCCGAGGTCGGTGACATGCTCAAGAACGCCGCCGCCGAGGATGCCCGGGTGGGAACCTGCCCCAAGTCGGGGCACGACCTGCTCGTCAAGGCGTCGCTCAAGACCAAAGGGCAGTTCGTCGGGTGCGCCGGCTGGCCCGAGTGCGACGTGACCTACCCGCTCCCGCAGGGCAAGATCGAGCCGGTCGAGGAGCCGTGTCCTGAATGCGGCATGCCGCAGGTCAAGATCATCCAGTTCCGGCAGAAGCCCCGGGTACATTGCCTCTCGCCGGAGTGCCCAACGAACCACGAACCGGAGCTCGTTGTCGGCGTCTGTGCGACGTGCGACGCCGAAGGGCGGCACGGCGAACTCAAGGTCCTGCGATCTCCGCGCACGCTCAAGCGGTTCGTGCGCTGCACCAACTACGAAACATGCCAGGTCTCGTACCCGCTGCCTCAGAACGGCGAGATCGAGCCCACCAGCGAGACCTGCGAGCCGTGTGGAGCGCCGAAGGTCATCGTTCATACGCGGCGCGGGCCGTGGAAGATCTGCATCGATCCTGCGTGTCCTGCGAAGGAAGAGCCGAAGAAGCCAGCTCGCGGTCGGTCGAAGAAGACATCTGGCGGCCGAGCGGGTTCGCGCACGTCCCCCGCTTCGCGGTCATCGGGTAGCTGAGGCCTCCCGTCCCGGTTGGTGAGGCACGCGCCGTGTCAGCCGGGCGCCGCGCAGACCACGCGCCG
>CAYGYT010000024.1:0-6695 GCA_964354215.1 uncultured Eubacteriales bacterium | reverse complement strand
CACGCGCCGTGTCAGCCGGGCGCCGCGCAGACCACGCGCCGCGTTAGCCGGGCGCCGCGCAGACCACGCGCCGCGTTAGCCGGGCGCCGCGTGAAACAAGCGCGGCCACTGGGCAAGAACTGAGGGAAGCCCGGCCCCGAGTGAGGGGTGAGCCATGAAGCTCACGGTGGTGCAGCACGCGCGTTGCGCGACGGCAACACAGGACTCGGAGGCCCTTCTCCGGTCCACACTAAGCGCGTGTTCCCAAGGCGCTGACGTCGTTGTGCTGCCGCAACCCGCGTGGCTGTCTTCGGCCGACGTTCAGGCGATAGCTGACTCCGAAGCTCTCGCGTCCGGCTATCCGGGTGTGACCGTACTCGTCGGGTCATCCCCGCTCGCGCTGGATGTCGCGGAATCCCGCGGGGTCGCGCTCAGCCACACGCCCCTCGGCACGACCGCCGCACTCGCCGGCGACGAGTGCATCGATCCGCTCATCGCACGCGAACTCGCGGTCGCCGTGCCCGACGCGATCATCCTGCGCCCCGCCAGCGAATCCGAGCTCCAGGCCGAGGCGATGTTGGAGCGGGCGCTCGCGTTCTCGGAATCTGTCTCGGGGCTGATCGTGGTCGCCGAGGCGGACGGTGGTGACATCGGCGAGCCCGGGCATGGCGGCAGCGCCGTTGTCGTGCTCGGCGCGATGGCCGCCGAAGCGATGAGCGGCGATGAAGTGCTGACCGTAGAGGTGTCAACGCCTGTGCCGCAACCCGGACCGCGCGACCCGGTTCCCGAGCTTGTCCCAATCCTCGCGCAGCGGTTCGCGCTCCATCGCGGCACGCGCGTTCCGGTCGACTATCCGGCGGACGTGACGTAGGGGCCGGACAGGCCCCGGCTCGGTCCCGCGCACGCGCTGCGCACCCCCGGCGAACGCTTCCGCACCACCTCCGGCGCCACCCTCCCCACCACCTCCGGCACGACCTCCGGGGCCACCTTCGGCGGGCCGCGTGCATGGTAGAATTCGCGTGGTCGTCGCGCTCCGCGGCGTGAGGGGCCTTGTCGTCGAACACCTCGAGAGAGGCGTGCATGTCGTATCCCAAGGTGACCGTCGTCGGCGCCGGCCACGTCGGCGCGACGGCGGCGTTCCTGCTGCTCATGCACGAGGTCGCCGACGTCGTGCTCATCGACGTCGTGGAAGGCTTGCCCCAGGGCAAGGCGCTCGACATGGCGCACGCGCGCTCGGTGGAGCACTTCGGGCCTGAGATCCTCGGCACGAACGACTACGCCGACACGGCCGGTTCGGATCTCGTGATCCTCACGGCCGGCCTGCCGCGGAAGCCCGGCATGAGCCGAGACGACCTGCTCGCGCTCAACTCGGAGATCGTGCGCTCGGTCGTCGCGCTCGTCGTAGCTGCCTCGCCCGAAGCCGTGCTGCTCTGCGTCACGAATCCCCTCGACGTCATGACCTACCTCGCCTGGAAGGTCTCCGGTCTGCCCGCCTCGCGGGTCATCGGCATGGGCGGTGTGCTCGATTCAGCGCGCTTCGCCTTCGCCATCGCCGAGGAGACCGGCGCGTCGATCGACGCCATCGACGCGGTGGTCGTCGGGGCCCACGGCGACGCGATGGTGCCACTTCCGGCTCACTCGGCGGTCGACGGGCGCCCCCTCACCGACGTGCTCGACTCTGCCCGTGTCGCTGCGCTCGTCGAACGCACGATCAGCGGTGGCGCCGAGGTCGTGGCGCTCCTGAAGAGCGGCTCGGCGTACTACGCTCCGGCCGCCTCCGTCGTGCGCATGGCGCGCGCTATTCTCGGCGACACCGGCGAGACCATGTCGAGCTGCGTGCTCCTGTCAGGTGCGTACGGCATACACGATGTCTACCTCTCAGTGCCCGCGACGCTCGATCGATCCGGAGTCCGGTGTGTGCCCGAGTTGCCCCTCTCCGAAGAGGAATGCGCAGCTCTGCGGTCATCGGCGGCAACGGTCGCCGAGGCGCTCGACGGGCTTGCGTTGCGGGCGTAGGCGTGATCACTGCCGCACAGATCGGCGAGGCGGTGCGCGAGGCCATCCCCCGCGCTGCGGTGGAACTCCGGCCCGACGTCCTCGCCGCCCTCCAGAGCGCTATATCCGGCGAGCGCTCCTCGCGCGGAAGAGCGGTGCTCTCGCAGCTCCTTGAGAACGCCCGCATCGCCGCGACCGACCGCGCCCCACTCTGCCAGGACACCGGGACGGTGTGGGTCAGAGTCGAGCTCGGCACAGAGGAGTGCCTCTCGGGCGACCTGCAGCGGGCGGTCGACGATGCCGTGTGCGACGCGTATGCCTCGGCGAGCCTGCGCATGAGCCTCGTGCGCGACGCTCTCCTCGACCGCACCAACAGCGGCGACAACATACCGGCGTTCGTCGATCTCGCGCAACGGTCTGGCGCGGGCGCGACCGTGCACATCATGTTGAAGGGCGGAGGCTCGGACAACGCTTCGCGTGTCGCGATGCTCGCACCCGCGGACGGCTGGAACGGCATCCGTGCGTTCGTGCTCGACACGGTCGAGGCCACCGCGACGAGCGCGTGCCCGCCGGTCATCGTGGGCGTCGGGGTCGGCAGTACCTTCGACAAGGTCGCTTCGCTCGCCAAACGCGCTCTGTTGGTGCCGCTGGACGCCACCACCTCAGACTCGCGCGTCGCGGAGGCGGAGATGAAGCTGCTCGCGGCGATCAACGCGACCGGCATCGGTCCGGGCGGACTGGGCGGCGACACCACGGCGCTGGGCGTGCGCATCCTCTCGGCACCGTGCCACATCGCCGCGCTGCCGGTCGCCGTGAATGTCGGCTGCAACTCGATGCGTTCCGTCACGGTCGAGGTTGCGGGCGCGTGACGAGCGATAACCCCACTGGGGCGAGTGACGATCGCGTGCACGACGAGACTCCGCCCCAACCGGTCCGGATCGAGACGCCCTGCAACGGCGCGAGCGTTGAGGGCGCCGTGACGCTCGAACCGTCGGCGCAGGGCAAGACGTACCGGCGCCTGCTGCGCAACCCGCGCTTCCGGCGGCTCTGGATCTCCCAGTTCGTGAGCGGCCTCGGCGACTGGCTCGTCATTGGCCTTCTGATACCCCTCGTGAACTCGCTCTCGGGCGGTTCGTCGTTCGCCGTGGCCGGCATCCTGATCGCCAAGATCCTCCCGGCGCTCTTCCTCTCCTCGGTGACCGGCGTGTTCGTCGACCGATTCGACCGCCGCAAGGTGATGATCGTCACCGACCTCACCCGCGCCGTTCTGGCTCTCGGCCTCATGTTCACCAACAGCCTCGCGGCCATCTACCTCATCGTGTTTCTCATGGAGACGGCGTCGCTGTTCTTCGTGCCCGCGAAGAACGCCCTCATCCCGTACCTCGTCGACGAGGACGAGCTCGCCGAGGCGAACGGCCTCTCGTACACGACGCAGCAGGCGAGCATGCTCATCGGCCTCAGTGCGTCGGCCGCCATTCTGGCGGCTTTCGAGCGGATCGTGCGTCTCGTACTCGACTCCAACCTCATCGGTGTCTCGCGGCTCGTGGGCCTGTTCGCGCCCGCCCTGCTCGGGCCGAGGGCGGGCGTCTTCCTAGACAGCCTCACGTTCGTGGTCTCGGCGATTGTGATCTCGGGCATCAAGATCGCTGCGAAGCCGGCCATCGAGGACGGCGGCGCGTTCGATGTCTCGCTCGTGGGCAAGGACGTCCGCGAGTCCTTCGTATTCCTGCGCGGGCACAAGGAGCTGCGCGGGCTGCTCACGACGATCTTCCTCGCGATCCTCGGCGGCGGAGCGCTTGTCACCGTCGGTCTCGTCTACATCCAGACGAGCCTCACGGGCACGATCCCGATTCTCGGACAGATCCCCGCACTCCGAGCGCTGACCGCGACACCTCAGACGTTCTTCCTCGTGTTCCTCGCGCTCGGCATGGCTTCCGCCGCGGTGACGGTGCCGCGCCTCGCGCACCGGTTGTCTCTCCAGCTGCTCTTCGTTGGCAGCGTGGCGACGTTCGGCGGCGCGATGCTGCTGTTCTCGGTGACGACACGCTACCTAGGTGTGGCGTTGGTTGCTGTAGTGGCCGGTGCGTGCATCGCGGTGGTGACCGTCGCGGGTAACACCTACATCGCCCGAACCACTGCCGATGAGATCCGCGGCCGCGTGTTCACGGCGCTCGAATCGGTCATCAGGGTGGCGTTGCTCATCTCGCTTCTGGTGATGGCGCCTCTGAACGACCTTGTCGCACTTGCCATCCGCAATATCGCTCTTGCGCGCGGCGTGCCGCCGGGGGACGTCGCGCTCTGGGCGCCCAGAATCACGCTGTGGCTCGCGTCGGCTATCGTGATCGGAGCCGCCGTCTACGGATTCCGAACGCTCTCGTGGCGACGATGCGTTGAGGAGGCACCCGGTGCCTGAGCGGACAACAAGATCGGACAGAGTTCCAGGGGCGGCCGGGCCTGGTCCCGTCGAGATCGCGCTGCCGCCGTCGCACAGCGACCTGGCGCACCTTCGCGCGGGAGACGAGGTTCTCCTGACCGGACCTGTCTTTGCGGCCCGAGACGCCACGCACGAACGCCTGCTTGCCGAGCTCGACGCGACCGGCGAGCTGCCGTTCGGGCTTGAGGGCCACGTGCTCTTCTACGCGGGACCAACGCCTGCGACACCCGCGCGACCTGCCGGAAGCGTGGGTCCGACCACGGCCAAGCGCATGGATGCGGCAACGCCGAGACTGCTCGCTGCAGGCATCGTCGCGACGATCGGGAAGGGCGGCCGTTCGGAAGCGGTGCGGCTCGCGTGCGCGGAGCACAGTGCTGTCTACTTCGCCGCTGTTGGTGGCGCCGCGGCGTTCCTCGGCTCGCATGTCACCGGCTCGAAGCCGATCGCCTGGAGCGACCTTGGCACCGAGGCGCTCGTGGAACTGACGCTCGAGCGCTTCCCCGCGTTCGTCGGGATCGACACGCTCGGCACCGACCTGTACGCGGACGCTCGAACGGCATGGCAGAGGGAGGCAGTCGATGAAGGCCGATAGGACCGATACGGCCGCTCGCGGTGTCTTCATCACGTTCGAAGGCGTCGAGGGCTCGGGCAAGTCGACCCAGCTCCAGGCGCTGGCCGAGCGTCTTGCGGCTGCCGGCGTGCCGATCCGCGTGGTGCGAGAGCCGGGCGGCACGTCGGTTGGGGAGGCCATCCGCTCGATCCTGCTCGATCCGAAGTACTCCGAGCTCGACGCACGCGCCGAACTCCTGCTCTACGAGGCGAGCCGCGCGCAGCTCGTGGCCGAAGTCATCACACCCGCGCTCGAAGCCGGCGAAGTGGTGCTGTGCGATCGCTTCTTCGACTCCACCACGGCCTATCAGGGATACGCCCGCGGACTCTCCCTCGCTGTGGTCTCGCAGCTGAACGATGCTGCAACCGGTGGCATGAGTCCCGACCTCACGATCGTCATCGACATCGATTCGCAGCACGCGCTCGAGCGGGCGTGTGACGCGAGCGGAACCGCGGACCGCCTGGAGTCGGAGGAGCTCGCGTTTCACGAGCGTGTCCGCGAGGGCTTCCTCGCGGTCGCGCGCGCCGAGCCGGAGCGAGTCGTCGTCGTCTCCGGGGAGGGCTCGGCCGAAGCGGTCGCGGAGCGCATCCTCGGGACGGTCCGGGGCTCGGGTCTGCTTCGGGGGGTGCTACACTGACCGCCACTATGACCCGGTGCGTGTGGGACGATCTCGTCGGCCAGAGCAAGGCGGCCGACTTTCTGAGGACGACGGCAGCTGCTGGGCGCGTCTCGCACGCGTACCTGTTCGTCGGTCCGCCGGGGTCGGGCAAGAAGTCCGCGGCCCGCGCCTTTGCGTGTGCGCTCTTCTGCGATGACGCGGGCTGCGGTGCGTGCCCGACGTGCTACCGAATCAAGCGGGGCTTTCACCCGGATGTCCACATCGTCTCCCCGGAAGGTGCGGCGACGTACCTGGTCCCGCAGGTTCGCGAAATCATCCACGACACGAACCTCGCGCCCATCGAGGGTCCCTTCAAGGTCTACGTCGTTGAGGACGCCGACGTGTTCAACGACGCCTCGGCGAACGCGTTCCTCAAGACGCTCGAGGAACCACCGGCAGACGTCGTGCTCGTGCTGCTCGCGCACTCGCTCGACGCGGTGCCGCCCACGATCGCCTCGCGCTGCCAGATCGTTCGGTTCCGCAGGCTGCCACCGGAGTTCGCGGCCCGCCTGCTCGGCGAGCAGACGGGCGCGGAGCGCGCTGAGGCCCTCGCGGCCCTCGCGGCCGCGGGGGGAGTGCTCAGTCGAGCCCGCGACTTCCTGGAGTCGCCGTCGCGCAGAGCCGCGCGCTCGGTGATACTGCGCGAGCTGAAGGATCTCGTCGTGATGGACGACCTCGACGTGCTCGACGCCGCGCGCGAGCTGCTCGCTGCGGTGCGCGCTCCGCTCGACGACGTGAAGGCGGCCCAGCAGGCCGAAACGCTCGAGCGCGAGGAGTTCCTCGGCACGTCGGCGAAGTCGCTCGAGGATCGGCACAAGCGCGAGCTCACAGCTCGCGAGCGTGACGGCATCTCCGAAGTGCTGAACGTCGCCGAGAGTTGGCTGCGCGATTGCTTGGTTCTGTCCCAGAACCTCGGCGACCTCGAGTTGAACTGCGATGCCGCAGACGCTATGGAAGAGGTCGCCGCCGTCATCACCCCCGCCGCTGCCGCGACGGCTCTTTCGGCTGTCAACGAGGCC
>CAYGYT010000023.1:21956-30218 GCA_964354215.1 uncultured Eubacteriales bacterium | reverse complement strand
ATCACGACGGCTCCCTGCCGGGCGCCATGGCTCACCTCGAAAGGAACGCGGACCGCATGGCCCTCGACCCCTCCGACATACAGAGACTCGTTGACAACCTGTTCGCACACGTGCGGACGGTCTCGCGCTTGGACGCGGTGGTACGGGCCGAGTCGCTCGACATGCCCGAGGCGGTCAGTGAGATCGTCGCCCTGCTGCCTCCGGGCCGCTACGGGCGCGCGCGGCTCTGTGACCAGCTGAACTCCGCGATCACGGCCCACGGCTACGGGGCGTGGATGGGGACGGTGGAGTAGGCGTCAGCGCTCGACGCCTTCGCTAGTGCTGCTGCTCGTACGGCCCTACCAGCAACCGCTCCATTATTGCCACGTCGAGCCAGCGGTCGAACTTGCGGCCGACCTCCCTGAGCAGCCCTACTTGCTCGAAACCGAGCCTCTGCGCGAGGCGCAGACTCGCGTCGTTTTCAGAGACGATCTGGCTGACGAGCGCGTGATGTCCCAGCCGTTCGGCCTCGTGGACGAGTGCCTCGGTCATCGCCTGGCCGATACCGCGCCCCCGCGACTCACGATCCACATACACCGAGAGCTCGACGCTGTGCCGGTACGCGGCACGCCCGCCCCACCTCGTCAGGGCGCCCCACGCCACGACCTCGTCTTCGATCACACCGACGAGGACGGGATGCAGCTCGTCGTGCTCCTCGAGCCATGCGATTCGTTCCTCCGCACTCTTCGGCTCGGCATCGAACGTGATCGTCGAATGGAGCACGTAGTAGTTGTAGATCTCCGCGATGCGCGAAGCGTCTTCGTGACAAGCGTTGCGCATGATCAGGTCGACCATTCCGGCTCCCCGACTCTTGGGTGCATGACGAGACGCGTCCTCCGCCCACTCGTGATACCCGACCTTCGCCGGACGGGCAAGTGGAACCGCGGCGCGGGTGTGCTGCCGGCGAGAGCGCTGTGTAGGGCGCGGACGACGAGCTCACGTGCTCGAGCGAAAAGCCCCGCTCGTCCGACATAGTTGGCACTCGCGTTGCTTTTCTACGGCAGAGAGCTGGGCGACCCGCGACCTCCTCCCCCCTCAGGAGCGGGAAACGCCCCTCATAGTCACAGGACGCGCCAACCCCCCTCGGCGCGTCCTGGGTTTTCCGGAGAAGTTCTCGCAGCTCAGGGCCTACGTTTGCACAAGAGACTGAGGCCGGCTCACTCACACACGCGAGCGACGGGCCGCGGACTCAGCGTTCCTTGTAGCTCCCGCACGCCTTGTCATCGGCCGAGCGCTTCTTCTCATGATGGCGACAGTAGCCGCCCTTCTTGTCCGGGTTGAAGTTCTTGCAGCCGCCGCACAGGTGCCCGTCGTCCTTCTTCGACTTGGCTGACTTCTTCCCCACGAGTGGCTCCTGTCGCTCTTAGAATCAGTAGACCTCGGGCACGTGGGTCTGGGAATCCATCGGCGGACGTACGTAGCCGGCTCGCGATTTCGCGCGTGGCGGCAACTCGAAGCACACGGGCAGCACGTCTTCGTAGGGAATCTGCGTCAGGAGGTGGTGGATACAGTTCAGCCGGGCGCGCTTCTTGGAATCACCCTCGACGACCCACCACGGGCAGTCCCTGGTGTCCGTGTACTTGAACATATCGTCCTTGGCTCGCGAGAACTCCTCCCAGCGGTTTCGCCCTTCGAGATCGGTCTCAGAGAACTTCCAGCGCTTCAAAGGGTTGTCAATGCGCTCCTGGAAGCGACGGTCCTGCTCCTCGTCTGAGATAGAGAACCAGTACTTCACCAAGACGACCCCCGACCGGATGAGCATGCGCTCAAACTCGGGGCAGTCACGGAAGAACTCCTGCACCTCCTCCTCGGTACACCAGCCCATGACTCGCTCGACTACCGGGCGGTTGTACCACGAGCGGTCGAAGAGCACGATCTCGCCTGCCGCGGGAAGGTGCGGCACGTAGCGCTGGAAATACCACTGCGTCGTCTCGCGTCCGGTGGGAACGGGCAGAGCAGCAACCCGGCACACTCGAGGGTTGAGCGCTTCGGTGATCCGCTTGATCACACCCCCCTTGCCGGCAGCGTCACGGCCTTCGAAGACCACCACCACGCGCAGTCCCTCGCGCCTGACCCACTCCTGGAGCTTCACGAGCTCGATCTTGAGCTTGGCGAGCTCCTCCTCGTAGACGAGACGATCGATCTTGCGGGGCCTGGCTCCCGCCGACGCCTCCGCACCGTGCTTCTTCGATTCGGCGGGCTTGCCCATCCCTACCCCCTCCGTACCGATGTTCCGCTCTTGCGGGCGGCACCTCATGCTAGCCGAAACGGCCGGTGGTGTACGACTTCATGCGGCTCATGCGCCGGTTCGTGTTCAGGAGCCCGGCTTTGGTGAGGAGTATCCTCGTGGGGGTGGCCGTGTCCCGCCGCACCGCGCGTCTTCGACCGTCAGTTCAATCCCGGCAGGGGCTCAAAGACATGAACAAACGCTTCGCCGTTCCGGGTGTCGACGCACAGAGCGTGCTCGGTGCCGCCGCTCCCGCGCTGCTGCTCGCCAAAGCCGAACCCCTCTTCGAGCTCGAGATGGCAGCCCGCGGCGGTGCGGACATGGATGCCGTGCATGACATGCGTGTTGCATCGCGCCGTCTGCGCGAGGCAATGCGCCTGCTCGCACCGCTCTACCCGCAGCGGGCGTTCCGCACCTGGTACCGACGTGTCCGGCGCATCACGAGGGCGCTCGGCCCCGTGCGTGACTCGGATGTGTTCATCGACGAGTTCAGCCGGCTCGGGTCTGACCTCCGCGAGGGCGGGCAGCTCGCCGTCGCATTCTTCATCGGCTTCAGGACGGGCCAGCGTGTTCACGAACTCGATGTGCTGAACCGCGAGCTGAGCCAGCTCGACCTTGAACAGAGCCGCACGTCGTTCTTCAAGTTCGCGCACTCGCTCGATGCATCCGCCGATGCCGGCCGCCCGTTCGCGGACTTCGCGCATGCGGCCGTCGCCGAGCGTGGAGCTGTCGTGTTCGGCGCGCAGCCCGCCGCTCTGGATGAGGCGAGCGTCCCCGAGCAGCATGCACTCCGCATCGACTACAAGCGCCTGCGCTACGCCGTCGAGGCCTTCGCGCCGTGCTACGGCGACGACTTCGACGACCTGCACAAGACGCTCACTGCGTTCCAGGACGCGCTCGGCGACCTCCACGACACGCACGTCTTCCTCGAGCTGCTCGGCGACCCCGAGCGTGTCGCCGCAGCCGGTTGCGCCGGCGTCACCGCCGATGACATCGCCGAGCTCGTGGCTGTGCTCGAATCCCGCGCGCACACCGAGTACCTGCGGTTCGTCGCGCTCGCCGAGGAGCACCCCGCGGAGCGTCTGTTGCCTGCGCTGCTCTTGCCTCTCGCGCGCTCACCGCGCGTTCCCGAGGCGCCCGCCCCCGACGCGTACGTCGCCGCTCCCGCCGCGGAGCCCTGGCCGGACCCGGTCCTATCGCCGTACGACGAGGTGCGGGTAGTCTCTCCCGTGGTTGTCGGCGATGAGCCGTGGGAGAGGGACCGGACCGACAGACCACCGGAGTTGCTGATAGAGCCGCCCGACCAGGGGTCTGGCCTGCTCTAGATCGCCTTGTGCCGGCCGAGTGCGCGGTCGAGCACCGAGAGCGCCTTGAGGGCCTCGACCCGCGAGCGCTGCGCCTCGAGTTCGGCGTCGAGCTTCTCGGCGCGCTCGCGCTCGATCTCGAGCGCCTTTTGCTGCTCTTGGGAAATGGCACGCGCCCACGCGACTTGCGCGAGCAGGTTGGCGCGGTCGGCCTCGAGCTGGCTGATGCGCGCGAGCGCGGTCGTGTCGCCGCCCTCCGGCTCCGCGGGCCGCTCCTCGGCGGGTCGCTCTTCGGAGGCCCGGGTCCGCAGCGTTTCGACGTCGGCATCGGAAAGAAGGAAGCGGCCGTTGCGCTTGTTGCCTTGACGCTCCGGCGCGATGGTGCCCGCGGTGATGTGTCCGCGGATCCATTTCGCTGAGACGCCCAGTTCCTCGGCGACCTGCTTGACGGTCACGCCCCGTTTCGCCAACGTGCCCACCCTCTCGCCGACGTGTCGGTCCTCGCCAGTACGGCGTACCGCAAGTGAGTGTAGCGCAGGTTCGCATGGTCGCGGCGTTCCAGGGAAGCGGGCAGCGGGCGGGCAGCGCAGCCAACTACGCGTCGTCTACACGGGGCAGGCCCGCCTCCTGTAGTGTGGACTCAAGCCGCACGGGGGTGGATTCGAGGGTCTGACCGAAGGTGGAGCGCCACGCTGTGGAGATAGAGCTGAAGTTCCTGGTCGAGGGCGGCCTCCCGGACCTATCGAATGTCTCTTCAGCACACGTCAGGCAAGGCTACATCCTGGTGAGCGACGAGGGCGAGGTTCGCGTGCGGGACGCCGCCGGGCGATTCACGCTGACAGCAAAGGCCGGGCGTGGGCTTGAGCGTGCCGAGCACGAGATCGACCTGACACGCGAGCAGTTCGAGGTGCTGTGGCCGGCGACTCTGGGCAGGCGGCTCGAGAAGCGCCGCTATGACATCTCCGCCGGGGAACTCGTGTACGAACTCGACGTGTACGCTGGGGCGCTGGAGGGCCTCGCTACGGTCGAGGTCGAGTTCGACGCGCCGGAGCAGGCCGTCGCCTTCGTCCCACCCGCGTGGTTCGGGCGAGATGTCACCGGCGTATCCGGGTACACAAACGCCGAACTCGCCTTGGGCCGCCGTCAGGACATCGAGGACCCGGCACGTTGAGGATCGCTGCTATCGACATAGGCACGAACTCCGTCCGATGCACCATCGTCGAGGTCCCGGTCGGCGGGTCGCGAAAGATGCTCGACGACGAGAAGGCCTACACCCGACTCGGCCGCGGAGCATCGGCAACGGGGCGTCTGTCCGAGGACGCGATCCGCGAGACCATCGACGCGCTCGGCCGGATGCTGCGTATCGCTAGCCAGTACGAGGTCACCCATATCCGGGCTGTGGCAACCGCGGCGGTCCGAGACGCCTCGAACGGAGACGGATTCGTGGCGTTCGTTCTCGAGGAACTCGGACTCGAGATCGAGGTCATCTCCGAGGAGGAAGAGGGCAGGCTCGCGTTCCTCAGTGCCGCCGAGGCCGTGGAACTTGCCGGGAGAAGCGCGGTCCTTGACATCGGCGGGGGCTCGGTGGAGATCGTGCGGGCGACAGACCAGCGTATCGAGTCTATCGCGTCGATGCCGCTCGGCGCTGTGGTCCTCTCGGAGCGCTACCATGCTCTGGACCCGATGCCGCGGGGCGACTACAAGCGCCTCGTGAAGCACGTGCGCCGCACCCTCACGCATGTGCTCGCCGACGATCCCGACCGGGCCGGGATCGTCGTCAACACCCGTGGCATCCGAGAAGACATCGTGGTCGACACGATCGAACGCGAGTGCAGCACCGGCGCACGGCGCACAGTCGCAGGGCAAGACGTCGTGAGGAGACCCGCACCATGAGACTCTACTTCCTGCGTCACGGTCCCGCGCTTTCGCGGAGCGAGTGGACCGTATCCGACGACGCGCGGCCACTCTCGACGCCTGGCGAGGCCGTCGTACGAGCTGTCGCGAACCGAATCGCCACGCTCGAACTGGGACTCGAAGCTATTCTCACGAGCCCCTACGAGCGCGCGCTGCATACAGCCAGACTCGTGCAGGACGCGCTTGGGGGTGAGGTTCCCCTGGTAGAGGACCGCGGACTCACGCCCGACACGTTCTGCTCCGATTCCCTCGAAGCGATGCTCGAAGCGCGGCGCCCGGCACAGGTCATCATGCTTGTCGGCCACGAGCCTTCGATGTCGGAGGTGCTTTCCGACATCGTCGGTGGTGGGGAATTCGTGCTCAAGAAGGCTGGGCTTGCCCGGGTGGATCTGTATAGCATCGCGCCCGCCCGAGGCGAGCTTCGCTGGCTTGTTCCACCAGCGCTACTTAAGTGAGTCGGTGTCGAAGCTTCCGGCGAGAAGCACCGCCTGAGCATCTACCAGCGGTGTGTCGGCGGTCCGAGCAACCCGCGTGTAGGTTCCGTCGGCATGCATCTCGCGCGCCTTGGCGTTGTCGGCGAGGTACAGGTCCAGCACCTTCCGGAGTCGGGAAACGAGTGTCTTGTCGAAGACGGGCGCGAGGACCTCGACGCGCCGGTCGAGATTGCGAGACATCAAGTCCGCACTGCCGATCAGACACTCCGGGTCTCCGTCGTTCGCGAAGTAGTAGATCCGGTGATGCTCGAGGAATCGTCCGACGATGCTCCGTACTCGGATGGTGTCGCTGACGCCTGCCAGACCGGGGCGCAGACAGCACACACCTCGCACGATCAAATCGATCTGCACCCCCGCCTGAGACGCCTCGAAGAGCAGCCGCATCATGCACCGGTCAGTGAGTGCGTTCGTCTTGAGCACCATCGAAGCGGGCCGGCCCGCGGCTGCGTGGTCCATCTCGCGCCGGATCTTCCGCTCGAGCTCCTGGCGGATGCCTCCCGGTGACACCGCGAAGGCTCGGTATTCGCGCGCTTCGGCGTAGCCCGTCAGAGCGTTGAAGAGCTCTGAGGCGTCCTCGGCGATCCTTTCGTCGCAGGTCAGCAGGTCGAGGTCCGTGTACTGGACGGCGGTACTCGAGTTGTAGTTACCCGTGCCCACATGTACGTACC
Organism: uncultured Eubacteriales bacterium; assembly: GCA_964354215.1. Lineage (GTDB taxonomy): Bacteria > Actinomycetota > Coriobacteriia > Anaerosomatales > CAVRZR01 > CAVRZR01. Next base: position 23,572 of record CAYGYT010000023.1, on the reverse strand, counting down.
TGCGGATCGCGCTGCCTTTGCGCCGCACGATGAGCGTCACCTTGGAATGGATCTTCATACCGACGAGACCGTAGACGACATGCACTCCCTCGGCCTCGAGGGCGCGCGCCCAATCGATGTTGCTCTCCTCATCGAAACGAGCCTTGAGTTCAACGAGCGCCGTGACCTCCTTGCCTTCTATGGCGGCGTCGAGCAGCGCCGCAACAACCCTGGATTGCCTGCCCACCCGGTAGAGGGTCGTCTTGATGGCGAGCACCCGAGGATCGCGAGCGGCCATCTCGAGCAGCTCCGGCACGGGATCGAACGAGTCGAAGGGACGGTGCAGCAGATGGTCCTGCTCTCGAATGGCCGCGAACATGCGCTTTCGGTCCGCCACTCGAAGAGGCTCGGGAATGAATGGGACGAATGGCTTGTGCTTGAGGTCGGGCCGGTCCAGGTCGTAGAGCGCCATGAGGTCGCTGCCACCCAAGGGTTGAGTCAGTTCGACCATGTCATCGCGGTCGATCTCGAGATTGCGCAGTAGGATCTGGCGGATCGATTCGGGCATATCCGGAGTCACGGTCACGCGTACGACGGCACCGAAGCGGCGCCTGCGAACCCCCTGCTCGATCGTGAGCAGCAGATCGTCCGCCTCGAGTTCCTGTATCTCGAGCTCGGCATCGCGCGTCACGCGGAATGGGTGCACGTTGACAATCTGCATACCCAGGAAGAGCGATTCGAGATGCGCAGCGATGAGTTGGTCCAGCCAGACGAAGTGCCGCTGCCTCTTTCCACCGAACCGCCCCAGCAACTTCCCACTACCTCTCGGCCCGGCGTCCACGAGTCGAGGGAGGCCCTTGGGCACCTTGACGCGCGCGAAATGCTCCTCCCCGGCGGCATTTCGCACCAACACAGCGAGGTTCAGGCTGAGATTCGAGATGTGCGGAAAGGGCCGACCTGGATCGAACGCCAGCGGCGTGAGAACCGGGAAGACCGACGCCTCGAAGTAGGCGTCCGCCACCGCCCGCTGCGAGGCATCCAGCTCGCCGTAGTCGAGCAGGTGAATGCCCGCAGCGGCGAGCTCCGCCTTGAGCTCCTGGTAGACAACGCGGCTCCGCTTCATGATGTCGGTCGCGTGGACCCTGGCAGCGTCAAGCTGTTCTTGTGCGCTCATGCCATCCACGGATAGCTCCGACACATGCGCATCGACCATCTGATGCAAGCCGGCGATCCGAACCATGTAGAACTCGGCCAGATTCGAGCCGAGTATGGCAAGGAACCTGACTCGCTCCAGAAGAGGATTGTCCGGGTCGGACGCTTCCTCAAGCACCCGCTCCTGGAACTTCAGCAGTTCAAGCTCACGGTTCAGGTACAGGGAAGGATCATCGAGGTCTGGCAGCTCTGCGGATTCGTCCTCAGAGGCCGGACTCGCGTCGGTCTTGCTTGGCAGGAGCTTCACGGTGGCGTGCACACCTCGCAGCATGTCGTTGGAACCTGTGCGCTCCACCGAGCTTGCCACGGTCGCTCGCCGCGGCGGTTGCATCGGCGTTGCCGCTCGACCTCGGTTGTGCGCTTCTGTCGGCCGCAGCTATCGTACCCGACAACCACGTCCAAGCGGCTGCAGAATGTGATCGCGG
>CAYGYT010000023.1:0-21856 GCA_964354215.1 uncultured Eubacteriales bacterium | reverse complement strand
GGCGGATGGGACGAGCTGAGACGGAGCAGCAGACGCCGTGCCGAGCCGCTGCAAGGGCCCCGCGCCTACTCCTTCGGCTGCGTGAAGGCGAAGTAGCCGAGGATCGCGACCACGAGGATCGCGCCGCCGAGCAGCCACGCCGCGATGACATCGCCGAGGAAGTGAACGCCGAGGTAGACGCGCGAGAGCCCCACAGCGACGGTGATGAGCGCGAAGAGAGTGACGAGCCCGTAGCGAAGCGCGGGCCTGCGCACCTCGCCGAGCACGATGAACGACAGGCAGCCAAAGTAGAGGAACGACCCGAGAGCGTGCCCCGACGGGAAGCTGAACGTGCGGGGCAGCGCGATGAGTGCGACTTGGGCGGGGCGCCCCCGATGGACGAGTAGCTGAACGACGCTCCCCAGGAGGCTGCCGAGGCTCACGGTCAGCAGCACGAAGACCGCCTCGGCGCGGCGGCTGAAGACCCAGAGCCCTGCAAACGTGCCGAGCGTCAGGATCGTGAGCGTGATGGTGTCGGCGATGTGCGTCACCCAGATCGCGACTGTCGTGAGGACGGGCGTGCGGAGCTCGCGGACCAGCGCCGAGAGGCGCGCGTCGAGATGCGCAAGCGGAGGCGACATGAGGATGCCGAACATCAGAAGCACGAGCAGCAGCAGGACGAACGAGAACACGATGGCGAACACGCGCGGCCGCAGATCGCGCCGCCACGAGTCCTGAGTCGGGCCTGGCACCGCAGACAACCCCTAGGTGCCGGCGGCTTCGGCGAGCCGAGCGGCGACCTGCTTCTTGCGGGACAGCACGCCGTCCATCCACATCGAGCCGCTCGACAGCGAGATACCGAGCGCGCGCTCGGCGAGCCTCACCTTCCCGACCGCGAGGATCTCGCTCCCTTCCCGCACGATATCGGTGACCATCATGAGCACCAGGTCGTAGCCTCGCCGCTCCCGTAGAGCCGCCATGGCTGTACGAAGCTCCTCGTCGTGCTCCATCACCTCGGCGAGGGACACGGTCTCAAACTGCGCAATGGCAGCGACCACGTCGCCCACGCGGTACTCCTTCACGTCGGCAGTCACGGCGCGCTCTGCCGAGAACACTTCGCCCGCCGTGCGCGAGCGGAAGACCTCCATGCCGAACTCCTGCGCGTCGACCTCGACGACCGCTGCGAGGTGCTTCGCGACCGCCCGGTCGACCTCTGTTGTGGTGGGCGACTTGAGGAGCACGGTGTCAGTCATGACCGCCGAGAGCAACAGGCCTGCTATGGCCGGGGGCACGGGGACGCCGAGCGTCTCGTAGCGCGTCGCAACGATGCTCGCCGTCGATCCCACGGGCAGGTTGAGGAACAGGATCGGCCCGCTCGTCTGGATGTCGCCCACGCGGTGATGGTCGACGATCTCTATGACCGATGCCTCCTCGATGCCGAGTGCGGACTGCGCGGCCTCGTTGTGGTCCACGAGGATGACGCGCCGCCGAAGGCCGCGGGCGACATTCGTGCGCGTGAGGATCCCGACCGGGGCACCGGCGTCATCGACAACCACGGCGTCGCGGTGCGGAGACGCGAGAAGATCCTCGGTGGCCTCGGAGAGCAGCGTGTCGGGCTCGACGAGCGTGATGTGCGTCTCCATAAGGTCGCCGACGCGATACGACAGCCCAACGAGCCGCGCCGCGGAGAACGTGTCGTACGCGGTGACGAGGACGGCAGCGTTCTTGGCGCGAGCGAGATCGAGCACGCCGGCGGCGGGCGTCTTGCCGCCCGTGATGATGAGGCAGGCGGCCCCCGCCTCGAGCGCCATCGGCTGGGCGCGCACGCGGTCACCGACGATGAGCGTGTCGCCCGGCTTGATGTAGCCGACGAGCGTACCGGGCTCCATCGCGCCGATGAGCACGTCGCCGTGAAGCTGCGTTGAGGGGCTGCCGAGCAGGATCGTGGCGTCGAGCACCTGCGCGAGAAGGTCGAGCTCGACGGGGTTCGTGCGGAAACCCTCCAGGCCGATCTCGTCGATGTAGCGCGATGCGAGCGTGTCGACGTTCACGAGACCACGAACAATGCCGCCGTCGACAACCGGGAGCGCGCGGACGTGGTGATCGCGCATCAGGCGGCCGGCGGCGAGGAGCGTCTCGGACGCGCCGATCGTCATGACATCCTCGGTCATCACGTCCTGCACGCGCGTGTGCACGTGCCCGATCTCCTCGGGTAGCTCCAGGCCTAGGCGCGAGAAGACCCATGCTGTTTCGCGTGGCACCGGCCCCAAACGGACCGGGACGTAGACGTTCTCGGGGTCCGTGAGGTTCTTCAGGTGGGCGTACGCGACCGCCGAGCACACTGAGTCGTTGTCGGGATTGCGATGGCCGAAGACGAGTACCGGACCCATGGGTTTCCCTCCGAGCTGTTCTGGGCCTCAGTCTCTCACTTTGCGCAGGGGCGCGTAACCCGCGAGCAGCGTCTTCGTGCCTGCCGTCGCGAACGCGACGGTGAGCTTGTCGCCCTCGACGGACGTGACCGTACCCAGTCCGAACACCTTGTGGTCGACGCGCTCTCCCACCTCGAAGGTCTCGGCAGGTTGCTTCTCGCGCGGCGCCGAGCGCGGCGCGCCCGAGCCGTACACGCGCCCGCCCGCAGCGGCTCCGCCGCTCCCGCCGGCCGGCTCCACGCCGCTCGGCCCGGACCCGTAGGACGACCCACGTCGTCCCTCGCCGCGCCGTCCCCAGCCCGTCCCGCTGATGCCGAGCGACCCGACGCCCGCGGCCGCAACATGCTCCTCGGGGATCTCACCCAGGAAGCGGCTCGGCGGGTTGTACTGGGTGGACCCGTAGAGGCTTCGGGTGTGCGCGTACGTGAGGTAGAGCCGCTCCCGCGCCCGCGTGATGCCCACGTACGCGAGGCGCCGCTCCTCCTCGAGCCCCTCGGGGTCGAACATCGAGTTCTGGTGAGGGAAGATGCTGTCCTCCATGCCGGCCATGAAGACGACCGGGTATTCGAGCCCTTTCGCGGTGTGTACCGTCATGAGGGTGACCGCGCTCTCGCCCTCCTGCAGGCTGTCGAGGTCGGTCCTGAGCGCGAGCCACTCCATGAAACTGCCGAGGTCCGCGTCCTCGTGCGTTTGTGAGTACTCCTCGGCCACGCCGAAGAACTCTCGGATGTTGTCTGCGCGTCCGAGCGCCTCGTCGGTTCGCTCGGCCTCGAGGGCGCTCACAAGGCCGCTGCGGGCCACCACGGCCTCCACGAGGTCGCGCAGAGCGCCGCCTCGCGCCGCCTCGGTACGCAACTCGTCGAGCACCTGCAGGAAGCCGAGGATGCGGGTGCGAGGCCCTCCGCCGAGCCAGTCCTCCTCGGCAGCGGCACGAAGGCCGGCTTCGAACCCGATCCCGCGCACGCGCGCTTCGAAGTCCACCTTCTCGAGCGTCGCGTCACCGATCCCCCGTTTGGGACGGTTGACGATGCGCCGAAGCGAGATCTCGTCGGCGGGATTCACCACGACCTTGAGATACGCGGTGACGTCGCGGATCTCGGCGCGGTCGAAGAAGCGCGTACCGCCCACGATGCGGTACGGCACGCCCGCACGCATGAAGGCGTCCTCTATGGCTCTTGACTGTGCGTTCGTGCGGTAGAAGACCGCGTACTCGAAGTAGGCGCGGTGCTCCTCACGCCTGAGGCGCTCGATCTCCGCCGCGATGAACCGCGACTCGTCTCGCTCGTTGCTCGCGAGATAGCTCGCAATCTTCTCGCCTTCGGCGTTCGCGGTGTAGAGCGTCTTGGGAGTGCGGCCCTGATTGTTCGCGACGACCGCGTTCGCGGCGGCGAGAATGCGCGCCGTCGAGCGGTAGTTCTCCTCGAGTTTCACGACCGTTGCGTCAGGGTAGTCGCGCTCGAAATCGAGGATGTTTCGGATGTCGGCACCGCGCCAGGAGTAGATCGACTGATCGTCATCGCCCACAACCATGAGGTTTCGATAGCCGCCCGCGAGCAGGTTCACGAGCCGGTACTGCGAATGGTTCGTGTCTTGGTACTCGTCGACGTGGATGTAGCGAAAGCGGTCGCGGTACGCCTCGAGGACCTCGGTGTGCTCGGAGAGGAGCCTGTGCGCCTCGACGAGCAGGTCGTCGAAGTCCATGGCGTTCGCCTCGCGCATCCGCTGCTGCAGGCGCGGGAAGATCCTCGCGGCCGCCTTGTCGAGCGGCGATGTGGCGCGCGCGGTGAATTCGGCAGGCGAGACGAGCTCGTTCTTCGCCGAGGAGATCCTCGCGCCGATGGCGTTGGCCGGGTAGCGCTTCTCGTCGATCTCGAGTTCCGCCATCACCCGCGCGATCATGCGCTTGCGGTCATCGTCGTCGTAGATGCTGAAGTGCCGCGTGTAGCCCACCCGCTCGGCATCGAGACGCAGCATGCGCACGCACATGGCGTGGAAGGTCATCACCCACATCATCCGCGCGCCCGGACCGATTAGCTCGCCGAGGCGCCCGCGCATCTCCTCTGCAGCCTTGTTCGTGAAGGTGATGGCCAGTATCTCCGCAGGTGAGACGCCGAGGTCACCGACGATGTGCGCGATCCGATACGTGAGCACGCGCGTCTTGCCCGAACCCGCTCCCGCGAGCACGAGAAGCGGGCCGTCGGTTGCCAGGACGGCCTCGCGTTGTGGTTCGTTGAGCGATGAGAGGTCGACGGGCATCGTTCCCGCTTCCGGGTAGCTGGCCGAGTGAGTGTAGCCGCTTGGCAGCGTACCGTGAAGCCGCCGCGACTTCGCGCGCGCGCCCGTCAGCAAGGTCGCGGCTCGCGTCGCGGCTCGCGTCGCGGCTCGCGATTTGCAGGCCCTCTGGACACGAGAGCGGGACGGAGGCTGGGGTCCCCCGTCCCGCCCGGACCGTCCGGCTGCCAGGCTTCGGCCTGGCAGCCGGCTAGGGCCTACTTCACGAACTTGATCATCGAGAAGGAATCGGCTGTCTTGCCGAGGCAGTCGTCGTGAACGACTTTGCGCTCCCCCTTGATGTACTGAACGTTGCCGCATCGCTCGCAGACGGTGCCCTTGCACACGTGGCATTCCCCAAAGCGCATGACATTGTTCGCCCCGCAATGGGGACACATGCGACTGAGCGGCGAACCGTCTGCCACGTGCCAGCCCCTTCCGACGCGAACGACAGCATGGCGGCACCGGGGAGGGTGTCGTTCGGTCGCGCGAAGCAGGTGGTCTATGCGAGCTCGCGCCGGACGGCTACCGCCACTTGCTGCAGTTCGACGGTAAGGTCCCTTAACCCTGCAAGGTCGAGGGATTGTGGTCCGTCGCAGAGTGCATGGCGCGGGTCGGGGTGCACTTCGACCATGATGCCGTCGGCGCCTACGGCAACCGCAGCGCGGCTCACGGCGGGCACGAGATCGGCCTGACCGGTCGGATGCGAGACATCCACGATGATGGGCAAGAGCGAGAGCTTCTTCACAACCGGCACGGCGGTGATATCGAGGGTGAACCGGGTCGACGTCTCGAATGTGCGAATACCGCGCTCGCATAGGATGACGTTCGGGTTGCCGTACATCGTGATGTACTCGCTCGCTGCGAGCCATTCCTCGATGGTGGACGCCATCCCGCGCTTGAAGAGGACCGGCTTGCCGCTCTCGGCGGTGACCTGGCCGAGCTTCTTGAGAAGCGAGTAGTTCGCCATGTTGCGCGTGCCAACCTGGAGGATGTCGGCATACGCGTCCACGATCTCGGCGTGTGCCGAGTCGACCACTTCTGTCACCGTGAGCAGTCCGTAGGCGTCCGCTGCTTCTCGGAGGAGCTTGAGGCCCTCCTCCTCCATGCCTTGGAAGGAGTACGGGCTCGTCCTCGGCTTGTACGCGCCTCCGCGCATGACCCGGATTCCCAGCTCGGCGCATGCAGCGGCTACCTCGTGCATCTGCTCGCGGCTCTCAACCGAGCAGGGTCCAGCGATGAGGGTGACGACGCCATCCCGCGTGACCGCGCCGACTGCCCGCGCCTGATCGACCACGCCGATCAGAGCTCCTTCATCACGTGCAGGATCGCCTCGTAAATCTCCCGAAGGTTGTCCGCGTACAGGGGACCCTCGTTACAGCGAGCGAGGTTCGAGAAGATCTCCTCTTCCCGCTTGGGATCGTAGAGCGAGAGGTTCGCATCCGGTTTGAACTCGCGAATCTTCAGCGCGATACCCGCACGCTCGTTCAATAGATGCACGAGCGCACAGTCGATCTCGTCGATCTTCGCCCGCAGATCCCCAATGCGCTCCCGGGCGTCGTCGGCCTGCTCGTTCATAGCTCCCACCATCCGCTCGCTCGTGCCGGATCCGCCGTCTTCGGCGGTCCCACGTCCAGTGCCTCGCGTACCTCTGAAGACGCTATTCCCATTCGATCGTGCCGGGCGGCTTGCTCGTGATGTCGTACGCAACGCGGTTGATGCCCGCAACCTCGTTGATGATGCGGTTGCTCATCGTCGCCAGCAGGTCGTGCGGCAGCCGAGCCCAGTCGGCGGTCATGGCATCGGCCGAGGCGACCGCCCTGATGATAATGGGGTGCGCGTAGGTGCGCTCGTCGCCCATGACACCCACGCTCCGGATGTCGGGCAGCACGGCGAAGTACTGCCACACGCTACGGTCCGTATCCCAGGTCGAGATCTCCTCGCGCACGATCGCGTCGGCAAGCCGAAGCATCTCGAGCTTCTCGTGGGTGATCTCGCCGATGATGCGCACGGCCAGGCCCGGCCCCGGGAACGGCTGTCGGTGCACGATCTCGTCGGGGAGGCCGAGCTCTGCTCCCACCGCGCGCACCTCGTCCTTGAAGAGGTTGCGCAGCGGTTCGATGAGCTCGAAGTGCACGCCCTCGGGGAACGGTATGAGGTTGTGGTGGCTCTTGATCTTGGCCGCCTTGCCCGGGCCTGACTCGATGACGTCGGGATAGAGGGTGCCCTGGGCGAGGAAGCGGACGCCCTCGAGCTTCAGCGCCTCTTCGAAGAAAACCTGCCAGAACTCCTCGCCGATGATCGTGCGCTTGAGCTCGGGGTCAGTCACGCCTGCGAGCAGCGACAGGTAGCGCTCCTCGGCACGCACGTGCACGAGCGGCACGTGGAACTGGTCGCGGAAGACGTGCACAACCTCGTCCGCTTCGTCGAGTCTGAGCATGCCATGATCGACGAAGACGCACGTGAGCTGCTCGCCCACTGCGCGGTACACGAGCGCAGCGACCACGCTCGAGTCGACGCCGCCGGACAGCCCGCAGATGACCTTCGCATCCCCCACCTGCGCGCGGATGCGCTCGACTGCGTCATCGATGATGTTCACCATGGTCCACGTCGGAGCCAGACCCGCCACGTCGTAGAGGAAGCGCTTGAGCATTTCCAGGCCCGCAGGAGTGTGCGCGACCTCGGGATGGAACTGCGTCGCGTAGAGGCGGCGCTTCGCGTCTGCCATCGCAGCGACGCCTGTGGTAGGCGTGCTGGCTGCGACGGAGAACCCCTCTGGCGCGGTGCCCACGCTGTCGCGATGGCTCATCCACACCTGCTGCTCAGGTTCCAGTCCAGCGAAGAGCGTGCACAACGGGTCCTCGACGGTGAGCTGGGCGAATCCGTACTCGCCGATGTCGGTCTTCGGCACCTCGCCGCCCAGATCGAGCGCCATGAGCTGCATGCCGTAGCACAGGCCGAGAATGGGTATGCCGGCGTCGTAGACGCGCGGGTCCATCTTGGGCGCGCCTTCGGCGTAGACGCTTGCCGGCCCTCCCGACAGGATGAGCGCGGCGGGCTTGCGCTTCTCGATCTCTTCGAGCGTGATGTCGTGCGACACGATCTCGCTGTAGACGCGGCACTCTCGAACACGACGCGCGATGAGCTGCGCGTACTGCGCGCCGAAGTCGACGACGAAGACGGTCGGCTGCTGCTCGGTCATGCGCTCCGGCATCCCGCGAACCCGCTAGCGGCCCATGCCCACGCCCTGCGACTGCTGGAGGACCTTGCCCTCCGTCTGCAGGGAGGGTGCGACCATGACCTCGGCCTTCTGGAACTGCTTGAGGTTCTCGTAGCCGCAGGTAGACATCGAGGTCCGAAGGCCGCCGAGGAGGTTGAGGGTGCCGTCGTTCTCGTGCGCCGGGCCGAGCAAGATGTCCTTGAGCGTACCCTTCACGCCGGCGCGCACCCGCGTGCCACGCGGCAGGTCGGGGTGGAAGGTCGCCATGCCCCAGTGGTAGCCGCGCCCGGGCGCCTCGGACGCACTCGCGAGCGGAGAGCCGATCATGATGGCGTCGGCGCCGACGGCGATCGCCTTGGCGAGATCGCCGCCCGTGCGCATGCCACCGTCGGCGATGACGTGCGCGTAGGTCCCGGTCTCCTCGAGGTGGCGCATGCGGGCCGCGGCTGCGTCGGCGATGGCGGTGGCCTGCGGCACGCCGATACCGAGCACACGACGCGAGGTGCACGCGTGACCCGGGCCGACGCCCACAAGCACGCCGACCGCGCCGGCGCGCATGAGGTGCAGCGCGCCCTGGTAGCTGCAGCAGCCGCCGAGGATCGCGGGGATGTCGAGATCGCGAACGAACGCGTTCAGATCGAGTGGCTTGTCATAGGACGAAACGTGCTCGGCAGAGATGACCGTGCCCTGGATGATGAGGATATCGAGACCGCCGGCGATCGCGGGTTCGATGAAGCGCTCGACATTCTGCGGGGTGAGCGAGGCGGCGGCAAGAACGCCACCCTCCTTGATCTTCTTCACGCGCTCGGTGATGAGTTCGGTCTTGACGGGCTCGAGGTAGATCTCCTGCATCCTCGCCGTCGCCTCTTCCTTCGAGAACGAGGCGATCGCGTCGAGGTGCGGAGCTGGATCCTCGTAGCGCGTCTGGATGCCCTCGAGGTTCAGAACAGCCAGGCCGCCGAGCGTACCCATCTCGACGGCGAACGCAGGATCGACCACGCCGTCCATTGCCGAGGCGAGCACCGGGAGGGGGAAGCTGTAGTCGCGCCCTTTGAATGAGAACGTCCAGGCGATGTCGACATCCCGCGGGTCGCGGGTCCGCCGAGAGGGCACGATCGCGATGTCGTCGAATCCGTACGCGCGCCGTGCGGTCTTGCCCCGTCCGATCTCGATTTCCATGGGTGCTGCTGCCTCCTTGAGCTCACGCCTCTTCGGCGATTTGACTACGTCAGACCGGCAGTGGGCGCACTGACCTGCAGATACGACGAAACCAGGCAGCAGAAAGATCAGAAGCGAGCTGCCTGGTCCGACTGAGTGCTACTGCGTCGTGCCCACGCATGGCGCGAGCATCGAACTGCGCCCCTGGTGCCGACATTCTAGTGGAGTACGAGGCGTTCGGGAACCGCGCTCGGGCAATCTCGGGCAATCTCGGGCAATCTCCACGAGTTGTGGGTGACACTCTGCGGAGAACCGCGCTATGCGAGCGCGGACAGCACCACAGCGACGATCGCGAGGACCACTCCGACCTGCTGCCACACGTGCAACCGCTCGTCGAGAAAGTAACGCGCGAGCAGCACCGTTGCGACCGGGTAGAGCGCTGCGAGGACGGACGCGATTGCGAGCGGCCCGAGCCGGATGGCCGAGATGACCGCGATGTTCGCGAGCCCGTCGAACCCTCCGGCCCAGAGCGCGGGCCTGACCGCCCCCGCGTCGAGGCGAATGCTGCGCAGTCGCACGATGGCCAGCGTGCCGAGCATGAGGACGGTCGTCGTGCGTCCTGCCACCAACGGCCAGTAGCCGCTCGTGTGCGAGGTACTCGCGTAGCACAGTAGTGAGCCGGCAAACCCGACGCCGGCCACGAGCGCGAATGTGAGCGCGCGACGCCCCGACCCGTCGTCGTCCGACTCGTGACCCGTGACGCTCACGATGACGACCGCGACCAGGGCGAGTACGATGCCCGCCACGCCCATCGGACCGACCTCAGTTCCTCGCACCAGGTCGAAGGCGGCCGGGAGCGTCCCCGATAGAGCCGCCGTGACCGGAGCGACAACGCCCATGCGCCCGGTAGCCAGACCCGCGTAGAGGGAGAGGACGCCGATCCCGCCGGAGACTCCGGCCACCATACCGAGCGCCACGTCGCGCATCCCCACGACCGCTGGCAGTGCCAGAGCCGCCACGAAGAGAACAAGGAAGCCGATCATCTGGGAGCGCACCGTGACGACGAGCGCGGAATCCCGACGGCTCGCCAGCCCGCCAAGGAAGTCGGCGGTGCCGAACAGCGCGGCGGAGAGGGTCGCGAGCGCTGCGGTCATCGGATGCTCGCCCCAACTGCGGCCGACGGGCTACACGTTGAATCGGAAGTGTATGACGTCGCCGTCGGCAACGCGTACTCCTTGCCTTCGATTCTCAGACGCCCCCGAGTGCGAGCGGCCGCTTCGCCGCCGTACTGGTCGATATCGGCGAACGAGACGACCTCGGTCTTGATGAAGCCGCGCGCGAAGCCGGTGCGGATCTTCCCCACCGCCTCGACTGCGGTCGAGCCTTGATGGATCGCCCACGCGCGGGAGTTGTCCTTGGGCCCGCCCGTGACTCTGGTACTGTACTCGATGCCCTCCCGGACCACCACGCGGACGCGCGTCGCCGCGCCCAACCCGCAGCCGCAGGAGAATACGACCGTGCGCATCGGCATGTTCCTCGACATGTACAAGCCCCATACGAGCGGCGTGACCAACTACGCCGCTATCAACAAGCGCTACTTCGAGTCGCTCGGCCACACGGTGTACGTGTTCACCTTCGGCAACCGCGACTTCGCCGACGACGAACCCAACGTTGTGCGCTCCCCCGGCATTCCGTGGGGCGACACGGGCTGGCAGCTTGGGCTGCGACCTACTGCAGAGGCGCGAATCCTCATGGCGACCCTCGATGTGGCGCACGTCCAGCATCCGTTCTTGTCCGGGCGCGTCGCGCTCGCCCACGCGCGCACGCACAACATCCCCGTCGTGTTCACCAATCACACTCGATACGACCTGTACTCGGACACCTACGCGTGGTTCGTCCCGCGCGAGGTGCGGATGGCATACCTGCGCACCTACCTGCACCGCTTCGCGCGCCGAATCGATTGCGTTGTCGCGCCATCGGCAAGCATCGCCGAGTGGCTGTCCGAGTTCGGGGTGACCGACGACGCGGTCGTTCTGCCCAACGGCGTCGACACGGTGCCCTTCCGCGAGCCGGCGCACCCTCGAACGCGCGCCTCGCTCGGGTTGCCCGAGGATGCGGTGGTCTTCTGCTACCTTGGCCGAATCGGTGAGGAGAAGAACGTTCCGCTGCTCATCGAGGCGTTCGTGCAGGCCGCGGCTGCTCGCTCGATCGCGCTCCTGCTCATCGGCGACGGCCCGGCGCGTGACGAGGCGGAGGAACGCGTACGGAGGGCAGGCCTTCAGGATCGCGTGCGATTCGCCGGCCTCGTGCCCTACGCCGAGGTCCCGGACGTGCTTGCCGCCTGCGACGCGTTCGTGACCGCATCCGTCACCGAGGTGCATCCGCTGGTCGTCATGGAAGCGATGGCTGCCGGCCTGCCCGCTCTTGGTGTACGCTCGCCGGGCATCTCGGACACGATCGAACACGGGATGTCGGGTCTGCTGTGTGCGGAGAGTGCGGACAAGCTCTGTGCAAGCATCAGTGCTGTCGCCGATGACCCCGCGCTCCGCCGCCGCCTCTCCGCAGGGGCGCGCGAAGCTGCAGTAGGATATGACATCGGCGTTACCGGTCCGCGCCTGCTCGGTGAGTACGAGCGGGTGATCGCGGCCAGAGAGCTGCCTCTACTGTGAACGGCGGACCCATCTCCTCGCCGTGGCAGCTCTGCGCCGCTGCATTCGTGATCGGCCTGTCCGGCGCGATGTCTCCCGGCCCCTACCTGACGGTCACGATCGCTCGCACGCTCAGGGAAGGCCGCCTCTCGGCGATGCTCATGCTCGTGGGTCACGCGATCCTCGAAGCGGCTCTCCTCATCGGCTTCGCATTCGGCCTCGCTTCGGTGCTCAATCTGCCCAAGGTCGCAACCGTCATGAGCATAGTCGGCGGTGTCGTCTTGCTGTGGATGGGCGGCAGCCTGCTGTGGGGCGCGTGGCGCGGTACCGTCGTTGCTGATCTCAACGCCGCCGAGGACCCCTCACGCCTCGGTCCCGTCGCGCACGGCGCGATCGTGTCGCTCTCGAACCCGTACTGGACCCTCTGGTGGGCGACGATCGGCATCACCCTCGCGATCAAGGGACTCGAGTTCGGCCCGCTCGGCGTGCTCGCGTTCTTCGTAGGCCACGAGCTCGCCGACCTTGTGTGGTACTCGATCGTCATCTTCGCCGTCGCGGCCGGAAAGCACCTGCTCTCCGACCGGATCTACCGGGGCGTGATGGCCGTGCTCGCGTGCTTCCTGCTCTATCTCGGAGCGAGGTTCGTCGTTGGAGCGCTCTGGTAGCGGAGCGTCGCCTATGCCTTTCGCTTCGACTGCGCACGCTCGTCCCGGTTGCGGGTACACTCCTAGCCAGGGGCCGCACTCAGCAACCCGCTACATCCGTACACCAAGGCACTGCTCTCGGCGATTCCGGTGACGAATCCGGCCCGCCGTAGGGAGCGGATACTGCTCGAAGGCACGGTCTCGAGCCCGATCGACCCGCCGCCCGGCTGCCGCTTCTCGAGCCGCTGCTACGCCAAGGGCGACTGCGTTGGTTGTGCGTGCGACACGGAGATGCCAGACCTCGTGGAGGTATCGCCCGACCACTTCGTATCGTGCTACCTGTTCGACACCGAGGGGTATGCGCAACAGGTCGTTGAGGGAACCGGGGCTGATGTAGGTGTCTGAGTACACAAAGCAAGAGGCACTGGCGTTCATCGACGCGATACGCCTCACCGTCAGCGGCAAGACCGGATTCACGTGGCTTGCCGAGAGGCTCTCCGGCCTCTCGGCCTACATCGAATCCATCTCCGCCGAGAACGAGCAGCTGAACGCCTACATCGACTGGGCGGACGCGAGGGGCGACTACGAGTCGCACAGAGCGATGCAGCCCGACACCGCTCTGAGAGACGCTGCACGAGAGGAAGACTGATCGACGTGCGACACAGTTCGATGGCACCAGAAGCCCATCGCACGAGGACCCGTCATGACTGACCTCGAGGGGCTCCCTGCCAAACTCAGGCGTGCTGCAGGAATCGGCTACGCGGTCGTCTCGGCGGGTGTCGTCGCGTTTCAGATCGCTCTGGCGCTCGGAGCACCGTGGGGCTCGTACGCCATGGGTGCAGCCTTCCCCGGTCAGTTCCCGCCGGCCCTCCGCCTGACCGCCCTCGTGCAGGCGGCAGTGCTGCTGCTCATGGCCGCAGTCGTGCTCGCACGCGCCGGCATCGCACTGCGCGCTTGGTCTCGTGCATCCCGATGGCTCGTGTGGGTGGTCGTCGCGTTCGCGGCGGTCAGTCTGGTTCTGAACCTGATAACGCCGAGCGCAGGCGAGCGGATGATCTGGGCACCAGTGGCCTTCGCGCTGCTGGTGTGCAGTCTGCTTGTGGCCACCGGGAGGCTCGCTTCAGAGCGGTAGCATGCCGTGCCATCCGGCATCCCGGTGCGAAACAGCGAGGCCCCGACCTGAACGGCCGGGGCCTCATCTTCTGCGGAATCAGGGCTCGCGCGAGGTTGCACGGCCCACAATTGCGCGCGGGCTACATCATCCCGCCCATTCCGCCGCCCATGCCGGCCATGGCCGCAGCGGCGTTGTCCTTCTCGGGGATGTCGGCGACCGTGGTCTCCGTGATGAGGATGAGCGCGCCGATCGAGGCCGCGTTCTGCAGCGCGGAGCGGGTGACCTTGACGGGATCGATGACGCCCATCTTCGCGAGGTCGCCGTACTCACCGGTCGTGGCGTTCAGACCGTAGCCGATCTTGGCCGCGTGCTTGACCTTCTCGACGACGACCGAGCCCTCGAAACCGGCGTTCTCGGCGATCATCTTCATGGGCTCGTCGAGCGCCTTCTTGATGATGCGGGCACCGATAGCCTCATCCTCGGGGAGCTTGAGCTTGTCGATGGCCTTGGCGGCGTCGATGAGCGCCACGCCCCCGCCGGCGACGATGCCTTCCTCGACCGCAGCGCGAGTCGCCTGCAGGGCGTCCTCGATGCGGTGCTTCTTCTCCTTGAGCTCGACCTCGGTGGCCGCCCCCACCTTGATGACGGCGACGCCGCCGGCGAGCTTGGCGAGGCGCTCCTGGAGCTTCTCCTTGTCGAAGTCGGAGTCCGACTGCTCGATCTCGGTCTTGATCTGGTTGATGCGTGCCTTGATGGCCGCCTCATCGCCCTTGCCGTCGATGATCGTCGTGTTCTCCTTGGTGACCTTGACCTTCTCGGCGCGACCGAGCATCTCGAGCCCGACGTTCTCGAGCTTGTAGCCGAGCTCCTCGGAGACGACCTGGCCGCCGGTCACGATCGCGATGTCCTCGAGCATGCGCTTGCGGCGATCGCCGAAGCCCGGCGCCTTGACGGCGACGGAGGTGAAGGTGCCGCGGAGCTTGTTCACGATCAGCGTGGCAAGTGCCTCGCCCTCGACGTCCTCGGCGATGATGAGGAGCGACTTGCCGCCCTGCATGACCTTCTCGAGCACGGGCAGGAGGTCCTGGATGTTGCCGATCTTCTGGTTCGCAATGAGGATGACCGGGTCGGCAAGGACGGCCTCCATCCGGTCAGGGTCGGTGACCATGTACATCGAGACGTAGCCCTTGTCGAACTGCAGGCCCTCGACGGTCTCGATGTCGATGCCGAAGGTCTGGCTCTCCTCGACGGTGATGACGCCGTCCTTGCCCACGACCTCCATCGCTTCGGCGATCTTGTCGCCGATAGCCTCGTCGGCAGCCGAGATGGCGCCGACGTGCGCGATCTCTTCCTTGTCCTCAATCTCTTTCGCGTTCGCCTTGATGGCGTCGACAACGGCCTCGACGGTCTTCTCGATGCCGCGCTTGATGGCGAGCGGATTGGCACCAGCCGCCACGTTGCGCAGGCCCTCGCGCACGATGACCTGCGCGAGCAGCGTTGCCGTAGTGGTGCCGTCACCGGCGACGTCGTTCGTCTTGGTGGCGACTTCCTTCACGAGCTGGGCGCCCATGTTCTCCAGCGGGTCGTCGAGCTCGATCTCCTTCGCGATGGTCACGCCGTCGTTGGTAATGGTCGGCGCGCCGAACTTCTTCTCGAGCACGACGTAGCGCCCACGCGGGCCCAGCGTCACCTTGACTGCGTTCGCGAGCTTGTTGACGCCGGCCTCAAGGCCGCGCCGTGCCGCTTCGTCGAACAGGATATCCTTAGCCATGTTTCTCCTGATCTCCCTTCCTCGCTGACTCGTCAGCTGTTGCCGTGCGGACTGGTTGCTCTAGCCCTCGACCACGGCGTAGATGTCGTCGGCGCGAAGGATCTTGTAGTCCTCGCCCTCGATCTTGACGTCGGTACCGCCGTACTTGCTGTAGATGACGGTGTCGTCGACCTTGACGTCGACGGCGGCGCGCTCCCCGTCATCCTTCATCTTGCCCGGGCCCACCGCGATAACGGTGCCGCGCTGTGGCTTCTCCTGCGCGGTGTCCGGGAGCACGATGCCGCTCTTCGTGACTTCCTCGGCCTTCGCCGGCTTCACGATGACGCGGTCTTCCAACGGCCTGAGATTCATCGACTGCCCTCCTGCTTCATCCGACATGCTTCTGTCCGAAGACGGACGTGGTCACTGTCTTGCCGAGCGATTCGTGCGATTCTGACGCACACTCCACCAACGCTTGTACCCATTGCGCACTGAACTCCCTCGATTGCTGGCACTCCAACCCTCTGAGTGCCAGCAGGTATGGATTCTAGCCGACCCTGGGAGGGCGTTCAATACCTTCTAGCAGCTACTTTGCGGAAGGGGTTGATACGTGGACACTCACATTTGGATGCCGAGGCGCGCCGCCTACGCGTCGAGGCGAAGCCCGGGGACCGCGTCCGCTTCGAGGCCGAGGACGTCGCCGCGAAGCAAGCGGTAGTGCGCGGCAGCGGCGATCATCGCCGCGTTGTCGGTGCACAGAGCGAAGGGCGGCACCGAAACGTGCACCCCTCGCGTCTCGAGCGCCCGGGTGAGCGCATCGCGAAGTGCCTGGTTGGCCGCCACTCCCCCCGCGAGACAGAACGTGCCCACCCGGTGCTCCTCGACGGCGCGCACCGTCTTGGCCACCTGCACGTCGATGACCGCCTGCTGGAAGGACGCCGCGAGGTCGGGCACGTCGATCTCGCGGCCGGCCTCGTGTTCGTGACGGATGTGGTTGATGACCGCCGTCTTGAGTCCCGACAGCGAGAAGGCATAGTCGCCGGAGTGCAGCATCGCCCGCGGGAAGGTGATCGCGGACGCGTCGCCCGTCTCGGCGAGCTTCGAGAGGATCGGCCCGCCGGGGTAGCCCAGGCCGAGCACCTTGGCAACCTTGTCGAACGCTTCCCCCGCGGCGTCATCGAGCGTCTCGCCGAGCGTGTGGTACTCGCCCCACTCGGGCATGTGCACGAGCGACGTATGCCCGCCGGACACCACGAGCGCGATGAGCGGCGGCGCTACCTCAGGGTCTGCGAGCACGTTCGCGAAGATGTGGCCCTCCAGGTGGTTCACTCCCACGAGGGGCAGTCCCGTCGCGAACGCGAGGCCCTTCGCGTACGCGAGACCGACCACGAGGGCGCCGACGAGGCCCGGCCCAAAGGTGACGGCCACCGCGTCGAGGTCGTCGAAGCCGAAGTCGCCTGCACCCAGATACTCGCCGGCGCGCATCATCGCCTCATCAACGACCGAGACGATCGCCTCGGTGTGCTTGCGGCTCGCGATCTCAGGAACGACGCCACCGAACCGCGCGTGAAACTCCACCTGGCTCGCGACGACGCTCGAGACCACCTCGCGTCCGCCGCGCATGACGGCGGCGGCGGTCTCGTCACACGACGTCTCGATGGCAAGCGTGAGGAGCACGTCGGGGTCTCGCCCCGGGCCCACGCCGCCCGCGGGCTCGGGGCGCATGCCGCGCACGGGCTCGGGGCGAACGCCGCCCGCGGGCTCGGGGCGCGGTTCATTGGCGGGAGCGATGTCCCCCCACATGATCAGGGCCGGCTCGTCGGTGTCGGCGTAGTAGCCCGGCCGCAACCCGGCCTCTCTGAGGCCCTCGGATTCGTAGAGCGCGCACGCGGCGGCGTTCGACGGTCGGACCTCGAGCGTCAGCCGCTCGGCACCCAGCTCGGCACCGGATCGTCGAAGCTCGGTAAGGAGCACCCTGGCCAGACCCTCTCGCCGATTCTCGGCTCGCACGGCCAGATTCATGATGTGGGCGTCCACGCCGACCACCATGATCCCACCGTACGCCACGACCTCGCCTGCCCGTTCGCCCACGAGCCAGACGCGGTTCTCGGCGGGAGCGAGCTCCGAGAGGAACATCCCGCGCGTCCACGGCGTGGGGAACGAGGCGAGCTCGATCTCCATCACCGCGGGGAGGTCGGACGGGACCATGTCCCGGAGCTCGAACGCAGCCGGGGTGGTCATGACGTCGGCCCCGAACTCGACCTCGACGCATCAGCCGACGGGCCGTCGACCCCGGTTGCGGGAGGCGCGGCAGGCGCGATGCCTGCGCGTGCCCGCTCGGCTTCTTCAGCGTCCGAGACGCGCGTGTAGACCGGCAACACCACCCCCGGCGCACCGCCCACGAGGGCACCCCCCCTGCACGACGCCTCGAATGCGCGGAGCAGCCCGACTCCGGTCGGGGCCCAGGACTCCGCCGCGGCAAGCGTCGCGGCCGCGCCGAGCGTGGCAACGAAGGTGTCGGCGTACTTGGCCAGGCCGTTGCCCGCAAGGAGCATTCGCTCGCCGAGACGCGCCCACTCCGCGGCGGCCACATCAGGTTTCGCGACATGGTCGGGAGCACGCCGACGCACCACGCGGCCGTCCGCTCCCTCGGCAACGTCGAACAGCGCCGGATACACTTCGCCGCGCATCGCGTCGCCGAGAACGCCGAGCGTGCCCTCGTAGCCCGAGGGTATCCCCCAGGCGATCGCGTCCAGTGTTCCCACGCCGAACAGCGGCACGCCAAGACCGTGCGCGAAGCCCTTCGCGGTTGCCACGCCGATGCGCACGCCCGTAAAGGAGCCGGGGCCACGGCCGACAACCACCTGCATGACATCGTCGAGCGACACCCCTGTCTTGGCGAGCAGGGCCGAGACGGCCGGGAGCAACCCGCTCATCGCCGCGCGCGGCGCAGCGAAATCGTGCGAGGCCACGAGGGTGACATCGCACTTCTCGCGGATGCCCACGCCGATCGCGCAGCTCTCCGTCGCGGTGTCGAACGCCACGACGTACCCGTTCACGATGCCGCTTCCTCGACACGCACTCCGTCCAGTCGCGCGACCGCCAGACCGAGCTCACTCGCGAGCACATCCGAGCGAGGCCCAACGGAGTCGATCTCGAGCCGGCGCTCGGTGTCGCCCACGATGTGTAGTGTGATGCCGAGGTGGTCCGGCGGCGCCGCCTCCGCGAAACGATCGCCCCATTCGACGGCCACGACACCTCCCGCTTCGAGAGTGCCGAAGTAGTCGATATCCTCCAGGTGCTCCGGCCGATCCAGGCGGTACAGGTCGACGTGGTAGAGCGGCACCCGCCCCTCGTGAACGAGCAGGATATTGAACGTCGGGCTGGTCACCGGCTCCGCCACTCCGAGCCCCTGCGCCATACCCTTCACGAGTTGCGTCTTGCCCGCGCCGAGGTCACCCGACAACAGCAGAACGTCACCGACCCTCACGAGACTGCCAAGCAGTCGGCCAACCAGGCCGGTACTCTCTGCGGAATCGGTGTGAATAACAAGGCGCGTCACAGTGGGGTCTGACTCCCGTCCACGTGTTCGTCTTACTCCGCAGAAGCCGCCAACGCCCTAGCGCGAGCGGGGATGCGCGTGGCGGGCCTGCGTCTAGAACAGGGTACCCTGCTCAGGCGTGTCGGCGTCGCCCGATGCAGGAACCAGTCCGTGCGCGCTTCGATTCTCGGCCGAAGAGCCCTCGGAAGCAGGCGATTCCGGCGCCGGGGCCGCCGTCTCGGCGAGCGAGAGCTCCTGGCGGAGCAGGACTGCGAGCCGCCGGAAGTCGTCGGCCAGTATCTGCTTCTTCGTCTGATCGTAGAGTGCGGCGGCGGGGTGGAAGATCGGCAGCACCGCGCGTCCGTCCACTTCGTAGCGTTTGCCCCTGAGCTGCGTGATCCCCGCCTGGGTCTTAAGGATGAACTGGGTCGCGAACTTGCCGAGGGTGACGATGACTCGCGGATCGATACGCCGGACCTGCTCCTCAAGAAACGGTGCGCACGTCTCGATCTCGTGCGGAAGCGGGTCGCGGTTGTTGGGCGGCCGACACTTCAGGATATTCGCGATGTACACGTCGCCGCGCACAAGACCCGCCGAAGCGAGGAGCTCGTCCAGAAGCTTGCCAGCCGCACCCACGAAGGGCTCTCCCTGCAGGTCCTCGTTTCTGCCCGGCGCCTCGCCGATGAAGAGCACGTCCGCGTGCGGGTTCCCGACGCCGAACACGAGCCGAGTTCGCGTATCGCCAAGGGCACATCGGTGACAGTCGCCGACGAACGCCTCGAGCTCGGCGAGCTTCTCGAACGCGGGGAGTGATTCGCTCACAGCCAGGTGGTGATCTCCTCGAGCGGACGCCGCGTCGGGCGACCCGCCGACTCGGCGCTGTAGCCTACGGGCAGCACAGCAACGGGCGTAATCGGCGGCTTGATGCCGAGCGCATCTCGGACTGCGACATCGTCAAACGCCCCTATCCAACACGACGCAAGTCCGCGGTCCACCGCGGCAAGCAGGATGTTCTCCACCGCGGCAGCAGTGTCCTGGATCGCGTACAGGTTCTCACCGCGATCCGAGTACCGTGCGTAGCACGGGCGGGGATCCGCAGACACGACGATAATGACGGGAGCCGCGGCCGCCCACCGCTGATGCATCACCGTACCGAGGCTCTCGCGCGCTTCGGCCGAACGCACCACCGTGAACCGCCACGGCTGGATGTTGCCGGCACTCGGAGCGACGACCGCCGCCGCGAGAAGCACTCGGACGTCCCCATCCGAGACGTCCCGCTTGGTGTTGAAGTGCCGTACGCTGCGCCGCTTCGCTAGCACGTCCGAGAATTCCATCCGTTGCCCCATCCACGCCCGTCATTCCTCGGTCATTCTAGAACAAGGAAACCGGGGACGAGCGCAGAACTGTAGTGGCTAGGGGGTGATGTGTCCGATGAGCACTCAGCGACCGGACGTAAGCGACGAAGATATTGGTATGCGGACCTTCCAGATCCGGAAGGCTCGGGCGGTGGAGCGAGCCGCGGACCACCTGCGCCACGGTCTCGGGCCCGAGTGGTCGTCGTTCACCCAGCGCGAGATCGAGGAGCTGGAATGGCTTCTCGGCGAAATCTGGGCGTATGTCTCTCGCGGCGACTGGGACGATCTGCACTTCGGCAAGATAACCAGCGGCGACGTGATCAAGCTCCTCAGCTTCGCGACCGAGCTGCGCAAGCACAGTCGCGACACGGTTGCGATTCTCAACGACTCCGCTGCCGTCGTGAGAGCCCGAGACTGAGACGGCCCGTTCAGGCCAAGCCGAGACCGGTACGACCTCACGCGCCGCCTCCGGGCGGCGCTGCTCGTGTGCCCGCGGCGCTGCCGCGACGCGCGTCTACCCGCTCGGACGAGACTCCGACACACCAAGGGGCGACGCCCACACCCCCCGGTAGGTGACGTCGCCCCAAGTCCGACTTCACGCGCGTGCGCGCGGATCGTCGCTGCGTGACGCTAGCCCGCTCTTTGCGCGGCCTTCTTCTTCTCGATCTTCCTCTTGACCTTCTTCAAGCGGAACAGGTCCTCGCGAGCACGCTCGTCGAGCGTCTGGCGGATGTAGTTGACCTGCTCACGGAGAGCCGGGATGGTGATTTGCTCGAGTGCGTTCACTCGGCGATTCGTCTTGTTGATCTCCTCGCCGAGTCGCTTGAGGCGGGTCTCGATGCCGGCGTACTCGATGATGACGTCGAGGATGCGCTCGAACTTGTCGGCGGTCTCGTCGACTCGCGATGAGACGCCGGTAACGGCGTATCCACGCGTGAAGGACGACCTGATCGGGCTTTCTCCCTTGGTCACTACTGGGACCGACACGCCCATGATCCTCGTACCGGACATGTCCACGACGATCTCGCCCTTGGTCGCCATTCCCGCCGAGCGAAGCGCGACGGTGCCGTCGACGGCCTTGGCAACCGCGAGGGCGTACTGGGCCTCGGAGACGTTCTTCTGAAGCGACCCCGAGAGCCGAAGCGTCTCGTCCATAACGGACATGAACTCGATGAGCAGCGCGTCCCGCTTCTGCTTCAGCAGGTCCATGCCCTGCTGCGCGAGCGCAATCTGAGAGCGGCGCTCGAGCAGTTCAGCCCGTGTTGGTCGTACTTCTTCCATTCACGCTCCCTACGCGCTTTGCTGCTCGGGCTCAGGCTCTTCTTCGATGACCGCTGCGTCGCTCGCGGCAGCGGCGAGGTACTGCGGGTGGTACTTCGGTACGAAGTCGCGAACACGCTTGAGCTCGCTGACCGGCAGGCCGGCCATCATCTCCCAGCCGATCGCCAGCGTCTCCTCGATCGAACGGCCTTCCTCGCCTTGGCCGACGAAGCGATTCTCGAACTCGTCGGCGAACCGCAAGTACGCGCGGTCGACGTCGGCGAGCGCCTCCTCGCCCACGATGGCGACAAGCTTGCGCAGGTCACGGCCTTGCGCATAGGCGGCGTAGAGCTGGTTTGCTACCGCGCGGTGGTCGTCGCGCGTCTTGCCCTCGCCGATACCAAGGTTCATCAGTCGCGACAGGCAGGGCAGCGCGTCGATGGGCGGGTAGACCGCACGACGGTGCAGCTGGCGCGACAGAACGATC
>CAYGYT010000022.1:0-30774 GCA_964354215.1 uncultured Eubacteriales bacterium | reverse complement strand
CAGGACGCGTGCCTCCTGGCTCTTGCCGATCTCCTTGTCGTTTCGCGCCGCCTCGAGTGCCTGCATGACCGCGTCGCGCACCTCGAGCACCACTTCGTACGCGATGCGCAGGTTGACGGCTTCTTCGGGGTGCTCTGCAACGTGGGGCACCCGCGGCCACCCCGCGAGCTGCACCGAGTCTGCATCGCGAAGAGCCTGGGGCAGGTACTGCCAAATCTCCTCGCACGTGAAGGTGAGGACCGGCGCCATGAGCCGCACGAGCGCTTCGGCGATGGCCGCGAGCACGGTCTGTGCCCCGCGACGCGAGACGGAATCCGCCGCGTCGGAGTAGAGCCGGTCCTTGAGCACGTCGAGGTAGAACGCCGAGAGATCCGTGATCGCGTACCCGTAGACGGCGTGGAAGACGACATGAAACCTCCACTCGTCGTACGCCTTCGTCACGCGATCCACGACGTCCGCCAGCTGCACGAGGGCGAAACGGTCGATCTCGGCAAGCTCGTCCCAGTCGACAGCGCACGTGGGATCGAAGTCGTACAGGTTGCCGAGCAGAAAGCGGAACGTGTTGCGGATGCGCCGATACGCTTCACTCGTGCGGTCCAAGATCTCATCCGAGACGGAGATGTCCTGCGAGTAGTCAGCTGCGGCTGCCCAGAGGCGGATGATGTCGGCGCCCGACTTCGCGACGACGTCGAGAGGCGAGATCACATTGCCGAGGGATTTCGACATCTTCCGTCCCTCGCCGTCCACGATGAAGCCATGCGTCAGAACAGCCTTGTACGGCGCTTCGTCGTAGGCGCCCACGCTCGTGAGTAGGGCCGACTGGAACCAGCCGCGATGCTGGTCACTGCCTTCGAGGTATAGGTCAGCCGGACGCCGCAGTTCAGGGCGCGTCTCGAGCACGCTCGTGTGCGACACGCCCGATTCCCACCATACGTCGAGGATGTCGCTCTCGGGCTTGAGCGCGGAGCCTCCGCACCGCGGACAGCTCGTGCCCTCGGGCAGGTACTCCTCCGGCGCGCGGGTGAACCAGGCATCTGCGCCTTGTGTCTGGAAGAGCCTGATGACCGCGTCGAACGTGTCGTCCGTGGCCACCGTCTCACCACACGCGACGCAGCTGAAGACCGGGATCGGGACTCCCCACGCGCGCTGCCGGGAGATGCACCAGTCGGGCCTGTCGGCCACCATGCTCGAGATCCGGTTCACCGACCAGCCTGGTATCCACTCGACGGTACTGGCCGCGCCGAGCGCCTTGTCCCTAAGGTGGGTCTCGTCCATCGAGACGAACCACTGCTCCGTGGCGCGAAAGATGACCGGCTGCTTGCAGCGCCAGCAATGGGGGTAGCTGTGACTCGTCTTCGCCGCCGCGACGAGCGAGCCGCGCTCGGCAAGCCACTCGATGATCCGAGGATTCGCATCCCACACCCTCATGCCTGCGAACGGCCCACCTCCGGCGTCGAACACGCCGCGGTCGTCCACCGGCATCGGCATGGGAAGGTCGAACTTCACGCCGACGAGGTAGTCCTCCTCGCCGTGTCCGGGGGCCGTGTGAACGGCGCCGGTACCGGTGCTGAGTTCTACGTGTTCGCCGGTGATGATGACGCCCTCAGCACCTTCGTGGATCGGATGCCGGTAGCGCGAGTCCGAGAGAGAGGCACCCGTTGCCTCTCCCGGCAGCACCTCGTAGTCGACCCATCCGGCGACGTCGGCAACCTGCTGGACAAGTGCCTTGGCCAGCACATACGTCTTGTCGCCGACACGCACCGCCACGTACGACGCGTCAGTGGCTAGGGTGACTGCTACGTTCGCCGGGAGCGTCCACGGTGTGGTCGTCCAGATGAGGATAGATATCTCACCTTCAACTTGAGCCCAAGGCTTCGGGGCTTCGCGGAGCCGGAAAGCGACGTAGACACTGTCGCTCGTCTCATCGGCGTACTCGATCTCCGCCTCTGCAAGCGCCGTCGTGCATCGGATGCACCAGTGAATCGGCTTGCGCCCTTTGTAGATCATGCCGCGCCGGTACATCTCCTTGAATATCTTGACGTTACCGGCCTCGTACGCAGGCGTGAGCGTGAGGTACGGATTCCCGAAGTCGCCACGAACGCCGAGGCGCTCGAACTCCTCGGCTTGCACCTTCACGAATTCGAGCGCGTACTCCTTGCACATTGCGCGAAGGTCCGCCTGCGAGATCTCGCGCATGCGATCGGGCCCCAGGTTCTTCTCGACCTGGTGCTCGATCGGCTGACCGTGGGTGTCCCAGCCCGGCACGTACGGAGACCAGAATCCGCGCATTGTCTTGTACTTGACGACCAGGTCCTTAAAGACCTTGTTGAAGGCCGTCCCCATGTGGATGTGGCCGTTCGCGTAGGGTGGGCCGTCGTGAAGGATGAACGCCGGCCGGCCCTCGTTGACCTCTAGGCTCCGGTGGTAGATGCCCATCTTCTGCCAGTGCGCAAGCCACTCGGGCTCGCGCTGGGAGAGGTTCGCCTTCATCGGGAAGTCGGTCTGCGGGAGGTTCATGGTCTGTTTGTAGTCCACGTGGATCCTCTCTTCACCGCTCCTGCGCCCCAAACGACACGTCGTCGTGCGCTCCGCGACCGAGCAGCGCTCGGCTTCGCGGGACGAAAAAAGGGCTTCTTCGTCCACTGCCGGGACGAAGCGCCCTCATCGTTCTCGCTTCGCGGTACCACCCAGCTTACGCGAGGTTCGCACCCGCGCGCCACTCGGTTGCTCGATACCGGGAGCTCCCGTCGGAGCCTACGTGCCGGGCGCACACACAGCCACCACGGCGTTCGGTCCGAAGCTCAGGGGTGATCTTGGCAGGAGTCTCGATCGCGGGCTTTCACCGATTCCCGCTCGCTAGCCGGTCGAGCACTCCGCTACTCGTCCCCGTCGACGCCTCGTATTCTCGTTCGACGCCCGCCGCGACAAACAGCGCCGCGACGCGTGCGATGGTATCGCAGCGAACTCCCGCGGGTCAACGGAGCACGCCGCCTGCGGCTGACACGACCGCAACGTCCCGGCGTACACCCACGCTCCCTACCCCGGCTCGCTTGTCTTCAGAAAGGCGTCGACCCGCTCTACAAGCACTCCGGCCTCGTCGCGGGTCAGACCGGCCCCGACGCGCACCCGCGAGTACGCTCCGGAGACCTCCACCTGCGGGTGTGGCACCCGACCGGCGGCATCGCGTACATCGAGGCGCGTGACTCGGTCAAAGTGCCCGCGCTTGGCACTCACGCGCATCGTGATGCCGACCGCTTTCCGCCGCACGCGAATCTGGGTGGCCGTGAGCTCAAGTGTCTCACTGCCCGCGAGTGCGTACAGAGCGAGCCAGATGATCGCGACCGCCAGCACGTCGAGCAGGACGGTAAGCGCGATGGTTCCGAGCAGCACAGCAACCCAGACGAGTCCGGTCCGTGAGTCCGGTATGGCCCGCACGGCGAATCCGATGCCCACGACGACCGAGACAAGCCACGGCACACCGAAGACGATCGCGCCGACGACGAACCACGGGTTGCGACCCGACGGCATGACCGCGCGAAGGGACTCGCCGTCTTCGGCCAGGGCTAGGGCGACGGGACGCGACATCAGAACAGGCCCGGATCAGGCACGCCGAACGCGGCCGCGATTGCAGACGGATCGGCATCGACGTCAACCGACTTGTGTCGCGCGGCATGGCCTCGCGCGACCGTGACCGCGCTCTTCGGGACTCCGAGGGCCTCGGCGATGGTGCGGCACACGGCTTCGTTCGCCCTGCCGCCATCCGGTGCAGCCGTGACCTTCACTGCGAGCTCTTCGCCGCGCCATCCGACGATCTCGTCCCGCACGGCGCGGGGAGTGACGTGAACGGCGAGGCGCACCGAGCCGCTAGTCGATCTCTTCGATATCCAGGTCGTCGTCGCGCTCTCCGAACGCATCGAACGAGGGCATCGAGAACTCGCGCGGCTCGCCAAAGGGCTCTTCAGCACCCAAGTCGGGGCTTTCCAGCTCCCCGAAGTCAACGCTCGTCACAAAGTCCGCCGAGGCCGAGGCGGGCTCGCGTGCGGGTTCGGTCGCGAAGTCGACTGCGGGTTCCGGACCCGGCTCGGGTGAAGGCTCGGGGCCCATGAACGGTTCGGAGATGTCGATCGGCTCTGCACCTGCGCCGAACACAGCAGCCTGCGGTGCGGGCTCGGGAGCCGGAGGCGGCGTCGGCTCCGCGATCTCGGCCACAGGCTCCGCGATCTCGGCCACAGGCTCCGCGATCTCGGCCACAGGCTCCGCGATCTCGGCCACAGGCTCGGGGATCTCGGCAACGGGCTCGGGAATCTCGGCCACAGGTTCGGGCACCACAGGAGGCGTCGGCTCCGGCACCGGACCGCGCGTCGGCTCGGGGACTTGGGCAGCAGCAGCAGAGACGGCGGCAACAGGTTCGGGAGCCGGGGCGAGCGGCTCGATCTCGAGCGCGCTGAGGTGCACGTCGACGTCAGACACGACGCCGCGCTCGGTCTCGCCGATCAACACGGTCACGTCCTGCGGCAGCGTCACCTCGCTGATGCTGCCGAGATGCTGCTCGAGCAGCGCGCGGAACCGCGCGCGGAAATCCTCTTCGGCCTGCTTGATGCGGACGAGCTCGCTTTGGACCTTCTGCTTCTCGGTGAGCGCGCCGTGGATGATCTCCTTGGCCTTGACTTCGGCATCACGCATGATCGTGGACGCGTCCTCATTGGCCTGAGCAACGATCTGCTCGGATGAGCGCTGCGCCGAGACGAGTGTGTTGTTGAGCGTGACCTCCATGCTCTGGTAGTCACGCACTTTCGCGTTCGTAGCCTCGAGCTTCTCCGAAAGATCGATGTTCTCCTTGAAGAGCCGCTCGAACTCATCCGCGACTTCGTCCAGGAACTGGTCGACCTCCTCTTCGGAGTAGCCCCGCAAGGCGTGATGGAACTCCTTGTGGTGGATATCGAGGGGTGTGAGCTTCATGACCGATCCTTCCCGAGGCTAGTGGGACTAGAGACCCGATAGCAGCGCGTGCAGAAGCGGACTTATGAGCAACTGAAGGACAAGTATGGCGACCAGCGGCGAGAAATCAATCGCGCCGGTGGAAGGCATGAAGCGCCGGAACAGGCTGATGTAGGGTTCCACGACGCTTCCGATCACGCGGAAGATCTCGAACAAGAAGCCGGTGGGCCGGAACCAGGACATGAGCACGTAGATGAGGATGAGGGCACCGTAGAACCTCAGCACCCCATCGACGATCGACGGCAGCCCTATCACGCGCCGAGCTCCTTCGAGCGCGCGACCGCTGCCGCCACCGCATCAGCGAGCGCGGTACGGAACCCCCGTGCCTCGAGCACCTCGAGTGCTGCAATGGTCGTTCCACCGGGACTCGTCACGGCATCGACGAGCTGCTCGGGATGCTGGCCCGTGGCTTCGATCAGCTCCGCAGTACCGCGCAGCGTCTGGACGGCTAGGTGCTGAGCGACGTCGCGCGGCAGCCCATGTCGCACGCCGGCTCGGGCAAGTGCGTCCACGAACAGCGCCACGTATGCCGGACCGCAGCCTGAGATGGCCGTGGCAGCGTCCTGGTAGCGCTCGTCGAGGACTATCGCCTCGCCCAGCTCGGCAAAGAGCGCGCGAACGAGGTCGACCTGCTCCGCGCTCGCCTCTCCCCCGGCGCTCACGACGCTCATGCCCTGGCCCACCATCGCGGGGGTGTTCGGCATGACTCGCACGACCGACGTGCCCGCCGGCAGCAGCGACTCGAGTCTGGCCGCGCTCACCCCGGCGGCGATCGACACGACGAGCGCACGCCCGATCGAGCTTGCCACGCCCTGGACGACAACGTCGATCAGCTGCGGCTTGACCGCCAAGATGACGATGTCGGCGCCTGCAACCGCGTCGCTCGCATCCCTCAGGCACGCGACGCCGTGCGCGGCCTCGAGCGTCTCTCGGCGTAGCGCGTCCGGCTCGGCGACCACGATCCGCTCCGCAGTGACGGAGCCTGCCTCGAGGAGGCCCTTGATGATCGCCTCGCCCATACGCCCGCCGCCAACGACGGCCAGGCGGCCTTCGAACAAGAATCGGCCGTCGCTCATCTCTCGACCCCGCTCACGCC
Organism: uncultured Eubacteriales bacterium; assembly: GCA_964354215.1. Lineage (GTDB taxonomy): Bacteria > Actinomycetota > Coriobacteriia > Anaerosomatales > CAVRZR01 > CAVRZR01. The sequence goes on along the minus strand of CAYGYT010000022.1, from coordinate 24,680 downwards.
TCGAAACTGAACAGACCTGTGTCCTTGAGGCGACGCCGGTCCTCCGCGGAGACGTCGACATTCGCGGGCGTGAGCAGGAAGACCTTCTCGGCAACCTTCTGAAGCCCGCCGTCGAGGCCATAGGTGAGCCCGGCCGCGAAATCCAGGAGTCGCTTCGATAGCTCGGCCTTGGTCCCAGTGAGGTTCATCACCACGGGCGTACCCTGCTTGAACTTGTCCGCGATCGTCTGCACCTCGCCAAAACTCTTGGGCTCGACGATGTGGATCCGCACCTGCGGCGCAACCGCCGTCACGCTGGCAGAACCTGTCGGCACACTACGCAGCGAGCGGGCTGGACGGCGCTCGTGCTCCTCGCGCTGGACACGGCGGACTGACGTGCTCTCGGCGCCATAGAGGGCTTGATGGGCGGGCCGTCGAGGCGGGTCGTAGCCGTCTTCCACGTCGTCCGGCTCGTCATCGTAGTAGTCGTCGTCCTCGTAGCCGTCCCACTCGTCCTCGAGACCGAGTCGCACCTTCACGCGCTGCCACACGCTCACGTCGTCTCTCCCCGCACCGGTGCGCCAGTATTCATCGGCCGAAGATGGCCCTCCCAACGCGAACGATGGTCGCGCCCTCTTCGACTGCGACCTTGAAGTCGTTTGTCATGCCCATCGAGAGTTCGTCTAACTCTACCCCATTCAGCCTGAGTGCGCCGAGGCAAGTGGCGAGCCGTTTCAGCTCTCTGAAGACCCAGCGCGCGTCCTCGGGACGGCCGAATGGCGCCATGGTCATGAGACCCCTGATCTCGACTCCGGGCAGCTCGCGGGCGGCCTCGATCGTGTGCTGAGCCTCGTCCGCATCCATGCCGTGCTTCGACATCTCACCCGAGACGTTCACCTGGAGCAACGCGGGTTGCACGATCTCCAGCTCGCGCGCCTTGCGATCGATCGCGCGCAGGAGGTGCAGCGAATCGACCGAGTGGATGAGGCACGCTTTGCCCACGACGTCTTTCACCTTGTTCGTCTGAAGCGTGCCGATGAAGTGCCAGCGCACCTGAGGGAACAACCCGTACTTGCCGAGGAACTCCTGCGCGCGGTTCTCTCCGAAATCCCGCATGCCCGCCTCAATGGCGGCACCGATCTCCGGGATACCGACGGTCTTGGTGACGCCAACGATCGTGACATCGTCAGGGGAGCGCCCGGCACAATCGGCCGCGTCGGCAACCTGGCGCCGAACGGCTTCGTATCGGGACGCGATCGACGTCACGAGCCTGACTGAGGCTCAGTGGGCTCCGATAGGAGCACGTCAAACTCGCCGGTGACGAGGTACGCAATCCGCTCGCCGATGTCGACGGCGTTGTCGGCGATGCGCTCCAGGTAGCGGGAGGCGAGTACCATCGAGGACGCCCATTCGATGTCCTCTTCGTCGTGCAACCGCGCGAGCTCCCGGAAGAACTGCTTGTAGAGGTGATCGATGGGCTCGTCGAGCTCAGGCAGCTTGCGCGCGAGCTCGAGATCGCTCTTCTCGAGCGCCTCCATCGTTGCGTCCAGTACGCGGTACACGAGGTTGCCCTGGGCCTGGATCAGGTCGTAGAGCGTCTGGGGACCGCGCCGCCCTGCGGTACGCCTCGTGGCCTTGGCGATGTTCACCGACAGGTCGGCCATGCGCTCCAGGTGCATGGCAATGTAGGTGAGCGAGTGGAGCAGCCGCAGATCCCGGGCGACGGGCGACTGGGTCGCGATCGTCTCCAGCGCCCGCTCTTCGATGCCCAGGCAGCGCCGATCGATCTCGTCGTCCGAGCTGATGACGCTCTCGGCCAGATCCACGTCGCCTCCCACGAGCGAGGTCACCCCGGCGCGCGTGAGTTTCGTGACGTCCTTGCCGATGGCGACGACGTCGGCTTTCAGGTTCTTGAGTTCTTGGCGGAATCGCTCGCGCATCGCCGGTCAGCTCCCTCTCACATCGGCCCGTTCGAGCCGGGACCAGTATAGACGCAGGCTCCGCAGCAGCCCGTCGCCGTTACGGGGCGGTTTAGCCGAAGCGCCCGGTGATGTAGTCCTCGGTCCGCTTGTCACTCGGACTTGTGAACACCACCGACGTCCGGTCGAACTCAACGAGCACCGCAGGTTCACCCATCGTCTCCTGCAGGAAGAACGCCGTGAAGTCGCTCACTCGGGCAGCCTGCTGCATGTTGTGGGTGACGATGACGATCGTGTAGCGGTGCTTGAGCTCCGCCATGAGGTCCTCGACCTTCTGGACCGATGCCGGGTCGATTGCCGAACACGGCTCGTCCATGAGGAGCACCTCAGGCTGCACCGCTAGCACGCGTGCGATACACAGTCGCTGCTGCTGACCGCCGGAGAGCGTCAAACCACCTCTCGGCAAGATGTCCTTCACCTCTTTCCAGAGGTTCGCCCGCTCGAGGGACTTCTGCACGATCTCGTCGAGCTCGGTACGCTTCTTGGCCCCGTGGAGCCTAGGCCCGTAGGCGACGTTGTCGTAGATCGACATCGGGAATGGGTTTGGCTGCTGGAAGATCATGCCTACCCGGCGTCGAAGGTCGACCGGATCGACGCCCGGCGCGTAGACGTCCTGACCGTCGAGGAGCACCTTGCCCGCCACTCGCGTCCCCGGGATGAGGTCGTTCATGCGGTTGATGGTTCTCAGGAACGTGGACTTGCCGCAGCCAGAAGGGCCGATGAACGCCGTGACGGCGTTTGCTGCGATGCCCACGCTGACCTTTGTGAGCGCGTGAAAGTCCCCGTAGAAGAAGTCCAGGTTTCTGACCGTGATCTTCTCGGGCCCCGTGGTCACGTGCTCGTGGTGCTGGTGAGCGTCCACCATGTAGCGCTCACACCTTCCGGTACCGGCGCGATATCCAGCGGGCGCCGAGATTGAAGAACAGGATCATCACCATGAGGAGCAGTGCGGTTCCGTAGGCTGCTCGCAAGTTGATGCCCTCCATGGCGAGCAGGTAGAGATGCACGGTCATCGGACGCCCGGAGTCGAGCGGCGTCTTGGGCAGGTTGATCGCCTGCCCCATCGTGTAGATCACGACGGCCGTCTCGCCGACCGCGCGTCCCGCCGCGAGCACGATGCCGGTGACGACCCGGGGCGTGGCCGCGGGGAGCACGATCTTGCTCACGGTCTGCCACTTTGTTGCGCCGAGCCCGTAGCTGCCCCAGCGGATGAAGCGCGGAACCGCGCGGATGGCTTCTTCTGTGGTGCGCATGACGATCGGCAACATGAGGAACGAGAGCGCAAGTGCGGCCGAGAGCATCGAGAAGCCGAATCCGGCCGCCTCGACGAATAGTGCGAGCCCGAAGAGACCCATGACGATGGACGGCACGGAGGCGAGCGAGTCGGCCGCGAACCGGATCGTGCTTACGAGACGTCCTTGGACGGCGTATTCGGCCAGATACACCGCGGCCAGGATCGCGATCGGGGTCACGATGAGCATGGCGAGCGTCGTCACGTACACCGACGAGACGATCGTCGGCCAGATCCCGCCCAGGGCGGCCACGCCGTGAGGCCAGGTGAAGATGAAGCGCGGCGAGATGACGCTGATGCCGTTCACGAACACGTAGCCGATGATCGCGAACAGGACGACCACGGTGATGCCTGCGGCGACCCACAGAACCGCAAGCGCAATGGTGTTGGCGATGCGCTTGTTCATCAGCGTTCCTCACCCAGACGCGAGATCAGCCTCACGGCCGCGACGAGGAGCATCGAAACGACGAACAGGATGATGGCCATGCCGAAGAGCGCCGTCCTGTGGAGCCCGACGGCGTAGGGCATGTCCATCACGATCTGCGTGGTGAGGGTGGAGAGCGGAGAGAAGACGTCCTTGGGAAAGACCGGCGCGTTGCCAACAACCATGAGCACCGCCATCGTCTCTCCGATCGCGCGACCCATCCCAAGGATGACAGCGTCGAAGATCCCGATCTTCGCGGCCGGTAGCAACACCTTGTAGATCGTCTGCCAGGTCGTCGCACCCATCGCATAGGACGCCTCACGAATGCCGTCCGGGACCGACCCGAGGGCATCCTGCGACAGTGTGGCGATCGTTGGCACGATCATGATTGCGAGGATGATCCACGCGGTGAAGGCACCAAAGCCAAGACCGCCGCTCCACTCGGCGATGATCGGCCTCAGCATGACGAGGCCGAAGAAACCGTAGATGACCGAGGGGATACCTGCGAGCAGCTCGACGGCGGGGCGAACGATGGAGCGTACGCGAGGCGTCGCGATCTCTGAGAGAAACACCGCCGTTGCCACCGCAAGCGGGGTGCCGAGCGCCAGCGCGCCGGCCATGACGAGGATCGTGCCCCAGATGAGCGGCAAGATCCCGAACTGCTCGGTACTCGGCGACCACACGCGTCCGAACAGAAACTCCCGGACTCCGATCTCCGTGAACGCGGGCCACCCGCGCACGCCGACGAACACGAAGATGAGGAGCACGCCGAGAACCGCGACGAACGCGCACAACAAGAACAGGTTCTTGAGCGTGAGTTCTCTCAGATAGGTCGCGCGGGTCACCAGCCGCAGCTCATCCGCGGGCTCTGGCGCGCCAGTGTGCTCGGCCACCTACCGACTCCTCTCGGAAACCGGCAGGAAGCCGGCCTCTCCGACGATGGTCTTCTGCACCGAGTCGGACAGCACGAAATCGATGTAGCTTTGCGCCAAGCCAGCCGCGGGTCCCTTCGTGAAGAAGTGGAGGGTGCGCTGTATGGGGTAGGCGCCGGAGAAGACGGTCTTCTCGGAGGGACGGACTCCTTCGACCGCAATCGCCTTGACGGAGCGATTCACGAACCCATACGAGATGTAGCCGACAGCGCCCGGAGCCTGGGCAACCACGGCACGCACCTGACCTGTCCCAGGAAGGACGGCCGCCGTCGGGTCGAACGGTTCCTTGTCCATCACTATCTTGGAGAACGCCTCGCGCGTACCTGACGCCTCATCGCGGTTCACGAGTTGGATGGAGCCGCCCCGTCCGCCTACCTGACTCCAGTCGCGAATCGTGCCTTGGAAGATCGCCTTGATCTGGGCCCTTGTGAGCGACTTCACCGGATTGGACTGGTTCACGATCACGGCGATGGCGTCGTAGGCGATCGGAGTGTCGACCAGTCCGAGGCCCTCTTCCTCGGTCTTGAGGTCCCTCGACGACGTCCCGATGTCCGACGAGCCCGTCGAAACGCTCTCGATACCGGCCGACGAGCCCACGCCCGAAACCAATACGCGCACGTCGGGGCGGAGGCGGTGAAACATCTCGGCGGAAACCTCGGCGATAGGCAGGATCGTCGTCGAGCCGGTGACGACAACCTGATCGGAACGCCCTGGTGTGTTGGTGCACGCCGAGATCAGAACCGCCGCCAGGAGCACGACGAGCAGAATCGGGCGGCGCATCATCCCGCGCGCCCTACCATGACCGCAATCGCCGCGTGGCGGCCCGTCAGGCCTTCAGCGCGATACGAGTAGAACCGGTCGGTGTGTTCCGCAGTGCACGCGGCAAGGCTGCACTGTGCGCTCATCGGTACTCCCGCTTCGACAAGGCTCTCGGACACGGCGGCCTCGAGATCGAGTGCGCCCGACCCGGCCCGCGACACTGTAACAAATCTGTTAGCGAACTGCGACACGACTTCAGGACCGACCTCGTAGTCTGCGGGGCAGATGTGAGGGCCGATGTACGCGAGAACGCTGCACGGGTCGCAGCCGGCCGCCTGCGCGATCGCCGTCACTCCCACCGCTGCGATCCGGTCTCGGACGCCTCGCCAGCCGGCATGCAGGACCGCGATCGCCCTGCGCCGCGCGGTGGGGGCGACGAGCACGATCGGGACGCAGTCGGCGAAGAGCAACATGAGCGGAAGGTCGTCTTCGCATGTCACGAGTCCATCCGCTGTCTCCACCGGATTCCTTCCGGAGTCTGCCCACGCACCACGGCCGGCGTCCGAGGCGTCGAGCAGCGTGACGTGCGTTCCGTGCACCTGCTCGGCGGTCACGAGCTGCTCGCGCAGTGCCGACACGCCGAGCGAGGCGAGGAACCGGGCCCGGTTCTCGTCGACGTCTCGCGCCGCGTCACCCACGTGTGCGCCTAGATTGAGTGACGCGTACGGCGTCGAGCTCACGCCGCCCGTACGTTCCGAGAATGCAACGACGATATCGGCTCTCGACGTGAGCACGTCGTCAGTCCAGAAGGTGCACCCGGCTCGAGTGAAACGGTTGAGACGCGCTTCATGCATGTGCGATCAACTCTCCTCCGGCCCGCGTCCAACCCTGCGTCTGAGGTCAGTATGACGCTCGATGCTCGAGGAGCAGCGAGGTGAGCGCGCAACCCACCGCCTGGAGCTGCGATCGCCTCGGCCACACGGGAAATCGATGCGCACATGCGACGGACCCGCCGCCGACGAGGTTTCGCCCTCGTCGGCGGCGGGTCCAATTGCCGCGGCGGGCAGAAGGCGCTCTGCCCGCTCGTATCAACCGAGACTCGGCTAGAAGGTGCGCTTCTTCAGAAACGCCGGTATGTCGAGGTCTTCTTCGGTGAGTGGCTCGAACGAAGGCACGCCAAGCGACTCGTCATCGGGAACGGCCGCGAACTCCATCGTCTCCTGACGTCGCTTCCCGTCAAACCCGGTCGCGATGACGGTTACGCGGATCTGGTCGATCATCGAGTCGTCGATCACGGCGCCGAAGATGATGTTCGCCTCCGGCGACGCGGCCGCGGCCACGACTTCGGCTGCTTCGTTCACTTCGAACAGCCCCAAGTCCGACCCGCCCGAGATCGAGAGCAGGACGCCCTGCGCCCCTTCGATGCTCGACTCGAGCAGCGGACTGGAGATCGCCGCCTTCGCGGCGTCGTGAGCGCGATTGTCGCCGGCGGCCATACCGATGCCCATGAGCGCGGACCCGGCGTCTTGCATGATCGTTCGGACATCCGCGAAGTCGAGGTTGATGAGGCCGGGCACAGTGATGAGGTCCGTGATGCCCTGGGTGCCCTGGCGCAGCACGTCGTCGGCAATCCTGAACGCGTCCAGGATCGACGTCTTCTTCTCAGCAACCTGCAACAGGCGGTCGTTCGGGATGATGATGAGCGTGTCGACGACATCGCGAAGCTTCTTGATGCCTTCCTCGGCCTGGAGCGCCCGCTTGCGACCTTCGAATGCAAAGGGACGCGTCACGCAGCCGACGGTCAGAGCGCCGATCTCCTCCTTGGCGATCTGAGCGATGACCGGGGCAGCACCGCTACCCGTCCCGCCGCCCTCACCGGCCGTCACGAACACCATGTCGGCACCCTGAAGCGCCTCCTTTATCTCCCCGCGGCTTTCCTCGGCCGCCTGCAAGCCGACGTCCGGATCCCCGCCCGCGCCGAGACCCTTCGTCAAGTTCACACCGACGTGCACCTTGTAGTCCGCGTCTGACATAAGGAGCGCCTGCGCGTCGGTGTTCATTGCGATGAACTCCACGCCCTTCACGCTCGCCTCGACCATGCGATTCACTGCGTTCGTGCCGCCCCCACCCACGCCGATGACCTTGATCACAGCTAGGTAGTTTGCGCCCGTTTCCAGCATGTTTGGCCTCCCCGGACTATGCTGACCCCTCAAACCCTAAGCCTGCACTTTACACTTATGGTATGGCTAGAACGCTCAATCTTCGCATAAACGTTAGCCCAAGTGCAAGGGGTTTGCAACACGGCGGCCGCGAAGAGGCCCTTCCCCCGCTGAGCTCCGAGCAGTCGCACTGCTTAGCGGCTGTCGTCCAACCCGCGCCACGTAGGCCGGTCTACCGTACGCACGTTGATGTAGACGACCTTGCCGGCCTGGTCTTTGAGTATCTGCTTCGCCACCTGCTGTTTGCGCCCGATGTCGTCCGAGGACCCGACGAATACCTCGACGTCGTCTCGCGTCACCAATGCGGTCTTGTCGATCGAGGGTGCCGAGATCGCGCGGATCCCCGCCATGAACGTCGGGTCCAGCTGCGCGACGATCTCGAGCACATTCAGAAGCGTCTCGGATTTCGTCTTTGAGCCGGCGACCGGATCGAGCCCATCGACGTCGCGGACGAGGACGGAGGCGGATGTCGCATCGGCAGACTGGGGCGCCAGCCAGATACCCGTGCCGTCGACGAGCCACCGAGCCTTGCCCCCCGTGCTCACCACTGCCGACGGCGTGCGTTCCACGACGCGAAGACGGATCGTGTCCGGGAAGTCGCGAGTCACTTCCGCAGAGGATACCCAGGGGCTCTTCTCGAGCCGCGCCTCGATGTCTGCCGATGGGAGCCGTAGAAGCGTGACATCTGTCGGAAGAGCGGCAAGAGTCAGAATCTGTTCACGTGTAAGGCGCTTGGCTCCCACAACGTCGACTGTCTTTGCGGTGAACGCCGGCGAACGGTAGAGCCAGACCAGCGCAAGCACGACCACCCCGACGAAGAGGACCGCCACCGCCGCGCGCAGACGCACGGCCCGCCGCTGAGCACGCTGCCGCACCTCGCGCTCTTCTGCTTTGTTGCCGGCAACTCGACGCCCGGCGCTCGTGAGCGTCCCTGGAACCGGACGGCGACCTGACGGTGCGCGGTCCCGCTTCTCGACGATCGAAGCTTCGAGCGAGGAGTACCGGTCGCGCGTAGAATCGCCCGCGGCGATGACCACGCGCTTACGACTCTTCGAACGCTCCGAGGAACCTGATTTCCGGTTTGAGCTCGATTCCATACCGGTCCTTCACGGTGCTCATGATCAGGCGCACGAGGGCAACCACGTCGACAGCGCGCGCGTTACGCTCGTTCACGATGAAGTTCGCGTGCACGTCCGATATCGCGGCACCGCCAATCCGGGTACCCTTCAGTCCGGCAGCCTCGATCAGGCGCCCAGCCGAGTCGCCTTCGGGATTCGTGAAGACGCTGCCGGCGCAGGCGGCTCCTATCGGCTGGGTTCGCCGCCGACGACGCAGGCTTCCTTCCATCGCGAAACGGATGGTGTCCCGGTCGGCCTCAGAGACCTTGAGGACCGCCTCGACGATGATACCCCGCTCCGTGATGCTCGAACGGCGGTATGCCCATCCGATCTCCGGACCGCGCAGCCCGACGAGGCCTTCGCCAGGCTCGAAGAGCGTGACCGACTCGACGATCGAACCGATCCAGCGTTCGCGGTCACCAGCGTTCATCGCGAGGGCCCCCGCTAGCGTGCCCGGGATGCCAACTGCGAATTCCAGCCCCGACAAGCCCTTCGAGTATGCTTCCTGAACGAGCGCGGCAAGCACCGCTCCCCCGCCCGCCTGAAGGTGCGTGCCATCGACAACGTGCTTGCGGAAGTCCCTGCCGAGCACGATGACGGCCCCGGGCCATCCCGTGTCACTCACAAGCACATTGCTCCCCCTGCCGAGCGCGACCCACTCGACATCCGCGAGGGTAAGGACGTGTACGGCGCCTTTGAGATCGGAGATGTTGTCGCACGTGATGAAGTACCGCGCCTGCCCGCCAATGCGGAAGGTGGTGTGTCGAGCCATCGGCTCACCGAGCCGGACCTCACCCGTCATCGCCCTGCGCAGCGCCTCATGTACGCGATCCGCCGCCATCGCGGCACTCAGCGCGTCTCTGTCTCGAGTGCGCGGACGAGATCTGGTCCCAGACTAGTCACGTCGCCGGCACCCATGGTGATGACGAGGTCGCCCTCGCCCACGCCAGACGCCAGATAGGGCACGACGTCGGCACGGTGAGGCAACCACGTAAGCGCGGTCCGAGGCGCGTGCCGCAGAACAGCGTCCAAGATCGTTCGTCCGGAGACCCCGGGGATCGGTGTCTCCCCCGCGCTGTACACGTCGAGCAACACCAGGCGGTCCGCATCATCGAACGCCGCGCCGAACTCCTCGGCAAGCGCCGCCGTTCGGCTGAACCGGTGAGGCTGGAAGACCGCCCACACCCGGCCAAAGCCGAGTCCGGAGGCTGCCTCGAGCGTCGCGGACACTTCCGTGGGGTGATGTGCGTAGTCGTCGACCACAGTGATACCGTCGATCGACCCCACATGCTCGAAGCGACGCTTCACGCCTTCGAATCGTGCAAGCGCCTCCGCTGCATCGGAGCAGTCCAATCCAAGCACGTGAGCAACCGCGAGCGCCGCCGTTGCGTTCGAGACGTTGTGCAGACCCGGGCTGAGGGTCCGCGCACCGACCACCGCCCCGCCCGGTAGCCCTACCTCGAAACGATATCCCAGGCCCGAGGGGACCGCGCCCGTGAATCGCACGTCGGCCTCCAGATGGTGCCCGTACGTGACGACATGACACCGCGCTCCCTCGCTCAACTGAACGAGACGCGCGTCGTCTCGGCAGACGATCAGAACGCCGTCCGGTCCGACCTTGTCCATGAACGCGACGAAGGTCTCCTCCACCTTCTCGAGCGTTCCATAGTGGTCGAGGTGGTCCGCTTCGACGTTCGTGATCACAAGGACGCGGGGATCGAGGTGCATGAACGACCCGTCCGATTCGTCCGCCTCTACGACGTAGTAGTCGCCGTGCCCAGCGACCGCGTTCGTCTTGAACGCAGTCACCTCGCCCCCGATGAGGAACGTGGGTGCCAGGCCCATCTCGGCGAGCATCGTCGCGACCATCGAGCTCGTAGTTGTCTTGCCGTGCGTGCCGGCGACCGCGATCGTCGACCTGTGCTCCGCCAGATGCGCAAGCATCTGGGCACGCTGCCACACAGGTAGTCCGCGTCGTTGGGCCTCGCGCAGCTCCGGGTTGTTCGCCGGAATGGCCGACGACACGACCACGACCTCGGGGTCGCCGAGGTTCTCAACGCGATGTCCGATGCGAACGTCGATCCCCTCGCGTACGAGGGCGTGAGTGTAGCGCGACTCGCGCAAGTCGGAGCCTGTCACCGACATGCCGCGCGCACTCAGCACCAGGGCGATACCGCTCATTCCCGCTCCGCCGATGCCTATGAAGTGAGCGTACGCGGGCTCGGACACTGGACTCCAAACCGACTAGCCGGATGAGGTGCCGATCGTCGCGGCACGGCGCGCAAGCTCGGCGACGCGCGATGCCGCGTCGGGGCGGGCGAGCTTCAGAGATGCGGCAGCCATGGTAGCACGCCCCTCGCGGTCCACGAGGAGCCGAGCGAGCGTGTCACCGAACCGTGGGGTGTCGAGCTCCGCGTCGGCGATGACCTCTGCCGCTCCCGCCACCTCGAGCGTCGCGGCGTTGCGCGTCTGGTGGTCGTCACTCGCGTAGGGATAGGGTACGAGCACAGCGGGCCGTCCGAGCACGGTGATCTCTGCGAGCGACGTCGCGCCGGCTCGCGCGACCACGAGGTCTGCGGCCGCGAGCGCCGAACCCATGTCTTCGATGTACTCGAGCACCCGCCAGCGACCGCGCGCGTCCCCTCCCGCGGCCTCAAGGGCCGTGCGAACGCTCGCGGCCTCCCCCCGCCCTGCCACGTGCACCACACACACGTCGGGAATGGACAGCAAGCGGTCTCGCTGTGAGAGCAGTGCCGCATTGAGGTGGCGCGCACCGCGGCTGCCACCGAACACGAGCAGAAGCAGCGCGTCGTCGCTGACACCGAGGGTCGCCCTACCCCTCTCACGGCTGGCAGCTCGCACGGCGGGGCGGACCGGGTTGCCGGTGAGGATGGCCCGCTCGGGGTGGTGCAATCCCGCGCCGGACCCCGCATACGTGAGGCCGATGGAGCGCGCCCACCTTGAGAGCACGCGGTTCGCGAGCCCGGGCACGGAATTCTGCTCGTGGAGCACGAGCGGTACTCGGCGAGCGACCGCAGCCAGGCCTATGGGGATGGAGACGTACCCACCGAATCCGATGACGACGTCTGGTTGGTAGCGTCCGAGCAGACGGAGGGCACGAAGGGTAGAGAACGCGATGAGCAGGCTCGACGTGACGAGCGTCCAGGGACGCGAGCGGTCGAACCCCCGCGCGGCGAGCGCCGTGAACTGCACGCCGAAAGCCGGCACGAGTCTCGCCTCGAGCCCATCGGGAGTCCCCACGAAGAGAACGTCGTCACGCTCTCCGGCGGACAGCTCCTCGGCCACCGCCAGTGCGGGGTATATGTGTCCTGCCGTCCCGCCGCCGCTCAAGAGCGATCGCACCGGTCGACTCCTCGTCCGAAGGTACCTCGCGCACGGACCGACGCTTCGTCGCGCCGAAACGCGAGACGGACAGTATCAGGCCGACACACATCATAGTGAACAGCATCGACGATCCGCCGAAGCTCACGAACGGGAGCGGCTTGCCAGTAACCGGCATGAGGCTCGTCACCGCCATCATGTTCATCACGGCTTGCACTGCGATCATCCCCGTGAGTCCCCCGGCGAGCAGCCTGCCGAACGTGTCGCGACATCCGAGCGCAATACGAAACCCAGCGTACGTGAACACGCCGAAGGCCAAGACGATCCCGAGTGTACCGACGAGACCCGCTTCCTCACCCACGATAGCCAAGATGAAGTCCGTGTGCGCCTCGGGCAGGTAGAAGAACTTCTGCCGCGATAGCCCCAGACCGATGCCGTCGATGCCGCCCGTTCCGAACGCGAGCAGCGCTTGCACGGTCTGGTAGCCCTTGCCTTGGGCGTCAGCCCACGGATCCAGAAAGGCCACGAATCGCGCCAGACGATACGACTCTCTCCAAATGGCGACGAAGCCCAGAGCGCCAATCCCGAGAATCGCTGCCCCCATCCAGCGCAGCCGAACGCCGGCGAGGAACAGCACGAGCGCCACTGACACGACGATCGCGAGCGTCGTACCGAGGTCGCGTTGCGCAAGCACGAGGCCAGCGACGATTCCGACGAATACCACCGTCCTGCCAAGCAGCTGCCTCTCCGACGCCTCGCCGCGCTTCCATTCCGTCGCGAGCGCTGCCACTAAGAACACGCACACGGCCTTCGCGTATTCCGACGGTTGCAGGGTGCCGAACGTGCCGAGCGGTATCCAACGGCGTGCGCCTCCTCGAACGACGCCGATCGCAAACACCGCGACCAAGAGCAAGAATGCGCCCGCCCACGCCGGAACCGCCAGACGGCGCAAGCGGCGATAGTCGAGACGTGAAGCCAGATAGAGCGCGATCGACCCGGCCGCAATCCACATCAGCTGCCGTTTGAGGTGATGCGCGCTGTCGGCGTAGAGGACGAAGTCCGCGACCGAAGATGCCGAGTAGACCATCACGAGACCAACGAGCATGAGAAACGCCGTAGCGGCCAGGAGCAGATAGCGCGCGGTCGCGCCTCCCGCGTACGAGGGTTCGCGCGTCACACGGCACCACCGTTGGGCTCTTCCGGCGCGGTCGCGCCGAGACCCTCCACGAGCCCTCGGAAGACTCGGCCTCGCTCCTCGTATCCGGAGAACTCGTCAAACGACGCGCACGCGGGCGAGAGCAGCACGGCGTCACCCGACACAGCCAGCCCTGCTGCGACGTGCACGGCCTCGGCCAGAGTAGCGGCGACCGGCGCACACGCGGCGCCACCCTCGAAGGCTCGCTCGAGCTCGGGCGCGGCTTCGCCAAACAGGACCGCAGCCTTCGCTCTCGAGGTGACGGCGCGCGCGAGCTCAGCGAAATCGTTTCCTTTGTTCCTCCCACCGAGCAAGACGATGAGCGGACGGTCGCCGAACGCGGTGAGCGCCTTGAGCACGGCATCGGGATTGGTCGCCTTCGAGTCATTGAAATACTCGACTCCCGCCACGTCCCCGACCGGCTCGAGCCGATGCTCGATCGGGGCAAACGTGCGGAGACCCTCCCGAATCGCGTCGACAGCTGCGCCGAAGGCGTGAGCTGCCGCGGCCGCGGCCAGCGCATTGCTGACGTTATGTTCCCCGCGAATCTGGAGCTCTTCGGCGGGGATGAGCGCAGCCGCGCCGTGGGGCGTATCAAGGACGAGCAGGCCGTCGACGACTCCCGCGCCGTCTTTGGGCGGAAGCAGGCGGCTCACCCGCAGCACCCGAACACCCTTCTGCTCGATGAGCGCGGCGTAGGGAGCCGAACCGGGGTCGTCGACGTCAACGACCGCAACATCCTCCGGTCCCTGGTTCGCGAAGATCCGCGCCTTGTCGGCAGCGTACGCCGCCATGCTGCCATGCCAATCGACGTGATCGGGCGTGAGGTTGAGCAGCACCGATACGCGAGGGCGGAACCGGTCCGCGAACGCAAGCTGGAACGAGGACACCTCGGCGACGATCGCAGTGGCCGGCGTCGCATCGTCGACGACATCTATCGCCGGTCGGCCGATGTTTCCCACGGTCTCCGCGGGGATGCCCGCCGACGCGAGCAGGTGCGACACGAGACTCGTCGTGGTCGTCTTGCCGTTCGTGCCGGTGATCGCGATCCACGGCGATCGGGAGCACTCGAACGCGAACTCCAGCTCAGAGATCAGACGGGCCGCGCGCTGCCCCGCTACCTGCATCAACGGGCGGGCGGGCGACAGGCCCGGACTCACAACGGCGAGGTCGTAGCTTCCCTCGAAGTCCGACACTCCGAGCAGCACCGTCACACCCGCCGAGCGCAACCTCTCGGCTCGATACCGAAGCTCCGGCGTGTCACTTTCGTCGGCCACCGTGACTGACGTTACGGCGTCCGGGGCGATGCGCATCGCAAGGTACCGAGCAGCGGAGTCGCCGGAGCGCCCCAGCCCGATCACGAGCATGTCTCCCTGGAGCTGCACCCTACCCCCTGCGAACCGACTGCACGAAGAAGAGCGCGAAACCGGCACCGGCGAGGATACCGGTGACGATCCAGAACCGGACCATGACTTTGGTCTCGGACCACCCCTTCATCTCGAAGTGGTGGTGCAGGGGAGCCATTCGGAAGATCCGCTTCCCCGTGAGCTTGTACGACGCTACCTGCAGTATGACCGAGAGGGTCTCCGCAACGTAGATCGCGCCGACAAGCACGAACAGCAACTCGGTCTTGGTCACGATCGCGAGGGCCGCGATGGCCGCGCCCAATCCGAGCGAGCCGGTGTCTCCCATGAAGATGTCGGCTGGATAGCTGTTGTACCAGAGGAACCCCACGCACGCGCCTGCGATGGCCGCCGCGAAGAGCGCGACCTCGAGCCTGTCTTGCCTGAACGCGATAGCAGCGTATGCGAGCGTCACGATCGTCACGGTGCCGGCCGCAAGCCCGTCGAGACCGTCTGTGAGGTTCACCGCGTTCGAGGTTCCGCCGATCATGATGAAGACGAGCAGGAGGTACAGCCACGGCACTACGACGAGCACTCCACCCACGGTGAAGGTGGACGTGAGTTCGCCCAGGTTCAATCGAAGCGACGTGAGCGGCACGCTCACCCAAGTGGGAACGCCGGCCCAGTTCACCGCAAGCAGCCCAAAGGCGAGGGAGATGGCAACCTGCCACAGGATCTTCGAGCGCGGGCGCAGCCCAAGAGAGCGTTCGTGCGCGACCTTCGACCAGTCGTCAACGAATCCGAGCAGACCGCATGCGAGTAGGGCGAATAGGGCGAGCACGCTCCGACGCCCGTAGGATTCCATGCCGAGGTAGATGGCCGTGACCACGAGAACGATGAGAACCCCACCCATCGTGGGCGTGCCCTGCTTCACGAGGTGGCCCTGGGGGCCGTCCGCGCGCACCTGTTGCCCGATATTGCGTACACGCAGGAGTCGGATCCACAGCGGGAAGAGGAGCGCGCACGCGACCATCGCCACGACCACGGCGAGGAATATCTGGTAGCTCGGGTACTGCGCGAGCCTACCCACGAGGCGTCACAATCCCCTCCACCACTCGCTCCAGCTCCATCACACGCGATGCCTTCACAAGCGCGATATCACCCGGCAGCAGCACGTCATCGAGCACCTCGCTCGCTTCCTCGACGGTCGCGCAGCTGCGCACGTTCTCGGCCGCCATGCCGCCTACGCGGGCACCCTCGGCGATGCGTGTCGCACGCGGACCCACCGTCACGAGCACGTCAACGCCGCCCCGTCCGACAAGCTCGCCGAGCTGGAAGTGGGCGAGCTCGGAGAGAGAGCCCAGCTCGGCCATGTCGCCGAGGACGGCCACGCGCCGAGACGGAGCTCGCATGTCGAGCAGGGTATCGATGGCCGCCCGCATCGATACGGGGTTCGCATTGTAGGCGTCGTTGATGACCGTGACGCCCGACGCCGTCTCGAACACCTGCATTCGCATGGCCGAGAGCCGCACGTCGGCGAGCCCGTCGACAACGTCCTCGCAGTCCGCGCCGAGCTCGAGGGCGATCGCAGCAGCCGCGAGCGCGTTGTACACGTTGTGTCTGCCGGGGACCCAGAGCTTCACCTCACAGCGGTTCTGTGGCGCGACGAGCTCGAACGAAGCGCGGCTCTCCTCGTCGGACACGATCGCCTCGGCGCGCACGTCGCACCACTCGCTCAAGCCATAGCGCACGATCGGAGCTCGAGAGGCCTTCTCGATGCGGTCGGAATACGCATCGTCTCCATTCAGGAACGCCACGCCGTCTCCCGGAAGCGCGGCGAGCAGTTCGCTCTTCGCATCCGCCACCGTCTCCTGCGTCCGCAGGAGCTCGATGTGACTGGTTCCCACGTTTGTGACGAGGCCGAGCGTCGGCTGCGCGATCGCTGCGAGCTCACCGATCTGCCCGAGGCCGCGCATGCCCATCTCGACGACGAGGATCTCGGTGGCGGGGTCGGCCGAAAGCAAGGTGAGGGGGACGCCGATCTCATTGTTGCGGTTGCCCTCGGTAGCCACAACGCGAAACCGGCGACCGAGCACGCTCGTGAGCATGTCCTTCGTCGTCGTCTTGCCGGTCGATCCGGTGATACCGACAACAGGGCAGCTGAGTCGAGTCCGGTGCCACGCTGCGATGTCACGCAGCGCCTGAGCTGCGTCCTTGACGCGGATGACCGCGACATCGGAGGACTCGGGCTGCGCGAGCAGCGTGGTCAGCTCGTCGGCACCAAGGGTGACGATGAGAACGTGCGCGCCGGCGAGTATCGCATCGTAGAGGAAGTCGTGTCCGTCCGCGCGCTCGCCGACAAGCGCGACGAACGCGGCGCCAGGGGTGAGCTCGCGCGTGTCAATGGCAAGACCGCTCGCCACGGTCTGTCGATTGCCCGCGATGAGCCTGCCCTGTGTGACGCGTACGAGTGTTCCTACGGTCGCCCTCAGCACGTGCGCCGCACCTCCTCAATCGCGACCTCACGATCGTCGAAGTGGATGGTGCGGTCGGCGAAGATCTGGTAGTCCTCGTGGCCTTTGCCGGCGATCAGAACGCTGTCGCCGGGGGCCGCCTGCGACACCGCGGCAGCGATGGCCTGCCGACGGTCGACTTCGACCTGCCAGCTCGCTCCCATCTCGCGCAACCCGTCCTCGATCTGAAGGATGATGCCCACGGGGTCCTCGGAGCGTGGGTTGTCGGTGGTCACCACGACGTGATCGGCCAACCGGCCTGCCGCGCGCCCCATGAGCGGCCGCTTCTCAGGATCGCGGTCTCCGCCGCAGCCGAAGACGACGATGACCCGACCGACAGTGACCGCCGCGACCGCCGCGACCGCCTTCTCGAGGCTGTCGGGTGTGTGGGCGTAGTCCACTATGATCGCGAACGCCTGTCCCGCGTCGACGCGTTCCAGACGACCGGGCACCTGAGGAGCCGTTTCGAGTCCCGTCACGACGGTCGTGAGATCGACATCGAGGCTCACAGCACATCCTGCCGCCACGAGACTGTTGCTCACGTTGTACGCCCCGGCGAGCGGGAGCCGAACCCTCGCCTCACCCGAGGGCGTGCGCAGCGTGAACGCCGTGCCCCGGGCGTCCCCGTGCTCGTCGAGCGCTCTCACGTCGGCGCGTTCGGCGCGCCCGACCGTGCACTCCACCCCGAGCTCGGAGGCCATGGCGGCACCGAGGGCATCGTCGACGTTTACGACACGTGTCCCCGCATGGAAGTCTTCGAACAGGCGGCGTTTGACCGAGGCATACTCCTCGAGCGTGTGGTGATAGTCCAGGTGGTCTTGCGTGAGGTTGGTGAACGCCACGGCGGCAAAGCGGATGCCGTCGATCCGATGCAGGTCGATGGCGTGTGAGGAGACCTCCATCGCCACGCCGCTCACCCCCCGGTCGCGCATTTCGGCAAGGAGCGCTTGAAGATCCGCCGATTCGGGAGTCGTGCGCCCCGCCGGCCGCCGCTCATGGGCGACTCTCGTCTCGACCGTCCCGATAAGACCCGTCGTGCGCCCGTCGGCGCGCAGTATCGAGTCCAGCAGGTAGGTCGTCGTGGTCTTCCCGTTCGTCCCCGTGATCCCGACCACATCTAGCGCGCTGCTGGGCTGGTCGAAGAACGCGGCCGCACCGATTGCCAGCGCTATTCTCGTGTTCACCACGACCACCTGAGGAATCGAAAGACCCTCGAGCGCTCGCTCGACCACGAGGACCGCGGCGCCTCTCGAGACTGCATCAGCCGCGAACGCATGGCCATCGTGCACGAAGCCTCGTATGGCGAAGAACGCGTCACCCGGGCGGACCCGGTCCGAGCGGTAGGCAAGACCCGAGATGGGGACGTCTGCAGCGCCGGACGGACTCGGGGCCTCGAGCACCTCGAGTAGCGACCGCATAGTCGTTGAGTGAGTCACGGTCACATCCATGATCGTCCGAGTGTGCCAGACTCGAGCATCGTCCTAGTCCTCGCCGTGCGCATCGCCAGGCGTTACCGATGCGTCACTCGACTTCAACGCAGCGGCGCTGGGAGGAATCCTCAGGTGGGAGACGCTGAACTGCGCGAGCCGACTGAAGACGGGTGCGGCGATTGTCCCCCCGTAGATCGCACCGCGCGGTTCGTCGATGATCACCGAGATCAGTACCCGCGGGTCCTCGGCGGGTAGGTAGCCTATGAACGACGAGACGTAGCTACCGGCCGCGTACCCGAGGCCGCCCTCACGCGCCTTCTGAGCGGTGCCCGTCTTGCCCGCGACCTGGTACCCGGCCACTTTCGCGGCACCACCGGTACCGTCGGTGACGACTTCGCGGAGGACGCCCGTGGTGCTGCGAGCGCTCTTGACCGATATGGCGCGCTTCGTGGGCCACGTCAGCTTCGCGTCGGGGCTCTGCGGCAGCGAGAGCAGCAGGTGAGGTGTCGGAAGGACTCCGTCGTTTGCGATGGCCGCGAGACCCCGGTCGAGCTGGAGCGGCGTGACCGAGACGCCCTGTCCGAACGGTATGTTCGCCATGGAGAGCGAGGACCAGTACTTCGGGGGCGGAAGCCAACCCACCGCCTCGCCCGGGAAATCGATCCCGGTCTTCTCGGTCAGGCCGAAACGTGAGAAGTAGTCATATAGCCCCTTGACCTTGAGCGCTTGCCCGAGTTTGACGGCGCCGACATTCGAGGAGTGTGTGACGATCTCCGCAAGCGTCCACGTCACCGTGCCGCGCCCGTGTGCCTCGCCAACGGTCTTGCCCGCCACTCTGAGCGACGGGGGTAGCTTGAGCTTCGAGTTCGCCTTGAACAGTCCCCTGTCGATGACCGAGGCCGCAGTGAGGGCCTTGATCGTCGACCCCGGTTCGTAGGCGTCGCTGACGGCCCTGTTCCGCACGGCCTTGGGGTCGGCATCCGAGTAGTGATTCGGATCGAACGTTGGCGTCGAGGCCATCGCGTAGATCTCGCCGGTCCGCGGGTTCATGATGACGACGCTCCCGCCTTTGGCCTTCCACCGCTTGACCGTCTGGAGGAGTTCGTCCTGCGCACGGTCCTGGATGTCCTTGTCGATAGTGAGCACGATGTCCTTGCCGTTCACTGGATCGGTCGAGCGGACGACGCCGCCGGGAATGGGCCGACCGTAGGGGTCGCGTTCCGCAAGCAGAACGCCAGGGGCACCCCTGAGTGTGCGATCGTACTGCCGCTCGATTCCCGCCAGGCCGTCGTCGTCCACGCCCACAAAGCCGAGAACCTGGCACGCGATCTGGCCTGAGGGGTAGGTACGCCGCGAATCCTCGAGGAAGCCGATTCCATCGAGTTGCATCGACTCGAGCAGATGCGCACGCTCCACATCGACCTTGCGGGCCACGTACACGAACCCACTCTCCCGGGACAGCCGCTTCTCGACGTCCGCCGCCTTCAGGCCGAGGACTTTCGCGACCGCGCGTGCGGTCCGCGCCTTGTCTTTCACGGCGCCCGGGGTCGCGTAGACGGTTCGCGCTTCCACGCTCACGGCGAGCGGCTCGCCCTCGCGGTCGTAGATGGTGCCTCTCCGGGGAGGTATCTCGACATCGCGCAAGCGCTGGACGCGCGCTTTGTCGGCGTAGGCCGGGGCCGCCACCACCTGAAGATAGACGAGCCGCCCGGCGACGACGGCGAGAAGCAGCACGACACCGGCGAGAACGGTCACGAAGCGCAGGGTATCGGAGCGCCGCCGACGGCTCACAGCCGCACGGCGCGTCTGTCTCGTCCTAACGGGACGACGCGAGCCCGACATCGCCTAGAAGCAGAACCTGAGCCTCACCCGCGGCTGTGTGCATGATCGATGACAACAGACCGGCACCGGCCTTCCCACGCGTGCTGGAGGACGCACCGTCCCGCGACGGAGCACGCGCTGACGTGGACCGGGAAGCGTTCAGCGCGGCGCCATCGATCGTCAAGTATGAGATACCGGCGGCAGGCGCCATCTGCATCTTCTTGTCGGCGATCACCCGAATGCGGGACGGGGTGGCAAGTTGGCTCAGTTTGATCTCGAGCATGTCACCTCTGAACCGAGCCTCCTTGATGCGCGCGCGCATCCCGCCGGACTCGATCGAGACGGCGGCGGCGCGCGACGCAAGGGCCACGCGAGCTACACCCAGTGCCGAGAAGAGGACGGCGAGGACGAGGAACATGTTGAACGCATCGCGGCACTTCGCCGAGCGGCACGTCGCCGAGGTCGCGCGCCGCTCCGGGCTCATGTGACGCACGCGCGCCCCGTCGGCCAGGGCCAAGTGCGGGCGTACGTGCCGCGACGGCGATTCGCGGCGTATCGCAGGCAGTCCCATGGCCCTCCCTCAGTCGGTCGTGTGGCCCTCGACCACTCCTAGATCCGTTCCGCTACGCGCAACTTCGCGCTTCGCGCGCGCGAGTTGCGCCTGACTTCGTCTTCCGAAGCCGTGATCGGCCTTCGGGTGACGACCCGGAGTACCGGCACATGACCGCACGTACACACCGGGATACCCGGCGGGCACGTACACCTCTCTGACAGCTCGCCGAACACCTGCTTCACGATGCGGTCCTCGAGCGAGTGATAGCTGATCACGGCCACTCGACCTCCTGGCCTGAGCCATCGCACTGCGACCCTCAGCCCCTTCTCGAGCGCCAGCAGCTCGTGATTCACCTCGATCCGCAGCGCCTGGAACGTGCGTCTCGCCGGATGCGGACCCGCTCTGCGCGCACCGGCCGGGATTGCCGCCTTCACTATCTCCACGAGCTCGCCCGTCGTTGTAGGGGGGAGGGGGCCTCGCGCAGCTACGATGAAGGCTGCGATGCGCGAGGCCCAGCGCTCTTCGCCGAAGTCTCGGAGTATTCGGGTGAGATCTGGCTCCGAGTACGTGGCGATGATCTCAGCGGCAGTGGGAGTCTGCCGCGTCGGATCCATCCTCATGTCGAGCGGCGCGTCCGCCTGGTACGAGAATCCGCGATCGGCGACGTCCAGCTGAGGGGACGACACGCCGAGATCGAACAGGAACGCATCCGCGTATGGGATGCGCGCCTGGACGAGCAGGTCGTCCAGGTCGGCGAAGTTGCCTTTGAGCAGGATGGCTTGCTGGCCGAGGCGGAGTGTGGTTCGTGCTGCGTTCAATGCGGCGTCATCTTGGTCGATGCCCACGAGAATCCCCGTGGGGCTGATGGAGTCCTGTATCCGTTTCGCGTGCCCTGCCCCGCCTAAGGTGCAGTCGATCGCGATCGAACCGGGGTGCAACGACAAGTGCTGCGTGACCTCGGCCAGCAAAACTGGGGTGTGCCGGTATTCCATTGTCAAAGCGCTACAGGAGACCCGCGTCAGCGAGCTCCTTGGCGAAGTCCTCGATGTGATCGGCGGTCTCGCCGCTGTATCCGGCCCAGGTTTCGGCATCCCAGACTTCGATGCGATCGCCGTTGCCGGTGATGGCGACGTCTTTGGTGAGGCGAGCGTAGTCGCGAAGGTGCGTTGGCACGCTGATGCGCCCCGCACTGTCCAGTTCGGTCTCGACCGCACCCGACGTGAAGAAGCGGCGCACCTTGCGGTAGCGAGGATCGAAATCGTCGATCGAAGTCAATCGTTCGACGAACCGGCTGTATTCCTCGGCGGGATACACGTACAGGCAGTCCTCGAAGCCTTTGGCGACGACGAGCTTGCCTGTCATGTCTTGCCGGAACTTCGCGGGCAGCGACACACGGCCCTTGGCGTCCAGCGTGTGCTGGTAGTCGCCGAGAAACATCCGTGGCCTCCCCCGTCACTCGCCCTCCTCGAGCTGAGCTGCGACGCGCTCCGCTCCCAACGACGCCACTCTATGACACTACATCCCACTTTGCAACCCTTGCATGGGAATTCACCCCACAGCGGCGTAGGAGTCCCCCACCGCGGCTGCCCTTTGCTGTGAACCGTGAGGTCGAAACGCGCGTCATAGAGAAGCGAACGGGCAGGACACCGGCCTTGAAAGCGGAATACTGGGGAAGACCGGCGCGGCGCTGTTGCCGCTGGTTCGGGTGAGCGAGTAGAATCGAGCGAGCCCCTATGGCAACGGAGGTGAACGACCGGATGACATCGAATGTCGCTGGCGCGGTCTTCAATCTGCTGGTCCTCGCGTTCTTCGCTGTCGCGGTCATCGGCGTGGCGATCGGCACGTACGCAGCCGTCTCTCTCAAGCGGCGGGAATCCGAGCAGGGGCAATAGCCCACCCAGTCTCCGCGCTTCGGGCGCCGGACGTCCTCTCGCGAAAGCCGAGGGCGGCCGGCGTCTTCGCAGGGCCGACCTCCCAGCCGAGGAGGAAGAAATGAAGGCGAGCCGCCTCCGTACAAGCGTTGCGACCCGCATCGGAATCGCGGCGCTCGTGACCGCCCTGCTTCTCGCCCCGACGGGTTGCTCGGTGCTTACCGCGACCCGCGGCACGAGCACTGAGTCATCGGTTGGGGGGGCGCCCGTGGTCCTCCCCTCCGAGCAAGCCGCGCCCGCGGTTGGAGCCGCCGATTCCGCGCTCACTATCGACAAGTCCCACGGCACTGCGGCCGAATCGGCGGCGTATGGCACGGCAACGCCCGGACAGGAGCAGCTGCTGGTCCGGACGGCGAGCATGCGTCTCCGAGTCGAAGACATCGACAAGACGCTCCAGCGAATCCGCGCCGCCACTGCCCAGTTCAAGGGGCAGATAGACGACCTCCAGGTCAGCACCGAGAGCGACGTCCCCATCTACCGTCCGCTCGTCGACGCAAGCGGCAGCCAGGAAACGGTGCCGCTGAGCGCGTACGTCACGGTCAGAGTGCCGAGCGCGCAGCTCGCGGCGTTCTCTCGGCGCGTCTCGTCTTTCGGCACGGTCCTGCGCGAATCGGCTAACCAGAGTGACGTCACGCAGCAGCACATCGACATGACCGCTCGCCTCAAGAACCTCCGCGCCGAGGAAGCACGGCTGCGCCAGTTCCTCAAGGAGGCCAAGAACGTCAGGGAGATGCTTCTGGTCGAGACGGAGCTCTCCCGCGTGCGCGGCGAGATCGAGTCCATGCAGACTCAGCTCGACTACCTCGACCGCCAGATCTCGTATGGCACGCTCACCGTCGAGCTCCAGAAGCCCGCCCCCGTCGTCCGTCCCGCGGGGACTGATTGGGGTTTCTCTCAGGCAATCACCGACGGCATTCGCGGGGCAGCCGCCGCCCTGCGCTCTCTTATCACCGTGGCGATCGCCCTCTCCCCGCTCATCCTCGTCGTGGTCGTGGTCGCGTTGGTCGTGCGATGGATCGTACGGCGCCGCCGTAGGCGCGCTGGTGCCCCATACGACGAAACACCCGGCGACGAGGCGTGGGCTGGAGAAGGTCCGGACACGCCGTCCGAGGATGCCGACGCAACGGCCCAGGACTCATGAGTCTCTTCCACCCGAGTATCCGACTGCCGCTATGGGCGGCGTTCGCGCTGCCCGCGGCAGCCTATCTCTATCGCTCGATCACCCGCGGCTTCGACTTCAGGCTTGACCTGCCACTCGACGTTCTCGTACTGGCGATGTTCGCGTTCGTGCTCGGGCTCGCGATGTGGTCACGCCGAGCGGCTGCGATACAGCGCGACGATGACGCGGCCGAGGAACAGCGCGGCGAACGCGACGAGCCCTGAGATCACCGGCACGACCACGAGGTCGTGCGTGACATCGAGAGCACTCGTCCCTGGCGCGCCGCTACCACCAACGACCGTGAGCCAGCCACCGAGAGCGACCCCGATGGCGACACCCACGCTCCAGGTGAGCGACCAGAAGGCAGCCGATCCCAGACGGAAACCGCGCTCGCTACGCGGTTCGGGCACTGCCTAGCCCTTCTCCTTGTACGGCTTGCCTACGGCTTTGGGCGCAACCGCGCGCCCCATGACGCCCGCGAGCACGAGCACCGTGAGGATGTAGGGCAGCATCGAGAAGAACTGCGGCGGGATGTTGATCCTGTCGCTGAAGAGCTGCAGCTTCAGCTGGAGCGCCTGGGCGAACCCGAAGAGTAGCGACGCGAGGTATGCTCCACCGGGGATCCAGCGCCCGAAGATGTTCGCGGCCAGCGCGATGAAGCCTCGACCGTTGGTCATGTTCTCCGTGAAACT
>CAYGYT010000021.1:28292-31510 GCA_964354215.1 uncultured Eubacteriales bacterium | reverse complement strand
TCCGGCCGTACTTCTGCTTGATCGGCCAGAGCAGGCGGCGCGCCTTGTCCAGGTTCGCGTTGTCGGGCCAGCTGCCAAGCGGCGCGAAGCGCTGCTGGCCGGAGCCGGCCCCGCCGCGGCCGTCGCCCATCCGATAGGTGCCCGCGCTGTGCCACGCCATGCGGATCATGAGCCCGCCGTAGTGACCGTAGTCGGCGGGCCACCACTCCTGCGAGTCGGTCATGAGCGCCTGGAGGTCTCTCTTCACGGCCGCCAGGTCGAGCGTCTGGAACTCCGTGGCGTAGTCGAACGCCTCGCCCATCGGATCGCTCAGGGCAGAGTGCTGGTGGAGAACCTTCAGGTTCAGCTGGTTCGGCCACCAGTCGCGGTTGGACGTGCCGCCGCCGGCCACAGATGACGTGCTCTTCTCACTCATGATGGCTCCCCGTTTCCTGTGCGCACTGACGGCAGGTGCCGCGGAAGCGCACGTCGACGCCGTCTACCTGTCCGAGCTCCGCGGCGGGTGCGGGAACGCTCACGCCGTCCAGCTCGTTACTCACGATGTCTCTAATGAGGCCGCACTGCGTGCAGACGAAATGGTGGTGCTGCGTGGTGTTCGCGTCGTAGCGAGCGGCGCCGCTCACGCCCGCGACCCTGTTCACCAGTCCCAGATCGGCCAGGGTGCCGAGCGTCCGATACACCGTGTCGAGCGAGATGGTGGGCACGCGCTCGCGGACTCGCCTGAAGACCCAGTCCGCATCCGGGTGAGCATCGGTCGACGCGACCTCGCGGACGACTTCGAGACGCTGGTGCGTGAGCCTGAATCCGCTCGAGCGAAGCGCCTCGCTGAAGCGATCGACCCGCCTGGCGGTCTCTTCGGCAGGAACCGGCACGTCGCCCCCAATGGATACGCTCCTAGATAAGAACTCTTCCACATATACGCGAGCCGCGTCGCGCGCGCAAGAGGACTGGCGGCGTTCGCTGAGGTAGGGCGGGGCACGGGGGTCGTCGGACTCGGACAGTCCTCGGCAGAGTGCGCGCAGCCCTTCGGCCCTTCGGCCCCTCGGCGATCCTCACCCGACGCCTCTCCCCTCTTCGCGGGTATGTTCGACCCGTGCCGAGAAAGTGAGGAGGGCGCGTGTCCAGACTGAGCCCACGAGCGCTCGCGATCGCACTGGTGCTCCTCGTCGTGCTGGACATCGTGCTGTACCTGCCGCTCACCCCCCACGTCCCGTGGGACTTCCGTCTGCCGGACCGCACGCTCATGGGGTTCGACCAGTACATGGAAAGCCTCAAGGCGAACGAGCGGATGCGCATCGCGGTCGTCGGCAGCTCCATCATGTGGGGTGGCTTCGCCGACCCCGACAACACGCTGAGCTCGTGGATGACACGCGAGTATCGCACCAAGGGCCGGAGCGTCCAGGCCTTCAACCTCGGCATGAACGGCGCGCGCGCGAACGACCTCTACACGCTCACGGCATCGCTCACGAGCACGCGGGCCGTCGACATGATCCTGCTGAACTTCGACTACCACTTCTTCAACGACAACGTCCCGTTCGAGTGGCACTACCCGGACTTGAAGAGCAAGGTCGCGAGCTGGGCTCCGGCCTCGGCCGAGGACACGCTCGTCACGAGCATTCCCGCGTCCAAGCCTCCGACGCGAACGCTCGAGACGCGCCTCAGTGGTGCACTCTCGCGTGTGTGGAAGCTCTACGCCGAGCGCGATTACCTCGACGCCGTGCTCTTCCAAGGCCCGCCGCGCAAGGTGTTCTCCGAATGGGCCGCGACGCTCGGCTACAAGCTGCGCGGCCGGCCCTGGTACCGGAAGAAGCCGCCCTCGCGCCTGCCGCTGCGGGACCTCAAGACGCAGTACGCCGTGAAACCGTTCGAGAACGACGACGCCTACATCCGGTACCTATCGGCGCTGCTGCAGAAGGCCCAGCACGACAACATCCCAGTGGTCGTGTTCGCCGGCCCGCTCGACACGGCACTCCTCGACAAGTACCACCTGTGGGACCGGACCGCATACGCGCGCAACGTCGCGTTCGTGCGCCAGCTCGTGGAAAGCCGTGGCGGCGGATTCCTCGACCTGACCACGTCGGTGCCGGGCTCCGAACTCGGAGACACGCACCACCCGCTCTCGGCAGGCTACGAGCGGCTGGCGTCAAGGCTCGTCGCCGACATCGACCCGCTGGTGCGCGAGCTCGAGCGAACGCGGGCGGGCGGCGCGGCCGCGTCATCGACCTCTCAGACGGCGCAGGCCACGTCGGCGCCCATTCCGCCGGCGCCGCTGCTGACAGGCTCCATCCCCTGGGACTTCCGCATGCCGAGCACGACGCTCCTTGGCTTTGACGAGTTCGCCGCGCACATGCGCGCGCACAAGGGCGTCCGCATCGCCACGGTCGGCGACTCGCTCGTGTGGGGTGGATACGCCAACCCGCCCGACACGCTCGCCGGGTGGCTGACGCGCGGCTACCGCGCGAAGCGGCGCAACGTCGAGGCGTTCAACTTCGGCATGGCGCGGGCGTACTCGAACGAGCTCTACAGCCTCTCGGCGGCGCTCACGAGCCGACGCTCAGTTGACCTCATCCTCTACGACTTCGACTACCGCTTCTACGCGAACGGTGTATCGCTCCAGTGGATGCGTCCGCAGCTGCGCCGCAAGGTGCTCGACTGGGCGCCGCTCTCTCCTGACGATTCGCTTATCGCGAACCAGCCGAATCCGCCGCCGTCGCTCGAGACCACGGCCGCGTACGAAACGAAGCTCCGTCGGTGGTTGGGCACGTTCGCGAAGCCGTCCGCTCGCGTCTACCGGAAGAAGCCCGCGTCGGCGCTCCCGATCGCCGCGACCCGGCAGCAGTACCTCAGAGTCCAGCCCCTGTCGGAGAACGACCCCTACATGCGCTACCTCATCGCGATGCTTCGCAAGGCGAAGCACGATGGGGTGCGCGTGGTCGTCTTCACCGGTCCACTCGACGTCGGGTTCCTCAACCGCTACCAGATGTGGGACCGCGCGGCCTACAACGCCAACATCGCGCGCGTCGGCTCGATCGTGAGGCGTGAGGGCGGGACCTTCATCGACCTCACGAACACGGTCCCCGGCGCCTACCTCGGCGACGACCACCACCCGCTCTCGGCGGGCTACCAGCGGATGGCTGCCCTGCTCATGCGCGACATCGACCCCATCGTGCGCGCGCTCGAAGCGACGCGCGCCGCGGGTGCGAGCACGGGCGCCGCCA
>CAYGYT010000021.1:0-28192 GCA_964354215.1 uncultured Eubacteriales bacterium | reverse complement strand
TCGCGATCGCGCTCGCGATCTACTGGATCGTGCCGCAGCGCTTCCGCGCACTCGAGCTCGCGGTCGCCTCGTACGTCTTCTACGCGTACGCGACGCCCGCCTACGCGCCGCTGCTGCTCGTGCTCACCGTCGCCGTCTACTTCATCGGGCGCGCCGTGCGCGCGAGCGCGCACCCCAAGCGCGTGCTCGCGCTCGGCATCGTCGGTGTGGTCGCCGTGCTGGCTGTCTTCAAGTACGCGGACATGGCGGTGATAACGCTCAACTTCTTCCGTCACCGCCTCGGCATCCCGCCGGCTCCCCTGCCAGACATCATGGTGCCGCTCGGCATCTCGTTCGTGACCTTCATGCTCATCCACTTCCTCGTGGAGATGTACCGGAAAGAGGCCGCCGCGCCCACGCCCGTCGAGTTCGCCGCGTACGTCTCGTTCTTCCCGACCATCACCGCCGGTCCGATCAAGCGCTACCCGGAGTTCGTCGACAACGCTCGCGAGCGAACCAGCCGGCCGCGCCTCGACGACCTCGCGTTCGGCTTCGGCCGCATCATCATCGGCCTTGCGAAGAAGCTCGTCGTCGCCGACACGATCTACGCAGCGGCGAAGCCGCTCTACCAGGCGAAACTCGCCGACCCGGTGTTGCTCTTCGTCGCGATCTACGCGTACACGCTCTACATCTACTTCGATTTCGCCGGGTACTCCGACATCGCGATCGGGACGGCGCGGCTGTTCGGCTACCGCATCCTCGAGAACTTCAACTGGCCCTATGTCCGGCGAAACCTCGCCGAGTTCTGGCGCAACTGGCATATGTCGCTCACGCGGTTCATCACCGAGTACGTCTTCATCCCGCTCGGCGGCTCGCGCGTCGGCCGGGTGCGCACGGCGTTCAACACGCTTCTCGCGATGGCGGTGAGCGGGCTTTGGCACGGGGCCGCCTGGCACTTCGTGGTCTGGGGGCTTTGGCACGGCGTCGGGCTCGTCGTCGCTCGGTGGTGGCGCGAGCTCGACGGCGCGCTGAAGCGGCGGTCGGCGGGCTGGGCGGGCTTCGCACACGTCCGTCCGGTCCGCTGGGTCTCCTACGGCTTCGGCGCCTTCGTGACGTTCAACTTCGTCGCTTGGGGATGGGTGCTCTTCGCGCTGCCCTTGCACGAGGCACTCACCGTGTACGCGCGCATCCTCACGTTCGCGTACGGGACCGCACGGCTGATGATCGGAGGCTAGCGAGATGGAGTCGCCGCTCTACAAGGACCCGAAGCCGGAGAGCTCGCTCGTTTCCGACCTGCTCGTCGGTCTTGGGCTCGCGCTGCTCGTGGTGCTGATCGTGCTCGCTGCGACCACCACCGCGCCGACGTTCGTGTACCAGCTGTTCTAGCGCGGGCCGTCGCGCGCGGAAGAGCCGAGGGGGTCCGGTCGAACTCCCTCAGTCCGGCCCCTCTGTGATGCCGCCACGGTACAGGACGACGTTCACGTCCTCGACCGTGATGAGCCCGTTGCCCACCATGGCGCACCACACCTCGGCAAGCGCGGTGATCTTGACCGGCTCGTCGACCACCGACACGACGACCGGAAGGTCCACAGACATCCGGAGCGCGTGCTTGGCGTGCTCGCGGCTGGTGGCGCCGTACCCACCAAGACCACGAAGCGCTGTCGCGCCTGAGCACCCCTGCGTGCGCGCCTGGTCGACCAGCGCCTGATAGAGCGGCCGGTCGTCGTACGAATCGGCCTCGCCGATGTAGGCGGAAAGCCGCTTTGCCCGTCCTTCAGATAGCACGGTGTCCTCCCTGCTCAGACACGCCGTCGCGTTGCAGCAGCGCGGGCGCGTTCGCTCGCCGCGTCCCACAGCGCGCGCGCAATGGACCGCTTGCTCTGCGTCGGCAACGGCTCGGTCCGGTCCGGCCACACGAGCGTGACCTGGTTGTCATCGGTGCCGAAACCGAGCCCTTCGGCCGAGACATCGTTCGCAACCACGAGGTCGAGGTTCTTCTCGCGAAGCTTGCTCTGCGCGTACTCGAGCACGTCGCGCGTCTCGGCGGCGAACCCCACGAGCATGCGATCGCCCGTGTCGCGACCGAGCTCCGCGAGTATGTCCGGAGTGCGTTCGAGCGCGATCGTGTCGGGCGCACTCCCCTTCTTGAGCTTGTCCTCGGCCACGGCGGTCGGTCGCCAATCGGAGACCGCAGCCGTTGCGATGACCACGTCGGCCGCATCGCGGACCGCCATCACGGCATCGCGCATCTCTGCCGCGGTCTTCACGCGCACGGTGCGCACCCCGAAGGGGTCGGGTAGCACAGTGGGGCCGCTCACGAGCGTCACGGTCGCGCCGCGCCTGGCGGCCTCCTCGGCGATTGCATACCCGGTCTTGCCGCTGCTCGCGTTGCCGATGAAGCGCACCGGGTCGATGGGCTCGTGCGTGGGCCCTGCTGTCACGAGCACGTTCACGCCGACGAGGTCCTTCGCTCGGCGGGCCTCGGCGAGCACCGCATCGGCGATCTCGGCGATCTCCGCGAGACGGCCTTCGCCCTTGTCGCCGCACGCAAGTTCACCGCTAGCCGGCTCCACGACCACCGCTCCACGCACGCGCAGGCTCGCAACGTTCTCGCGCGTGGCATCGGCGCGCCACATGTGGGTGTTCATCGCAGGAGCGAGCACCAGTGTCGCCTCGGTCGCGAGCGCCGTCGTCGTGAGCAGGTCGTCGGCTCGTCCGCACGCGAGTTTCGCGATGACGTTCGCCGTGGCCGGCACGATGGCAAACACGTCGGCCTGCTCGGCGAGCGAGGTGTGGAACACACGCGCCGAGCCTGGGTCGTCCCAAAGCGACGTGGCGACCGGCTCGCCGGTGAGCGCGCGAAAGGTGGCGGGTCCCACGAAATGCGTCGCCGCCTCGGTCATGACGACCTTGACCCGGCAACCGGCACGTTGGAGCACGCGGACAAGCTCGCACGCCTTGTAAGCTGCGATGCAGCCGGTGACGCCGAGGACGACGGTGGGTGTGTCGGACGCAGTCATGGCCCCGATTATCGCACGCGGCGCTGTGCGAACCGGGCGGCACCGCGCCGAGGGCATCGCCCGTCACGGGCTGCGACGCACCAACCCAAGCGAGTGCGGTCGGCCCGAAGGGGAAGAATCCTCGCAGGCGTCCGAAGCCAGCGGGTGCCGCAGCCAAGCCGACCATCGCAGGGATCCGAGGGAGACAGATGCACAGCACCGTATCCAGTTCGGGACGCAGCGAAGTCCGTATCCGTATCGGTGGTCCTGCGGGATTCGGCATCAAGGCCGCAGGCCAGTCGCTCGCTCGCGTGTTCGCGCGCTCCGGTCTCCACACGCTCGATCTCACGGAGTACCCGTCGCTGATCAAGGGTGGTCACAACACGTACCACCTGCGCGTGAGCGATCGCCCACTGCACAGTCACGTGCTCCCCACCGACGTGCTCGTCTGCCTCGACCGCGACACGGTCGCGCTGCACGACGGCGAGCTCACAGAGGGTGCAGCGGTCATCTACGATCCCGCCGACTTCGACGCCGCCGAGACGGGCCTCGACGCGAGTCGCTTCTGCCTGGTCCCCGTCCCGCTCACCCAGATCGTCCGCGACACCGGCGGGCAGAAGATCATGCGCAACGTTGCGGCACTCGGTGCCGTGCTCGGCCACATGGACTTCCCCCTCGACGCCCTCAAGGCGTCCATCCGCGAGCAGTTCGCACACAAGCCGCCCCAGATCGCCGAGCAGAACATCGCCATCGCAGATGCGGGCTACGAACACGCGCGCAGCCACTCCTGCTCGTTCCCGCACCGCGTTGCTCCCGCGGACAATCCGTCCGAGCACATGCTCGTGGATGGCAACGAGGCGATCGGTCTGGGCGCGCTCGCAGCCGGCCTCGGGCTGTACTGCGCCTATCCGATGACGCCGGCCTCGTCGCTGCTGCACTTCATGGCGAAACACAGCGACGAGCAGGGCGTGGTCGTGAAGCACACCGAGGACGAGATCGCCGCGATCAACATGGTCATCGGCGGAGCGTTCGGCGGCACCCGCTCGATGTGCGCGACGTCCGGCGGCGGCTTCTCGCTCATGGTCGAGGCGTTCGGCCTCGCCGGCGTGAGCGAGTCGGCGATCGTCGTCGGCATGTTCACTCGCCCAGGCCCCGCCACAGGACTGCCCACCTGGACGGAGCAGAGCGACCTCCGCTTCGTGCTGCATGCGGCGCAGGGCGAGTTCCCACGTGTGATTCTCGCTCCGGGCGACCACACGGAAGCGTTCGAGCTCACGTGGCAGGCATTCAACCTTGCCGACATCCTGCAGACACCCGTCGTGATCCTCGGCGATTCGTATCTCTCCGACAACAGGCGGACCGTTGACCCGTTCGACTTCGAAGCGGTCACCGTCGACCGCGGGAAGCTCGTCGCGTCGGGCGACATCGCCGATCACCCCGACGCGCTCGATACCGACGGCGACTACCTGCGCTACAAGATCGCCGACGACGGCATCTCCGTCCGCGCGCTCCCGGGCGTGAAGGGCGCGACCCAGGTCGTGAACTCCTACGAGCACGACGAGAAGGGGTACGGCGCGCAGGGCGAGATCGCGTCCGTGCGTGTCGGCCAAAACGAGAAGCGGCTGCGCAAGATCGAGCGCGCCCGCGCGCTCGTGCCACCGCCCAGACGCTACGGCCCCGACAGCGCCGACCTCTCCCTCGTCGTCTTCGGCACCACGAAGCAGCCCGCGCTCGAGGCGATGGACTGGCTCGCCGACGAGGGCGTTCACGTCAACATGCTGCAACTGGTCACGCTCTGGCCCTTCCCCGCCGAGGACGTCTCGGCGTTCCTCGATGCGGCCACGCGCACCCTCATCGTGGAGGGCAACGCGACCGGTCAGCTCGAGGGGCTCATCCGGCAGGAGTGCCTGCGGGGCGCGGACGACCGTCTGCACCGCTACGACGGGCGGCCGTTTTCGCCCGAGCAGATCTACGCGCACGTGAAGCGGACGCTCGGCATGGGCATCGATGCCTTGCCCTCGGGTGCGTCGCTCGAGGAGGTGGCGCTCGATGCCTGAGATCAAGGACTTCCTCACGCCCAACCGGCCGACGTGGTGCCCGGGGTGCGGCAACTTCGCGCTGTGGGAAGCACTGAAGCGCGCACTCGCCGAACTCGGCTGGGAAAAGCACGAGTTCAGCGTCGTTTGGGGCATCGGCTGTCATGGCAACGGCGCCGACTTCCTCGACGTTCAGGGCTTCCACGCTCTGCACGGACGCTCGCTGCCGGTCGCAACCGGCCTCTCGCTCACCCGACCCGACCTCAAGGTGATCGTGGAGATGGGCGACGGTGACGGCTACGGGCTTGGCCTCGGTCACTTCATCCATTCGGTGCGCCGCAACGTGAACATCACCTGCATCGCGCACGACAACCAGATCTACGGCCTCACCACCGGGCAGGCCTCACCCACGACCGATCATCTCATGCGTACGGTCTCGACGCCCAAGGGCGTGCTCGAGGAGCCCGTCAACCCGATCGGCTTGGCCGTCGCCGAAGGGGCCACGTTCGTAGCGCGCGGGTTCGCCGGCGACATCCCACACCTTACCGCGCTCTACGTGCAGGCGCTCCAGCACCGCGGGTTCGCCCTCGTGGACGTCTACCAGCCGTGTGTGACCTGGAACCATGTGAACACGTTCCAGTGGTTCAGGGAGCGGGTGTACAAGCTCGAGGAGAGCGGGTGGGAGGCCAACGACAGGACGGCCGCGTTCGAGCTGTCGATGAAGGCGTTCCACGAGCTCACGTGCACACCGGAAGAGTGCCGCGTGCCCATCGGCGTGTTCTACCGCCAAGCCGACGTACCGGCCTACGAGGACGGCGTGGCCGCCAGCGCCCAGCCGGGATTCACGCGCGCCTTGGCGCCACGCGACGTGTCCGGAATCGCGTCTCGGTTCGTGTGAGCGTCGCGTGAGCGACGGCCGATCACCGCGATGCCCTTGCAGGCGCGACTAGATGAGCCCGAGCGCCTTGCCTGATTCTTCGAAGGCGTCAAGCGCCTGCGCGATGTCCTCGTCGGTGTGCGTGGCCATGAGACACGTGCGCAACCGGTCGGTCCCCCGCGGTACCGCGGGGTGCACGATCGGACAGACGAACACGCCACGGTCGAAGAGCATACGCGTCAAGTCCATCGTCTTGCCTTCGTCGCCAACGAACACGGGAACGACGCAGGTCGACGCCTCCATCGTGTTCCAGCCCTGCGCCTTGAGTCCCTGCGTATACGCGCTCTGCACCCGGTGGAGCTGCTGGACGCGCCAGGGCTCGTCTTCGATGACGTTGAAGGCCTCGAGCGCCGCCGCCGTCTGAGCAGGCGGGAGTGCCGCAGAGAAGATGAAGGGACGAGAGAAGTGCCGCTGGTAGTCGACGAGGTCCCGATCGCCGGCCAGGTAGCCGCCGACCGACGGTACCGACTTGGAGAGTGTGCCCATCTTCAGGTCGATGGCGCCCACCATGTCGAAGTGCTCCTCGATGCCGTGCCCAGTTGCGCCCAGCGAGCCGATCGAGTGCGCCTCGTCGACCATCAGTCGCGCGCCATAGCGGTCGCAGAGCCTCCGAGTAGCAGGCAGGTCCATCACGTCGCCATCCATAGAGAAGACCGAATCGGCGATCACGAGCACCGTGTTGTACTCGCCCGCCGCTTCGGCAAGCAGCTTCTCGAGGTGCGCCATGTCGTTGTGGCGGTAGGTCTTCCACTTGGCTCCGGACAGCAGCGCGCCGTCGACGATCGAGGCGTGGTCGAGCTTGTCCATGAGGATGAGATCGCCCGGACCCGTCAGTCCGGTGACAATTGCCATGTTTGTCACGTAGCCGCTCGAGTACACACACGCGTCCTCGCGCTTCGTGAACTCGGCGATGCGTGCCTCGAGCCGCTCGTGCAAGTCCGTGGTGCCGGTCAGCAGGCGAACGCCTCCCGCGCCGGTACCGTACTCGTCGATTGCCCGCTTGGCGGCCGCTTCGATGCGGTGGTGTCCGATCAGGCCGAGATAGCTGTACGACGCGAGCATGACCATTTCGCGTCCGTCAGCGAGCATGACTCGGTGGTTCGTCGGCCCCTTGATGGCTTGAAGGTAGAAGTAGCGATCGGCCGTCTTCATCGCATCGCGGCGCTCGCGAAACATGTCGAGCCGGTCGGTGATGCCGTCGCGCAGAAGCTCGACGGTCTCCATGTATAACTCCCCTCGATCCTCGGCGTGCTCGCCGCGGGTTGTGTACAAACTTGTACACAAAGTAGCACAGCCGCTGGGACGAGGCCACGCCGAGGAGCCGCCGAGGGGCGGCACAGGCCCACCACAACGACGAAACGGACACGGATGGGGCGGCTCGGCGGGTATACTCCGGCAGGGAGCACCGAAGGAGGTCGCCATGTCGTCAGCTGTGCTCGTCATCGCACCCGAGACGTTTCGCGACGAGGAGTACGCCGAGCCCAAACGACTGCTGGAGGACGCCGGCGTCGACGTGACCACGGCGAGCGTCGATGCGGGCCTCTGCCAGGGCAGGTTCGGACTCGAGGCGCACGCGGACGTGGCGCTTCGGGACGTCGATCCAGCGTCGTACGACGCCGTGGCCTTCATCGGCGGCGGTGGCGCCAAAGTCTACTTCGACGATCCGGATGCACATCGCGTGGCGCGGGATACTCTCGATGCGGGCAGGGTGCTTGGCGCCATCTGTATCGCACCGTCGATCCTCGGTCATGCGGGGCTGCTCGAGGGTATCTCGGTCACCGCGTTCCCTTCCGAGGAGACCGATCTGGTCGCCCACGGGGCCGTCTGGACCGGACGCGCGGTGGAAGTCGACGGGCGGATCGTGACCGCGAACGGTCCCGAGTCAGCGACCGCGTTCGGCGAGGAGCTGCTTCGCGCACTGCGTCGATAGGCCGCCGGTCTCGCGACGCTCGACTGCGCTTTCTACAAGACGCACGACACTGAGGAGGTCGCCAGGTGAAGATGTACCGGTGCCGTATCTGCGGCGAGACCCATCTCGGCTCGGAGAAGCCGAGCAACTGCCCGTTCTGCGGCGCCCACGCAGAACTCATCGTGCTCGCGCCCGATTTCCCACCGGGCATCAACGACGTGCAACTGACCGAGGCGGAGCGCGCAGACCTGCTTGAAGCGATCGAGCTCGAGAGGAGCAACGCGCGCTTCTACCTCGGTATGGCGCAGCACCGCGACAACGACACCCTCTACTCGGCATACAAGCGGCTCGCGTCAATCGAAGCCGAGCACTGCTCCGTGTTCTCGAAGCTCGCGGGCGTCGCCAAGCCGGCGGACCTTACCCAGCCCTCCGACGCAGCGGACGACTGGTGCGCGAACATCGAGGAGTCCCTCGCACGAGAGCAGCACGCGTCCCGCTTCTACGCACAGGTCGTCGAGCGCGCCACGAACCCACGCATCAAAGAGGTGTTCGCGGCAGTGAGCGCCATCGAGTCCGATCATATCGAGCTCGACAACCTCGCCAAGGAGTACGCGGGCTGCGCGTAGCCCCATTTCGCGGCAACGCCGGTCTACAGCTCCACGCGACGAAACACCCAGACGGCCGCAGCCACGAGTACCGGCACCGCGACCACCGCCGAGGCAAGCGGCCACGCGAGCGCGGGCGACGTGTCGGCGAGCACCTGGCTCGGGGCGCCGATGAGCCCGGCGGGCGTGTAGCGCACCGCGGGGCCCCACAGGTTGAGGATGCCGAGCACCGCGAACATCCCCACGCCCGCCCCCACCGCCGCGAGCGTCGAAAGCGCGGAGGAAAGCAGCATCATCGCGGCGAGCAGGACGAGCGCGAACGCGAGCCACACGCCCGTAGCCGAGAACAGCAGCCCGGGCGGCGCAGTGCCGAAGACGGCGCCCGTCACCCCCCAGGTAACGAGCGTGCCCACGACCGTAGCGACGACGAGCAGCGCGGCGCTCATGAGGTACTTCGCGACCACGAAGCCGCCGCGAGACACCGGTTTCGTGAGCACGAGCGCAGCGGTTCCGCTCGAACGCTCGCCCGCCACCACGCCGGCGCTCACGCCGATGAGCAGGAAGATACCGATCTGCCCCAGGTTCTTCACCCACTGAGCGTACGCATCGAGATAGGTCGGCTCCGGCATGGTGATCACGATGCCCTGCTGTCCCCCTCCGAGCGACTTCACCAGCTGCGGCGTGAGTTCGGCGAGGATCGGCCCGCTGATGGCGAAGAACAGGAGCACGCCCGGCAACACCCAGATGCGCCACGTGCGAACGACCTCGGTGGCTTCCTTGCCGAGGAACCGAGCGAACCCCCTCATCGCACGCCCTCGCTCACCAGGTCGACGAAGACCTCTTCGAGCGTGACTTCCCCGCCCTCAAAGCGGCGGAGCGCGAGCTGCCGCTCGGCGATGATGCGCGGAATCGCTCGCTGCGCCTCTTCGACGTTGGTCACGGTGATGGACACGGTGCCGTCGCTTGAGGCCTCTGCGCCGGTCACCCAGTCACGCTCCACGAGCGTCGCGGCCAGGTCCTCGGCAGAGCGGTCGACCTCGATCAGCAGGCGGTGGGCGCCGTAGCGAGCCTTCAACTCGTCGATGGGCGCGTGAGCCACGACGCGGCCCTTGTCGAGCACGGCCACCGTGTCGCACACACGCTCCACGTCGGCGAGGATGTGCGTGGAGAAGAACACCGTCGTCCGTCCCTGGAGCGACGCGATCATGTCAAGCACTTCCTTGCGACCGATCGGGTCCAGAGCGCTCGTGGGTTCGTCCAGCATGAGGAGTTGCGGTGCGTTGATGAGCGCCTGCGCAACGCCGAGACGCTGCTTCATGCCTCGCGAGTAGCCGCCGATGCGCGTGCGCACCCCGGCAAGGCCCGCCAGGTCGAGCAACGCCGACACGCGCTCCGCAAGCACGCGGGCGTCCAGCGCGAACAGACCCCCGGCGAAGCGCAGGAACTCCTCGGCGGTCATCCACTCGTAGAAGCCGGGGACATCGGGCAAGAAGCCGACGAGCGCACGGGCCGAGGTGCTCGCGGTCGTCACATCGTGGCCGAAGATGCTCGCCGAACCGCTCGTCGCACGCGCAAGCCCCGTGAGGATACGGAGCGTCGTGGTCTTGCCGGCCCCGTTCGGGCCGAGGAAGCCGAAGACGGAACCCGTGGGCACGGCAAGGTCCACACCGTCCAGAGCGCGGGTCTCTCGATAGACCTTCACGAGCCCGTGGGCCTCAAGGGCAAGACCGGCGCCTGGCACGGTCACACCTCGTCCTCCGGCGCACTGCTCCCGTACAGCACGTCCGCGACCGCTGCCGCATGGTGCGGCTGCACCGCGTCTGGGGGAGACGCGATGTCGATCGCTTCTGGCTTACGCGCCACGGCGAAGTAGAGGATTGGGCCGACGAGGTTGACGAAGAGGATCACCAGCACCCAGAGCCACTTCGGCCCGCGGAGTCTCGCCGGAGGCCTCCGAAG
Organism: uncultured Eubacteriales bacterium; assembly: GCA_964354215.1. Lineage (GTDB taxonomy): Bacteria > Actinomycetota > Coriobacteriia > Anaerosomatales > CAVRZR01 > CAVRZR01. The sequence goes on along the minus strand of CAYGYT010000021.1, from coordinate 17,768 downwards.
GACGCTGATGAGCGCGGCAACCATGAGCGCGAGCTCGACCAGTACGAGCGCGCCGAGTGCGACCAGCCCGGTCGTGCCGATACCCTCGAATGCGCTGGAGATGTTGTTCACTGGCTCACGCCGCCTCCCTGTTCCTCTGCGGCCTTTGCACCCCTACCATCAGTGCGGCTCGCGGACACTCCCCGGTCCCGTCGCGGTGCGAAGCGATCTCACCCTCTGCACGATACCCCGCATCGCTCCTCCTTCCTGCCTACTGCGCGCAAGAGGCGGGACTCCTTGACTCGCTGCTGCTGTGGTTACGTTCCGCGCGTTCCTCGCGCTACGCGTGCTACGCGCGTGAGGAGTTCCGCGAACTGCGGAGTAAGCCGATCGAACGTGAACGGCTCCGCGAGCGACCTCGCCTGACCGGGCGGTGGCGGCTGAACGACAAGCGAGCGCAGCCGCGCCACGAGCTCCTCGTAGCCCGTGTAGCGCATGTGCGCCGGGTAGATCTCCGGGTAGGCGAGACGATCCGGCACGAGCGGGAAACAGCCCGCATACGCTGCCTCGATCATCGCGATGCCGAAGAACTCGTTTCGTGCGGTCGACACCGCAACGTCGCAGCTCGCGAGCAGTTCGGCGTATGCGGCGCGAGAGACCGGCTCGCCGAAGTGCACGAGCCGGTCGCCGAGCGACTCCGCCGCGCGCGAGAACACCTCGGGGCGATCTGCGAATGCCTGCCCGGCCACGGCAACCTCGAAGTCCAGCCCTTCGGTGGCAAGCGCGCTCACGGCTTCGAAGAACGTCTCCGGGTCCTTGTCGTGCTCCCACCGGTGCGGCCACACGATGCGGGGACGTCGCGCGCGGACGGGCCCGCCCGCACCCGCGGCGTTCAGCGCTGCATCGAAGACCGCGGGATCGAACGGCGGGTGGATCACGAGCGACTTCTCGGTAATCTGTTCCGCGACCCGCTTGGGCTGGTGGTCCGGGAACTGCGCGAGGAAGCCGGGAACCTCCCGCACGAATTCGCGCAGGTTCCACTCGGTATTGAACGCGCAGCATTCGGCCGAGAGCGCGCTCGTGATGTTCGTGAGCGGGAACTGGAAGTCCCACTCGGCGGTGTGCCGGTTCGGGTAGACGAGCTGGTTCTCGTGGAAGTAGACGATGGCCGGGACGGACGCGATCTCGGCACCGGCAAGCCCGCGGAACTCGGCGAGATTGACGAACGTGGATGCAAAGACGACGTCCCAGCGCGAACCGTGCTCGAAGCGGCGCGTCGACTCCTCGGCCATCGTGATCGCCGCCCCGCGCATGCGCCACTTCCACTTGCGCGCAGGGAGCGTGAGCAGCGTCCACTCCGCATCGATCCGCGCCATGAGGCCGTCGAGGACTGCCCGGTGCGAGCCGCCGTAGTACGGCTCGAGCGCCAGAATGCGGAGCCGCTCCCCCGCCCGAGTGCTCACGGCGAAGCGGGCCGACTGCGAGGCGAGCGGTAGGCCGCACAGGCGAAGTCGATCCACGTGAGCGAGGCGACGGCGTCATCGACCATGCGCGGAAGGTCGAGGTCGCCCTCCCCCGCCACAACCTGCTCCACGGTCGCGTGCGTCTCTGGCGTCCGGGGCATGAAGAGCGTGCAGCAGTCCGCATGCTCCTGCGTCGAGAGTTCGTACGTCCCAACGCTGCGGGCCTCGCCGATGATCTCGAGCTTGTCGGTGCCGATGAGCGGTCGCAGCACCGGGAGCGTCGCCGCGTCGTCCACGGCGGCGATGTTGTCGAGCGTTTGAGAGGCCACCTGGCCGAGCGACTCGCCGGTCACGAGTGCCTTGGCGCACTCGAAGCGGGCGACCTCCTCGGCGACGCGCATCATGAGACGGCGGTAGAGCAACACGCGCAGATCGGGCGGTGCGTGAAGCGAGATCTCCTTCTGCAGGTCGCCAAAGGGCACGATGTAGATGCGTCCGAGGCCGCCGGTGCGCTCGAGCACGCCCCCGATCTCGGCCACGAGGCGCTCCGAGAGGTCGTTCGTCTGCGGACGTCCCGAGAAGTGCAGGCCGACGACGACCGCGCCTCTGCGCATCATCCTCCAGGCGGCAACCGGAGAGTCGATGCCCGCCGAGAGGAGCGCGACCACCGTTCCGGCCGTGCCCACGGGAAGGCCGCCTATGCCGCGGACCTTGCGCGAGTAAACGTACGTGTCTCCCTGGACGACCTCAATGTGACACGTCACGTCGGGACTCGAGAGGTTCACGCGCTTGCCGGACATGTGCTCCAGCACGTGCGCGCCAACGTCGCGGTTGATGTCCATGCTCGAACGCGGGTAGTCGGTGTTGGACCGCCGGGCATCTACCCGAAAGGTCTCGTACGGCTCGGCTTCTCTGAGCGCGAGCAGGGCCGCCTTGTTGATGTCGTGCTCGAGCCGCGACGTCTTGAATGCGGGCGAGGCGCTGCTGATCCCGGGGATACGCGCGACATGCTCCACGATCGACTCGAGCGCCGGGGGTTTGAGTACCGGAACAACGAGCCTGCTGGCGATCCGCTCCACCCCGCCGACGGGCAGACCCCGAAGCGCAGCGTCCAGGTTGTCCTTCAGGCGGCGCTCGAAGACAGACCGGTTGCGCCCCTTGAGGCCGATCTCGTGGTAGTGGATGAGGACGGCGCGCTCGAACATGCGCGCCGGCTTACTTGAAGCTTTCCTTGACCCGCTCGTAGCTCACGTCGCCCTCGGCGATCTCTTCGAGCGCGAGGGTCAGCGGCTTGGTGCTCGTGAGCTGCGCCACCTGGCTCGTGGCCATGGCGGCCATCGAGAGCAGCGCCTGGTCGCGCATGCCGTGGACCATATCGTTGATCTGGCGCGCGCGGCGGGCGGAGACGATGCAGAGCGTGTACTTGGAGTCGACTTTGGACAGCAGCTCGTCGATCTCGGGTTTGATGACCATGGGGACTACGCTTCCTTTGAGTCGGCGCCGTGTGCAGCGTCGGATTCGATGATGTGCACCAGTTCGTCCGTCGCGCGGCGCATATCGTCGTTTTGTATCACGAAATCGTATGTACCCGCAACGAGCAGCTCAGCCTCGGCGGTGCGAAGACGGCGCTCGACCTGCTCTTTTGTCTCGCTGCCTCTGCCCTCGAGTCGACGGCGCAGTTCCTCCATCGACGGGGCAGTGACGAATACGAGCACCGAGCTTGGCATCGAGCGCTTGACCTGGGCAGCGCCTTGCGGGTCGATCTCGAGGACGACATCCACCCCGTGCTCGAGCTGGGCTTCCACGGGGCCTCGCGGCGTGCCGTAGCAGTTGCCGTGCACTTCGGCCCACTCGATCAGGCCGCCGGTGCGCTTCAGCTCCTCGAATCGCTCTGCGTCGATGAAGAAGTAGTGGGTGCCCTCGATCTCCCCCGGCCGAGGAGGTCGGGTCGTAGCGGAGACGGAAAGCCACACGCGAGGAACCCTCGCAAGGAGTCCCTTGACGAGGGTTCCCTTACCCGCGCCCGACGGACCGGAGATGATGAACAGTCGTCCGGCTGGCACGTCCGAGCGCGCTTCGTTCAGATGGACGTCCGAGGCCGAGATCAGCCGAGACGCTTCATGAGCATCTCGCGCTGGCGAGCGCCAAGCCCCTGCACGCGCCGGCTTTCCGATATCTCAAGTTCCTTCATGATCTTCGCGGCCTTGGCCTTGCCGTATCCGGGCAGGCTCTCGAGAAGTGTCGAGACCTTCATGCGCGCGACGATCGGATCGGCGGACCTGCTCATGACGTCGGCAAAGGACGTCTGACCGCTCTTGATCGAGGCCCGGAGTGCCGCGCGCTTCTGGCGGGCCTCGGCGGCCTTCTTCAGTGCGGCCTGACGATCCGCATCCGAAAGGTTGGGCAGTGCCATGATTCCTCCTCGTCTTCGGTGCTCAGGCTGAACGCTCGACGCTGTGTCGGATTGTACGCGTCCTCGTATCCCGCGCCAATCTGAGTCACGGGGAGATGTTACCCCTGACCTGCGATGATGCCAACACTTATGTGGAAAGTCGACGACTTCCCGGTGCCGTGACGGGTGTACCGGCCGCGCAAAGGCTACACTCTGCGGGCTCCCAAGACTCAACCTCAAGTCTAAGGAGAGGAAGCAACTCCGTGTCGAACGCCTTCGGCCCACCGCGGTCGATGAGACTGACGACCAGCGGTACGCTGCCCCCGGCTCGCCGCACCAGATCGATGACCTCCGCGACGCTTCCACCCGTTGTGACCACGTCTTCTACGACGAGTACGCGCGCACCCGGAGGCACACGAAACGAGCGGCGGAAGGTCATGTTGCCCTGCTCGCGCTCGCTGAATATGAAGTTGACCCCCAGAGCCTGCGCGACGGCGAAGCCGAGGATGATGCCGCCGACCGCAGGAGCCGCGACGAGATCGATCTGCCGGTCGCCGATTCGCGCACGGAGTTCGCGCGCAAGGCGTGTCGTGAGCTCCGGATCCTCCAAAACGCGAGAGCACTGGACGTAGCGATCGGAGTGTCTCCCGCTCGTGAGCACGAAATGACCTGAGAGCACGGCACCGGAGCGTTCGAGTGCCTGAGCCACGTCGGAGTCGTTCATCCTGTCGCCCAAAGCCCTAGTCATCTCCTTCGCCGAGAAGCATCGCGACCGCCGCAACAGGATCGGATGCCGCCGTGATCGGCCGGCCGACCACGATGTGCGAGGCACCCGACGCAAGGGCCTCGCGTGGCGTCGCGACGCGCGCCTGGTCTCCCGCATCCACCCCCGCTGGCCGAACCCCGGGGGTCACCACCAGGGCCTCCGGCCCGAACAGGTCGCGCATCGCACGCGCTTCGTGCGGGGAGCACACGACACCCTGCAGCCCCGCGGCGCGCGCGAGCTTCGCGAGCAAGAGCGCGTGGGGCAGTGCACCCGAGGCGATGCCAATGCGCGACAGTGCCTCGTCATCGAGGCTCGTCAGCACCGTGACCCCCACGACGTCCGGGGTGTCTGCGCCGCACTCATCAGAACCGGCACAGGCGCCCGCCAGAGCGGCCTGCATCATCTCGAGCCCGCCCGATGTGTGCACGGTCAGCATCGAGGCACCGAGACGGCTGACCTCGCGAGCAGCTCCCTCGACCTGATGCGGGATGTCGTGGAGCTTCAGATCGACGAAGACGTCGAGGCCGAGTTCGCGCAGGCGAGCGACGATGCCCGGCCCCTCGGCGTAGTAGAGCGTCATGCCGACCTTCACCCAGCGGATCGTACCCGCGAGCGAGCGCGCGAGCGAGAGCGCGGTATGCGCATCGGTGTCGAGCGCGACGATCAGAGCATCACGCATCGCGTTCCTCCTCCACGGTGGCGGCACCGGTCGCAGGTGACGTGTCGAGCGCGCCGATGAGGTCCGATACACGCGCGAGACCGCGCGCGTGACAGAACTCAACGAGGCCGTCTGTGATACGCATGGTCGAAGTGGGATCGACGAAGTTCGCCGTGCCGATCGCGATCGCCGTTGCCCCTACGAGGAGGAACTCGACGGCGTCCTCGGCGGTCATGATCCCACCCATCCCGACGACGGGAATCGGGACGGCGTTCGCGACGTGCCAGACCATGCGCAGGGCAACCGGCTTGATAGCGGGACCCGACAGACCGCCGACGATGCGCGCGAGCTTGGGGCGGAATGTCCGCGTGTCGACGGCCATGCCGAGCAACGTGTTGATAAGCGACACGGCGTCAGCGCCCTCATCCGCGACAGCGCGCGCAATCGCGACGACATCGGTGACGTTGGGCGAGAGCTTCACGATCAGTGTCTTGGCGGTGGCCTTTCTGCACTCGCGCGTGACAGTGGCCGCCGAGGTGCAGTCCGTGCCGAAGGCCATGCCGCCGGCGTCCACGTTGGGGCACGAGATGTTGATCTCGAACCCGTCCACGCGGGCGTGCCCGTCGAGCCTCTGCACCACCTCGGCGTACTCGTCGACGCTGTGCCCCGTCACGTTCACGATGACGGGTACGTCGACAGAGGCAAGCCACGCGAGATCGCGCGCGATGAACGCGTCGACGCCGGGATTCTCAAGCCCGATGGAGTTCAGCATCCCGCTTGCCGTCTCGGCGATCCGCGGTGACGCGTTGCCCTCCCAGGGCTCGAGTGAGACGCCTTTGGTCACGAGCGCGCCGAGACGGCCGAGGTCAAGGTAGTCGGCGTACTCACGCCCGGAGGCGAACGTACCCGAGGCGGTGAGAACCGGCGTACGGAGCTCCAGCGAGCCGATGCGAACCCGGGTGTCCACTGAGGCGCCCATCTCAGTGCCTCGGCGGTATCTCGCGCCGGTCCCACAGGACGTCGGCGGCATCGAAAACCGGCCCGTCAACACACGCGCGCAAGCGACCGTGTCGGGTCGCGCACACGCACGACAGGCATGCGCCCACGCCGCATGCCATGAAGCGCTCGAGGGAGACTTGGCACGAAACGTCCGCCGACGCTGCTTGGGACGCAACGATGCGTGACATCGCCTCCGGCCCGCACACGTAGACCCGGTCCAGACCACCCGCGGCGAGCACGCGCTGGGAAAGCGCCGTCACAAACCCCCGCTCCCCCACCGACCCGTCGTCGGTCGCGGGGAGGTACCGGCGCGCGGTCGATTCGAAGAGGTCGCGCGCTACCAGGCGCTCTGCCGTTGGCGCACCCTGCACGACCGTCAACGCAACGCCGTTCCCGGAGAGTCCCTCAGCGAGCATGCCGAGCGGCGCAGCACCGAGGCCTCCGGCAACCAGAAGCGCGTGGTCGATCCCGCCTGATGTATCCCAGCCGGTCCCGAGCGGGCCGAGCAGGTCCATCTCCACGTCGCGCGCCACCCGTGCGAGCGCTCGCGTCCCTGCGCCAAGCACCTGGTAGAGAATCTCGATATCCTCGCCGCGCGCGCGATGGACAGAGAACGGGCGCCGAAGGATGAAGTCGCGGCCGGGGGCGATCCTCAGGTGGACGAACTGTCCCGGCATCACGGCTGCAGCCGTGCGGGGCGCCCGTAGCACGATCAGTCCGACGCCTTCGGCGACGCGCTCGTTCGCCTGCACGACCACCCGCTCGAGCATCGGACGTGGACCCCCGCCGGAGACGGGCGTCTCAGCCGTTGCACTGTTCCCTGCGCTCGCCACCTAGGCGCCTGCCCCGTCGTCGTGGCCGAAGTCCTGAAGGGCGATCACATCGAGTCGACCGGCCTTGACCGATTCGATCGCCTGCGCAACCGCCATCGCGGCAGGAACGGTCGTGATGTTCGTGATGCCGTGGAGGATCGCTGCAGTGCGGATGTGGTAGCCGTCTGAGCGCGTCTCCGGGCCGAACGGCGTGTTGATCACAAGTTGCACGTCGCCGTTCTTGATCGCGTCGACGATGTTCGGACGGCCCTCGTGCTTCTTGAGCACCTCGGTCACGGGAATGCCGGCGGCGCGAAGCGTGCGTGCGGTGCCCCGGGTCGAGAGAATGTTGAAACCGAGGAGGTGGAGTGTTTTTGCCACCGGGACGATGGAGCGCTTGTCCTTATCGGAGACAGAGACGAACGCTGCTCCCTCGGTGGGAAGGGAGTAGTCGATCGCGAGCTGCGATTTCGCATACGCGCCGGGGAAGTCGTGCGAGACCCCCATGACTTCGCCGGTCGACTTCATCTCGGGACCGAGCACCGAGTCAGCGCCGGGGAACCGGCCGAAGGGCATGACCGCTTCCTTCACGCAGAAGCGCCCGAGCTCTCGTTCCTCGTCCGGAAGGTCCATCGCGCTGAGCTTCTCTCCTGCCATGACGCGCGCGGCCACTTTGGCGAGCGGCACGCCGGTCGCCTTCGAGACGAACGGCACGGTGCGCGACGCCCGCGGGTTCACCTCGAGCACGTAGACAGTGTTCTCTTTCACCGCGAACTGGATGTTGATAAGGCCGACGACGCCGAGCTCGAGCGCGAGCGCGCGGGCATGCGCGCGGATGCGCCGGATCGTGTCCTCACCGAGCGTGAACGGTGGGATCGAGCACGCCGAGTCACCCGAGTGGATGCCCGCCTCCTCGATGTGTTCCATCACGCCGCCAACATAGACCGTCTCGCCGTCGCATACGGCGTCGAGGTCGACCTCGATCGCCCCCTCGAGGAAACGGTCGAGGAGCACCGGGTGGTCCGGCGAGATGCTCGTGGCCTCCGCCATGTAGTGCTCGAGGTACTGCTCGTCGTAGGCGATGACCATGCCGCGACCGCCGAGCACGTAGGATGGGCGCACGAGCAGCGGGAAGCCGATGCGGCGCGCCACGTCGACCGCTTCTTCGTGGGTGTTCGCGGTACCCGCGGCGGGGTATGCGATGCCGAGGCGGTCGAGCACCTCGGCGAAACGGCGCCGGTCCTCGGCAAGATCGATGGCTTCAGGCTTCGTGCCCATGATCGGCACGCCCGCCGACTCGAGTGCGTGCGCGAGCTTCAAGGGCGTCTGCCCGCCGAAGGTCACCACGACGCCGGCCGGGTTCTCCGCTTCGACGATGTCCATGACGTCTTCGTACGTGAGCGGCTCAAAGTACAGTCGGTCGGACGTGTCGTAGTCGGTCGAAACCGTCTCGGGGTTGCAGTTCACCATGATGGTCTCGTAGCCGACCTCCGAAAGCGCGTAGGCGGCGTGCACGCAGCAGTAGTCGAACTCGATGCCCTGCCCGATGCGGTTCGGGCCCGCGCCGAGGATCATCGCCTTGGGGCGGTCGCTCGGCGCGACTTCGTCCTCGTCCTCGTACGTCTTGTAGTAGTAGGGCGTGCTCGCCGCGAACTCAGCGGCGCACGTGTCGACCGCCTTGAATGTGGGCTTCACGCCAAGGTCGAGCCTTCGCGTCCTGACATCGGCCTCAGCCGAACCCGTAAGGTACGCGATCTGCGCGTCGGACAAGCCGTGGCGCTTCGCTTCCAGCAGTTCTGCCCCCGTGACCGAAGCAAGCTCACGTCCTTGGATTGTCGCCTCGGCGAGGACCATACCTTCGATCTGGCGGAGAAACCACAGGTCGATGTGGGTGAGCCCGTACAAGTCTTCGACGGTCCACCCGCGGCGCAGTGCCTCGGCGACGTAGTAGATGCGGCGCTCGTTGGGCACGGCGAGGCGCTCGTCGAAGTGGTGCTCCTCGAAGGTGTCCCTGCCGTCAGCGCCGAGGCCCGCCCGTCCGTCCTCGAGTGAGCGCATGGCCTTGCCGAGCGCCTCGGCGAATGTGCGCCCGATCGCCATGACCTCGCCCACCGACTTCATCTTCGTGGTGAGCGTCACGTCCGTGCCGGGGAACTTCTCGAACGCCCAGCGAGGAACCTTCACGACCGTGTAGTCGATCGAGGGCTCGAAGCAGGCCGGGGTCTTCTTGGTGATGTCGTTCGGAATCTCGTCGAGCGTATAGCCCACGGCGAGCTTCGCCGCGATCTTCGCGATCGGGAACCCCGTGGCCTTCGAGGCGAGCGCCGATGACCGCGACACACGAGGATTCATCTCAATGACGACCATCCGGCCGTTCTCGGGGTTGACCGCGAACTGCACGTTCGAGCCGCCGGTCTCGACGCCGATTTCGCGCAGGATCGCGATCGACGCATCGCGCATGACCTGGTACTCACGATCGGTGAGCGTCTGCGCGGGAGCGACGGTGATCGAGTCGCCCGTGTGCACGCCCATCGCATCGAAGTTCTCGATCGAACAGACGATGACGGCGTTGTCATGCTTGTCGCGCATGACCTCCATCTCGAACTCTTTCCAGCCGAGCACGCTCTCTTCGATCAGCACCTCGCCGATCGGCGAGAGCGCGACCCCTCCCGAGACGATCTCGCGCAGCTCCTCGATGTTATAGGCGATACCGCCGCCAGCGCCGCCGAGCGTGAAGGACGGTCGCACGACCGCCGGGAAGCCGAGTTCGTGCGCGCGGTCCTCGGCTTCTCGCACGGTGTACGCGTAGCCGCTCCTCGGCACGTCGAGCCCGATACGCTCCATCGCCTCGCGGAAGAGCTTGCGGTCTTCGCCCTTCTTGATCACGTCGCGGGTCGCGCCGATGAGCTCCACGCCCCACCGGTCGAGGATGCCCGCGTCGGCAAGAGCGACGGCGCAGTTTAGTCCCGTCTGTCCTCCGAGCGTGGGCAGTAGCGCGTCCGGGCGCTCGGTGGCGATGATCTCCTCGACGAATACCGGCGTGATCGGCTCCACGTAGGTGCGATGCGCGAGTTCCGGGTCGGTCATGATGGTCGCAGGGTTCGAGTTCACGAGAACGACCTCGTACCCGTCCTCTCGAAGCACCTTGCACGCCTGTGCGCCCGAGTAGTCGAACTCGCACGCCTGCCCGATGACGATCGGGCCGGAGCCGATGACGAGTATCTTCTTCAGGTCGTCCCTACGCGGCACCTACGGCACCACCATCACCGGACACGATGCCTGCCGAAGCAGCGTCATCGAGACGCTGCCGAGAACCGCTTCAGTCAGCAGACCCCGTCCGCGCGAGCCGGTGACGACGCCGGACGCCCGCCGCTCGTCGAGTTCCCGCAGGGCCTCACGGCCCGGCTCTCCTCGGCGGATGATGCTTCGAGCAGTGATCCCGCGTTCGGCGGCCATGGCCACCATGTTGGCGAGTTGGAACTCAGCACCTTCCTCCACCTTGCGCAGTTCGTCGCCTGAGAGCGCCCCGTCGACGACGTGAAGGAGGTAGAACGTGCCCGCCGAGGATTTCGGGATCTCGAGCGCGGTTGTGAACGCGCGCATCGAGGAGGCCGAGAAGTCCGTCGGTATGACGGGCGCCCGGCCGAATCCCTGCGCCAGATCGGCGGGGCGTGCGGCGTTTCTCAGCAGACGGAAGCGGCAGAACAGACTCGGCCTGTCAGCGTTCACCAGCAAGTCCTCGGACACCGACCCGCCGATGAGGCGATCGAGAACGGTCTTGCCGTGGGTGCCGGACACCACCGCATCGACGTGCGTCTCCGACGCGAGTGCGATCATCGCGTGCGCGGTCTGGCCGGTCACGACGCGCACCTCGACATCGAGACCCGCTGCGGCGAGGTCCGCCGCCCTGTCGCGCATACGCTCACGAGCGCGGTCGACCGACGCCACGATCACGGGGCCTTCTAAGCCGGACGCCTCGACGCAGTGCCCGAGCACGGCGCGACGAACGCCGATGGCGCCGAGTCCGGCAGCGAAATCGGTAAGGAGCGTCGATTCCTCGGTGAAGTCCGCGGGAATGAGCACGCTTCGAAGCATCGCCTATCCTCTCACTACCAGGAAATCGGGTTCTGAATCCATGAGACGCGTGAACGCGCCGAAGAGGTAGCGCGCGTCGTGCGGCCCGGGAGCTGCCTCGGGGTGGTACTGGACCGAGAAGGCGGGCACGTCGAGAAGCCGGATGCCCTCGGTGGTCATGTCGTTGAGGTTCACGTGCGTGAGCTGCACCCGGCCGAACCGCTCGGAGCGAACCACCGGTGCGACTCCCGAACGAGCCCAGGCTCCGAGGTCGCCGGGATCCAAGTCGGGAGACCCGTTCTGGTCGGCGACGAGCGAGCCTATCGAGCTGAAATCCACGCAGAAGCCGTGGTTCTGGCTCGTGATCTCAACCTGCCCGGTGAGCAGGTTCTTGACGGGCTGGTTCCCACCCCGGTGTCCGTACTTGAGCTTGTAGGTGGACGCTCCAACCGCGAGGGACAGCATCTGATGCCCGAGACAGATGCCGAAGACCGGCTTCTTGCCGAGCAGGGCCGCGAGCGTCCGGTACAGGTAGTCCACGGCCGCGGGATCGCCAGGGCCGTTTGCGAGGAAGACGCCGTCGGGGTCGAGGGCGAGGACTTCCTCGGCCGAGGTAGAGGGCGGCACGACCGTGACGTCGCAGCCTGCTTCGGCGAGACGCCGTAGGATGTTGTACTTGACCCCCGAGTCGAAGGCGACAACCCGATAGGCGGGCGTGACAGGAAGCACCCCGGTGTCAACCGGCGCCTCGATGCCGCTCGGCATGTCAGAACCCCAGCGGTACGTCTCGCGCACGCACACGTCGGCGACCAGATCGCGGCCGACGAGCCCTGGGGAGGCCTGGGCCTTGGCCACGAGCGACGCCGGGTCGAGGTCTTCGGTCGAAACGACGGCGCGCATCGCGCCCGACTCGCGGATATGCCTGGTGAGCCGCCGGGTGTCCACACCCTCCACGGCAACGACGCCAAAACGCTCGAGAAAGGCGGGCAGGCTCTCCTCGGCGCGCCAGTTCGACGGCACGTAGGTCATCTCACGCATCACGAACCCGCGGGCGAAGATGGACCGCGACTCCATGTCCGCACCGTTCACGCCGTAATTGCCGATGTGCGGCATCGTCATCGTCACGATCTGGCCGGCATACGACGGATCGGTGAATACCTCCTGGTAGCCGGCCATCGACGTGTTGAAGCAAACCTCGCCGACGGCTTCTCCGGCAGCCCCGCACGACAACCCCTCGAAGACGGTTCCGTCCTCGAGTGCCAGTATCGCGGCTTCGCGCTCGGGCACGCCCTCAGACCACCTTCCCGTTGCGCAGAGCGAGGCGCCCGCCCACGAGTACCTCGGATGCTTTGCCGAGCAGTTTACCCCCTAGGAACGCCGAGTTTACCGAGCGGCTCTCGAACCACTCGCGCGTCACCTCGACCTTCGCTTCCGGGTCGAACACCGTTATGTCGGCTGCCGAACCCTGCGCGAGACTGACCTGGGGCAGGAGTGAGAGCGCCGAACGGGGGCCGGAACAGAGCAACCGCGCGACGTCGGACCACTGAAGTAGGGCCTTCGAGACGAGGTGGGTGTTCAGCAGCGAAAGCGCGGTCTCGAGCCCCGTGGTGCCGAAGGGCGCGAGCTCGAACTCGAGCAGCTTCTCGTGCGCCGCGTGCGGGGCATGGTCGGTCGCGACGCAGTCGATCGTGCAGTCCGCAAGCCCCGCCACGAGCGCCTCTCGGTCCTCGCGCGTTCGAAGTGGCGGGTTCATCTTGAGGTTCGTGTCGTAGGTCGCATCGATCGCGTCCTCGTCGAGGAACAGGTGGTGCGGCGTGGCCTCGCACGTCACGGGTATCCCACGCGACTTCGCCTCGCGCACGAGCTCGAGCGAGCGCGCGGTTGACAGGTGCGCGATGTGCACGCGGCAGCCCGTGAGTTCGGCAAGCCGGATGTCGCGGGCGACCTGGATCTCCTCGGCGGCCGACGGCCATCCGGGCAGTCCGAGCCGCGTGGACACCACGCCCTCGTTCACGACCCCCCGACCCACGAGCGACTCGACTTCGCAGTGCGACACGATGGTCGCACCGAACTGCTTCGCATAGTCCATGGCGAGGCGCATCATCCCCGTGCTCTGGACCCCACGGCCGTCATCCGAGAACGCGACCGCACCCGCGGCGACCATGTCGCCCATCTCGGCGAGCGCTGCTCCGGCACTTCCCGCGGTGATCGCGCCGACCGGGTGTACGCGGCACACGCCCTCGGTCTCGGCACGCTCGGCGAGAAAGCTCACCTGAGAGCCGGAATCGCAGATCGGCTCGGTGTTCGGCATGGCGCATACGGCGGTGAACCCGCCATGCACGGCAGCGCGCGTGCCGCTCGCGACCGTCTCCTCGTCCTCGCGGCCCGGCTCGCGAAGGTGCACGTGAACGTCCACCAAACCCGGAAACACGACCTTCTCGGTGCAGTCGATCGTAAGCGTGTCCTCGGGCAGTTCGAGATCCCGGCCGACAGACGCGATGGCTCCACTCGAGATCAGCAGATCTGCGACCTCGTCCAGTCCCACAGATGGGTCGACCAACCGTCCCCCGGTCAGCAGTACGTGCTCTGTCTGCTCGCGCGTGCGCGTCATGCGGCCTCACCTCCCAGCAGCAGGTACATCGCAGCCATGCGCACGGCCACACCCGCATTCACTTGGTCGAGCACGACGGCCCGGTCGGAATCCGCCACGTCGGAGGAGATCTCGACGCCGCGGTTCATCGGACCAGGATGCATCACGATCGCAGAGGGCTTCATCCGCTCCATCCTGCGACGGTTGATGCCGAAGAGCTGCGCATACTCTCGCAGGCTCGGAAACGGCATTCCTTCGGCGCGCTCCATCTGGATGCGAAGCATGTAGGCCACGTCGAGGTCGGGCAGCGCCTCGTCGAGCGACGTGACCACCTCGGCTCCGAGGACATCGGGACGCGCGGGCATCAGCGTCGGAGGCCCGATGACCACCGGCGTCGCTCCAACCATGCGAAGCGCCGGCACGAGCGATCCGGCGACGCGCGAGTGCGCGATGTCGCCCACGATCCCTACCGTAAGCCCGCTCAGCGTGCCGAGACGCTCACGGATCGTGAACAGGTCGAGGAGCGCCTGCGTGGGGTGCTCGTGCATCCCGTCACCACCGTTGATGACGTGCGCGTCCATCGACTCGGCGAGCACGCGCGGCGCACCGGCGTACTTGTGCCGGATGACGATGAGGTCGCACGCCATGGCCGAGAGCGTCTTGGCGGTGTCCCGCAAGGACTCGCCCTTGACGGTAGCCGAGGCAGACCCGGTCATGTTCACGCCGTCGGCAGACAGGCGCTTCGCGGCGATCTCGAATGACATGCGAGTACGGGTGGACGGTTCGAGGAACAGGTTGATGATCGTCCGTCCACGAAGCGTCGGGAGTTTCTTGATGCGCCGCTCGTTGACTTCCTTGAACGACTCCGCCGTGTCGAGCACGAGGCCGATGTCGTCGGGGGTCAAGTCGGACATCTCGATAATGTGGCTCGACGAAAGCACGGCTACGCCTCGCCTCCCTCGGCGACCTCGAGTATCTCGACGGTCTTGCGGCTGTCGGTGTCCGGGAACGCCACGAACACGCGCTCTCGTCGGGCTGTGGGCACGTTCTTGCCCACGTAGTCCGCGCGGATCGGAAGCTCGCGGTGGCCCCGGTCGACGAGCACGGCCAGCTGGATCGAGCAGGGCCGGCCGTAGTCCATGATCGCGTCCATGGCCGCGCGGATCGTGCGCCCGGTGAACAAGACATCGTCGCAGAGCACGATGTCGCGTCCCTCGATGGCGAAGGGGATGTCGGTACGGTGCACTTCTGGATTCAGCCGAGTGGCGACATCGTCGCGATAGAACGAGATGTCGAGTGTTCCCACCGGGACGGCAGCACCCTCGATCTCTCCGATCTTCTCGGCGAGCATCTCGGCAAGACAGGCGCCTCGGCGAAGGATGCCGACCAGTGCGATGTTGCCGGCTCCCTTGTTCGCCTCGAGTATCTCGTGTGCGACGCGCGTCACTGCGCGATCGATCGCTACGTCGTCCATGACCGTAGCCTTTGTCCGATACTCCACTGGCGGCCTCCTCGGGCATCTCGGCAAAACGCTCCGAAACGAACAGTGCCTTCTTGCGGTCGGCAAGAAGGCACGTCACATACGCGTTCGCAGCCACGAGCGGGCGGCGTCGATATCTGGTGACTCCCTTGCCGGCCTCGCAGAACCGGTTTAAAGGTCGGTTGTCAGCCTAGCAGTACCACTCCCGACGGACAAGGCGTCTCACACGCACCGCCCGCTCCTAGGGTTGCCGTCCCAGCGCGAGGAGCGCGACCGCCTCATCGCCGGCGGACGTGCGACCCATCGAGAGGTCCTCGATAGCCCGCAACCGTGAGGCAAGGTCCTCGGGCAGCGGGTCGGAGAACTCCAGCCTCGCACCGGTCATCGGGTGCTCGAGGCTCAGACGGTAGGAGTGCAGGAACTGCCGCTCGAGCCCAAGGTCGGCTTTCGCGCGTCTCGCGCCGTACAGCGGATCGCCCACCACCGGGTGCTTGATGTAGGCCATGTGCGCACGTATCTGGTGCGTGCGCCCCGTGTAGAGCTTGCACTCGATGAACGTGAACCCCTCGTCGTGCGTCCCTGCCGAGAAGCGCTCGAGTACGCTGAACGTTGTCACGGCCTGTTTTGCCGAGGACGACTCGGAGACGCCCATCCGCATCCTGTCGCGCGGGTCGCGCGCGAGCGGCGCGTCGACGAGACCCGTGTCCGGCGCGATGTAGCCGTGCACGAGCGCAAGGTAGCGGCGGTCGATCGCGCGGATCTTGATCGCTTCCGAGAGCGCAGCTTGGGCTGCGTCGGTTTTGGCGACCATCATCAACCCGGTGGTGTCCTTGTCGAGACGGTGAACGATGCCGGGACGATCCTCGCCCGCGAGCGTGCCCAGCTCATCGGAATGGGCGAGCAACGCGTGCACGAGCGTGCCGGACCAGTGTCCTTGCGCAGGATGCACGACGAGTCCCGCCGGTTTCGAGAGCACGATCAGATGCTCGTCCTCAAAGCGGATGTCGAGAGGGATGTCCTCGGGCTCGAGGTCGCCTCGATCGTAGGGCGGGATCTCGATATCCAGCCGCTCCCCCGCTCGCACGATGTGCCGCTTCGAAGCGGGTGAGCCGTTCACGAGCACGAGACCCTCGGCGATGAGGCGTTGTGCGAGCGAACGGGACACGAGCCCCTCGAGCGAGCCGACAACGACGTCGAGACGTTTGCCTGCCTCGTCTGCACGCACGAAGTGCTCGAACTCCCGCGCGCCGGTCACTGCCGCACGTCTCCGAGCGTTTCGTTTCCCACGGGCTCTGGCGCCGTCTCCTGTTCCCCGAGCTCAGGCCCTGGTATCTCGTCGTCTAGGACGCTCGGTTGCGGACCGAAGAGGATCCAGACCACGAGCACGAAGACGCCGACGAAGATAGCACTGTCGGCGAGATTGAACACCGGAGAGAAGAACGAGAAAGCGAGGAAGTCGGTGACGCGACCGATGAACGCCCGGTCGATGAGATTGCCGATCGCGCCGCCCACAACAAGACCGAGCGCGATGACGACAGGCCACGCCTTGGGGCGCGCGCGCCACCAGTAGACGGCGACGGAGACCAACATGAGCAGGGAGATGGTGATGAAGAGCGAGCGACGACCCGGAAGCATCCCGAACGCTGCACCCGTGTTCTCGACACGCGCGATATCAAACAGCCCCGGGACCAGCGGAAACGCCTCGTTGAGCACCAGAGACGAGCGCACAACAGCTTTCGTAGACTGATCGAGTATGAGTGTGAGCGCAGCGGTCGCGCCGAGCCAGACGAGCGGACGGCGGACCGCTAGCGAGCCTCTTCCGCCGCCTTGCACGTTATGCACAAGTTCGCGGTGGGCATCGCCTCGAGCCGCGAGTCTGATATCGCCTGGCCGCATCGCTCACACGTCCCGTAGGTACCCTCGTCGATGCAAGCGAGCGCCTTGCGCACCTCGGCGAGCGCGGACCGCACGTTCTCGTCCAGCGTCATGTCGAGCTCGCGCTCGAACGTGGCGCTTCCCTGGTCGGCCATGTGGTCCCGGTAGTTGTTCTCGCCGCTCGCCTCGGACAGCGCCTCATGACCCTCGCGTTCGATGTCCGCGACCTCGGCTTCGAGCCGTTCGAGTTCCGCTTCGAGTTGCGCTCTGAGACGCGCCTGGGTCTGCTCGTCCATGCTACCTGCCTTAAGGTGCCGTTATAGGGAAAACGCCCGGACGCGCCGGGCGGTGACTGCTACACCACACATTCTATCACTCGGAGGAGGGTCCTCTCCCCCGAGTCTACCGAGATGCAGCTCGCCGGCTCCGACACTCACGACCGGAGTGGTCAGGCGCTCGCACGCAAGACCCCCGCGCACCGCTCGCAGACCTCCGGGTACTCCTCGTCAACTGCCAGCGCGCGCGTGTTCCAGCACCGCGGACACTTGTCGCCCCGAGCGAGCTTGACGGTGACGGCGATCTCGCCACCATCGACGAGTTCGACCTCGGAGACAATGAACATCTCGGCGAGCGAGCGCTCTCCCCGCGTCTTCAGCACCTCGAGCGTCCCGGCCGGCGCT
>CAYGYT010000020.1:0-35129 GCA_964354215.1 uncultured Eubacteriales bacterium | reverse complement strand
CGCCCAGGTCCCGCCCGGAGTAGAAGTGGTACGTCCCGAACACTGCGGCGACGATTATCAGCACGGACAGCCCGACGAACACCGGGTCGAGCCCGTCGACCATCAACGCCGCGGCGTCGAAGTACTTGAACGGCGTGAAGTACTCGAGGAAGCCCATGCTCTCGCTCAGGTTGGCCGCGTAGAAGAACAGGAACGTCAGGAACATGATCGAAGTCGCCGCAGAGGCGGCGGCCCTCGGCCGACGACTGATCCCGGCCACCACCGCGCCGACAGAGAAGAAGATCAGCTGTATGAAGAACAGCCCGAGCATCAGGGTGAGCATCTCGCTGCCGAACGGCCGGTCCTTGTTGAAGAGGTCCACGAAGTAGAAGGAGGAGGCGAGCGTCACGAGGTTGAACGCGACCAGATTGACGAGGCCGGCCAGGAGCTTCCCGGTAAGGATCCTGCTCCGGGAGGCGGGCTTGGCGTAGAGGAACTCAGAGGTGCGGTCCCGCTCCTCCTTGGCGATGAGATGCGCGCCCAGAAGCACCGCGTGCACGGCGCCCATGACGGCAGTGTAGAGGAAGAGCACGCCGTAGAAGCCGGCTGCCGTGCTGAGGTCGAATCCGCTCAGCCCGAAGACCACCTGGATCCCCTTGGGGAGCTGGTTCATGACCTCTATCACCGATTGCCCGGCCGCTTCATAGGCGGCGTACTTCGCCATGCCGGAGTAGATCAGCATCACCATGCCGAGACACCAGAAGACCAGGCCCCACCGATGTGCTTTCAGTTCACGCACGAAGACGTTCATGTTCTCCACCTATACAGCTGCCCGGATGTCCTTCCTGGCGAAGATCACGTAGCTGGCGACGAGCGCCACGACGACGAACACCACCTCGACGATGAGGAACTTGGTCTCGAGAGTCTCGTTGGTGATGATGTAGGCGGGATCGTAGTACCTGAATGGCGTGACCCAGCGGACCTCGACGTTCTCGAGCACGTCGCCGATCGCCCCGATGATGTAGAACGCGAAAACGGTCGGCAGCGAGACCGCCACCACTGACTTGATCTTCGGGATCGTTACCGCGAAGAGCGTCCCGAGGGCCAGGAAGATCAGCTGCACGAGCAGCATCGTGGACGCCATGAGGAGAAGCGTTCCAGAGGAGAAGGATTCACTGGTCGTGGCCGTCACGGCTAGCCACGAGGCCGCGACGAAGACGACGTTCGTGAAGAGGATCGCCACGAGTACCGCAGCCAGCTTCGCGGACACGATTCGGCTGCGGCGGATCGGTTTGGACAAAAGGAAATCCGCCGTCTTGCCGGCACCCTCCTTCGAGATGACGCCCACCCCGAGGTTCATGGCCTGGATCGAGGCGGCTAGGATGGCAAAGCCCAGAATGTAGCCGTAGAAGCCCAGGACAGAGAAGAAGGTCTCAGGGCTGATGTTGATCAATGCCCGGAAAGCCGCGGGGAAGTTCTCGAGGACCTTGTACAGGCCCTCAACGTCTGCCGAGAACGCGGGGTACATCCCCATGAAGACACCGAGCAGCGCGCACAGCGAAGCGGCCCAGATGATCGTCGATTTCCGGTATGCCTGCAGCTCTCGGAGGAATATGTTCATGCGCTATCCCTCCTTCGCGTAGTAGTGCAGGAAGATCTCCTCCAGGTCCGGTTCTTCGACCTGGAGGTCGAGCAGGTCCTGCTCGGCGATGATCTTGGTGATCTCGTTGATACGACCGCGGAACAGGAAGCTTACGGAGTGGTTCGACGCCGACAGGTCGCTCACGCCCTCGATCTGGAAGCGTGACGCGTCCGGTGTGCCGGTCATCTCGAGCCTGACCCGCTTTGTCGCGTTCTCCAGCAGCGTCTTGATCGTCTCGATCTTGATGATGGTGCCCTCTTTGATGATCGCCACCCGATGGCAGAGCTTCTGGACCTCGCTCAGGATGTGCGAGGAGAAGAGGACCGAGGCGCCCTTCTCGTTCTCCTTTCTGAGCAGGTGGAAGAACTGCTGCTGGATGAGCGGGTCCAGCCCACCGGTCGGCTCGTCGAGGATGATGAGCTTGGGTGAGTGCGCGAGCCCCTGGATGATGCCGACCTTCTTCTTGTTGCCGTACGACAGGTCGTCGATCTTCTTCTTCAGGTCGAGATCGAATAGCTCGGCGAGGTACGTGATCCGCTTTGAGGTGGCCTCCTTGTCCTTGTCGTAGAAGCTCGCCGAGTACTTGAGGAGATCGATAGCCCGCATGTCGTCGTAGTAGAAGACCTCCGAAGGCAGATAGCCGACCTCCTGGCGGATCTGGGGGCCGAACTTGAGGATGTCCTTGCCGAAGACGGTCGCCGAGCCGCTCGTGGGGTAGATCAGGCCGAGCAGGGTCCGGATCGTCGTGGACTTCCCGGCGCCGTTGGGCCCGATGAAACCGTAGATCTCGCCTTCCTCCACGGTCATGTCGACATCGACGATGCCCCTGGACTTGCCGTAGTACTTGGTCAGCTTCGTGGTCTCGATGACATTCATCTCTGCTCCAGTGATCGTGCCCCGGTCCGGACCATCGCCTCTGTCAGTATGTTCCCCGCGGGTGTGCAGGTGGGAGACACCACGGAGCGAACTACGCAGCCGTCTACGTGCCCAGAGCAGCGAACACGATGAGCACAATCGCGCAACCGCCCATGAGCGCCGTCACAACGGTTCCCCACACATTCACCCACCGCGGACTCGTGAACCGCCCCATCACGCTCTTGTCGCGCCCGATCCTGAAGATGAAGAGCATCAGGATCGGCGCGATGATGCCGTTGACGATCGCAGCGTAGTAGAGCGCCTTGATCGGGTTGATGCCGATGAAGTTCAGCAGCATTCCTGCGAACATCGACGCGATGATGACCCAGTAGAAGCCTCGTGCGGCCCGGAACCGCTCGCTCAATCCCTCATGCCAATTGAAGAGCTCGGCCACGGCATATGCCGAGGCTCCCGCGAGGACCGGCACGGCGAGCAGCCCTACGCCGAAGATGCCGACCGTGAACAAGAGTGAGGCGAGGTCGCCGGCCAGTGGCTTGAGTGCCAGGGCGGCCTTCTGCGCAGAGTCCACGTTCGTGATGCCGTTGTCGTGCAGTACGAACGCCGTGGTCACGACTATGAACAGGAACACCACGTTGGCGAGCGCCATGCCGGTGTAGGTGTCCTTCCGCATCTCGCGGATCTCGTGGTTCAGTGCCTCGATCCGGAAGTCGCCGAGCTCGCCCGCGTCGCGCTCCTGCTCGACCTCCTCGGAGGCCTGCCAGAAGAAGAGATAGGGCGTGATCGTCGTGCCCATTACTGCGACCATCGCCGCGAGGAACGCAGGGTTGAACTCGACGTGCGGGATCGCAACGCCTCGAAGGACCGCCGCCCAATCCGGCTTGATGATGAAGCCCGTGATGATGTAGGCGGCCAGAGACACCGTGAGCCACTTCAGGATGCGGGAATAGCGATGATAGGGCACGAGGATCTCAACTGCCGTGATGCCGATTGTGAGGCCAACGACTCCCGCGATGAAGCTGATGGGGACCAGCAGCTGCAGTGATGCTGCCATGGCCCCGATGTCGGCCCCGATGTTCACCGTGTTCGCCACCAACAGAAGCCCCACGAGCGGATACAACAGGCGCTTCCCGTAGCGACGGCCGATGACGTGCGCGAGCCCGCTCTGAGTCACGATCCCGATGCGCGCCACCGTCTCCTGCACGGCCATCATCATGGGAAGCAGGTAGACGGCTAGCCACGACAGCCCCAGGCCGTAGGTCGACCCAACAGCAGAGTAGGTCCCGATGCCGGACGGGTCATCGTCCGAGGCGCCGGTGATGAGTCCCGGGCCGAGGGTCTTCAGGTAGGAAACGTGATGCTGCTGGGCTACCTCGTGCGGCTGATCCGCGTACTGGCGTAGTTCCGAATCGGGGATCAGCAGCCTCTCGCCCTCGAGCTCCGCCTTGATCAGCCCGGTCCGGATCAGGAAGGCCAGCTTGCGAACGGGAATGCCGAACTGCGTGCTTGCCTCTCGCAAAGTGAGCTTGCCGGGCATGAATGGCTCTCCGTCGGTCGGCAGGACGGCGTCTTCATGTGGTGTACCCGCTCAGTGTAAGCGGCAGACCCACCGGCAACCGCCTCAGCGTTTCGCCCTTGTCCGAGGTGGGAATAGGGACGGGGGTCTGCGGGGCGGCCGTGACATGCAGATCCGTGATGGAGCTGACCCAATCCCGCAAACAGACGACGACAACCGGCACATTCTGCACAGCAGAACGCGCAGCTATCATCGAGGAAGGGGGGTGATAGCGATGGCAAGTAATACGAAGAGTGTTGTTATCCATGCACCCGTGGAGAAGGTCTACGAGTACCTGGACGATCCGACGCACCAACCGGAGTTCTGGCCCAGTCTCATCGAGGTCAAGGACGTGCACTTGCTGCCGAACGGCGGTCACGGCAGCAGCTGGACGTACAAGATGGCCGGCATACGCTTGGAAGGAACAGCTGAGGACGTCGAGCACGTCGCGAACGAGCGAATCGTCAGAAAGACCAAGGGCGGCATCGAAAGCACCCAGACCTGGATGTTCGAACCGGAGGGTGAAGCTACGAAGGTCACACTCAGGGTCGACTACACGGTCCCCATCCCTGTGCTCGGCAGGTTGGCCGAAGCCGCGATCGTCAAGCTGAACGACCATGAGGGCGATGCAATCGTCCAGAACCTGAAGATACTGCTCGAGGCCGCGTAGCGGCGTCCGCATTCAGGCGTCCGATCCGGCGCTCAACATGAGCCCGTGGCCGCTCACGGGACACTGCCCTCCCGCGAGCGGTCGGGGTCCAGGCGGGGTCAGCGGCGTTCGACGAGCCGCCCGTCGCTAGTACGCTACGCGCCGCTCCGCGCCAGTCTCGTCGGTGCTGTAGCCGCCCAACCGGCGGACCTCGGCTTCGAAGCTCGGCTTCGTCAGACGCTCCAGTAGGCGCTGCACGCGAGGATCGTTCATGCGCTCCTCGGGGATGATGAGGTCGTAGCGCTCGTGCGCGAGCGGAACGAACGTGATGCCCCGCTGCTCGGCCGCAGCTCGAATCCCCATGCTCGCGTCCGCCTGCCCGGAGCGCACCGCCTCGGCCGCTCCGCCGTGCGTGGAGACCCAGTCAGCGTAGCCGCTGATCGCTTCGGTCGGGATTCCGGCCTCGCGAAGCGCCCAGTCGAGCCAGACACGCGTGCCGGAGCCGGGGTTTCGGTTGAGGAAGCGCAGATCGGGTCGGGCAAGGTCCTCGAGACCCCTCACGTCGAGCGGGTTGCCGGCAGCCACGATCAGCCCCTGCTCGCGCTCGGCGACCGTGACCATAACGACGGGCTTGCCGGGAAACATGCAGCGAGCGTGCACCGTGTTGTACTCGCCGGTATCGGGTTCGTACAGGTGGCAACCGGCGATATCGGCCAGACCCTGGTGCACGGCGATCATGCCGTCGAGGCTCCCTACCGCGCCCGCCCACACGGGAGTGCCTTCGAGACGCGCTTCTCCGGCGAGCAGCGTGACCGCAAGATCGTCGCTCCCGAGCAGGATAAGCGCTTCCGAAGCATCCGGTTCGGGTGTGATCAGCAAGCTCACCGAGTAGGCCGGCGCCGCAGCCGCGTAGAGATGCTCGGCGTAGTGGAGGTGCTGCCGGATCTCCGCAAGCCGCACGAGCCCGACTCGTTCGAGCTCTTTCACGTGATAGCGCGCCCACGACGCTGGCTTGTCGAATTCCCGGCCGAGACCCGACAGCGAGGCGGGTCCCGCCATCAACCGCTTGAGCAGCGCCCAGCGGTGTGGGTCGGACACCACCCGAAGCTGCTCGACGTGCGAGATGATCGAGGGTGCTTCCATGACTAGTGTCTCGTCTCCGTCTCCGGGAGCGGCCGCGTATCGGCGTGCGGCCGCTATCTGTGAGCTCGATAAAGCAGAATATAGGCCTTTTGGCGCGAACCTTCACCGCGTGGGCTCGGATAGACTGATCGACATGATTGGAGCCGAGCCCAGCCACCCTACGCTCGACGACGACCGGATCCGAGAGGAGCGGGGTGGCCTGGCCCGCGTGGCCGTCGCGGGCCTGATCTGGGGCTCAATACCGCTCGTCCTGCGGGCCGCCGACGGCGCTTCGGCCATCAAGGTCTTCTACCGGGTAGCGTTTGCCGGCGTATCGCTCGTCATCTTCATGCTCGCCACCGGACGGATGCACGAGGTCACCCGGCTCCCTCGGCGCAAACTCGCACAGGTCGCGGTGCAGGGCGCGATCCTCACGCTCAACTGGTTCCTCTTTCTGACCGCGCTCGACCTCACCACGGTCGCAACGGCCGAGCTGCTCGCCTATACTGGCCCCGTCTTCGTGGCGGTGCTCTCACCGTTCGTGACCGGCGAGCGGTTCGACCCGCGCATCATGTTCCCGCTCGGGCTCTCCCTCGGTGGCATCGTCGTCATACTCGCGCCGCAGGGCATCGCACTTCACGGAGGCACGAACCTGCTCGGAGCCGCTCTGGCGTTCTGCTCGGCACTCACCTACGCGACTCTGCTGCTTCGCTCGAAGAAGATCCTGCGCGGTATCTCCGGCGGCGCGCTCATGGTGGTCGAGTACACGGTCGCAAGCATCATCCTGCTCCCGTTCGTAGTCGCGCTGTACGCACGGGGTCAGGGACCGACCAACGCGCGCTCGTACGTCGCACTCGCAATCCTCGGCATCGTCCACACCGCAGTCTCGGGTGTCATCTTCCTCGGCGGGCTCAGGCGCGTGCGTACCGACCGGGCAGCGATCCTCACCTACACCGAGCCCGTCAGTGCGGTCGTGTACGCCGCACTGTTCTTGGGCGAACCGCTGACGTGGGCGACGGTGGTCGGTGGCGGGATGGTCGTTGCCGGAGGAATCGTGGTCTCCAGGCTCGCACCGCCGGCCACGCTCGAATCGATTCCGCTCGAAGCGGCAGGAACCGAGGACCCGAGTGAGGCATATACTCGATAGCGCCTGCTGCCGCGCGGCGAAGCGCGAAGTTGCCCGCCCGGACAGCAGCCGAGTACCGCCGGGATTGGCGCACCGAGGAAAGGACCGCGCGTGGATTCGATGCAGCAGCTGGTCGAGGACGACGTAGTCGCCCGACTTGCCAAGCGCGATGCGGGGCTCTTCACCGACGAGGTACAGGAGCGCCAGCCCATCCTGCATCGCATGGGCTGGATCGACCTCGCCACGAAGGCCGCCGAGCGCGTCCCCCAGTATGCGAGCATCACGCAGCAGGTCATTGACGAGGGAGCGAAGGACGTGGTGCTCCTCGGCATGGGCGGGTCCTCGCTCGCCTCCCTCGTCGTCTCCGAGGTATTCGGCGCGGCCCCGGATCACCCGAGGCTGCACGTGCTCGACACGACGTCACCCGTCACCGTGAGCGCGCTCATCGGCCAACTCGACCCACAGAGCACGTGGTTCCTCGTGTCGAGCAAGTCCGGCACGACGATCGAGCCGCTCTCCCTGTACGCGATCTTCCGTGCCTGGGCCGACGAAGCGCTCGGGCATCCTGCCGCTGGTCGCCACTTCATGGTCATAACCGATCCGGGCACGCCGCTCGAGAAGCTGCGGCAGAAGGAGGTCATGCGCATCGTGCTTCCGGCGCCGGCGAACGTCGGCGGCCGCTTCTCGGCGCTCACGGCGTTCGGCCTCATGCCTGCCGCCCTGCTCGGAGTCGACGTCGCCGAGCTGCTTCGGCGCGCCACCCAGATGGATGCTCTGTGCCAAACCCCGGGCGAGGACAACCCGGCTGCAGCACTCGCAGCGTGGATCGTCGACGCCCAGGGGGCCGGGCGAAACAAGCTCACGCTTGCCGCCTCAAAACGCTACGCGTCGTTCCCATTGTGGATCGAACAGCTCGTCGCAGAGTCGACCGGCAAGGGCGGGACGGGCGTCGTACCCGTTCCCGAGACAGCCATGGCACGACCGACCGGCTTCGGCCAAGACAGAGCGGTCGCGGTGCTTCGCTCTACCGACGATGACGATCTCGCGAACTGGGCCGAGGCAGTTCGCGCCGAGGGCCACCCCGTGTTCGATATTGAGATCGCGGACCCGTTCGACATCGGCGCAGAGTTCGTACGCTGGGAGTACGCGACCGCGATGGTGGGCTATCTGCTCGGCATCAATCCCTTCGACGAACCGGACGTGGGCACCGCCAAGACGGCGACTCTGCAAGTGCTCGTGGGTGCAGACGTGATCCCTGCGGTCGCCGACCTCGACGGCATCTGGGTCACGTATGGGGGCGGGCTTGCCGCCGAGGGTCAGCCCCCGGCGAGCCTAGCCGACGCGCTCGGGCAGGCGCTCGCCGCGCTCGGCGAGAGCGACTACCTTGCGCTTCTGGCCTACCTGCCCTTCGACGACAGCCGACTCGAGCCGCTGCGTGTTGCTGTACCCAAAGTCGCGGCCACTCGGCGTTCGGCCGTATGCCTCGAACTCGGCCCCCGCTATCTCCACTCCACGGGGCAGCTGCACAAAGGCGGCCCCGACGAGGGTGTGTTCGTTGTTATCAGCGCGCGCGACCGGGAGGATCTGCGGGTGCCAGGACAGGCGTACTCGCTCTCTCGACTGCACCGGGCTCAGGCGGAAGGCGATCTCGTGACGCTCGCCGAGCGTGGCCGGCGCGTCATGCGCGTGGATCTGCCCGACAGCACGCCCGCGACCGTCGCTCTCCTCGCGGACGCGCTCGTCCAGGCGGCTGAGTCCCACTAGCGCCGACGACCCCGGCTCCCCATCGCCTGGGGAACCGGGGCCGAATCGGATGGTAGGTCGGACAAGTGCGCTCTGCGCTTCGGTGCTAGCCCTTCGGCTTGCTCGAGAGCAGCCCGCCGACCTTGTCGAGGCCAAGTTCCCTCTCGTGACGCTCGGACGCGGTCCCGTGGATGCGGAGCCAGATCTGATCCACGTTCTTGGGGAGCTTCCCGTCGAGCTTGCTCACGATCAGGATGGTCAGCAGACCTAGAGGGAACGTGAAGAGTACCGGGTAGGTCAGCGAACCGAGGAATCCGACGAATCCCTCGGTTCCGATGACCTTCGTCTGCTGGAGGATGTTCATGAAGATGATGATGATGGCACCGAACAAGCCCACGAACATGCCGATCAGCGCGCCGCGCTCCGTCGTCTTCTTCCACCAGATGCCAGTGAGCAGCATCGGTACGAACGCTGAGGCACCGACCGAGAACGCCCAGGTCACCATCATGGCGATGAGTGCCGGGTATGCCTTATCGAGACCGAAGCGCGGGATGGCCAGGCCGATGAGGAGTGAGACACCGGCTACCGCGAGCACTGCGATCTTGCCCACCATGACGCGCTGTGCCTCGGATGCCTGCGGGTTGATGTACTTCTCGTAGACGTCGTGTCCGACAGCCGATGCCGCTGCGATGAGCAAACCACCGATGGTCGAGAACATCGCTGCGAACGCTCCTGCGGCCGCAATGCCCATGAGCACGTCGCCGCCGAGGATCTGCGCCGTGGCGGGCACGACCTGGTCCGACTTGACGAGCAGCCCGTCAACGATGGGGATGTTCGCTGGGAACGTCCCCAGCTCGACTGCTTTCGGAATGAGCCATCTACCGGCCGCACCAACGTACGGTGCCATGATGTAGAACGTGCCGATGAAGATGAGCACCCAGAAGGTAGAGCGGCGCGCCGCAGACCCTGATGGGTTCGTGTAGTAGCGGTT
This sequence comes from uncultured Eubacteriales bacterium, assembly GCA_964354215.1. GTDB lineage: Bacteria > Actinomycetota > Coriobacteriia > Anaerosomatales > CAVRZR01 > CAVRZR01. The sequence continues at coordinate 25,449 of CAYGYT010000020.1, read as the reverse complement.
CAAGATGTGCGGCAGGCCCGCCGTTCCGAGCACCAGCGCGAGCACCATGGAGAACTGGTCGAACGCGTTGTAGCGATGCCCGGGCTCGTTGAAGACCATCGGACGCTCGGTGTGGAGTTTGTTCACAGTGGGCAACACGAGCGCGACCTTGACGGTCTCGTCACCTGCATCGATGGTCGCTTGTGCCTTGGCGAGCGACTCGGGCGACGTGGTCTTCGCCGCGGCCTCCATGGGAGTTTTGCCGGTTTTGGGATCCGGCGTCGTGGCTTCAGTGATCGTGAACGCCTTCGTCACGACGAGGGCTTCAGCGCTGTTGTCCCCTACCACGGTCGGGTAGTGTGCGGGCTGGGACTGCACGCCCCAGAACATCGCGACGAGCGCCACGAGGAACATGGCGGTCCACAGCCACCAGAACTGGAAGATCTGGTTGAGCGTGGTTCCCTTCATGCCGCCAACGGCCACATAAAAGGCCATGATGCCCGAGACTACGACGACGCCGGTCGTGTACGCGTCCATGCCGAAGAGGCCAGCGCCCACGAGCACCTGCCACGTGGTTCCGGAACCATACATCTGCGGAGCCAGGTAGAACAGCGAAACGGTGAGCACCGCGAGCACCGTAAGCAGGCGCATCCGAGTGGTTCCGAAACGCCCGAAAGCGAAGTCGGCGACGGTGTACTCACCGAAACGGCGGAGCGCGGACGCTAGGAACAACACGACGACCATGAAGCCGCCCGCGAACCCGGCGGCGAACCACACTCCGTCGAGGCCCGAAGCGTATACGGCACCCGCGACACCAAGGAACGAGGCGGCAGAGAGGTAGTCGCCCGAGATGGCCGACGCGTTCGAGAACGAGCCGACCTTGCGACCGGCGAGGTAGAAGTCGGCCGTTGTTCGCGTGAAGCGCCGTGAGAAGATCGACAGCCCGATCGTGAACGCTATGAGTATGACGACCAAGATTGTCGCGGTTACGTTGACTCCAGCTTGCACGGTCTACCCCTCCTTTCCGGTGTCCTCGACGCCGAGCTCGTGATCGAGCTTGTCCGCCTGCTTCGCATAGGTCCATGCCATCACCCAAAGGAACACGAAGTACAGGATCGCTACGAACATGTAGTTCATCGTGAAGCCGCCCCAGATCTCCGTGTCGTACCACCACGCCCACCACACGGATGCGGCCGGAATGAAGAGCGTCACGATGAAGAAGACGGCGCCGTAGGAGAAGCTCAGTCGGCGCTGACGCTTGAAGATGGCATCGACTTTCTCGATGGTGTCGATATGCTCCCCGTGCGTGTGGTGCGTGTCGGTCGTCGTCGCCTTGGCGTCGATACCGGCGGTTCCGCTTTCGTCTGCCATGCTGTACACCTCCTTGGAACTTGTGTGTCGCCAGGCAACTGGGCCTGGCATCGCTGATGGTCCCGCGGTCGGATAGTGGTGGTCGGTCTAGTGAGCCTTCACCACTAGGACGGGGAGCTCAGAACCCTTCACGACGGTCTCAGCCACGCTGCCCAGCGCTATGCGCTTGAGGCCCGTGAAGCCCGTGTCGCCCATGACGATCAAGTCCGCGTTCCAGTCCTCGGCGACATGAACGATGCGCTTCGCGATACCGCCCTGTACGAGTTCGATCTCGCACTCGACCCCGTTGCGCTCGCACATCGTCTTCGCAAGCACGAGGCCCTTGACGGACGGATGAACGCCTTCGTAGACGTCCTCGCTCATGGTCTCTTCCGGGTACTCCAGCGCCTCTTGGCCGGTGTCGACGAAGATCGCCTTGATCTTCGCGTTGAACGTCTTGGCCAGAATCACCGCATACTCGGTGGCTGCAGTTGCCGGCGCCGAGCCGTCGGTGGGCAGAAGGATCCTGTCGATGTCATGACAGACCTCCTGGATGTCGCCGAGTTTCACTTCCTCGGCAGCCCCCTTGACGCAAACCTTCATCCCCTTCACCTCCCTGTCCGGTCGTGCACGGGCACCCATGCCCGCCAGACTGACGGTAGGTGTAGCGGAGCGAGCAGGCGACAGACGGCTGGCCGACGGCAGCTCCGAGACGGTGAGCGGGCGTGAGCGGTCGCCGAACGGCGAAGCAAAGAAGCAGGTGAAAGGCCTAGAGTTCGATGATTCGCGCCGTAGCGCGGCCATCGCGAATCTCAATCAGACCGACGGTACGTCGTCCACCCGGGAGTCTGCTTCGAAATGCAGCCCCTGGGTTCACGAACAGGATGCCGTCGTCCGAATCGACGCACGGCACGTGCGTGTGTCCGCTCACGACGACTCCGGTACCCGGCGGCAGACCGCGCACATCGCCGGAGCGGAACTGGTGTGCCATATAGAGCCTCACACCCGCGAGGTCGAGGGTTGCCGTGAGCGGCAGTGAGAAGCCGGGCATCGCGTGGTCGGTGTTGCCGAGCACCGCGGTAACCGGGCCGAGCGTCTCCAGTTCGAGCAGGACGTCGACAGAGCCGATGTCGCCCGCATGCAGCACTAGGTCGACGCCAACGAAAGCACTCGTCACACGAGGGTCGAGCGTGCCATGCGTGTCGGACACTACCCCGATCAGCAGATCACGCCGCACGATCACGCCTGCACCTACAGCCCGAGCTGCTTCTTCAGAGCCGGAACGCGCCTGCGCGACACGGGCACCTGCGTTCGCGCGCTATCGCGAAGCGTCAGCAGTAGCGTACCGCCGTACATGGGCACGACCTCCTGGACGCGGTCGAGATTCACGAGGAAGCGGCGATGAACGCGGAAGAAGCCGCTGCGCTCGAGACGGGACTCGAGCTGCGCGAGTGAGATCGTCGAGAGGTAGCGGTCGGAATCCGTGAACAGGTACGAGTAGTCGTCCTTCGCCATGACGTAGTAGATCTCGTCCACGCCCACGAGGATCTTGCGTCCGGCCTTCTCGACGGGTATGCGCTCTACCCGCCCCACCCCAGGCTCAGGAGCGGACAAGCGTCCGATAGCGATCCTGAGCCGTTCGATCTCGACGGGTTTGACCAGGTAGTCGACCGCCGCCACCTCGAACGCCTGGAGAGCGTGCTCGCTGTGCGCGGTCACGAAGACCAGCGCAGGCGGTTTCGCCAGGCCGCTCAGCACCTCGGCCATCTGCATTCCTGAGAGACCCGGCATGTCGATGTCGAGAAAGATGACGTCGTAGGGGATCGCCTTGATGAGCTGCAGCGCCTCGATGGCGTTGGATGCCTCGCCAACGACCTCGACATCGCCAGCCTCCTCAAGCAGGAAGCGCAGCTCCGAGCGCGCGGGTGCCTCGTCATCGACTACGAGCGCCTTGAGCATCCGGTTCTCCTTTGGCCCCTAAGCAATCACGACCGGCGTCATCAGAACGAGGGACACCGTTGTGCCCTCCCCTTCGGTGCTCTGAACGCGCACGCCGCTTCCGGGTCCGAAGTGACCCTTGAGCCTATCGTCGACGTTCTTGAGCGCGATTCCAAGACCAGTTCCGGATCCCGGCTCCAACACTCGGGACTGCGCCTCAGCAGACATACCGAGTCCGTCGTCCTCGACTCCGATCTCCACGCGGTCGGACGTCGTGGTGGACGCGAGCCGGATGTGCAGGGGCGCCTCGGCGCGCATCCCGTGTTGTATGGCGTTCTCAACAAGCGGCTGAACGATGAACGCCGGGACGAGTTCCACGAGCAGATCAGGCGCGATCGCCTCCTCCAAGAAGACCCGGTCGCCGAAGCGGGCCTTCTCGAACCTGAAGTAGCTGTGCACGTATTCGAGCTCCCGCTCGAGGGGTATCAGCTCGTCGCCACTCTCGAGGGTGCGGCGGTAGAAGGTGGCGAACTCCCGAAGCAGCTCGCGCGCACGGGGCGCGTCGGTACGGATCAGACTCGCGATCGTGTTGATGGTGTTGAACAGGAAATGCGGGTTGATCTGCGCCTGAAGCGCCTTGAGCTCCATGCGGGTCGCGAGCTCCGTCTGATGCTCGAGTTCAGCGAGTTCGAGCTGCGTCGACAGAAGCTGAGCGAGGCCCTGAGCCATCGCGACTTGCGTCTCGTTGAGCAGCCGGGGTGTCGTGTAGTAGAACTTGAGCGTACCTGCCGGGCTTCCCCGGAGTTCCAGAGGAACGATGATGGCGGCGTTCAGCAGACACGACTTCTGGGGGCAGCCGATCTGTTCCCTCGTCGACAGAATGCGGTACTCGTTCGCTTCGAGCGCCTCGTAGGTAGCCCGGGTGATAATCGGCTGTCCGACTTCGTGATGGTCTTCGCCGATGCCCGCGAATCCGAGAACCTGGTGCGTATCGGTGATCGCCACGGCCGCAGCCTCGGCCTCAGCAAGGGTGATTCGACACACGGCCTGAGCGCTCTCCTCGTTCAATCCCGTGCGGAGATACGCGAGGCTCGCGTTCGCGACCTCGAGGATCATGTGGGAATGGAGCGCCTGCTCGTGATCGGGACGAGTGACGATACGCGCGATCACGAGCATGACGGCGACGGCAACGAGTCCGCCGAGAGCGACGAAGAGCACCCATTTCGAGATATGGACCGCGGCGAGGGCGTAGATGGTCACCGCGGAGAGCACGACCACCGCGGTCGCAAGCAACGTGTCGATCACGGTGCTGCGGTTGATCATCGCGCTTCGCGCACTCCCGTTCCACTCTGCGGCGCGGTCCGCCCTGGGGCCCTATCCGAGACCAGCACGAGGCGACCTCGTATCTCAGAGAAACCTGCCTTCGCGTACAGCGTGCGAGCGGGGGCATTCTCTTCTTGGGTACAGAGGTTCATCGACACCACGCCCGTCATCGCCATGTGGGTCGCCGTCTCGGCCAGAAGGGCGCGACCGATACCCGCACGCCTCTTGTGCGGATCTACGGCAAGGCAGGCGAGCGTCCCTGCCCCCCTGCTCACAGTGGAGAGAGTATAGCCGAGGACCGCGTCGTCGGACGTCGCAACGGTCATGCGCGCTGTTGCCATACCCTCTCGGAGCTTCGCGCGGCCGTATCGCCAGAACGGCTCGAAGCACTCCGCGTCGAGTGCCTCGATGCGTCCGAGATCCTCCTCCTCGGCCCCACGCACCACGACGTCCCCGCCCGCCAAGAGCTCGGCCACACGCCTCGGCCGAGCCTGAAGTCCAACAAGCCGCTGGGCCACCTCCCACCCCGACGCGAGGTACGGGGCGGCCGACTTCTCGCTGAGTAGCGGGGAGAGCAGGCTGCCATAGCCCTGTTCCACGGAGGTTGCCTTCACGCGCTGCAGCACGTCGCGCAGTTCGCTTGGACGGCACCACAGCGCTCTCAGCTGCAGGATGTCGAGATGCTCCCGCCAGCCCTCCAGCACGACGGCATTACCCCGCCAGTCCAGCCGAACCCGCCATGGCCCGTCGTCGCGCCACGCGCGGAAGGCCTCGGCGGTGTCGAAGAGACGTGCCGCCCTGACGGTGGGCCAGAGCGTCTCGAGCTCGGCGTCCGACGCCTCGTGCAGCGCGTCCGTCATCCCAGCCAGCCCAGCTCACTCGCGGCAAGGGTCACCCCGACAACCAGGAGCAGAGCGGCAAACCCAAGGCGTATCGCGCGATCGCTCGCCCCAAAGGTGATCCGTGCTCCCACGAGTGCGCCAGGAACCACCCCAACGATGAGCAGCAGCGCGGCGTGTACGTCGACGTTCCCCAGAAGGTAGTGGCTGATGGTTCCCGGAATCGCGAGAAGCCCCACGGCCACGAGGCTCGTGCCGATGGCGCGCTTGACCGGGAATCCGAACCAGCGCGAGAGCATCGGCACGAGCACGAACCCGCCGCCCAGACCGAGGAAACCCGAGTACAGACCGGTCACGGCGCCGAGGAGCGCGAGGCCCCAGATGTTCGCGCCCCGCTCGGGCGGCGCCGCCTTCGCGGTCGCCGGAGGGCGGATCGTCTGCAGCAACATGTCTGCGGCCATGTATACGATCAACACCGCCGTTGCCATCAGCACGACCCGGCCTCCCGCCCGCGTCGCAAGCAGTGCCCCGGCGACCGCGAATCCGGAGCCGACGAGCCCGACCGTGACCCCCGTGCGCACGTCGGCAAGGCCACGCCGTGTATAAGAGATCGCGCCGGTGATCGCGCTCGGAATGATGACCGGCAGCGGGGTGCCGACTGCGATGAGGGCCGGGGCTCCGAGAATCAGCCTGAGCGCCGGCGTCGTGACTACGCCGCCGCCAATCCCGAACATTCCCGAGAGCACGCCCGACACGAAGCCGATAGCGAGCGTGACGGCCGTGTCGCTCACGGTCTACTCGGACACGACAGGGAACCGTCCGGTGAGGGCCGCACGATCCACGCTTCGCTCCCCAGTGAAGAGCGTCCTCAGCGCAACGTCGTCCCAGATGCGCTCGATGAGCATCGGCCAGCGCCGCTGGAATTCGAAGTAGTTCTGACAGTTCTTCCGCGCGTACTCGTTGGCGTCCCGCATCGCGTGCCGTGCCACGGAGAGGTATGCGCTCTTCTCGGGTCTCGAGACTGCCCTGAGCAGGCTCGTGACGGTCGCACGCCACCCCACTGACGAATCGATGAAGGGCCCAGGGTAGGGCATCATCGACTTCGGGGTGACCTGCCGAAGGTCGACCTGGGACTTCGCGAACTCGATCTTGCGGTGCTCGTAGACGAACCGGTAGATGTCCTGCCGAAAACGCAGGGCCTCGCTTCGCACCTCCGACGGCTGACGGATGACCGACCACGCGTCGTCAAGGAACACGTCCGCGCCGTGCATGCGAGCGTTGATGACGTAGTCGACGTCCTCGCCACGCAGCACCCACGGGTCGAACGACACGTTCGCGAACATGTGGCTATGGAGCGCCATGCACCCGCCGAACGCGATAGGCGTGCGCTGGATCCTCGGCGGCTTCGCGACGACCGACAGCGCTTCGTTGATCGCATCTCGCTGGCGCCAGAACATGTCGGACCAGTGTGGGGCATCATGCCGCTGGTAGCGGCCCTTGGCGTCGGTATAGTAGCCGGTCTTGGCCAGCACCGGCGTACTGCTGCCTTCGAACTTCTGGCCGAGCCCGAGCGTCGCGATCTCGAGGAAGTCCTCGCCCGTTACGATCTGGTCGTCATCGAGGAAGATAACCTCATCGCACCCAAGCACTGCGGCGGCGATGAGTCCGACGTTGCGCACGGCCCCGTAGCCGATCAGGTTCGTCCCGTGGATCATGTCTGCGAACTCGATCTGCTCGAGCCGGCGGTGCAGCGAGCCGAGTGCCGCCGGACCGATCATGATCGTGTCGATGTCGGGGAAGTCCGCCAGGATCCCGTGCACGCGATCGGCAGCCTCGTGCTCGACGGATGTGTCGGTGGCCGCGACGATCACAACGACCTGCCCGAGGCCCCGCACGTTCTCCAGCGAACGCAGGCAGTCGGGAAGCATCCCGTCCTGATCGATGGGCGTGGGGTGGTCGTACACGCCGAGAAGGCGGTCGTCCTGCCGACCTCTGCGGTCGGTCCAGAACGTGGGGATGACAACGCAAGGCACGAGGCAGACACCTCTCGCAGGCTATTGGAATGGTACCGGCACGGCCGGGAAGGTAGTTGCTTCTTGTGCCTCACATGATACCCGAGCGGCCCAGCAAGCGAGGCGGGTGTTCACCCGGGTGGCCTTGAGGAGAGGAATCGGGACCGAATCAACCTGAGTCCACGATGTTGAGATCGCGTCCGCACGCGGCGCACGCCCCCGCACGTAGACCGCTCGCTTTCGTGGCATAGCCCGTCCGATGCACGGCGACAACCCCGCACTCCGGGCAGCGTGTGTCCTCCCCGCCGGGTTCGAGCACGTTCCCGAGGTATACGTAGTGGAGGCCTGCACGCGTGCCGATTTCTCGCGCACGCCTGAGCGTCTCAATCGGAGTGGGCTCGAGGTCCGAGAAGTCGAGGTAGGGCATGAACCGCGTCACGTGCCACGGCGTGTCCGGCCCGAGATCGCTCGCGATCCACTCGGCAATGCCTGTGAGTTCCTCGTCGCTGTCGTTGATGGTGGGCACGACGTTCGTGACGACCTCGACGTGCATCCCCCAGTTTCGCTGCGCGCGCACAGCCATCTCGCGCACGATGCTGCCGTGGCGGACCTTGCACAAGCGGCGCACGGCTTCGTCCGAGAATCCCTTCACGTCGACGCGCCATACGTCGATGACCTCGCCGAGGAGATCCAATCCTGCCTCGGTGATGTAGCCGTTCGTGACCATGACCGTGAACAGTCCGTGCGCATGAGCCACCAGCGAGGCATCGCGAACGAACTCGGCCATGATGACGGGCTCGTTGTACGTGAAGGCGACCCCGGGGCAGCGCTCCTCTTCTGCAAGGTCGACGAGCGCTTCTGGCGTCATGACACCAAGCCTGACGCCGTCGTCTTCAGGGGAGCCCCGACTGATCTGCCAGTTCTGGCAGTGCCCACAGCGCATCGAGCAGCCAACGCTCCCGAGAGAAAGCACCCGGCTGCCCGGGTGGTAGTGGAAGACCGGCTTCTTCTCGATCGGGTCGACGGCGAGCGAGGAGACGAGCCCATACGTGAGCGCCTCGAGCCGCCCGCCGACGTTCTGACGCACGCCGCACCAGCCGCGATGTCCTTCGGCGATCAGGCAGGCGTGTGGGCACAGACCGCACCTGATGCGGTCGCCCTCGGTCGTCCACAGCAGCGCATCATGCACTGCCGACTCCCTTACCCGACCGCAAGCCTTACCTGGTTGCGGCCGCTCGCCTTGGCCTGGTAGAGAGCTCCGTCGGCAGCCTCGAGCAGGCTCAGCGCCTCGGCGGCCCGCAATCCGATCGTCGCCACTCCGAACGACGCGGTCACGTGCACGTCCGTCGAGCGGTCGGCGGCGGTGATGGTGATCGGCGTGGCCTCCAGCCGCTCGCGCAGCTTCTCGGCGACGACGTACGCCTCCGTCTTAGTGATACCCGGAAGGATGACGGCGAACTCATCGCCACCGTAACGGATGGGCACGTCGCTCTCACGCAGGGTCGTGCGCAGGAGCTCCCCGATCGCCTCGAGCACGGTGTCGCCGGCCGGATGGCCATGCTCGTCGTTCACGCGCTTGAAGCTGTCGAGATCGAGCATCACGAGCGAGAGCGGACTGACGTAGCGCGAAGAACGCGCCACCTCCTCGGAGAGCCGGGCCGCGAACACTCGACGGTTCCACAGGCCGGTCACTTCGTCGATAGTGGCAAACGCCTCGAGCCGCTCGGTCTCGAGGCGAAAGCGTCTGCGCTGGAGCGGGAAGCACATCTCCCAGGTCGAAGCGCCGGAAAGGATCGCGCACGCGTGGTCGACGCAGGTTGGATAGCCGCAGGCCCCGCAGTCGAGTGCCTGGCTGCGGTTCTCGAACTCGCCTTCGGCGAGCACGCCGTCGATCTCTTCGGCGCTCGGCTGCTCGATTCGCACCGGATCCGGCGTGAACGACCTCATGAGATCGACTTTCGGCAGGTAGCCAAGGAGCGAGCGGCTGCTCACCGAGGACACCGGCTGGCGCTCCCGTTCGGCGGCTTCGATGTTGCGCTTGGCGAATAGCGAGAGGCCCGGATTGACCGTCGGCCCATCGATGCAGCCCTCGCAGTTGAGCATGTCGATGACGGCAGGAGCCAGCTCACCTCGCACCACTGCCTCAAGAAGGTCGTCGAGCTCGCGCAACCCTCGCACGGTCACGACCTCGCTGTCGGTCAGATCGTGCGACTGAAGCGTTCGCCTGGGGAACCCGTCCGTGAGCGACAGCTCCTTGGCGGGCTGCGGTCGGTGCACCGCGAGCGTCGGGACGGCGGGTGCCGGACGCACCGGCGACTCGTCGAGGAGTCTCTTGAGCTCGAAGAAGTCGATGGCGGCGTCCACCGCGCCTTCGAGACCCGGCTCGAAGATCTCGTCCTTGCGCGCATAGCAGGGCGAAACGTAGACAACCGCGCAGTTCTCGGGATAGAGACGCTTCACGAGCCGTGCCTGAGCGATGTAGGGGGGCACGAGCGGCACGAGGGCATCGGTCAGCTGTGGATGGAACTTGCGGACCCACATCGTGGCGACGGGACACGTCGAGCGAAGCCTCGGCACGTGGCTCGGGCGCGCGAGCGCGCTCTCGTACTCGGTCGCGACCAGCTCCTCGCCCATCACCGTCGTCTCGACCGCGTAGAACCCCGCGGACTCGAGCACCCGGTCGATCTCGGGCGGCGTCATCGGGTGCAGCGCCGCCACGAACTCGGACGCCAGCACCGCTACAACCGGCCTGCCGCTGGTGAGCAGCGCGCGGACCGCCTCCAGGTCGTCGCGCACCATGTGCCCGCAGTTGCCGCACTCGGACACGCACAGGCCGCACTGCACGCACTTCTCGGCGACTATCTCCGAGCGGCCGTCGACAACGCGGATCGCGCGAGACGGGCAGTATCGAACGCAGCCCCAGCACTCGCGGCAGCTCTCGGGCGCGACGAAGATGAGCGGCTGGGCGGGATGAGCCGGAGCCAGTGTCTGCACGTTGCTCACTGGCGTGAGCGACGGCGTGTGTGGGCCGCGCTCGACCATCACGCTACTCCCGCCATTCCCCGCTGAGTTGACTCGCACCCGCACGTCTGAGCAGGGAGGCAAGCGGCAGACCAAGGCCATAGACCGCGATCGATTGCCCGATCAGGATCGCCACGACGCCGAGAAGGTACATGCCGAGCAGGTGCCCCTCCACGTCGATCCCAAGAGCCGGCACGTGGTAGAAGCCAGCGCTCGCGAGCATGATCGGCAGGTAGGCGGCCACGATGAGTGCATTCACGACGACGGGTCCCGCCAGGGCGACGAGCACGCGATCGCGCATCCGCCAGGTCCAGGCTGCGGCAAGCAGCGTAGCGAGCGAGCCGAAGATGACGTCGAGCCACGCAAGCGGGAAGGTCGCGAGCATGAACGAGTTCGCGATCACCGAGCCGAGTGCCAGCCCGGGGATCGCCGCCGGCGTGAACAGGGCCACAACGGTGAGCGCCTCGCTCAGACGCACTTGGACAGGACCAAAGCCGAGCGGACTTTGGATGACGACCAGGGTGAAGGCGGCGTAGACGGCCGCGATGACTCCTGCCTGGGCGACGTAGCGCGATCGCTTCACAGGTGCAGCCTTTGCGAGCGAGGGGAAAGTGGCTGGATTCTAGCACAGCCGAGGGCCCCGACACGGCGGCCACCCCCTACGCCGGCAGTTCCGGACGGCCCTTGCTTTCCTGCGCCACGAGCAGGCCGGTCGATCCCGCGAGGGCCTGACTGTCCAGAGCGTCTAGCAGCGCAGCGACCACGCGCGGATCGTACTTGGAGCCTGCGGCGGTCCTCAGTTCCTTGCGCGCGTTTGCGAAAGACCGGCGCCTGCGACCGGACGCGCTGTCGGTCATGGTCTCGAATGCGTCGGCGACTGCCAGCACTCGAGCGAGGAGCGGAATCGACTCGCCCGCAAGGCCCATCGGATAGCCGCTGCCGTCCCACAGCTCGTGGTGGTGAAGGACCACGGGCGTGATGTCTTTGAGGAACTCGATCTGTTCGACGACGCTCGCACCGAGTTCCGCCTGCATGCGCACTCGCAGAAGCTCTTCCTCCGGCAGGTTCACCGGGGAGAGCAGGATCTGTTCGGTGACGCCGCTCGCCCCGATGTCGTGCAGAAGCCCGGCGAACCGCAGAATCTCGAGCTGTTCGGCGGGAAGGTGAAGCGTCTCGCCGATGAGAAGCGCGTACTCCATCACACGCGCCGAGTGCCCCTGCGACACGTTCTGGCGCGAGTCAAGCGACGACGAAAGCGCGGCGATCGTCCTTGCGAAATCGTCGCGGATACGGCTGAACAGGGCCGCCCGCTCGATTGCGGCAGCCGCGTGCTCGCTGACGGCTTCGAGCAGCCGGTTATCCGCACCCGTGAAGCGATTGCCGCTCGCTGAGGCGCAGAACAGGTACCCCGCAAGGTGATCTCCACTCGCGAGCGCCGTTGAGATGAACGCCCAGTGCTCCCGAACGGGGCCGCTCTGGATGAGCGTCCCTCCCCGCTCGCGGTGCTTGAGAGCGTCGAGCGGATCTGCGGCGAGGTCACGGCCCGCAGCTTCGCCCGTGAGCATCATGATCTCGTCGGCAGTCGCGTCACCGACGAGAACGACTTCGGCCCGGTCACGACCCCAGCTCGTGAGAACGACACCCGCGACGTCGAACATGAAGCTGCGGCACAACTCTTCGAGAACCGCCGAGATGATCTCGCCCCCGTCCGTGAGACGGTCGAGCGTGGCGCCGAGCATGTTCGCGCGTTCCATATCCGCAAGCGCGCGTTCGGTTGCAGCGCGTTGCTCAGCATTCTCGATCGTAAGCGCCGCGAAGCGCGCGAAGCGCTCGATACGGCGGACCTCTCCATTGGAGGGGACGCGGCCTGGCGCAACACGCAGCTCGAGTGTCCCTACGGGGGTCGTGTCGCGTACGACGGGCGCGACGATCGTGCAGCGGCGACGCGCATCGCCCTCCGTGCGGTCGCTCGCCACGACGACGGTGCGCCCGGACTCGAGAGCTCGAGCTGCGGCGCCCCCCTCGAGGCGTAGCTTCATGCCGAGCGCCCGAACTCCCTCACCCGCTGACGCGACCATCTCGACGTATCCGCCGGGCCGCGCGAGCGCGATCGTACCGGCATCCGCCCCGAACATGGTGAGGGCACTTGCCAGCAGTTGCTGGGGCATTCGCACTGCATCGCCGAGAACGCCCGCAACCTCGATTCCCGCATCCATGAGCGTATCCGCGTCGCGACGCGCGTCGTCCTCTGGCGAGGGAGACGCCGTCGTCGCGACCGGCGCGGCGTTCGCGGCGATCACCGCTTGGGCCGTCGAGGCCGCAAGTCGTGCGAACCCTTCGATCTCCCGCCGAGTGACCACGGGCATACCGCGAACCGCCAGGCGCGCAGCTTCTTCACGCACGCCTCGGCCGATCAGATGCTCGTAGAGCTTGCGCCGCTCTCGAGTCGATGACACGAACCCGCTCACCACTGCGTGAGCGACAACCTGCCCGTCGTGAGTGATCGGCGCCTGGTACGTGGCAAGACCCGCTCGGCAGACCTGCTGGCAGACGGTGGGGCGAGGTCTGGGCGGCCGGTCGTAGCACTCGAGAGGACTTGGCGTGACCGCGTCGAGCGACAGGTGGCAGTACCCGCAACGGTCCGCCGAGAACAGCGTCTCAGCCGCGGCGAGGTCCATGACGAAGAGCGACAGACCTCGCGTCTGAAAGAACGCTTCAGCGCTGGAACGCCACTCAGGCGTGTCGAACGCACGCCGCACGCTATCGTGACGAGAACCCACGCGCCGCCCCCTGTTGTCGCAGACACTATGTAACCGTGGTATCGGCTGCTCCGGGGGGGAGCTTGAACGTGGGTGACCTGCCCGAAGAGGGACGGTGGTCTACGGGCGGCCTCGCGGGAGCCTCAAGGTGAACGCCGTGCCGAAGCCGAGCGTGCTCTCGACTTCGAGCGTTCCGGCTAGTTCCTCGGTGATGCTCTTCGCGATTGCAAGCCCGAGACCGAATCCGCCGACCCCCGCGCCCCGCGTTCGCGAGGCGTCGCTGCGGTAGAAACGCTCGAAGATGCTGGGGAGGTCCTGCGAGGGTATGCCCGGCCCCGTGTCGCTCACCTCGATGGAGATCCATTCGCGTCGACGGCGAGTCGTGAGCGAGATCCGGCCGGCCTCCGGCGTGTACTTCGCAGCGTTGTCGAGCAGGATCGACAGCACGTCTTCGATCCGGTCAGGATCGCCGACCATGACAAGGGGTCCCTCGTCCGGTCCCACGAAGCGCTGGTTCTTGGCGCTGTACCGACTCGCGACCACGGCAAGCGCCTCGCGTCCGGCCATGTTCACGTCAAAGCGGACCTGGCGCACTTGGAGCGCCTGTTCGCTTCGTACCAGAGTGAGAAGCTCGCTCGTAAGGCGCGCCATGCGTCGCGATTCCCTGTCGATGGCGTTGACGGCTTCCGTGCGAACCTCGGAGTCATCCGCACCCCACCCTCGCAGGATGTTCACGTAGCCGCGTATCCCCGCCACCGGAGTCGCGAGCTCGTGCGAGGCGTCGGCCACGAAGCGGGTCTGCGCTTCCGAGCGCCGCTTGAGCCGTTCAATGAGCCGGTTCACAGACCGGGCGAGGTCGCCGATCTCGTTCTCGCCCTGCTCCGGCAACCGTACGTCGAGTTTCCCCGCATCGATGTCGTCGGCGGCCTGTCTCAGGTTGTCCACGAGACGAAGCACCCATGCCAGCGACGTCTGCATCAGCACGACCATTATGATCGTTGCCGAGAGCGCGAGAGCGCCCATGGGCGCACGAATGGCGTCGATTGCCCGCTCCTCGCGAATCGGGTAGTAGACGATATCCATGACCCCGGTGCCGCCTCCCGGGAGCGCAACGGGCATGTGGATCACCTGGGCATCGAGCACCGCCGAGGAGAACAGGCCGGTGAACGGCGGCCTCCGCTTGACGATGCCCTCGATCTGCTGGTCCGTTTCGGCGGCCGCACGGCGGGCGGCAGCCTGTCCCGGCAGCTCGGCTCGAGCTGAGCTCGCCCAGCGAACCTGCAGCGTCTCGTCGTAGAAAGCGATCTGCGGTTCGGCGGGCCCGCGGTTCCCGTAGATCGCCTCCAGGTTCTCGATTGTGGAAGCAGCCGCTCGCTCGTCTGCCTCCCGACCCGTCAGCCCCTCGCTGGCTGCCTGGTCCTTGGCGACGCGCACCTGAAGAAAGGCAACCTGCTCGGCGGCCCTTGAGACGCGACGAGCCACGTCTTCGGACACTGACGTGATTCCGTCGGCGACCACGACGTACGTGACGAGGGCAATGCTGCCGACAGTGGCAATCGCGAAGAAGACCGACGCGAGGAGGAGCCACGTCCTAAGCGACAAGCGTCGCATCTAGCCCCTTGCGAAGAAGTAGCCCACGCCCCTGACCGTCTGGATGATCCTGTTGTCCCGATCGCCGATCTTGTTGCGCAGGTGGTGCACGAAGACCTCGATGACGTTGCTGTCCGCGCCGTGCTGGCCGCCCCACACCGCCTCGAGGATCTCATCGCGAGAGATGACCTTGCCCGCGTTCGCGACGAGGAACTCGAGGAGCTCGTACTCCTTGGCGGTCAGCTCGATCGCCGAGCCATCGACCGTCACCTTCCGAGACGAGGGCTCGATCTCGATGCCCGACGCGCGGTATTGCAGCGCAGTCTCGCCTTCGAATCGCTTGAGGAGCACGCGGATGCGGGAGAGCAGCTCAGGGATCTCGAACGGTTTGCGCAGATAGTCATCGGCGCCCGCATCGAACCCGGTGACCACGTCGCGCGTCTCGGCGCGCGCAGTGAGCATGAGGATCGGGAACGTGCGCCCAGCCTGCCGAAGCTGACGAGCCACCTCAAGCCCGTCGAGGTTCGGGAGCATGAGATCGAGAATGAGGAGATCCGGCTCGGCCTCCGACACCATGTCGAGAGCCGTCAACCCGTCCTCCGCACGCTTCACCTCGTAGCCGGCGTGCGTGAGCTCGAGTTCGACGAAACGGGCGATCGTCGCATCGTCTTCGACGACAAGAATCGTTGCCGCACTCATTGACGCCTCCCAGACGACGAGGGTGCTCACTTGGAGCATACCGTATGCGCAGCTGCTCAGGGCAGGAGCGTCTCGGCAATCTGGACGGCGTTGAGCGCCGCCCCTTTGCGGAGCTGGTCTGCCACGACCCACATCGAGAGGCCGTGCGGCACGCTCGCATCGGCACGAAGGCGGCCCACGTAGGTGTCGTCGGTCCCCTCGAGCAGCGCGGGCATCGGGTAGGTCCTCGACGCCGGGTCGTCCATCAGTGTGATGCCCGGCGCCGAGGCGAGCGCCTCTCGCGCCTCGGCGAGTGATACCGGACGGGCGAACTCGACGTTCACTGCCTCGGAATGACACCTGAGCACCGGAACACGCACGCACGTCGCGTGCAGCTTGAGGTCAGGCGCATGAAGGATCTTCTGGGTCTCGGCGACCATCTTCCACTCTTCCTTGGTCGACCCGTCGTCGAGGAACACATCGATCTGGGGGATGCAGTTGAACGCGATCCGGTGGGCGAATTCGTGCGGAACGAGGGAGCGTCCCTCGAGGAAGTCGCGCGTCTGGTCGTAGAGCTCGGCCATGGCGGCAACACCAGCGCCGCTCGCGGCCTGGTATGTCGCGACCACCACTCGCGTGATCGGGGCAAGGTTGGCGAGCGGTTTGAGGGCAACCACCATCTGGATCGTCGAGCAGTTGGGATTGGCGATGACGCCCGAGTGCCAGGCGACATCCTCCGGGTTCACCTCCGGCACCACGAGCGGCACGTCGGCGTCCATCCGAAACGCCGAGGAATTGTCGATCATTACGGCGCCGGCGCTCACGACCGCCTCCCGCATCTCCTTTGAGATGCCCGCACCCGCCGAGAAGAGCGCGATGTCCACGCCTTCGAAGGATGCCGGGGCCATCTCTTCCACGACGAGTTCGCCTCCGGCAAATGGGACGCGCTTGCCTGCGGACCGGGAGGACGCAAGCGCGACGACCCGCTTCGCGGGAAACGCCCGCTGTTCGAGAACCTTGAGGAACTCGATTCCAACGGCGCCGGTGACGCCGGCAACTGCGACCACGGGACGCTCGGGTATCGGTCGATCCCATGCCATGCGCTACTCGTCTCCTTCGCTCAGTCCGAAACTCGCGTGCAGGGCGCGCACTGCGGTCTCTACCTGGTGCGCTTCGATTACGCACGAGATGCGAATCGGCGACGTGGAGATCATGTCGAGGTTCACGCCGGCATCGGCGAGCGACCGGAACATCTGTGCTGCGATGCCGGGGTGCGTGCGCATGCCCGCACCAACGAGCGAGACCTTTGCGATTGACTCGTCCACCGACCAGCCGCGGGCCCTCAGATACCCGACGACCTCCTCGGCGGCGCGCTTGGCTCGAGACAAGTCCTCTTTCGGCACGGTGAACGAGATGTCGGTCGTCCCGGCCTCCGATACGTTCTGGATGATCATGTCGATGTTCACGTTCGCCTCGGCCATGCGTCCGAACACGTCGGCTGCCACACCGGGGCGGTCCGGAACGCCGCGAATCGTGAGCTTGGCCTCGGAGACGTCGTGAGTGACGCCGGAGATGATCGCCTGCTCCATCTGTTCGTCTGCCTCTCTCACGATGGTGCCCGGTTCATCCGAGAAGCTCGACCGGCAATGGATGACCACGCCGTGGTTGCGCGCGAACTCGACCGAGCGCATCTGCAGCACGCCGGCACCGCTCGCAGCCATCTCGAGCATCTCTTCGTAGCTCAGGACCTCGATCTTGTGCGCCTCGGGCACGATGCGGGGATCGGCCGTGTACACGCCGTCGACGTCCGTGTAGATCTCGCAGACGTCGGCGCCGATGCCTGCCGCGACCGCCACAGCGGTGGTGTCGGAGCCGCCTCGACCGAGCGTGGTGATCTGCCCATCAGGCGTCGTGCCCTGAAAGCCCGCCACGATGACGATCATGCCGTCGGCGAGCGCTTGGCGAACCCGATCGGCGCGCACCTCGGTGATCTTCGCCTTGCTGTGCACGGCGTCGGTCACGATCCCGACCTGCGGGCCGGTGAACGAGATGGCCTCGACCCCGAGCGAGTGTACGGCCATGGCGAGCAGCGCGATCGACACCTGCTCCCCGGTCGCGAGCAGCATATCCATCTCCCGCTCGGGCGGCTCGGGGCTGATCGCACGAGCGAGCGAGACGAGTTCGTCGGTCACATCGCCCATCGCCGACACGACCGCCACGACCTCGTCGCCCGCCCGCTTGCGGTCCACGAGGCGACGCGCGACGGCCTGGATGCGCTCCGCGCTTCCCACCGACGTACCGCCGAACTTAGTGACGATGAGCGCCATTCCGCTCTTCCCTCGATGATCCGTGCAACCCACGCAGCTGCCCTGACCAGTGCGGACTAGTGTAGCATCGGCGAGACGTGAAGGCGCAGGTACGAGGCCGAATCGGTGACTCAGATTCCCGCAGTCCACGCGGCGGCATCAGGCCTCTGCGACACGACCGGGCCGACGCGACTCAAGACCCGCGGCCGTGCGTCTGCCGAGCAGACGTGTCGTCGATGCCTCGCTGGCGCATGGCCTCGCAGAACAGGTGGACAATGCGCTCGTCGAATTGCGTTCCCGCGCAGCGTCGGAGTTCCGCGAGCGCGTCGCGCTCGGACATCCCGGCACGGTAGGGCCGCTCCGAGACCATCGCTTCGTGGGAGTCGGCAACAGACATGATGCGCGCGAGCAGCGGGATCTCGTCGCCAGCAAGGCCCGCCGGGTACCCCGAGCCGTCCCATCGCTCGTGGTGGTGGCGCACGATCGGCGTGATCTCCCACGGGAACGAGACGGGCTCGAGAATCGTCGCGCCTATGAGCGGATGCTCGTGCATCTGCTCGGTCTCGACCTCATCGAGCCGACCCGGCTTGCGGAGCACGCCCTCGGCGATGCCGATCTTGCCGATATCGTGTAGGTACGCCGCAAGTTCGAGAGCGAGCAGCTGGTCGTGCGAAAGGCCGATCCACTCACCGACGAGCCCGGCCAGCCTCGCGACACGGTCCGAGTGCCCGCGCGTGTAGGTGTCCTTGGCGTCGATCGCCGCCGCGAGCGACCGCACCGTGGTGAGGTACGCCTCTTGAAGCGACGCGTAGAGCTCCGCGTTGGCGACCGCACTGGCACCGTGGTTCGCGGCCGTCGCGAGCAAGCGTACCTCGTCCGCCCCGAAATGTCGGTCGGTGGCGTCGTCGGCGACGACAACGACACCGATGACGCCCGCCGCCGACACGAGGGGTACGCCGACAGCGGCGGCGGCACCTGTCACGGAGTCGCCGCTCGCGTCATTCGACTCGGACGCGTTCACCACGAGCGGCCGCCCCTGCTCGAGCACCCAATCGGCGATCGAGGAGCGGCGCCCTCGCGCCGCGGCGTGTCCGATGCCTCGCGTGCAGCGCAGGAACTGGGTCCCCGACTCGCGGTCGCGGAGCACCACGTAGCCGAGCGGTGCTGCGGCCAGCCGCAGCGACGCGTCGAGAAGCGCGTCCAGAACGTCGTCGAGATCGAGGGACGAGCCGAGGTCACGACTGACCTCGTACAGAAGTGCGAGCTCGCGAGCGGTGCGCTCGGCGGCGGAAGGTTCCGCATCGGATCCCGCAAACATGTCGTTGGGAGCATCTCGCATGGGGCGTCTGGGGCGATTCTACTGCATCGCCGGATATGCCCCCAGACACGCCCGTGGGCGCTCGCTCCGTCGCGGACGTCTGTCGCGAGCGGACCCCGCCGCCGGGCGGGGTCCGCGTATGCGCACACGTGCCAGCTGATGTACCGAACGACTGAACGGCTGCTACTCGCCGCAGCGCTTCGTGAGGTAGCCCCAGTATGCGTCGACGTCGGCCTGGATCGCAGCAAGAAGCTCCGCGTTCTCCGGCTTGAAGAGGTGCTTGAAGCGTCCCTGCGGCTTGAAGAAGTCCTCGACCGGCTTCGGGTTCATGACCTTCTGCGTGAGACGCCACTCGCCGTTCTCGACCTCGAACAGCGGCCACCAGCGGGTCTGCACCGCCGTCTTGGCGATCTCGACCGACTTGTTGTACGGCGTGCGCCAACCACGGGGGCAGGTCGCCAGCACGTTCAGGAACGCAGGGCCTTCGATCGCGAACGCCTTCTCGGCCTTGTTCGTGAGGTCCTTCCAGTGGCTGATTGAGGCCTGCGCGGCGTACGGGACGCCGTGATCGGCGATGATCGACGTGAGGTCCTTGCGCCGCTGTATCTTGCCCTGCTGCGCCTTGCCGACCTCGGCGGTCGTTGCCCACGCGCCACGCGGTGTCGCCGAGGAGCGCTGGATGCCGGTGTTCATGTACGCGCCGTTGTCGTAGCAGACGTACACCATGTCGTGCCCGCGCTCCATCGCGCCCGAGAGCGCCTGCAGACCGATGTCGTACGTCCCGCCATCGCCACCGAAGGCCACGAACTTCACCTTCTTGTCGGCAGGTATCTTGCCCGCGCGCTTGAGACCCTTGAAGGCCGCCTCGACACCCGAGATGGTCGCCGAGGAATTCTCGAATGCGTTGTGGATGAACGGCGTGCGCCACGACGTGTACGGGTAGATGGTCGTCGAGACCTCGAGGCATCCCGTCGCGCATCCCGAGACGATCGGCTCCTCTCCCGCAGCGAGGAGGATCTGCCGAACAGCGATCGAGGCGCCGCAGCCCGCACAGAGGCGGTGGCCGCCGGCGAGACGGTCTTCACGGTGCGTGAGTTCCTTGAGGTTTGGCATCGATCCTCCTTCCTACCGGGTTCCGAGGTAGACGAGCCGACCGGGCTGCTGGACCCCGTCGGCGAGGTCGGACAGGTCGCTGTAGACCTGACGGATGTGGTCGAGCTTCACGTCGCTCCCGCCAAGACCGTAGATGTAGTCGATCACCGGTACGCGATTCTCGGCGTCGTAGAGCGCGCTCTTGACCTCGAGGAACAGCGGGCCGCCCTCGGCGCCGAACGACTCAGAGCGGTCCAGCACGGCGACGGCCTTGCAGCCTGACAGAGCCGCTGCGATCTCGACGAACGGGAACGGCCGGAAGACGCGGACCTTGAGCACGCCTACGCGAGCGCCCTGGTCGCGCAGCTCGCGCGCGACGTGGCGCGCGTTCCCGGCGGTCGATCCGATAACGACGATCGCCAGGTCGGCGTCTTCCATACCCCAGCCCTCGATCATGCCGAAGGGCCGACCGCAGATCGTCGACCACTCGTCGGCCACATCGCGGATGACAGCGGCGGAGCGATCGATCGCGTTGCGCTGCGACTTCTTGAACTCGAAGTACGGTCCACCCAGTCCGGCGAAGTTGCCGTGGCTGACCGGGTTCTCGACATCGAGCAGCGCATTCTCGGGGTGGTAGTCGCCGACGAACGCCTTCACGGTCGCGTCGTCCATAACCTCGGCGCGGTCGATCGAGTGCGTGGTGATGAAGCCGTCGAGGCAGCTCATGACCGGCAACAGCACGTCGGGGTGCTCGGCAATTCGGCACGCCATGATCGTGTTGTCGTAGGCCTCCTGCGCCGTCTCGGCGAACAGGATGATCCAGCCCGTATCGCGCGCGCCCATGACGTCGGAGTGGTCGCAGTGGATGTTGATCGGCGCCGAGAGCGCCCGGTTCGCATTGGCCATGACGATTGGCAGCCGCATGCCGGCGGCGATGTGCAGCTCCTCCCACATGAGCGCGAGACCCTGGCTCGAGGTCGCGGTCATGACGCGGGCCCCTGCCGCCGAGGCGCCGACGCACGCGCTCATCGCCGAGTGCTCGGACTCGACCGTGACGTACTCGGTGTGCACGCGGCCCTGCGCCACGTACTTCGCGAACTCCTCGACGATGGTCGTCTGCGGCGTGATGGGATAGGCGGCCATGACGTCCGGCGCGCACTGGCGCATCGCGTCGGCCACCATGATGTTGCCGGTAATGGCGATGGTCTTCTGCTCAGGCATCTAGATCCCCTCCGGCAGTTCGCAGCCCTCGGGCACCATGGTGATGGCGTCGGCGGGGCACTCGTTGGCGCACACACCGCAGCCCTTGCAGTGGTCCAGGTCGAACGTGGTGACCTTCTCATCCTCGACGTTGACGGAGGTGTCGGGGCAGAAGACCCAGCACAGCAGGCACTGCGTGCACTTCTCGTCCGAGCGGTACGGGCGCTCGCTGCGCCACCCGCCGGTGATGTAGTACTGGGAGTTGCCGGACTCCGGGATGCAGGCGCCGCGAGGGAACTCCTCGGCCTGCCACGTATCTATCTTGCTGATGTCCCACTTCACGCGACCTGCACCTCCTCGTACGCCCGGGTCACGGCCGCGAGGTTCGCGTCGATGACGTCTTGCGCGAACTTCTTGCCGAAGGTCTTCGCGACGTGATCGCGGACCTGGTCGAGCGTGAACAGGCCCGTCACGCGGGCCAGCGCGCCGATCATCGGCGTGTTGGGCATGTCGCGCTTGAGCGTCTCCATAGCAATGCCGGACGCGTCGATGCTGGCGACGTGGCCTCCCTCGACCTTGAGGGCGCCGCGCAGTTGCCCGGGAGGACTGCAGGTGTTAACGATGACCGCGCCGCCCTTGGTCAGGCCCTTGGTCACCGGGACGAAGCTCAGGAGGGTCTCATCGAGCACGACGACCACGCTCGGGTTCTCGATGTTGTTGTGGATCTCGATCGGCTCTTCGCTGATCCGCGTGAATGCTTGGATCGGCGCGCCCATGCGCTCAGGCCCGTACTCGGGCATGGCCTGCATGTACCGGTCGAGCTCGAGGGCGGTCTCGGCGACGAGCTTGGCTGCCGTCACCGCGCCCTGTCCGGCGCGCGCATGCCAGCGAATCTCAGTGAGTTCCTGCATGCGGTCTCCTCTCTTGCCTGGAGTCACCCGCGGTTCCGACGGGGGAACAGAGTGTACCTGACCCGGCGGGCGGCGGGTGGGTCACACAAGGATACGGAGACGTTCGGTGCGGGCCTGCATACCGCCTGCTTCCAGCGGCGAGCGGCTGTGCACAATCGGTGAACGGTAGGCAGATACTGCCAGCTCGCTGCGCGCCGAGTGATGCGTGGAACGGACGGGTGCGCGACGCTGGTTAGAGCTCGCGGCGCGCCTGGAGAGCGCGGCCGAGCGTCACCTCGTCGGCATACTCCAGATCGCCTCCGACAGGAAGCCCCGAGGCGATGCGCGTCACGCGGATGCCGAGCGGCTTGATGAGGCGCGCGAGGTAGAGCGCCGTG
The DNA here is from genome assembly GCA_964354215.1 of uncultured Eubacteriales bacterium. GTDB lineage: Bacteria > Actinomycetota > Coriobacteriia > Anaerosomatales > CAVRZR01 > CAVRZR01. The sequence goes on along the minus strand of CAYGYT010000020.1, from coordinate 2,756 downwards.
GTCTCGCCCTCCACGTTCGGGTTAGTGGCTATCAGCACCTCGGCGATGGATTCGTCGCCCAAGCGCTCTATCAGTTCGCGCATCCGCAGTTGATCCGGGCCGATGCCGTCGATGGGCGATATCGCCCCGTGAAGCACGTGGTAGATGCCCGAGAACTCGCCTGTCCGCTCGACTGCGACGACGTCTCTCGGCTCCTCCACGACGCAGATGATGCTCGTATCGCGCTCCGGGTCGGCGCACACGCCGCACAGCTCGCCTTGCGCGAAGTTGAAGCAGCGGGGACAGAAGTGGATGGTGCGCTTGACCTCAACGATCGCGTCGGCGAGGCGTTGCGCCGAGTCGGCGTCGGTGCGCAGGACGTAGTACGCGATGCGCTGCGCGGACTTGGGGCCGATGCCCGGCAGGCGCTCGAGTTCCTCGAGCAGCCGCTCGATCGAAGGCGCGTAGCGCATGCGCTAGATGCCGAGGCCGGGGATGTTCATCCCGCCGGTCACCGCCGCCATCTTCTGTGCCGCGACCTCTTGGGCCATGCGCACCGCCTCGTTCATGGCCGCGGCTGCCATGTCCTGCAGGAGCTCCACGTCCTCCGGATCGACCGCGGCCGGATCGATCGTGACCGAGATGACCTGCATGTCGCCGCTCATGACGACCTTGACCGTTCCCCCGCCGGCCGAGGCCTCCACGCGCTCGTCCTTGAGCTCTTCCTGTACCTTGGCCATGCCGGCCTGCATCTTCTGCGCCTGCTTCATGATGTTGTTGATGTTCACTGTTCGTCCTTCCAGTCGGGTGATTCGTGGACGTGCTCGCCGATGATCTCGGCGCCGAGCCCGTGCATGAGCAGCCGTTCCACGTCGTCGGCAGGCTCGGGCGGCGGAGCGCTCACGCGGGGAAACGCGCCCGTGTCGCCGGGCGCAGTGGTCGTCTCGTCGGGAACCGTCGCCGGTGGCACGTCGGTACGCCGAGGAACCTCCGGTCCCGGCATCTGCTGTGGGGCGCCGCGTCCCAGCTGGAAGCGGAACGGCGGCGCACTGCCGAGAACGACCGCCAGAGCGCGCTTGAGAAGCTGGCGTGTGTCCGGCTCATCGGCGAGCTTGATAGTGAACGCTTCCTCGCGCGGGAACTCGATCACGAGGGTCAGACCGTCCGAGTCGACGTCCACCTCCGTGTTCACGAACGTCGTCGCGCGCGCGGGCTTCTGCTTGTGCACTTCGGCCACGACCGCAGGCCAGGCGCGCTTCACACGCGCACGATCGAGCTTCGGCGAGGGTTGTGGTTCGTAGATCTGCACGCGCTCGACAGAGGGGGTCGACGCGATGGCGGGAGGCGCCGAGGCAGGAGGCGTCGCGGGTGCGGGCTCGTCCGGGGCGCTGCTCGCAACCGGGGCCTTCGGCGCATCGCCGCTTGTGGACACCGGGGCCCGAGTCGCTTCGGCCGCAGCGACCGGCGGAACTGGTGCAGCGGAAGCAGTGACTCCGCCAAGTTCGAGTACTTCCAGCCGCTCGGCGAGCGCCTCGAGCGTGAGTTCGCCTTGGGGGCGCGCGAGACGCGTGAAAGCTACCTCGAGCGAAAGCCGCGGGTCCGAAGACCACCGCATCTCAGAGGCGAGCTCGGCGAGCACGTCGAGCAAGCGGCCAAGCCGGTCCGCCCCGAAGGCCGCGGCCTGCGAGGTCAAGCGGGCGAGGTCTTCCGACGTTGTGTCCACGATGCCGGTGGCGTCGCCGACCGCCTGGGCGACGTAGAGGTCGCGGACGTGGCCAGTGAAGCTTCGCACGAACTCGGCGAGATCAGCGCCGCTCTCGGTGAGGCGGGCAACGAACCGGAATGAGCCCGCGATGTCGCGACGTGCGACGAGGTCGGCTGCTTCGAAGAGAAGTGCGCGGTCGACTTCGCCGAGCAGCCCCTCAACGTCGTCGAGGGTTATCTGGTCGCCGGTGAACGCCGCAAGCTGCTCGAGGGTGGCGATGGCGTCCCGCATCCCGCCCGCCGCATGCTTGGCGATGAGCGAGAGCGCCGAATCGGCCACGGTGATGCTCTCAGCATCCGCGATGAAGCGAAGGCGTTCAACGAGGTGCTCCACGCCGATGCGTCGGAAATCGAAGCGCTGGCAGCGGGACTGGATCGTCTCGGGCACCTTGTGCGGGTGCGTCGTGCACAGGATGAAGATCACGTGGGGGGGCGGCTCTTCGATGCTCTTGAGCAGCGCGTTGAACGACGAGATCGAGAGCATATGCACCTCGTCGATGATGTAGACCTTCCAGCGGCCGCGCGACGGAGCGTAAGCAAGTCGGCCGATGATCTCTTCGCGCACGACATCAACCTGCGTGCGCGAGGCTGCGTCGAGCTCGAACACGTCCGGATGGCGTCCCTCGGCGATCTCGATACACGCTTCGCACGTTCCGTCGGGCTCGGGCGTTGGGCCCTTCTCGCACTCGAGTGCCTTGGCGAGAATGCGGGCCACGGTCGTCTTACCGGTGCCACGAGGCCCGGTGAACAGGTAGGCGTGGGCGACCATGCCCTCGGCGACCGCGTTGCGCAGCGTTCGAGTGACGTGCGACTGGCCGACAACGTCGTCGAACGTCTGCGGCCGATACGTGCGGTACAGGGAGGTGCGGGCCATCGGATCCATCCGAGAGAGTGTCTTCGCGAAGAGTATACGGGGCGCCTGTGACGGCGACCGCAGCGGCATCTGCCCGAGAGCGCCCCGAGCGGGCCCGGACGCTCGTCAGGGGCCGCTTATGGCTGCTTCCTTCCGGACC
>CAYGYT010000019.1:40151-42713 GCA_964354215.1 uncultured Eubacteriales bacterium | reverse complement strand
CGCACGGGTCGGGCTGCACACCGCCGTGGTGTGGAAGCGGTCGTAGCGCAGCCCGGTGTCGGACAATCGCTGGAGCGTGGGGGTGTCGATAGGCCCGCCAAAGGTGCTGGACGCACCGAAGCCCACGTCGTCGAGCAGGATGAGGACGACGTTCGGGGCCCCGTCCGGCGGAGTCACGGCGCGCGGGAAGGACGGCGTGGACTCGCTGGACCGCAGCCCGATCGTGCCCTTGAAGGGATCAGGGGGGATTGGCAGCACCGACCGCTCGACCGGCGGGGGCGCCGTCGGCGGCTGCTGCGGGTTGGCCTGGCTAGCGTTTCCGGGTCTCGAGTCCTTGTCCATGCGTTGGTGTCCCCTCCGCGACGTTGCCGACGTGCGTTGCAGCGTGATGCGGCTAGTCGATCACGACGGCCGTGCCGGTCATGCTGACCATGAGCATCTTGTCGGCGACCGCCTCGTAGTCGATGCTCACACCGACGATGGCGTTCGCGCCCAGCTTCTCGGCAGCCTCCTGCAATTCGGCCATCGCTTCGACCTGGCCCTCATCGACTTCGTTCTCGTAGACGGTGGCGCGCCCGCCGACGAGGTTGCGCCCGATAGCTCTGATGTCCTTGCCGACTGCTACAGCGTGAATGGCCGTTGAAGAGACCACGCCCTTGTACTCGACAAGCCTGTGTCCCTCTATTGCGTCGGTCGTCGTGATGATCATGCGTCCTCCCTAGGTCTATGCGGTCTTCTGCCCACTCTAGCGGCTTTCGTAGCAGCCTCGCCATAGGCGTCTGCGCCAATCATTCAGACCGTCATAGCTGCTACTATCCCTCGGCACGTGCGCTCCTGGAAGCACGCGAGGCTATATGCGCGAGGGCTTCACGGGCATATGCTTTGGAGAGAGCTGCATCTCGCCCGCCAAACGGGGAGAGCGAAATGGGCGGGGCAGTCCGGGAGCGATCGCGGCGCCGAGAGATCCGCCGCGCGGTGCAACGGGGGGGGTGAGGCGTCATGTCGTCCGGTTCCGGTTCGACGAAGCGCGACGCGTTCATGCTGGCCGCCGATGGCTTCCTGATCACCGCGGGGACGTTCGCCGTGATGATGGGAGCGGCATTCGGTCTTGACGCCCTGGGGGTCGCCCCGCTGGGCGAGCCAGGCGGGAGTGGTTCCGCCTTCGCTCTCTCACTGATCTCGTGGCTGCTCCAAGTGGGCGGCTTCGTTGTCGGACCCACCCTTGCATGGCGGCTGACCGGTCACCGCTTCACGAGGTTCGCCGTCCTCGGTGCGGTCATCGGCTTCCCGCTGGGCGGCGCAGCGATCATGGTCGTGCTTGTGCCAGGTGTCCTCTTCGGTTGGCTGGGTTCCAAGATCACCTCGTCCGAGCGCGCCGGCGCTCTCGTCTACCTCGCTCTGGTCGTCGTCGCGCTACTCGTCGTGATCGCCCTGCTCGACATCGATGCGTTCCGGGACTTGCCGGACAGCCGTCGCGACCACGTAGCACTGGACGTCGCGCGTCTCCTCGCCACCATCGCGATCGCGGTATTCGCCGCCGTGGAGATCTCGATAGCGGTCTCTGGAACGGGTGACAGTGAGGTTGCCGACCCCGCGGTCTTCATGATCGCTGCGGGCGTGTTGGGCGCCACTGTCGTCACATCAGCGAACCTTGTCGAGCGGTTCTTCTCAAGCCGAGCCGACGCACAACCGCCCGCACAGGCCTGACCTCCGGACCGCATCGGAACGCGTCGCGCGGACGGCCTCGCACCCGGCCAGGCACACGCTTGCCGAACGCAACGCGACCCCGCGGAACGCGACGTGCGGCCTGGCGGCAATTGACCGCAGTGCGCGTGCGGGAGTACGTTCGCCGCACAGTCCGCCTTGACGGGGTAAGGAGGCGGCGCAATGAGGAGCAGACCCGGCAGTCGGCCCTGCCGCGCAGTGCGCTGCTGCACGCTCGCGCTCGGCCTAGCACTCAGCTCGCTGATGTCGGTCGGTGCGGTTTCGAGTTCCCGGACTGCGGTCTCGGGGAGTGCAGTGTCCTGGTACGCGCAATCCTCGGGAACCAGAGCGCGGCTCGACTGCGTCTCGTTCGCGAACGCACGTGTGGGCTGGGCAGCGGGGGCGGCAGGGACGATCCTCCACACCACGGACGGCGGCACCACATGGAAGAAGCAGGCGTCTTCAACCACGAATGACGTCATCTGGATCCAAGGCGTAGACGCCTACCACGCATGGGCCATGGACTCACGCGCTACCCAGTGGTCCCCGTGCCGCCTTCTGGGGACCGCGGACGGCGGGAAGACTTGGAGAGTGCTCAAGACTCCGCCGGGCATCAACCGCTTCGATTGGGCGCAGTTCGTGAGTCCGACAAAGGGCTATCTCACAGCAGGATACGCGAGCCTCAAGGAGGCGCTCGCGCACAAGCCCAGCAGGCTCTACGTCACCTCGAACGGGGGTGCGACGTGGCGTGCGCTCGCGCTCAACGGCTTCAAGGGCGGAGAGGCGCACGACTTCGTGGGCACTGGCACCTACGGATGGAGCGGGCCGGGGCCCTCGATCCTTCGCACGGGAGACGCC
>CAYGYT010000019.1:0-40051 GCA_964354215.1 uncultured Eubacteriales bacterium | reverse complement strand
TGGCGTGCGCAGCGCAATCCCGGAGTCATTTCGAGTAGCAGCGCGGCAGTCAACGCCCTGTACTGGATAGAGGCCTTCGACAAGGACACAGCGTGGGCTCAAGTGGGCTGGGGTAGCTCGGCTCGCATCGTGGGCACCTCGAACGGCGGAACAACGTGGCGAGTGCTCGCGAGGGGCTGGCGGCGCAAGCCGGAGTTCGTGTCCAGGAAGGCGGGCTGGTGTCTCAGCAACCTCGGCGGACCGATCATGATCTCAACCGCGGGGGGCGACGTACTCTCCACCGTCGATGGCGGCAAGACGTGGAGCGTCAAGAAGCTGCGCGGGATGCCCCAGCTGCTGGCCCTGGACTTCGTGTCCTCCGAGAACGGCTGGGCGGTCGGGGAGCAGGGCACGATCTACCACTACGGCACCAAGCCAGCGCCGCCTCCTCCCCCTCCCGACACCACTCCCCCCGCTCCGGTAGAGGCCTTCTTGGCGGTCGACCTCGACACGGGAGGGCCGATCGGACTGTCGTGGCTGAATCCGGGGGTGGACTTCGCGGCCGTGCGCGTTCTCGCCTCCAAAGACGGCCATGCTGCCGTAGGCCCCAATGACGCATCGGTGAGCGGCTCGAACCAGCGGCTCGTGTACGAGGGATCCGCTCAGACGTGTGTGGACCAGGCCGCCACCGCCGAGGTGGAGTGGGTGTACACGGCCTTCGCGCGCGACGCAGCCGGGAACTGGTCCGAACGAGCGGTCGCCTTCGGCGTGTCGGCTTCAAAGTGAAGCCGAGAAGGACATCCCTCCGGGGGCGTCCAGGTGAACCCTTCCGCGGCCCTCGTTCATTCACGGTGGGCCACAGTCGATGCGCTTCGAACCGCGGCTAGCGCGTTCGTAGCAGGTAGAACGCTCAAGGAGTCACTCGACCCGGGCTACAGTGCCGCACGTCACAGCACATTGCTCGCGGGCCCGCACGTCTTTGCCGATTCATTGCTGGAAGCGGTCGTTCCGAACCAACGACGCAGGAGGGTGATAGACATGCGGTCGATCGAATCCCTGATTGCCTCGCGCAGACGGCTCGCCGCAGTGGCATTCCTGGCCATAGCGCTCGCGTTCGTCGGCGGCAGCACGGCGCTCGCTGCGCCATCGCCGAAGAACTGCGCCGTCAACGTCAAGTGGAGGCACGAGGGCTTCAGCGCCAAGAAGGGCTGGACCACCGTCGAGATCGGACCGTATGCGGAGGGCGATCTCGTGCCGTTCCGACTCACTGTCACCAACCCCAGCAAGACCACGACAGCCGTCGTGGGAGGCTTCGCGCTTCAAGTCACGGGCTTCGCGCACGGTGTGACCTTCTTCGACTACACCACCGACTGGGGTGGCGCGATCGCTCCGGCGACCCAGGACAAGGCCGTCCGCGGCTGGCTGCGCACGACCTTCCCTGCCGGGCTCACGCTAGCGCCTCGGCAATCGGCGACCATCACATTCAAGGCGCACCTGGCGAAATCGACACCGGGTCATCCGGCTGCCGGCATGCGCACGCGCAAAGGCGTCCGCGCGTTCTCGGTGGCTGACGCGCCCGGAGTCGGCTTCTTCGGCAGGTGGGTGGCTGTCAAGGTCGCCCGGACTCCACGCATCCTCCCCAAGTCCGCCGTCGCCATCGTCAAGACGTCCGACGCTCCCACTACTGGGTTGAGCAAGGGTGCCGGCGTGACCTATAGCTATGTGATCGCCAACGTGGGAGATGAGCCGCTTCTGGACATCGTCGTGGCCGACGACAAGCTGGGCGAGGTCGCGACCACACCCGGACCACTTGCCCCGGGAGCAAGCCTGACCTTCACGAAGACCGCGGTTCTGACCGAGACCACCACCAGTACGGCCACCGTGACCGCCCGGGACCAGTACGGCCGTGCGGTGTCCGACTCGGCACAGCTGACGGTCCCGGTGCTCGCCAACGCCCGGCTCTTCGGGTTCTCGTTCGACGACCTCAACCAAGACGGCGCGTGGGAACAGGGCGAGTCAGGTGAACCGGCACTGGCCGGCTCAACGATCATCCTCGGCGACGCGCTCGGCAACCCCCTAGAGATCACGTCGACCGACGGGATGGGCGCGTGGGGATTCGACGTCACGCCGGGCGTGACCTACCTTGTCTCCTTTGCCCCATTCGCGGACCGGTACCTCTCGGTGCCGATGGAGGGTAGCTATCTCGTCACGCCTGTCTCAGGTCAGGATTCGGGACCGTGGTACTTCGGGAGCTGCTTGATGGGGATGTAGGCGTAGGCCGCTCAGCCGACGCGCGACCGCGATGGGTGGGCCGAACCCCGCCGCTGTCACCGTTGCTGTCAGAACCTCAGAAACGAAGTAGAGGTGTCGACGCCGCCTGAATACTGTGCACATTACGCCGCTCGAAAACTGGACACCGCGTAGCGCGTGACCGGTATTCGATGCACCCTCGGTCGCAGGGCCCCTGCGGACCGAGGAGGAAGCGAGTGTACACAGTGCATGATTGGGCCGAGGTCCGCCGCCTGCACGAGCACGAGCACCTCTCGAAGAAGCACATCGCCGAGCGCCTCGGCATGAGCCGCACCACCGTGCATCGGCTGCTCGAGCTTCCCGAGCCCCCGCGCTACGAGCGGCCCAGGCGCCCTTCGCTGCTCGACGCGCACACATGGACTCCATCAAGTCGATGCTGACGGACGATCCCGGCGTCCCGGCCACAGTGATGCTCTGGGCCATCTGGGATTTGAACTCCGACCTGCGTCCCTGTGAGGCCCTCGGGTTGACGGCCCGTTCTAGGCCGTAGTTCGCCCCGGCGCAATCGCGGCAATCATCAGTCCTTCGGGCGCACCGCGACCCCGCGGCGGGCGGCCACGGGGTCGCGTGCGACAGCGGTGGTGAGACGCCTGGGCGTCCCAGCTACACCGCGGGGGGCTGGGCGGGTGCCGCCGGCTGGGGCGCGGGCACCATCCCGACCTGCGGTTGAGGTGCCGGCGGCTTCGCAGCAGCGGTCTCTCGGCTCCGCGCCGCGCGCCACACCATGAACCAGTACACGGCCGCCGAGACCTGGAACACGATCATGAGCACGATCCAGAGGATCTTCTCGTTCGTGCTCTTCGACGGGTAGTCCTCAGTGCGCCGGGCTATGGCATCGATGAGCATCCACAGCCAGAACAGCGGCAGTGCCACGGCGAACAGGATCCAAAACGACGCCTTGAGTGCGAGCGCTATAGCCACCACGCCGGCCGCAACACCGGCGGCGATCAATCCAAAGAACACGAGGGCTTCCATCTTCCCTACTCCTCTCCGAAGCGAGTGGTGCGCCTAGCGCACCGTCTCGAGTCTGACTTCACCAATACCGCGCGCGACCGAGATCTCGATGGTCGTGGTGTTCTCGCCGTACGCATGGTTCACGAAGGCGTTGCCGTCTTCCTCGAATCCGTCGTCTGCGACGAACTCGCCGATGCCGCCTTCGCGTCCAGTCACGCGCACGCCTACGTCCCGCGGGAACTTGAGCGTGAGCTGCCCCACGCCCGCCTGCACGCGACCATTCACGTCGTGGTCCCAGTCGCCACCGAAGTCGAGCGTCACGTCTCCGGCACCCATGTTCATCTCGAGATTGCGAAGACCAAGGTCGGTAAAGAACAGGTCACCCTCTCCGGCGCCAAGGTCGACCCGGAGGTCGAGCGGCACGTCTTTGGCGAGCCGCAGCTCCCACGTGTTCATTCCATCTCCGAGCATGCTCGGCCTGAACTCGGACTGGTCGACGATCAGAACACCCACCGTCGGCGTGCCTTCCACCTGGTAGGAGACGGTCGGCTTGAGCGACGCAGGCCGGTACTCGAAGTCGGCCTCCAGAGCATCAGCCCCACCGCTTTCGAGCGTGAGCTGTCCGGCGCTCATGCGAATGGTCGCATCCAGTGACTCGGCCCCGTCGAGCGGGATCGCCGGGCTGTCCGTCGTTGCCGGACCCGTTGCCGCGCCATCACCGATGTGAATCTTCTGGCTCTCGGGCAGTTCCTGTCGGTAGCAGCCCGTCAGGGAGACGAGCGCCACACAGGCGACGAGCACGAGTGCGATTGCAGTTGTGCGCTTCATCACGCACCCCCTTCCGTTCTGCCAACGAGCATCACCTTGGCGTACTGGCCGTGCAGGTAGCCGATGCCCTTGGCCATCCAAAGCGTTCCGAAGAACAGCAGCACCCCGCCGATCATCACGAACGGCATCGCCCACGGGTACAGGTAGTAGCCGTACGTGAAGTCCCGAGCAATCGGGGTGTCGAAGATCACCTGTATGAACGGCGCGGCAAACAGGGCGACCGAGGTCGCCAGCCCGGTCACCACGAGCGTGAAGTAGATGATTCCGAGCATGAGCTGCAGGAGCATGTAGAGCATGGTGGTCCACGTGCGGTAGTCGGTGAACCAACCCTTCACGCGCTCCCACATGTTGCCGGTGTGTGCCACGCGGGGCCTTCTCGGCATCCTCACTCCGAGGAGCCCTTCGACGAGGCGGCCTTCGGCAAGAGAGATAGCGCGTACCGCCGCGATGAAGAGCAGCGCGAGCGGAATCCCGACGATGAGGATGATCGTGCCGAACACGACCGAGAGCCCGGTGGTCACCACCGTGAAATACAAGATGCCCGTCGCCAGCGAGAGCAGCATGTAGAAGAGCGCGCCCCACGCCGACGGATCGCCGATGATGCCAAAGAACTGGCCCCACCACGTGGTCGCCGGCCGGCGCGTCGGCGGGCGAAGCACGACCGCCGCTGTAGCTTCGGCGTCGCGATATGCAGACGCGATCTCCTCGGGAGTTCCGTATGCGTCGATCGCGGCCGCAACGCCCTCGGGCGTGTTGCCGTTCTCGGCGATGGCGCTCCGCAGGAAGTCCTCGGCGTCGTAGAGCGCATCTTGAACGAGCGCGGGATCCGATCCCGCAAGTGCAGTTCTGAGTTCCGCGAGGTATTCCTCGACTGTATTAGCCAACGTTCCCCTCCAATGTCGCATCGACGAAGTCGCGAGTTCGCAACCACGCCGCCCTCCAGTCGCCGAGCACCGCCCGCCCGCGGTCGGTGATCACGTAGTACTTGCGCGGCGGTCCCGAAACGCTCGGCTCGACCCGGCTCGCCAGAAGACCGTTCTCCTCCATGGAACGCAGGACCGGGTAGAGCGTTCCCTGCTTGACCGGCGCTACTTCCTGCCACGCCCCCTCGATACGCTTCGCGATCTGATAGCCGTAGAGCGGCTCTGCGGTGCGGTCGAGGATGGCGAGGAGCACGAGCGCGACGGTCCCAGCGTTCAGTTCCTTCTGGAACTTGCGGAGCATGGCTTCGTCCGCTGTGTCCACAACCCACCTCCTATTCGTAGTCTCCTGCTGCTGTTTACCCACCAATAGTGTGAACATAATACTAGTCGCGGAGAATACTACTACGAAGTTCGCACTAGTCAAGGGGTTTGGCGAAGAATCTTCGGTGACAGTCCGAGAGAGGACCGAAGACCCCGTGGCCACGCGGGTACATACAACATGCCGAAGAACCACGACGTGGGGAGGTGCTATCGATGCAGGAGCACGCACCGATGCACGAGGAGGACGTGGGTGTCATCACTCACTACTGGTCGGATCTGGGGGTGGCCGGCGTTCATCTGACGGCCCCGCTCAACGTGGGCGAGCACATCCACGTGGTGGGACACACGAGCGATTTCGAGCAGAGTGTCGGATCGATGGAGGCGGAGCACCACCAGTTGTCACACGCCGAGCCCGGGGCCGACGTGGGCATCCGCGTGGTGGAGCATGCACGGGAGCACGACCACGTCTACAAGGTCGTGGACTACGACACCGGCGGCCCGGGCATGCAGCTCTAGGCTGTGCCTCCCGCTGGGAGGTGTTCGACATGAGACACGCACCGCGCGACGAGGGTGTGCGCGGCTATCACGAGGTCGTGAGTGACGGGCTGTTGGACGTCCTGATCGGCATGCTCGTGCTCGTGCTGATTGCGTACGCGGCACTCGGCCGGGGGTCCGCCGCCGAGACTCCGTTGGCGGCCCAGGCGGCTCTTCTCTTGTCGTTGATCGCGCTATTCGCGGGATTCGAGTTCGTTCGAAGACACGTGACCTACCGCCGGATAGACCATCCCGACCAGACGGCCGATCTGGAGAGACGCCAAGCGATCGTGATGTTCGCCATCCTGATCTCGCTGCTCGTCAGCGTGGGTCTGCCGTTCGTTCTTCCGTGGGTCGCCAAGCTGGCTGACGGCTACTTTGTGCCCGTGCTGCTCGCAGGTGTGGTGACGTTCGTGTCGGGCACGATCGCACTCGCCTTCGCGTCCCCGAGGTTCTGGCTCTATGCCGCGCTGTTCGGGCTTCCGATGCTGCTCCAGAAGTCGTTTGCGGGGGCCGGCCTTCCAAGCGAACTGGGAGTGTACTTCGGCGTGTCGGCTGGCATCTCCGTGGCCGTCGGCCTAAGCCTGCTGCTGCGGTTCGTCCGCAGGCACCCTCTGCTGCCGACCGGGCAGCGCCCGTCCACCGCGTCGCACGCCTAGGCGGTTTGAAGCGGCTACACTGAGCTGCGTGTGGCGCAGAGCGAACGATGACGAACTCAACCACGGAGTCGCGGCGACGAGTAGTGAGGGGCGGGGCACACTCTGGCGGGTGCGCCCGAGAGCCCTCGTGTTCGCCCTCGGCTTCCTCGTCGTGCTCGATCTTCTGCTGAGACTGCCGCTACCCTACCCGCTGCCGTCGGACTTCCGGCTCCCCAACCGTACGACGATGGGCTACGACCAGTACGTGGCCGCCATGCGTCGAGACCCGAACGTGCGGATCGCCGTGCTCGGCGACTCCATCGTCTGGGGCGGGTTCGCGGAGCGCTGGGAGACGCTGAGCGCGCAGCTACAGAAGCGCTACCGGGCACAGGACCGCGCAGCAAGCGTCTACAACCTCGGCATGAACGGCGCGCACGCGAACGACATGCTTCCGGTGATCGCCGACCTGTCGGGGCGTCACGCAGTGGACGTCATCGCCGTGAATCTCGACATGCGCTTCTACAACGAACCCAGGGTGTTTCGGCGCTACCCCGAGCTCTACCGGACCGCAGCGAGCTCGCTCGCATCCGTGCCGGCCGACCTGATGACCACGGGTGCCGCAACCGCCACGGCGCCGCCCCTCGAGAAGCGCCTCACCGACGTTGTGGCCCGGGTCTGGCGCCTCTACGCGCTACGCGACTACCTCGCTGCGGCGCTCTTCGGCGACCGGCCCGCCTCGGCACTGAACCATCGGGTGAACCGGCTGCGCGCCGACGTGTTCGGCCCGCCACTCTACGGCAAGAAGTCACCGTCGAGCCTGCCGCTGGCCGAGATCAAGAAGGCGTTCAGCGTGCCGCCGCTCACTGCGGACAACGTCAACATGCGCTACCTCACTGCTGCGCTCGACGCCGCGCGCGAGGCCGGGGTACGCGTGGTCGTGTTCGCCGGGCCGGTCGACTCGGTGCTGCTCGACAAGCTCGACCTGTGGGACCGTGCCTCGTACGAAGCCAACCTCGCGCGCGTGCGCGAGATCGTCGAAAGCCACGGCGCAAGCTTCTACGCATACACGGACTCCGTGCCGGGCAAGCTCATCTCGGACTCGCACCACCCGCTCGGGGCGGGCTACGCGGTGCTGGCAGAGGCCATGCAGCCTGACTTGGAGCTGCTTCTCAAAGCCGCCGAGACGAGACGCCGGGCGTCGGTGCCAGAGGGAGATCGCTGATGGCGTTCGGGACCTGGCTCGCCGGCATCTTCGTGGCCCTCACGTTCGCCATCTACTGGCTTGCGCCCGAGCGCTTCCGCGTGACGATCCTCATCCTGGCGTCGTATGTGTTCTACGCGTGGGCGTTCCCGCCGCACGCGCTGCTGTTGCTCGGGCTCACGCTTGCGTCGTGGTGGATCGGACAGCGGATCGCTTCCTCGGCGAATCCACGCCGATGGCTCACCTTCGGCGTGGCCTTCACCCTGCTCGTCCTCGCAACCTTCAAGTACGCCGACATGGCGGTCGGCACGTTCAACGCGCTCTCGACGCGCATCAACTGGCTGCGCCTCCCGCTCCCGGCGATAGCGGCTCCGCTCGGCATCTCGTTCGTGACCTTCGCGCTCATCCACTACCTCGTCGAGGTGTTCCGCGGCACGCCCGCGCTCAGCCTGCGGGACATCGTCTTGTACCCGGCGTTCTTCCCCACGATCGTCGCCGGCCCCATCAAGCGCTACCCGAGGTTCGCCGAGGACCTCCATTCCGTCGCTCGCCCGCTGGATTGGAACAGCGTCTCGTACGGACTTGGCCGCATCGTGGTCGGGCTCGCGAAGAAACTCATCATCGCGGACACGGTCGCGAACCTCGTGGGGCCGCTCTACCGTCCCGAGCGCGCGGCGCCATTCATGGTGCTGGTGGCCGTCTATGCCTATGCGTTCCAGATCTACTTCGACTTCGCAGGCTACTCGGACATGGCGATCGGCACCGCGCGGCTCTTCGGCTTCTCTATCCTCGAGAACTTCAACTGGCCCTACATCCGCCGCAACCTCGCCGACTTCTGGGCGCACTGGCACATGTCGCTTACGCGTTTCATCACCGAGTACGTGTTCATCCCTCTGGGAGGCTCGCGCTGCAGCCGCCTCAAGACCGCGCGCAACACACTGATCGCCATGACGCTGAGCGGCCTGTGGCACGGAGCGGCGTGGCACTTCGTGGCGTGGGGACTGTGGCACGGTGTCGGGCTCGTCGTTGTGCGCTGGTGGCGGGAGTCACTCGGCTGGGCGCGACACCGAGCGGCGTGGTTCAACCGCGTCGCACGGCATCCGATCGGACACGGTACCGGCTACGCGGTCGGCATGTTCGTGACGTTCAACTACGTCGCGTTTGGCTGGGTGCTCTTCGCCACCTCGCTCCGCTCGGCGGTGGTCGTCTACACGAGCGTGTACGAGAACATCGTCCCGATGGCCGAGAAGGTTCTCGGGAGGCTGCTGTGAGCAACCCCGCTCGTATCACGTTGAAGGGAACCCGATGACGCCGAGGACACGCAATCTGCTCGTCGACCTGGCAATTGGGTTCGGACTCGCCCTGCTCATCGTGCTGATCGTCATCTTCGCGCCGCACGCCGAGCCGACCTTCATCTACCAAGCGTTCTAGCGACGCGAGGCCGTCACACGCCGAGCCGACGTTCGGCTACCAGGCGTTCTGGCGGCGCGGGGCCGCCGCACGCGCTCGGCCCCGCAGGCATAGAGAGAGGGCCGCTCCTTTCGGAACGACCCTCTCGGTCATCGCTGCCAAACAGCGACGTTCATGCGTTTGTGCTGTGGCTTTGTGCGTTCGGGTTCACGTCTCCCGGAACGCCGCCGTTCTAGGCGGTCACAGCCTCCGTAGTATCGACGGTGGACAGGACCAGCGCAGCGATGTTCTTACTACTCAACGCTGGATCACCTCCTCTGTCGTCGGCACGCCCAATCGCGTCCTCGGGTTGCACCCGTATTCACAATGATAGCAATCTGCGCGCCGACAAGGCGAGACCCTCACGAATCTTCACACCCGGAGGAGGGCGACTACGCCGGGTCGCTCACCAGACCCGTTTCCCGAGCCTGCTCGGGCACCGGAAGCAACTCGAGTCGCTCCTGCACTCGCTCGCGTCCGCGGGGGCAGCGGTTACCCCACGCGTCCAGAAGGTCGCCTTCCCTGAGCACCACGACGACCTCGCAGTCGTTCGGGCAGCCGCCGCAGTCGTGTCCCTGCGTCGAGAACTCGACATCTGCGACCGAGAACTCGAACTCGCGCTCGCGCCCGCTTTCCATCGCGACGATGGCGACGCCGATCGCGCCCATGAGATGCCCGTCATCGTCCACCGCAACGTCGAGCCCGGTAATCTCCCGAAACGCACGCACGACGCCGACGTTCTTGCTCACGCCACCCTGGAACACCGCGGGCGGGAGGATCTCCTTGCCCTTCCCCACGTTGTTCAGGTAGTTCATCACGATCGCGTTGCACAGCCCGCGCACGAGGTCCTCCGTGGGATGCCCCATCTGAGCCTTGTGTACGAGGTCCGACTCCGCAAAGACGGTGCAGCGCCCCGCGATCTTCGTGGGCCGCTCGGATCGCATCGCGTACTCGCCGAAGTCCTCGACCGCTATCCCGAGACGCCGAGCCTGGGAGGAGAGGAACGATCCCGTGCCTGCGGCACAGAGCGTGTTCATGGCGTAGTCGACCGGCACGCCATCGCGGACGAGGATGACCTTGCTGTCCTGGCCGCCGATCTCGAAGATCGTGCGCACGTCGGGGTAGCGAGAAAGCGTGCCGACGGCGTGCGCAGTGATCTCGTTCTTCACAACGTTCGCGCGCAGCACCGCACCGATGAGTTCACGGGCCGAGCCCGTCGTCCCGACCGAGACCACCTGCACATCCGAATCCCCCAGCTGCTCTCGCACCTCGGCGAGGATGCGCTTGACCGCGCGCACCGGATTGCCCTCGGTCCACAGGTAGGAGCGCGCGAGCACGCGCATGTCGCCGTCGATGACGACCGCCTTGCTCGAGATCGATCCGACGTCGACGCCGAGGTACGCCTTCATGCCGACCGCCTTCTTCTCATCCGGAGCATGTCGCAAAACGCGTCCAGCCTCGTGTTGAGCCCGGTCTCGGAGAGCTGGGCATCGTAGCTTACGAACAGGATCGGGAACAGGTGCTCGCGCGAGAGCCGCTGTAGGGCGGCCATCGCATTCACCTCGGGCATGCAGCCGAACGGTTTGAGGTGCAGCACGCCGTCGAAGCCGTCGTGCATGAGCTTGTTGGTCCTTGCGACACTCTCCGTGCCGTCCGCGCCGATGTGGTACTTCAGGTACGGGTCCGCGAGCGAAAGCATCTCGTCCATGTGTCGTCCGTAGCGCTTCTTGCCCGCGTGCGAGGCCATATTGCTCACGGTAACGAACCGGTGCACCTCGCATCCTCGGCGCGCAAGCTCCTTCTCCACGAAGAAGTTCGAGAACGGCTCCATCAGCACGTAGAGCTCGCCGACAACACCAACTCGCAGCGCGTCATCCGGTCGGTCGGTGGGAATGGCTTGCATCTCGGCGAGCCACGCTGACTCGATGCGCTCGACCGCCTTGACGTCGCGGGTGTGCGCTAGCTCGCCGAGGAAGCTCCCAAGAGCGCGCTCGAACGCACCGTCCTCGACTTCGAAGCCGCAGTTCTTGCGCGCAAAGTCCTCCACGGTGTCGAGCGCCTGCGTTTGACGCAGGGCGAGCTGGTAGGTGCGAAGCGTCCGTGAGATCGACAGGCGTCGATTCACACGCTTGAGCTGGCGGTAGTAGTGAGGAATCGAGAACTCGCCCAACAGTCGAATCATCTCGAACTCGTAGCCAAGGTCGCGCAGAATCTGCTCCTGGACCTCGCCGTAGTAGCCGAAGCGGCACCCGCCTCCGGCCTGAATGAGTAGATTCGCGCCCGAATCGAGCGCCTCGAGGTAGTTGCCCAGGTTGTACTTGAACGGGATGCACACGAACTCGGGACTGTGGCGTACGCCGAGTTCGAGCGTGCGCCTTGTCATCTTGGGCGGAACGAGTATCTCGCAGTCGAGCATCTCGGCGAGGGTGCACACCGGAACCGAGTAGCTGCCCATGTGCGGGAAGCTCACGCGAAGGTCGGATGGACGGCTCGCGCTCATGACGGCCTCATGCGAGCGGCGCCATGATGCGCCGAGACGTGCCGCGAGACTGACGGAATTCGATGAGGTCGACGAAGCTCTCGATTCGTGTCCGCAGTCCCGCTTCACCCTGCAGTTCGTCGAGCACGATGACGAGGATGGGCTTGTCCTTGATCCTGCGTACGCACAGTTCGGTCATGAGCGAGTCGGGACCGCAGGGGAAGGTGACGAGGAACACGATGCCGTCGACCCGGTCGCGGTAGCGCTCGACTGCCCCGAGCAGTTCCTTGTTGTACGTCCACGGGATGTCGCTCGAAAGCCTGCCTGCAAGACGACGGAACGAGCCCTGATCGTGCATCTCGGCGGTCACAGGAGTGACGCCGAGCTCCTTGAGCGTTCGGACGATCGGCATGCCGAGCAGTTCGTCCTCCAAGTTGTAGCTGTGCCCGACTACGAGCACTTTGAGGCCTTCCTGCTCGAGCGCGATCTCTTGGGTGTGCGCACGCTCGACGAGGAATCGGTTCTCGGCGCGCTTGGCACGCTCATAGGCAAGCCGCGTCGCGAGCGGTTTGCCGCGAAGATCACGTCCCAGTCGACAGAGTTCCGCGCGCTCGGTGATTCCCGCCTGCACGTCGACGTTGTACTCGAGCAGCTCGACACCCTCGACGAGATTGCGCACGACGTCGTACGCGCCGAGGAACTTCACGCACGCCGTCTCACCGCGGGCAACGGATACGATCCTCGGCATGAGCACGTAGTCCGCGCGGTCTTTGAGCGCCTCTACGTGGCCGAGCAGGATCTTGAGCGGCAGACACGTTTCGTCGACCGCGAGGCGCAGACCTCTGTCGAGAATGGCACGGTTGCTCGGCGGGCTCGCGACCGTCTCCACGCCGAGGCCGTCGAAGAACGAGGTCCACAGCACTCGGTAGCGGTGATAGAGAAGTGACCGCGGCAATCCTATGGTGGGTCCCACTGGGCCTCCCGGGGGCGCGCTCGTCCCCTGACGGGTGTCGTCCACATACGCGTGCCGGTTCTCGGTGTTTCGAGTCGACGCGAACCTGCATTGTAGGCAGTACCTTCCCGATTGGCGACCCCGAATCGCGCCAATCGGGACAGTGTTCCCCAGGACACGCGACCCCGATAGGCGCTCGCCCGGCGGAATCGTACGAACCCGAATATGCGCCTTCCTGCATACACCCCCCACGCTCCAGTATGTAACTCACGTTACAAGGTGCGTTCTGGCCCAACCGTTGCATATAATGAGCGTCACTCACCCAGGAGCCTCGCGGCACCCGACCGCCGCTCGGGCATCACGCACGGAGGCCTCGTATGGCGCACGTCCGCTCCCTCTTCTTCCAGGGCCCGCTCGCCGATGTCGAGAACAAGGCCATCACCGCCTACAAGCTCGGCAGACCGAGCGACGTCATCTGGAACATCACGAACCGCTGCAACTTGCTCTGCGACCACTGCTACATGGCTGCGGACGGCCACGAGCGGCCGAACGAGCTCACCGACGAGGAGACCATCGCCCTCGTGCACCAGATGGGCGAGCGCAAGCTGCCGGCGCTCTTCCTCTCGGGCGGCGAACCCATGATCCGCTCGAACTTCTGGGAGATCCTCGAGCTTGCGCGCTCGTACGGGATCAGAGTCACGGTCTCCACAAACTGCACGAAGATCGACCGCGACGCAGCCAAGCGCCTGAAGTCCAACGGCATCGACTGGATCGCGACCTCGCTCTACGGCCCCGACGAGTTCCACGACGCGATGGTTCGAGTGCCCGGAACACGTCAGAAGGTCATCGACGCGATCAAGATCCTGCGCGAGGAGGGGGTCGGCGTCGCAATCAAGACCGCGATCAGCCAGGACACCTGGCCCTACGTCTACGATCTCATCCAGGAGGCGCGCGATCTGGACTGCGGGCTCATCTACTTCTGCGACCTCATCACCTCGGGCCGCAGCGAGGGCGAGGACGACGGCCGCATCACATCCGAGCAGTGGCGCGAGCTCGCCGACTACATCATCGAGGACCTCGTCGCCGGGCAAGAGAGTGGCGTCAAGGGGCTCGAGTGGGACATCGGCGCAATGCCGTCGTTCATCCCCTACGTCGCCGAGAAGCTGATCGACCGCGGCATCGACGTCTCCAACGGACTCGAGCGACTGAAGATCGTCTCGGCGTGCCCCGTGGGCAAGGGACACATGAACATCAACTCCGAGGGCGGCATCATGCCGTGCCAGTTCGCTCAGGACTGGACGATCGGCAGTATTCGCGAGATGTCGCTGCAAGACGCCGTCGCCGAACTCTACAAGCTCGACGTCCAGGAAGCGAAGGGCATCTGCTCGCCCGAGGCATGCGAGTACTCGCGTATCTGTCGCGGCTGCCGGACGAAGGCCTGGCAGCGCACGGGGGATGCGATGGAGGAGGACACGACCTGCCTCCTCTACGCCGACCAAGACCGCTCCGCGCTCGTCGAGCGCATCGCTGCGGCGCCCGACTTCGCCCGTGCGGCTCCGTGCGCGGCGCCCGGCGCGTGCGGCTAGGCACACGGTGAGCGCACCCAGCGCCACGAGTGCACCAGAACGCATCGGCTACGAGTTCGCTGACGCCTCGGTCGGCCGGCTGCTTGTCGCCTTCAGCGACGACGGTCTTGTGTGGCTCTCGTTCGCCGACTCGGACGCCGAGGCGCTGGACGCCCTCGCGCACCACTTCCCGCGCGCTGTGGTCAGCCCGGCCGAGGGCGCGCATCAGCGATGGGTCGCTGATGCGGTCGCGAGCGTCGAATCGCCGGCAACCCGCGCACTGCGCGCCCCGCTCGACCTGCGCGGGACCACGTTTCAGCGAGCGGTGTGGGACGCGCTCCTCGACATCCCCGCAGGCCAGACCAGAAGCTACGGAGACGTCGCCCGCGCGATCGGTCGCCCGACCGCCGTCCGAGCAGTGGCCCAGGCCTGCGGAGCGAATCCCGTCGCCCTGCTCGTGCCGTGTCACCGAGTCATCGGCTCCGATGGGTCGCTCACGGGATATGCGTCGGGGCTGGAGCGCAAGCGTCAGCTGCTCGAGCACGAACGCCCCGATGGGTGAATGCCCAACGGGCTCTTCGGGTAGGCACTAGTCGGGAACCATTCGGACACGAGGAGGGGACATGGGCATCAAGGGCACGCGCACGGAGCTGAACCTCTTGAAAGCGTTTGCAGGCGAAAGCCAGGCGCGGAACCGCTACACGTTCTTCGCCAGCGTCGCCAAGAAGGACGGATTCGAGCAAATCTCGGCGCTATTCCTCGAGACCGCCGACAACGAGAAGGAGCACGCGAAGGTCTTCTTCAAGTTCCTCGAGGGTGGCGATACCGAGATCACGGCCGCCTATCCGGCGGGCAAGATCGGCACAACCGCCGAGAACCTTCTCGCCGCGGCCGATGGCGAGCTCATGGAGTGGGGCACCCTCTACCCCGAGTTCGCTCAGATCGCCGAGGACGAGGGCTTCGCCGACGTCGCGAAGGCGTTTCGCGAGATTGCGAAGGTCGAGGCGCATCACGAGAGCCGCTACCGCAAGCTGCTGGAGAACGTGAACGGCTACAAGGTGTTCAAGAAGGACGGGGTCGTCTACTGGAAGTGCCGCAACTGCGGCTACGTCTACGAGGGTGCCCAGGCACCGGACGTCTGCCCCGCGTGCAGCCACCCGCAGGCCTTCTTCGAGATCTGGGCCGAGAACTACTAGGGCACCCAGCGCACCGACCAGGCACGAAGTTGCACCGCTCGCGCGGAGCCGCAAGGCGTCGCGCAGCCCGTGCGCCCGACGTCTCCGGCCTGCTGGTTCGCATTCCGCACAGAGGCCCGGTCGGCTGATCCGCATTCCGGATGGAGGAGCAACGTTCATACGGAAGGCGTAGGCGCGCGGGCTGGCGAGGGACCTGCTCGAAGCGTACGATGGAACAGCTGAACAGCACGATAGCCGAGCGGGGAGGTTCGGCTCGATTCAGCTTGGGGGGTAGGCGCTATCGCCACGTTCGTGTATCACCGCACTCGACAAGAGGCTAGCGTCGCGCTCGCCTCGGTGCCTCGCGTCTGCGTCTTGGGCCCCGAGTCGACGGGCAAGACCACGCTCGCTCGCGAGCTCGCCGAACACTTCAACACCGTGTGCGTGCCCGACTACGGTCGAATCTACTCGGCGGACAAGCAAGCGGTACGTGCCTCCGCTTGGTGGCCCGAGGAGTTCCTCCACATCGCGCGCACGCAGGCTCGATTCGAGGAAGAAGCGGTGCGAGACGCCCGCGAGCTGCTCGTGTGCGACACGGACGCGTTCTCTGTGTGGGTCTGGCATCGCTTCTACACCCCCCGCCCCGTAGCGTCCGTGCGTGCGGTGTCCGACGCGAACCCCGCCGACCTGTACCTGCTCATGGCGGCCGACGTGCCCTTTGCTGCCGACGGTCTGCGTGACGCCGAGTTGGAGCGCGAGCGCACGTACGAGACATACCGCCGAGAGCTCAAGAGGACCGGGCGCACGTACGTCGAGATCTCCGGCTCGCACGACGAGCGGTTCGCGCACGCTGTCGCGGCCGTCGAGGACCTGCTGGGCCACTAGAAGGCCCGCGCGGCTCCGGTGAGTTCCGCCGAATCGCTGCTCCGATCGGCGTTTGGTGCGTCCAGCTCGCTCGCTTCAGCCGTTCGGTTGTCGTTCGAATCACTCATCAGGACCACGAACGCCCCGAAGATGGTCGCGAGAAGCTGCAGCGCGGGGGAGCTGCGTGACCCCCGGCACCTCTGGCGTGACAGTGTGGCGACGCCGGCATGCGTTGTGACCCTCTCGAATCCCACGCACTCCGTGCCGCGGTAGTCCGTGTCACGGTGACCCCGTAAGATGGACATGCGTGTCCGCTCTGCTTCTCGCCGTTGACCAGGGGCCGCCCTCGTGACCAGCGCACTACGGTTCATTCACGCTGCCGACCTGCACTTGGATGCTCCGTTCCAGGGCGTCGAAGCGACCGACGAGCGCGTTCGCCAAGCCCTCGTCGCATCTACATACGAGGCCTTCGGGCGAGTCGTCGATGCGTGCATCGAGCTCGACGTGGAGTTCCTTGTCATCGCAGGCGACGCCTACAACAGCCGCGACAAGAGCCTGCGCTCCCAGTTGGCGTTCCATGCGCAGGTCGAGCGCTTGGCCGAGGCGGGAATCCCCGTGTTCGCCG
Organism: uncultured Eubacteriales bacterium; assembly: GCA_964354215.1. Lineage (GTDB taxonomy): Bacteria > Actinomycetota > Coriobacteriia > Anaerosomatales > CAVRZR01 > CAVRZR01. Next base: position 23,254 of record CAYGYT010000019.1, on the reverse strand, counting down.
CCCAAGGCAACCACGACCCTGCCGACGGGTGGACCGCCGAGCTGCGGTCTCCCGAGAATCTCACGTACTTCCCGTACGACAGCATCGGACGCTTCGAGGTCAGGCGCGGTGACGAGACACGATGCGCTCTGTACGGACGGGGCTTCCGCCGTTCGGCCGAGACGGCCAATTTCGCGCGCGAGTTCTCACGCGCATCCGACGACTCGATCGCCATCGGCGTGCTTCACACCAATGTCGGCGGCAACACCGACTACGAACCCTACGCCCCCTGCTCGGTCGACGACCTGCGCTCGGCGAAGATGGACTACTGGGCGCTCGGCCACATACACAAGCCCGGACGCGTGTCCGATGAGCCGCGCGCGATGTACGCGGGCAGCCCGCAGGGTCTGAACCCGAAGGAAAGCGGTCCGCATGGCTGCTTCCTGGTACAGATCTCCGACGGTCTCATCACCGAGGAGTTCATCTCCACCGCCAGCATCGAATGGGCACGTGCGGAGGCGAGTATCGACGGCCTCGAAGGGGTCTCGGCTGTCGCTGAGGCCTTGCGCAACGCGTGTGAGGCGCTTCGCTCGCAGTCGGAACGCCCTCTCGTCGTTCGTATCGACCTGGTCGGCCGCTCGGCTGCTCACGCGGACCTCGGGCGTGGAACCGTCTTTGAGGAGCTTGTCGCCGACATTCGTGACGAGCAGCTTTCGGCGGACCCTTGGCTCTGGATCGATCGGGTGCGAGACCTCACGTCGCCCGCGCTCGACCTGGACGAGATTCGAGCCACCCCGGACTTCTCGGGCGACCTCGTGCGCCTCTGCGATGAACTGCTCTCCGACGAGACCCAGGCCGCGTCACTGGTGCGCGAGGTCATCGATCCCCTCGAGTCGAGCGTCGGCGCCGTTGAGCTCGAGTTGAGCTCGGGCGAGGTGCTGAAACGCGCGCGAGACCTGTGTCTCGATGGACTGCTCGAGGGGGCCGAGGACCGATGAGGCTGCGCCGCGTGGAGGCGGTCAGATACGGGCGTCTCGAGGGCGCGTCGCTCGGCGACCTTGGGCCAGGACTCACGGTCGTGTTCGGACCGAACGAAGCAGGCAAGTCGACGTACACAGCGCTCGTTCGCCACGTCCTGTACGGCTTCCCGACCCCTGGAGCCAAGGAAGTCCGCTACCTGAGCGAGGGCGGAAAGCGCCAGGGCCGACTCGTGTTCGAAGACACCGAGGGGATGTGGGCCATAGAGCGCACCGAGGGGCCGCACGGCGGACCGGTCACGGTGAGCGCGCTTCAGGGACCAGAGCGGCCCTCGCTTCTCGACGAGATCAGACATGGCGTGAGCACGGAAGCGTATCGCGTCGTGTTCGGCTTCGGACTCGCCGACATGGCGCAGATCGAGGAGCTGCGCGGCAAAGAAGACGGGATCGTGGCGCGACTGTACGCAGCCGGGGCCGGCCTCGCCGTGAGCCCCCAGGATGTCCGGGCAGCCATCGACAAGCGCGCCGACGAGCTGTGGGCCCCACGCGGGTCGACCCGTCTGCTGAACCGGTTGCACGGGGACATGCGCGGTGTTCGTTCGCACCTGCGCGAGCTGGAAAACGAGGCGAGTCGGTTCGCCTCCGAGCAATCGAGGCTTGCGGGTCTTCGGACCGCCCTTGAGGACGCCCGAGAGCGTAGAGAGAGCGCGGCGGTGCGTTTTCGGGCGCTCGAACGCGACGTAGCCGCGGTCGCGCAACGCGAAGACGAGATCGAGTCGCTCGACAGACAGCTCCTTGAGGCTCGACGCGCCCTCTCTCAGCTTGAGAGCGCGCTCGACAGAAGCGCGCCCGATGAGCGCGTCATCGCCGCCGCGCCCGAGATCGAAGCTGTTCTCGCGGACGTGTCTTCGTATCGCGACCGCATCGAGCGGCTCGGGACGCTCGAGTCGGTGATCGCTGACCTCAGCCGACGCGTGGATGGCGGAGCGTCGGAGTTGGGGCTGTCCGGGGAGGCGCTGCCGGATCTGCCTCCGGCCGTTGTGACAGGTGTCGAGCGATGGCGCGACGCGCTCTCGCGTGCCGAGGTCAGGGCCTCACAGAGCGAGCGTTCCGCGCGAGACGCACATCAGCGTGCGCGCGTCGCCGAGGAGACCGTGCCGTCCAGCGCAGCGCCCGCGCCCTCGCGCGATCTCAGCACGATGCTCCCGGCGATCGCGACAACCCTTGGCGGCCTCGCCGTGCTGGCAACCGGACTTGTGACCTCGCATACCGCCACATCCATCATCGGCGTCGCGCTGCTGCTCGCAGGTGTCGGGCTTGCCGTATGGCAGTACCAGAGAGGCCAGGGCGCGACACGGGTACCCGACGCCGCGCGGCTTGCCGAGCGTGCGGTCGCCGCACGAGCCGAAGCCGTTGCCGCGCAGGAGACAGCGGCAGACGACGCGGCCGCCCTGGCAGGCGAGACCGATGCGTGGCACTCGTGGCTGCGGGAGAACGGCTTGCAGGCGGCCGGGGAGAATCCTGCCGCCGTGGCCGCGTTCGTCGCCGAGGTGAAGACCCTGCGGCAGCTCGCGCATGAGCGCTCGAACCGCGTCGCCGAGGCAAGCGGGGAACGGACAGCTGCGACCGTGTACGTCGAACGCGTCGCCGCGGCGGCAACGCCGTTGGCAGACGCGGGTGCCGCCACAGCGTCGCCCGGGGATGCGCTCCTCGTAGCCGAGCGGCTCCGCGAGACGCTCACGTCGGCTCGAAAGGCCGAGGAGGAGCACCTGCTGCTGCAGGAGAAGATGCGTGCCGAGCACGAGCGCCTCGCGACGCTCGATGCGAGCCGTCAATCAGAGGCGGAGTCCGTACTCGCAATCATGGACACGTACGACCTGTCCGAGCAGGGTCTTGCAGCCCTTCGGGGCGTGGAAGACGCGGCCCGTTCGGATGCAGAGCGCGCGGCTCGCGAGTTCGAGGACCTCGCGACGGAGGTGGCCACCCTGGATGGGACGCTTGGCCGAGAGGGCCGCGAGTCGGAGATGGGTGAGCTCAGACTCGAGCTGACCACACTCGACGAGCAGCGGACGGAGGCAGCTCGACGGTACGTGGTACTCGCGGTCGCATCCCGACTCCTTGCGCGCGCGCAGGAACGCTACGAGCGAGAACGCCAGCCCGAGGTGGTCCGCGCCGCCGAGGCGGTGTTCACGCGAATCACCGCGAATCGCTACACGGGTGTCACGATTCCTCTCGGCACGAATGAGATCAGGGTGTCCGGCCAGGATGCGTCGGTCCGCCCAACCGAGGAGCTCTCGAGGGGTACCGCCGAACAGCTCTACCTCGCGCTCCGTATCGGCCTGATCCAGCAGCTCAGCGAGGTGGGGCCGGGACTGCCAGTGCTCATGGACGACATACTGGTGAACTTCGACGCAGAACGCCGAAGCGGAGCAGCACAGGCGATTGCGGATCTCTCGAAGGCGCGGCAGGTCGTCGTCTTCACGTGCCACACCGAAACCGCCGACGTTCTCGCCGCCGCAGAGCCGAACAGAACGCTCATCGAGCTCGACCGCTGCAGTCTCTAGCGAGAGGGCGGTCGCGGGCCTGAAGCGATACAGTCCGCGATGCTGACCGACACACCCGGCGACCGTGGAGCATGGAGAGCGCCAGTGAGTGAGGAACGCAGAGCCAAGCCCGGACCCGGACAGGAGTCGGTGTGGGACTACCCCAGGCCGCCCGCCGCTGTCGAGGTCCAGCGGAGTATCCGCGTGGTCTTCGGCGGTCAGACGATCGCCGAGACGAGCCGACCGATCAAGGTCATGGAGACGAGCCATCCGCCGGTCTACTACATCCCCGCCGAGGACGTCCGGGTCGAATACCTGTCGCCAAGCGGGCACCACACCGTGTGCGAGTACAAAGGCGTCGCGTCGTACTGGCACGTGAGCGTCTCAGGGCGCGAGGTACACAACGCCGGGTGGTCCTACGAGAATCCGTCGCCCGGCTACGAGCCGCTTGCTCACTACATCGCGTTCTATCCGGCGCTCATGGACGAGTGCACCGTGGACGGCGAACGGGTGACGCCTCAGCCAGGGCGATTCTACGGTGGCTGGATCACGAGTGAAGTCGTCGGGCCGTTCAAGGGTGAGCCGGGAACGTTGGGCTGGTAGCCGTCGAGCGGCCCGACCGGAGGCTTCGGTCGGCTGAGCTCCGCGGATGGAGCTCCCCACGCGTCGCTCCGCGAGCCGCCGCTACCGCACGATCTTGCTTATGGGGAGTTCAAGGATGTCCTCGGCACCCGCGGCCTTAAGCTTGGGAATCAGGATGTTGACCGTGCTCTTTTCGGCGACGGTGGTGACTTCCAGACCGTCAGAGCCGTAGAGCGCCGACACGGTAGGGTTCTTCATGGCCGGGAGCACTGCGACGACGGCCTCGAGGTTCTTCTCGGCGACGTTCATCGAGAGCAGCACGCGGCCCCGCGCCTCGATGACACCAAGAAGCAGCGTGCGAATCTCCTCCATCGCCTGGCGCTTCTCCGGGTCGGCCCAGGAATCCTTGTTCGCGAGCAGACGAGTCGTCGACTCAAGCACCACATCCACAATGCGCAGGCCGTTACGCCGAAGCGTCGATCCTGTCTCGGTGAGGTCGACGAGCGCATCCATCATCTCGGGCACTTTGGCTTCGGTTGCGCCGTACGAGAAGTGGACCTCCACCGGGATGCCGAGCCGGTCGAAGTAGGCCTGCGTGGAGCGCGGGAACTCCGTCGTAACGCGAGCGCCCGGCTTGATATCGGCCGCCGAGCGAATGGGCGAGTCCTCCGGGACCGCGACCACCATCTTCACAACACCGACCCCCGTCTTCGCGTAGGGCAGATCGGCGACCTCGACAACGTCGGCTCCCGACTCGGTGACCCAGTCGTGACCGGAGATGCCGAGGTCGAAGTAGCCGTCTTGCACGAACGTCGGAATCTCCTGCGGCCTCAGGATCTTGACGCGATTGACCCGCGGGTCGGCGATAGTGGGGTTGTACTCGCGACTCGACTTCTTCACCTCGAGGTCGGCTTGCGCAAAGAGCAGCAGCGTCTGTTCCTCCAGGCTGCCCTTGGGAAGAGCAATCGACAGCATCGGAACCTCCTGAGAAGTCGTTGCGGGCGTGGCGACTCGGATCGCGGTCGGTGGGGCGAGCTGAGCCGCAATACAGCACACTACTGCGATAGAGCGCGCATGGGAAGCGCGGAGAACGTTCAGGCGTCACTCGTTGGCGTGCTGAGCTCGTCGCGCCCGCCTTCGCCGCAGGAATGTCGTCGCGAGCCACGCCGCGCCACCTGCCAGGGCCAGAGCGACCAGCACCATCACGACCACGGCCAGAGGCCGCACCGGGGCTCCTCCATACGTCCCGAGCCAGACGGTCGGCAGGACACGCAGGGTCCGAGCCCAATCGGCAGCAGTGAACCGCTCTCCTCCGCTGAATGCGATCACGTACGGGCCGGAGCGGACCTGCGAGGCGCCTGGCGTGACGATGAGGTCGTAGCGCACGCCCGGTCTCAGCTCGACCTCCTCGATAGCCGCGCCCTTCCAGAAAGACTGCAGGCTGAACGGCTCGAAGAACTTGGACCGAGGTGACACACCCGGATCCCGCGCATCGAGTCGAATCCCTCGCGCCGAAGCCATCAGAACGAGAGCGGGACGGAAGCCCTCAGCTGCCGTGCGCACCGGTACGATGAGCTCGATTGTCGTGGTCACGTTGTCAGCGACCTTGAACGTGTAGGCATCGTACGGCTGGTCCGGCGCCAAGTAGCCGTATACCGCGCGCGATTCGTCCGGACCGTCGATAGCGTGGGCGTTGTCGGCGGGGAAGGATCCGCTGCCCGAGGTACGAGCGGCATTGCTGGACGCGCGGGGTTCGATAGCCGGAACATGGGCGAACGCCGACCCGGGCATCGCAAGCGTGAGACTCCCGAGCATCACGCCAAGAACCAGCGGGTGCCAGTAGCCGCGTGCCAAGCGTCGCATCGCGCTTCCTCTCAGAGGCGTAGAGCGCAGGGACTCTTACATGATGGCAGACGAGCGCGACCAGACGCCCCACAGGAAGGGGAAGGGGAGCCGATCGTCGGCTCCCCGTGGTCCGCCAGGATCTGCGGATCGATGGGCGGCGTCGGGAGCGACGATTCGGCGGCAGCCACCTTGGGCGTCGCCCTCGCTTCGTACAGATCCGTGCCGTCGATCGCGATGGCCTCGGATGGGAACCTGCCTCGCGCGAACGCGGGTGCCGCGCAAGCGAGCACCAAGGCCGCCATTACGAGTAGGACGAAGGCTGCGCGGTGTCTCTGCGACATCACCTGTCCCCCTTTCCCCAGCGCGCAAGAACGCCGGTCCCTTTGCGTGTTGTGACGGAGGTCACAGATGTGGAGCAAGCGCACACCCCTTGGCAGCTGGAGAGGAGGATGAACGTACATAGAACACTCTGCCCGGCGTATCGACTCGCCGGAAGACCACACCAGCCGAGCTTCAGTACCCGATGGTGACCGCCCGGTGCGAATAGGTGCTTCCACTCAGCGCCTTGAGCGAGAGTGCAGCCACATCGGCGCGCGAGATCGTCTTCGCGCCCTTGAGCACGTCGCCCTCGAGCGAGACACGGTAGTCGCCCGTGAGCGGGCCGTCGGTGAGCCCCACCGGCCGGATAATCGTCCAGTCGAGATCGCTCGCCATGATCCGTCGCTCCATGGCCTCGAGGTCGTCGTAGACAGCGCGAAGTGCCGTGCTCAGCATGGCGCGGTAGCCGAGCGAGAGTCGCCGGTCGTTTCGCGCAAACGTGCCCGAGGCGCTGACCGCTACGAGCGTGCCGACCCGGTAGGTCGCCATCGCGTGAACGATGTTGCCCATACCGTCGGAGAGCACGTTGCCTTCGGCCGTCCGGCCGCTAGACAGTGCCGAAAGAACCGCGTCCTGCCCCATGACGGCGGCGCTGACAGCCTGGAAGTCCAGCGCGTCTCCGGACACTACCCGCAGGTCGGGGTCTGCGATATCGAGCTGGGAGGTATGGACAAACGCGGTGACCTTGTGGCCGTGAGACAGACCCTGCTCGACCATCGCTCTGCCGGTGCGGCCGGCTGCCCCTATGACAAGCAGGCGCATCGATCACTCCTCGTCAGGGTCTCTGAGCCGCGTCGGCGCCTACTGAACAAGCGAGACAACTTGGGCCAGCTCCTTGCGATCGACGAAGTATGGCCGGTCCGGGCTCGTCTCCTTGTTCATCATGTCGAAGTCGAACTTACCCTCCGTGCCCTTGTCGGCGTGGACCGCGACGATGACCCGCTGCGTGGTCACGTTCTTCAGAGGGATCTCGAGATTCGACGAGCGGCCCTTGTCGACGTGCAGCAGCCCGACTCGATCGCCCGGCACGCCGTCCTTGTCGAGGTGCACTACGAGCCACGCCGGGCCTGGAGCCAGAACGCGGTCGATCTTGAGTGTGTCCTGTCCCTTCTGGGCTGTATCGGCTTCGAGCTGCGCGTTCTTCTCCGAGGCGACGTAGCCCCAGACGCGCATCTTCGGCGCGCCCTCCGAGTCTGACGCGGACGCCGAGGACGAGCAGCCCGCCGCCAACGCGACGGCTCCCAACAGCGTGAGCACGACGCCCGCGCGAATGAATCGGTGCATGACGCTTCCTTTCGAGAGCCCGTCAGGCCGTTGCGAGCTCGGCGGGCTTGTCGGGTTTGTCTGGCGGAGCGGGGCGCTCAGTACGCATGCTCGGCTGGAACCTGCGAAGCATGAGTGAGCTCGTAACCACGCTCACGCTTGAGAACGCCATGGCAGCCCCGGCGACCCAGGGCACCTGCGAGAGCAGGCCCAGCATCGCAACGGGGATGAGCAGCGTGTTGTAGCCGAGCGCCCACGTGAAGTTCTGCCGAATCTTGCGCATGGTGGCGCGCGAGAGCTCGATGGCCGTCACGACGTCGCGCAGGTCGTTCTTGATGAGTACGATGCCGCCGGTCTCCATGGCCACATCAGTGCCAGCGCCCATGGCGATCCCAACGTCCGACTGTGCCAGCGCCGGCGTGTCGTTGATGCCGTCGCCGACCATGGCGACCACGAGACCCCGCTTCTGGAGCTTAGCGACCTCTTCGGCCTTGTGCTCCGGGAGCACCTCGGCGAGGACGTGCTCGGGAGCAATACGAGCCTGGCGTGCGACAGCCTCGGCGGTGCGCCTGTTGTCGCCCGTGATCATGTAGACCTCAACGCCCATCGTCGAGAGCCGCTCGACCGCCTCTGCCGAGTTGTCCTTGAGGGTGTCTGCAACGGCGATGGCTCCGGCGAGACGTTCAGAATCGACGCCGACGAGCATGACGGTCTTGCCCTCGGCCTCCAGCGCTGCGATACGCTCCTCGAAGCGCGAGGTGTCGATACCTTCACGCGCCATGAGCTTGCGATTGCCGAAGGACACGCGTCGACCCATGACCGTCCCTTCGACGCCATGGCCCGGTACCGCCGAGAACCCCTCCACCGCTGGCACCTCTATGCCGTCGGCGGAAGCGCGCGCGACGACCGCCTCGGCGAGCGGATGCTCCGAATGCTTCTCAAGCGCTGCGGCGAGCGTGAAGACCTTGCGCTCGTCGTGACCCTCGAAGAGCACGACGTCGGTGACTTCCGGCTTGCCATGCGTGAGCGTGCCGGTCTTGTCGAACACGATGGCCGAGATCTTGTAGGCGGTCTCGAGCGCCTCTCCGCTCTTGATGAGGATGCCGTTCTCGGCGCCCTTGCCCGTACCGACCATGATCGCGGTGGGTGTTGCGAGTCCCAGAGCACACGGGCAGGCAATGACGACGACCGCGATCCCCGCCAGCAGCGCGGCGATCCACCAGCCGTTAGCTGCAGCCACCATGGTGACCGGCTCGAAGATGGGGAAGACCGCAGCGGGGTCAGGCGTCGATCCGAAGATCACGGGTCCCAGCAAGCCCCAGAACAGGAACGTGAGCACCGAGGCGGAGATGACGAATGGCACGAACACCGCGCTGATGCGATCGGCGAAACGCTGGACCGGCGCCTTGGAGCCCTGGGCCTCTTCGACGAGGCGCACGATCTGGGCGAGAGCGGTGTCCGCACCGACGTGGGTCGCGCGGAACCGGAAGCTGCCGAGCTTGTTGAGCGTTGCGCCGATCACCGTATCGCCTGGCTGCTTCTCGACGGGGATCGACTCGCCAGTGAGCATCGACTCGTCCACGGCCGAACCGCCCTCGATGATGACGCCGTCGACAGGCACCTTCTCACCCGGACGCACCACGATGAGGTCGCCCACGACCACCTGGTCGACCGGCAAGTCCATCTCCTCGCCGCCCCGCACGACGCGCGCGGTCTTGGCGGCGAGGCCCATGAGCGTCTTGATCGCGTCGCTCGTGCGGCCCTTCGCGCGGGCCTCCAGGAGCTTGCCGAGCAGCACGAAGGTGATGAGGAGCGCGCTCGTCTCGTAGAAGACGGGCTCCATCGAAAGCGCCGGGACGAAGGTTGCGCCGACGCTGTACAGGTACGCCGCCGAGGTACCGATGGCAATGAGCGTGTCCATGTTGCCGGCACGCTGCTTGAGAGCACCCCACATACCGCGATAGAAGCGCCATCCCGCGATGAACTGAACGGGCGTGGCGAGCAGGAACATGAGGTACTTTCCGACCATCATGGGATCCCACGCGCCGCCAAACGTCCGCGCGAGCCACTCGCTCACGGCGAGCGGCACGGTCTCCATGAACGGCGGAACCATCGCGATCAACAGAAGGGGGATCGAGATGGCCAGCGAGAAGATGAACATGCGCTTCTCGTGACGATAGGCCTTTGCTTGTGCTTCCGCCTGAACGTCGGCGCCACTCTCGGCACCCGGGATGCGCTCGACCCTCACCGCGGCGTCATAGCCAGCGCCGCGAACGGCGCTGATGAGTTCGTCGATCCCAACTGAGGACGGATCGAACTCGATTGCCGCCGTCTCGGTGGCGAGATTCACAGATGCTGCGATCACGCCGGGGACCCGGTTGAGCGTCTTCTCGACGATGGTCGCGCACGACGCGCACGTCATCCCGAGGATGCTCAAGTTCGCACGTCCAGCCGTGCTCGCGGGGTGCGCGGCAGCGAGGGGCGTTGCGGTGTAGCCGAGCTTCTCGACAGCTCCGACGATCTCGTCGGCGCTCGTCGCCGAAGGATCGTACTTCGCGCTCAAGCGGTCAGTCGCGAGGTTCACATTCGCCGAGACGATGCCCGGCGCCTTGTTGAGCGTCTTCTCGATGATCGCCGAGCACGACGCGCAGGTCATGCCGCCGATGGCGAACGTAGCTTCGGCCGTCTCGACAGCTTCGGCCGTCTCGGTAGGTTCTGACGCCGAAGGCTCGACTGAGGTGGGGCACGCCGCGGCATCGGCAGGTACGACGGGACAGGCCGACGCGGCTGCAGGCGCGTCCGGCGTATCCGGCGCGTCCGGCACCACGAGCGATGCGGGAGCGACCACTGCCTCGGGCAGCGTCTGGACTTCGGTCTCCTCGAGCACGAGCGGCTCACCGGGGGTGAACCCGGCGGCCACTATTGCGTCGACGAACGGATCGAGCGGAATCTCACGATCGAGGTAGGCAGACAGGATGCCGTTGGCATGGTCGGCTTCGACGGCGACAACGCCCTCGATCTTGCGCGTCTCGCCCGAGATCAGCTTCTCGCAGGCGCCGCAGTGCATGCCTTGCACGCTGAGGCGGCGCAGACGGTAGGTAGTATCAGTAGGCATGGCCCTCTCCCAGCTACTCGACCACGATCTTGCCGAAGACCATCTGCATCCCGCAGGAGAACTGGTACGTTCCCGCCTTCAGCGCCGGCAGCTTCACGGTCTTGGGACCGGTCGTGAGGTCCTCGGAGAACGAGAGGTCTTGCGATATCACCTGACCGAGACATCCGCTCGCTTGGCTGAACGTGAGCTCAGCCGGCACGCCGGCCTTCAGCGTGATGGTGTTGGGGTTGTACGAACCGGTCGAGGCGTCGATGGCAATTCGCTGAACTGCGCCTTCGAGCGTAGCGGCTCCTGTGATCGGGGTAGACGAGCCCGAGCTGCCGCCGCAGCAGGCGCAGGCCGCGCCGCTGCCGCCCGAAGCGCCTGAGCCTGCGCCTGGGCCAGCTCCTGGGCCGCCCGCACCGGAAGCGCCCGAGCCCACCGCAGTCCCACTCGCGATGGCGCCCGCAGGCGCGGTCGCAGGTGACGCGGCTCGCGCCGATGCGAACCGGTACGACGCGAAGAACGCTGCGAGTATCACGAGCCCGATAACGACGTACCGCATCGTCTGCGACTTGTTCTGGGGGGTTGCTGTCTCTGTCATCTGTCTTCTCCTTTGCCGAGGCCGTGAGGCCCGGTCAGTAGTCTTCGAACGGAGGTCATCGAGTAAACATGCCGCCAAATGCCAATCCCGCCACGACGGCGGCAACCACAAGAGCACTCACGACGATGGTAGCTTGCGGGGACAGGCCGAACAGCCCGGCCTCGGCTCCCGTGGCGTTCGCGCCACTGGCGCCTGCTCGGGCGGTGCGGCTCCGAGGCGCCGCAGAGCTGCGGCCCGATTGCTTCTCGGAGCTGGGCTTCGGCGTCGCGGCGGCCATGGCGCCCGCGGGCGCGACCGACGTGCGCCTGCTCCTCCTCACCGCGTAGACAAGCGCCGCGGCAGCGAGCCCGAGCACCAAGAGCAGCCAGAACAGAGGCGAGCCGGTGCCGCCGGCAACGGGTCCCCCAACAATCAGCAGCCCGGACATCATGCCCATGCCGCACGTGAGGGTGTAGCGACCGGACTTGGACGCGGGTAGATCGACGCTCGTTGTAGAGAAACCGGCCAAGTCCTTCAGAACGCCGAGTTGAGGCACCGCGATCTGCGCGGAGCAGGCGGCGTCCTCCTGCCGGTCGACCACCAACCGAACGGGCTTGTCGGCAGGTATCTGGACCTGTGCCGGAACGAACTGCGTGTTGCGGATGGTCAGCGGGACTTCGACGACGCCGTCGGCCCCAGTCCGGTACTCGGTCGTCTCAGCCGGTGCCGGTCCGCGATCGAACGCGGCGGCCGTCACTGACTGGAACGTGACCGGGGAGCCGAGGCGCATGAGGCCACGGTTGACGTACACGGCACCGAAGAGCATGACGACGATCGCAAGCACGATCATGACCCGCTCCTTCAAGCTGCTCGGGATGAGGCTTGACGCCGTACCGAACGCGAGCATGAGCGGAGCCGTGCCCAAGCCGAAGGCGAGCATCGCAAGCCCGCCCGTGAGGCTGCTTCCCGTTGCCGCTGCGGACAGCTGGGCGGCGATGAGCGGCGCGCACGGGAACAGGCCGGTCAGCAGACCGAACGTGATCGGCGTGGCAAGCGTGCTCTCTCCGGCGGCCGCTTCAGCGGTGGCCTTGCGGCGCACGCGAGTGAGCGCGGTCACGAGGAACTTCGGCGGGCGCGGTACGAGGCGCATCGCCCACGGCACGCGACCGGTCATGCCGAGACCCATGACGATCATGAACACACCCGCGAGCACCATCACGTAGGGACGGACAGCATCGAGGTTGAACGCAGCGCCAATCGCGCCGAGGAGGATGCCCACGAGCACGTAGCTCGTGATCTTGGCGCCCTGGTAGGCGAGGTTGGGGACGATGCGGCGCGCCGTGGATTGGTCCTCGGTGCCCTTGAGGGCATAGGACACGACCATGGGGCCGCACATGGACACGCAATGAAGGCTCGTCACGAGTCCCAGCGTGAACATGGATAGGAACAGGGCTGTCACAGAGAACTCCTCACATCTCAAAGAAGGGTTCGCCCGGATGCGGGCGCACGCCGAGAAGATCGCGAGCCAGCGCCGTCAGGCGTGCCCGCGGTGTGAGGAGCGGATCAGATGCGGAGGCGAACGTCGCCCGGGTCTTCGGGCGGCGGAGGTGGCCCGTCGCGGGCCATGCGCACCGGCCGCGCCGTCATGCGCGGCGCCACCACGGCGACCGCAACGACCAACGCGGCAACGAGCGTGAGCAGCGTGCTCTCGGCGCCACCAGGAACCGTGCCGACCGGAGCTTTGCTGAAGAGATACGCACCGCTACACGGGGCGCTTATCGACGCCTTGTCCCCGAACGGTACGAACATCATGCCGCCGGACATGGAGCAGCCGATCATGACGCACGTGGGAACCATGATCGCCACAATCGCAACAGCGATCGCGAGCGACGCAAGGGCACTTGGCGCTATGTCGGTCCGTCGAAGCATACGTCCCCTCGGAGATCAGGTACCCACTTGACTGCAAACGGCGTGCCTAACACGCACGGGTTCGGAACACGACTCCGCAGCAGCTCACAGGTGTAGTCCGGGTAGCGTCAGCCGCCGGCCTACACCTCGGGCCCGTTGTCTATTCGGCAGGGGCGCGCTCGAACGTGAGCGCGAGTGAGTTGATGCAGTACCGAAGGCCGCTCGGACGCGGCCCGTCGTTGAAGACGTGCCCGAGGTGGCCGTCGCACACCGCGCACCGCACTTCCGTGCGCGCCATGCCGAAGCTCACGTCGCGATGCTCGGTGACGGCGTCGGCCTCGATCGGCTCGAAGAAGCTCGGCCAGCCGCAGCCCGAGTGGAACTTCGCTGCTGAGGTGAAGAGCGTCGATCCGCATCCGGCGCAGCGGTAGACGCCTGGCTCGGTCACGTCGGTAAGCTCGCCTGCGAACGCTGGTTCGGTCCCCGCCCGCCTCAGCACACGGAACTGCTCGGAGGTGAGAAGCGACCGCCACTCGTCGTCGGTCTTGACGACCTTCTCCCGCATAGGTCCTCCTTCAGCTGCACGCACGCCGCGGCCGGCCTGCCGGTCGGCCCCCGGCCGCGGATAGAGTCCGCGCTTCCTCTAGCGGCAATGGGATCGCACGTACCGCGACGCCTCGGCCGAGAGCCCGAACTCGGCGATCTCCGATTCGAGACGCGTGCACGAGCCGCCCCCGTCCAAGTACCCGTTGATCCGGGCGGCCGCGCTCGATTCCACGAAATCCGAATCGTTCGTGTACATCGCCTGGAACTCTCGCATCACGGGCGCGGAGCTCCTGAGCCGGTACTTCTGGTGGTAGTCCTCGGCGAGGTAGAAGCGATCGAGCCGCTCGATACGCGTGATGATGGGTCGCTGCAGCACCGACTCAAGTCGGTCCCGCGACGCGTGGGCACGTGACAGCTGGTTCTCATCGTGCGCGAGCACGATTGACGCGTACTGTCGTGAGTGCGCAGGCCGAGTCGGATCGTGGTTGGACCAGAAGAGCTGCAGCAGGTCGTCGTACGAGACGGCGGCCGGATCGAAGTCGACCTGGAAGCACTCGGTGTGATCGCCGATGCGCCGGTAGATCGGATCGTTCGTCGTCCCGCCCGCATAGCCCACCCGCGTGCGCCACACACCCTCGAGAAGCCCGAACCGGGCGTCAGGACCCCAGAATCAACCAGCAGCGAACGTGGCCGATTCCAAGCACGCGGGAACGCGCTCGTCGAGCGGTGGAATGGCTCTTGGCGCAGCTTCGATCTTGCGAAACATCGGCAGCACGAACGGCTCCTCTCGGACTGGCCGGATTGGAGCAAGCCGCGCGCCAGTGACGGGCTCAGGCGCCGAGCGAATCGGCCAGCTGCTCCAAGAAGAGGCCAACGTCGGTCACGACCCCGATCGTCTGCCACGACCCGCGGTCCGCAAGCTTCGTGACGACCGCCGGGTTGATATCGACACAGACGGTCGTCGTTGAAGCGGGAAGCATGTTGCCGGTCGCAATGGAGTGAAGCATCGTCGAAAGCATGAGGCAGGCACCCGCGTGTTGGCAGTACGGGCGCATCGCCTGTTGCGCTTGCACCGCATCGGTGATCACCTCGGGAAGCGGCCCGTCGTCGCGGATGGACCCCGCGAGCACGAACGGCGTGCCGGTCGTGACGAGGGTGTGCATGAGGCCCTGCGTGAGCACCCCTTGCTCCACTGCTGCGCTCACCGAGCCGCACCTGCGGATCGTGTTGATCGAGCGCAGGTGGTGTTCGTGGCCCCCGGCCGTGGGTATCCCGCGCTCGAGCGAGACGCCGAGCGACGTGCCGAACAGCGCGGCTTCGATGTCGTGAGTTGCGACAGCGTTGCCGCCGAAGAGCACGCTCACGAACCCGGCGCGCACGAGCCGTGCGAGGTGATCTGAGGCACCCGTGTGGACGACCGCCGGACCAACGACCGCGATGACGTCCAGGCCCTCGTCGCGAGTGTGCCGAAGCATGCGACCGATCTCGGCGATAACTTGCGCCTTGGGCTTCTCCGAGGACACTTCCGATGACATGAACTCGAACGTTTGGCGATCACGCGGTCGCTCCTGCGGGTGCACGCGCAAGCCCTCGTGGCCCACGACGTAGAGCTCGCCTTGCTTCGCGTCGGCCATGGGCCTGGTCGACGCAGTATTCCCGTCCACGCGGATGCCAAGGTCCATTTCCGGATTGGCCACGCGCACCCATGACCCCGCTAGGCGCACATCTGTCTCCAAGTTGGTGGTCGCATAGAACCCATCGGGAAACACGCCGTCGGCGGGCGCGGGTGCCAGTTGAACGTCCTCGGGATGACACGGCACGGCCCCATGTTCCTGGATGTCGCCGAGAAGCTCTTCGAGGTGCGCGTCGTCACGGCCCCGGACTCTCAGGATCGCGACAGAGACGTCGTCGTTCGTTCGGCCGACATCAAAGGAGAGCGTCTCGAACTCCCCGTCGAGGACGACGATGCGATCCATGACCTGGGACATGATGCCGGAATCGATCAGGTGTCCCTCGACCCGAACGTCCTCATACGCACCGTCGCGCATGTCTCCTCCGAAGTCGTCGCGGAATACCCGGCAGCCCGTCCGGGCGACGGGTCCAGTATGTCCGAGCGGAGGAGACGCGGGAAGAAGCCGGGCCAGCTACTAGTGGATGCCGTAGTGACCGTGGCTATCGAAGGTACAGTCCTGGACTGTGCCTAGGGCATCCAACGTGTAGGCCCCCGTCGCCGCGTCAGGGAACATCGCGTTGGCGGGTTTCGGAGCCGCCGGACAGCGCGGCGGACGTTTGAAGATCATCGAGTTCACCAGCGGATGGTAGGCGTTGATCTCGCCGGCCAAGGCGGCCAGGTCGCCGTTGTTCGCCGCGACCCATGTCTGTGCCGCGCCCTCGACGAATCGTTGGTTCGAGAAGCACGCCCGTTGTCTCGCATTGCCCTGTGCCCGCGCGTAGAGCGGTATGGCGATGCCCACGAGGATGCCGAGGACGAGCACGACAACCGCGAGCTCCACGAGCGTGAACCCTCTATCGGACGACCTGTCGGAGACGCGCATCCTTCACCGACCCAATCGACGGCTGGCACTTATTCTTGTCTATCGGAACGACCGCGTTATGGCTGAAGTGAAAGCCTCGGCGGTGTGACGGCCGTCACACAGAGCGAGCCGTTGTCCAAGCCGAGGGGATGCGGGAAGCGCCCGAACGGGCTGCTGCTAGTGGGCCGCGTAATAGCCGTGGCTGGCGAACGCGCAGTCCTGGACGGTGCCTGAGCCGTCCAACGTGTACGCCCCGTGAGCCGCGTCGGGATTCATCGGGTCGGCAGGCGCGGGAGCGGCCGGGCAACGCGGCGGGCGCTTGAGGAACACGCCCACCAGGAGGTGCGTGCCGCTCACCTCACCGGCGAGCAAGGTCATGTTTCCGCCCGTCTGCGCTGACCAGATGTGAGCTGCGCCCTCGATGGATCGCTGGTTCGAGAAGCAGGCCCGCTGCCGCGACAAGTCCTGCGCTCGCCGGAAGAGGGGAACGGCGATACTGACGAGGATGCCGATGATCAGCACCGTGACCGCGAGCTCTACGAACGTAAAACCCCTGTCGGACGACCTGTTGAAGACGCGCATCGTTCACCGACCCAATCAACGGCTTTCATCCGTTCCTATGTATCGGAGCGGCCATGCCATTGCTGGAGCGCGGGACTGGACGCGCGTGGCAGCCGTCGCGCGGAGCCGTCCCTCCCGCAGAACGGGGTGTCGCCCAGGGCCGGGCGTGGCGCGGGACCGGAGCCGAGCGCGGACGCCGCGTACTACGCGGAAGACTACTCGGCCATCGAGCGCTTGAGCTCGACGATGGCGTCGCGGCAGGCGGGAATCGACGTCCCGAGGATCTCCGTGGCGAGGATTGCGGCGTTCTTGGCGCCGTTGATCGCCACGCAGGCGACGGGCACGCCGGTGGGCATCTGCACCATTGAAAGCAGCGAGTCCAGACCGCCCAGATCGCTCGTCTTCATCGGCACGGTGATCACCGGCAGCGGCGTGTAGGCGGCGACGACGCCGCCGAGGTGGGCCGCCTTACCCGCGGCCGCGATAATGACCTTGAGCCCGCGCTCCTCGGCGGAACGCGCCCAGTCGTGCACGCGGTCGGGGTTGCGATGGGCGCTCGCGACCACGACCTCGTGCGCAACTCCCAGTGCCTCGAGCTGCTCGACGCACTGCACCATCACAGACATGTCGGACTGGCTCCCCATGATGATGCCGACGAGCGGCGTCTCGTTCATCGCTGGCCCCCTACTTCGGAATCGGCACTTCCCGGGCGGTCTCGCTGTCGGCTTCGGCGGCGGCGAGCGGGAACTTGGCCGCCTTCTCGGCGCACTCGGCGGAGCCCGCGCCGAAGAGCAGCTCGCGCTCATCGGGAGAGAGCGCTTCGCGGGCCTGGTCGCGCAGATTGTTCACGCCCACGAAGAACTGTCGCATCATCGCGACGAGCAGGTAGCGCCCCGTGCGAGTGAGCGTGAGCGTCGTCGCGTCGTCGGTCTCGAACACGTCGGCACTGCGCATGAACGCCAGCTCCAGGGGAAGGCCGCGCTCGATGTCGACGCCGAAATCGCGCTCGAACGCCGTCTTGTCGAGGATCAGGCCGAACAGGGACATGAGGAAGCGATAGCGCATGCGGTCCGACTTCGAGAACGAACGCTGACGCACGACCGAACACTGGCCTGCGCCAACGAGCGAGTCGTACTCGGCCAGCGAGAACGAGTTCACGTAGAGCGTCCCGCCAAGAAACGAGAACGCGCCCGACCCGATTCCCACGTAGTCCTCGTAGTCGACGATGTACTCGTCGATCATGCCGCCGCCGGTGCGCTCGAACGTCCAGGCGCTCGACGCCGAGAACGTATCCGACAGCTGGTCGATGATGAGCTGGTAGTAGGCTGCTTCTCGGCCGTAGTCGACCTTCCCGACCGTTGAACGCAGCGTCTCCTTCACCGCGGGTGAGGCCATGAGCGGGTAGAACGTCGTCTGATTCGTGTTCGACGCCTTCACCATCTCGATGTCGTGGACGAGCATCTCCTCGGTCTGGCTTGGGAAGTTGAAGATCATATCAACGTTGAGCGAGTGGAACCGTCCTTCGATGGACTGGAGACGCTCGAAAACCTCCTCGGCGGACCCGTACTTGTCGTAGCGGTCCATCTGCTTGAGAAGGCCGTCGTCGAAGGACTGCACTCCTACGCTGAACCGGTCTACACGCTCGCAGAGCGGGTCGACGATCTCGGGGACGAGGTGGTTCGGATTGGTCTCCGAGGAGACCTCGCGTATCTCGAAAAGCTCTCTGCCGAGGTCGAGCGTCGAGCACAGCTCGTCGATAATGACCGTCGGCGTGCCGCCGCCGACGTACATCGAGGTGCACGGGAAGCCCATGTCAGCGATCATGCGCATCTCTTCGCGCAGACGTTTGAAGTAGGCGGTCGCGCGACCCTCTTCGAACGGGAAGCGGTTGAACGAGCAGTACGGGCAGAGGCGCTCGCAGAAGGGCACGTGCACGTAGAGGAGGTACTCGCGGCCGGGGCGGGGGCCGGGCAACCCGGCGTCCTCGAGCGGCTTGAGCTTGAGGAACTGCGCGTTCGCCCGGTCCATCACCGCGCTGATGATGCGCTCGGAGAGCATCCGTCTACGCTCCCCATGCGGAGCGTCCGGCAAGTGCGCGAGCACCGATGTCGGCGCGGTAGAACATGCCTTCGAAACTGATCGCGTCGACCGCCTCGTATGCGCGGGCACGGGCCGAGGCGAAATCCGGCCCGAGAGCGGTCACGTTGAGCACCCGCCCGCCGGCGGTCGCGAGCGTGCCGTCTTCGAGGCGACGTGTTCCCGCGTGAAAGACCGCGACGCCCTGGAGTGCCTCGGCCGCTTCAATCCCAGAGATCGGCTTGCCAGTCTCGTAGTCGCCCGGGTAGCCGCCACTCGCAAGCACCACAGAGACCGCCCACTGGCTGCTCCATGAGAGCTGCAGGTCGCCGAGACGGCCTTCTGCGGTCGCGTACAGCACTCTGGCGAGATCGGTTTCCAGCCGTGGCAGGATGACCTGGGTCTCCGGATCGCCGAAACGCGCGTTGAACTCTAGTACTTTCGGACCATCGTCGGTGAGGATGAAGCCGCCGTACAGAATGCCCCGGTAGTCGATGCCCTCTTCGTTGAGAGCGCGAGCTGTGACCCCGAGGATCTCTACCATGCGCGCGTACTCCTGGGCGTGCACGATGGGTACCGGCGAGTACACGCCCATACCGCCGGTGTTGGGTCCAGTGTCACCCTCGAACGCCCGTTTGTGATCCTGCGCGGGCGCCATGGGAAGCACGGTGCAGCCGTCCACAAATGCGAGGAGCGAGACTTCGGGGCCCTCGAGGTACTCCTCTACGAGCACCGTAGAGCCAGCCTCGCCGAACTGCCCCGAGAAGCACAGAACAACGGCCTCACGTGCCTCGTCGAGACTCTGAGCGACGCACACGCCTTTGCCCGCGGCAAGCCCGTCCGCCTTCACTACAACGGGTGCGCCGACCTCCCCGAGGTACGCGAGCGCCTCTGCCTTGTTCGTGAAGGAGCTGGCCGCGCCGGTGGGGATGCCGTGGCGCTGCATGAGGGACTTCGCGAACGACTTCGAGCCTTCGATCCGGGCGCCGGACGCGCCGGGGCCGAACGCGGAAATGCCGGCGTCGCGCACGGCGTCGGCGACACCGGCCACGAGCGGGGCCTCGGGACCGATCACCACAAGGTCGCAGTGCTCGTCGCGCGCGAACGCAGCAACTGCCGCCGGATCGTCGGCGCCGAGTGCGAGATTCTCCGCGATCTCCGCCGTCCCGCCATTGCCGGGTGCCACCAGCACCTTCTCGACTAGGGGCGAGCGCACGAGCGAGTCGACGATCGCGTGTTCGCGACCGCCCGAACCGAGAACGAGGATGCGCATCAGGGCCTCCGCGTAGGTGAGAGACTGGCGGCGCACGGCTTCGCCCCGCGCACGGTCACGATTGTAGCCCAGCATCGACGCCGAGGGGCGTCGCTCGGGTAGCATCCTGACAGGGCGGGCCACCAGGGACCGCAGCCAAGAAGGGACGCGCGGCGGCGTTCCTACTTCGAGGTCTTGCGAGTGACCTCGGAAACCCGGAATTCGACGATCCGCCGAATCAAGTCCACCGGCAGTGGCTCGTCGAGAGGCAACTGCACCGAGCCCTTCCCGGTCTTGTAGGGCGCTAGGGCGTCTTTGAACTCCTCGAGCCCGTCCGGCGTCGGATAGAGCCCGATGTGCTTCGCAAAGCCGGCGAAGTGCACGAGGTGCTTGCCATTTAGGTCGAAGGTCGGGATCGCGTAGCTGATGGTCTCGGTGGCGTCGGGCGGCACGATCTCGCGTATGAGCGAGCGCATCTGCTCGAGCAGCTTCTGCGTCTCCAGAGGGAACTCGGCGATGTACTCGTCTATCGAGGTCGCGGACGATCGATCGGGCATGGTGCACCTGCCTCTCAGCGCCGGGTCGTCATCGTCAGTATGCCCCCTGCCCCACCCTCTGGCGCGCTCGCTCCCTCGAGCTGACGTGCGAGTCAGCACAGTGCCTAGCGGCTGGCTTCACCGGTATGTGCGAGCGCCGAGGGCGTCAAGCACCCGACGATCGCCGGGGCTTCATGAGTCAGCGAGTCGTCGGTGAGAGCCCCTACCATGAAGAGGGCGAAGTCCACTCGGCGAGTCATGTTGCTCTCGAGGATGGGATCGCCGCAGTGCGAGCGGCGACGCGCGAGGAACTTGCGGGGCGAGGCGAGCTGTGGGGACCGTACCGCTCGACCGCGAGCCTGTGGCTAGGGGTAGGAGCTCCGAGAGCGCCCTCACTCCCCCAGCGTCTTGCGAATGTCCTTCATCAGCATGACGAGATGCAGGTCGTCTGTCGGCAGAGGCTCGAAGCCGTACTTCAGGTAGAACGAGCGTGCGCGTTCGTCGACGGCGTGCACCAACACGGCGCGGGCGCCGATCACGTCGGCCGCGGCAGCGGACCTCGCCAGCGCCTCCACGAGCAGTGCCTCGCCAAGACCACTACCCTGCCATTCGGAGTCGACCGCAAGGCGTGCGAGGAGAACGACGGGAATGGGCTGGCTTCCCTGCCCCTTGGCGAGTCGGGGAGAAGCCTTGGGCGGCGCCAGCGCCCCGGCCGCGAGAGAGAAGTAGCCCACAACGCTCGCGCCACTCGTGACGACGTACGTCCGCGACTTGCCGGCCCGCTGATCATCGAACGCGCGTTTCACGAGGTAGTCGTTGAGCGAGGCAACGCCACAGTCGAAATCGCCGAGCTCATGGAAGGAGTCGAGCGGCTCGGGACTGGGGACGATCCTATCGCTCACCGAAAGGGCTCGGCTTCTCGAATGCCTTCCTTAGTGCCGGGATCTCGCGGGCTGGCCGATCGAGCATCGCCGCGAAGGCGTCCCACCCACCGGGCGGTAGTGTGAAGACCGTCTGGTCGGCGAGCACCTCATGCGCCGAGCGCAGAGCAGCGTCCATGACGAACGCGCTCGTGGATACGCGTGCGAGCTCTGCCGCCTGTTCCACAAGTCGCTTCTCTTCCTCAGACGCGCGGATGTTGAATCGAGCCGCCTTGGTGACCGTGTCGTGTGTACCAGTCGGATTCATTGATGCCGCTCCCTGCCGAGCCACTGTACTCACATTGTACGTACTGAGATAGTGGGAGTCCATGCCGCAGTTCACTCCCGTCCCCGGTGCGCGGGACCTGCATCGCCCACTGCGACCGGCCGAGCGCCTCTGCGCCCGAGAACTTCCTCTCCATGGTGAGGTCGTCGAAGTCCAGCCGGTATTGCCATTCTATATGTCATTTCGTATGTTGTGTCTGATGTAACCTTCTCGAGCTGGTGACGCAGATGGCACGAACACGACACTACGCGCAGACCCGTGAGGAGCTGCTCTTCCCCCGGCCGCTCAGCGCAGCCCTACTCAAAGACGACCTTGGACTCACAACCGCCGAACTCGGGGCCGTCGCGGGCAAGTCGCTGCGCAGTGCCGCGAGATGGATCGCGGCCGAGGAGGCGCTTCCGTCCCAGGGAGAATCGGCGCGAGCACTGAGGCGCCTCGCCCGGCTCGACTTCCTCCTCAACGACGTCGTCGGCAGGGAGAATGGGCGCACTTGGCTCAGGACGCCGAATTCCGGCTTCGGCGGCGAAGCGCCGATCGACCTGATGACGTCGGGCAGGCTCGAGGAAGTCATCGGCGTGCTCGAACTCCTCGCCGACGGCGGCCCCATATAGCGGGCCGCAGCCGTGCTGCCTGTGATCGAACTCGACGGCGAGTGGTATCGCTGCGTCAGTGTGCGGCGCGACCCACTCTCGTCGCAAGGCGCCATGCGAATGGGCGGCCGATTGAGCCCACCGGGAACACCCGCGCTCTACTTGGCCGCCACGCCTGCCCTCGCAGTCGCCGAGCACCTGCAGCTGGCAGGCTACTACGGTAGTGGAGATGCCGGGCTGTCTTGCAGCGGGCGAAGACCCGAACGAGGCGATCGAACTGTTGAGTGACTCCTTCTCGCTCTGGATAGAGAAAGCGGGAGAAGCCGGACGCCCCATCCCCCGACCCGCGCGAGAGGGCCCGAGCGGAAGACTGTTGTTGCGACTACCGAAGTCACTGCACGCGCGCGTCGCACAGGCGGCCGCTCGCGAGGGCGTTAGCGTGAACGCGTTCGTGACGGCGGCCGTGGCCGAGCGGGTGAGCGAGGTCTCGGCGCGTCGCTAGCCGGGAGTGGCGCAGCTGCTGGCACCCCGCACCGCCGCGTTACTTCTCACCAATCGTGTCAATCACTTCGGCCGCAGTGAGGAAGCGTACCCCTGGGACCCGCAGTCGGAGGAGCTCGGCATCGCCTGTCACGACGGCGTCGGCTCGCGCGTAGAGAGCCGCCTCGACCACAGGATCGTCGTCCGGGTCCGAGCTCCAGCGGGTGGCGGCCCGCTCGAGCGGCACGACTTCGCAGAATGACGCAATCTCCTCGGCGAAGATGTCGGCTGTCTCGCGTTCGAAGCCGAACCTTGGACGAG
>CAYGYT010000018.1:41102-42888 GCA_964354215.1 uncultured Eubacteriales bacterium | reverse complement strand
AACAACGGAAACACCGAGACGCCAGCCAAGAGCTCGGTCGTGCGAATCGACAAGACGCTACCGAACGTGTCGACAGATGCGCAGAGCTCCTACACCGGCAGTGCGCTCATCCGCATCACGGCCACCGACGCCATGTCGGGCATCGCGAGTGTCGCCGGGACAGAGTACAAGCTCGACGGTGCGACGACGTGGACGAGTGGATCGGTGGTGTCAGTTTCCTCCACCGGGAACCATACGCTCACATACCGCGCGACCGATGCGGCCGGCAACGTGAACACCCCTGCGCCAGTCAACTTCACCGTGAACGCGGCTACCCAGCCTGACACCACGCCACCGACGGTGCCCGGACAGCCCGTTGCATCCAACATCACGGCATCCGCGGTTACCCTCTCGTGGGCCGGTTCGACTGACGCAAGTTCGGGCGTGAGGGGCTACAACGTCTATGACGGAACGACCAAGGTCGTCAGCCTCACACCGGGGACTTCTGTCACGATCAGCGGCCTGGCTGCCGCTTCGACGCACTCCTACTCGGTGAGTGCTGTTGATGGCAGCGGCAATGCCAACGAGTCCGCCAAGAGTGCGTCCGCAAGCGTGACGACGCTTTCTGGCGGCGGTGGCGGCGGTGGTGGCGGCGGCGGCGGCGGTGGTGGTGGTGGCGGTGGTGGTGGTGGATCCACCGACACTCAGGCGCCGACGTTCAGCACGTCACCTATCGAAGGGGCTACGTACACCGCCCCGGCGACGGTCCAGCTTGTCGCCGCTGACGGCGGCTCCGGCGTCGCCAGCATTTCGTATCGTCTCGACGGCGGGTCGACGATCGTCGTGGCTGCCGAGATCGCAAACGCGGGTCCGGTCAGCTCTTCCGGCCAGCACTCGCTCGAATTCTGGGCCGCCGACAAGGCAGGCAACGTGTCGGCGCATATCACCCGTGGCTTCAAGGTGAGCCAAGCGACACCTCCGGACAAGACAGCACCCGTCACCAGTGCTTCTGCGGTGCCGTCGAGCTGGACCTCGGCCACCATCACTCTGAGTCTCACCGCGGTCGACCAGGGCGACAGTGTCTCGGGTGTGTCCGCGACCTACTATCGCATCAACGCGGGGGTGCAGCGGCTCTACTCGGGTCAGATCCTCGTGTCGGACCAGGGAACATCGACCATCGAGTTCTGGAGCGTTGACAAGGCAGGCAACACGGAGACTCCGCGGCGCACCGTGGTCCTCCGGATCGATCGCACCGCTCCGAGCGTCCCCGCGGCACTCGCCTGGCGCCTCCAGTACTCGGATCGCGGCGTTCTGTCGTGGACGGCATCGAACGACACGCTGTCCGGTGTCGTTGCGTACG
Source organism: uncultured Eubacteriales bacterium (assembly GCA_964354215.1). Lineage (GTDB taxonomy): Bacteria > Actinomycetota > Coriobacteriia > Anaerosomatales > CAVRZR01 > CAVRZR01. The sequence goes on along the minus strand of CAYGYT010000018.1, from coordinate 41,549 downwards.
AGGTATGGGATGGCTCCGTGCTCAAGACGCGGTTGACCGCCGGCACGTCTGCGGTTGTGAGTGGACTCCGGCCCGGGCTGCACGCCCTTGTGGTGCGCGCCTTCGACGGCGCAGGGAATGCGTCGCAAGCGCAGCTCACGGTTGCCATTCCGCAGGCGCGGGTGTCGTTGAAGGTCCCCTCGGCCGCGCGGCCGTCCCGGGCGTTCTACGTGTACGGCACATTGGCACCCGCCCACGTGACGACGGCCAAGGTGACGCTTCGCTTCGAGCGGCTGGCGAACCGTCGGTGGGTGTTCAGCAAGAACGTCTACGCTTACGCGGGTGCCCGGTCGACCGGGTTCCGCGCGCGCACGTCGCTTGCGAAGGGAACGTGGCGAGTGATCGCGAGCCACAGCGACGCGATGCACTCGGCGAAGACCCGCTACTACTCCATCGTCGTGCGGTAGC
>CAYGYT010000018.1:0-41002 GCA_964354215.1 uncultured Eubacteriales bacterium | reverse complement strand
GAAGACCCGCTACTACTCCATCGTCGTGCGGTAGCGCGGGGTGCTCGACCGCGGGATGCTCGACCGCGGGATGCGATAGCGCCCGAGCGCGCCGGCGCGTGCGCCTGGGCGCCGGTTCGCCCCCTACGGCACGATGTAGACGGGCGTTCCCACGGACACGAGGTCGTAAAGCTCCTCGACGTCATGACGCAGCATACGCATGCAGCCGTGACTCGCCGCGGTGCCGATGGAGTTGATCTTGTTGGTGCCGTGGATGCGGATACCCGATGCGTCCAGGTTGAGTGCACGCGTACCAAGCGGGTTGCCCGGGCCCGGCGGGATGTACGCCGGCATGCTCTTCGCCCAGCCGCTTCCGGGGTTCGACCATGTGGGTCGGTAGCGCTTCTGCACGATCTTGAACTGGCCGAGGGGAGTGGGGAAGCCGGGCATGCCCACAGCGATGCGGTACTTCTTCTCGATCGCTGCACTTCGGTAGAGGTAGAGCGTGCGCTGGGACTGGTCCACGACGATCGTGCGCCCAAACGAGGTCTCGCTGACCTTCGGCTTGAGCGCGGTCACCGGGAGGTAGACGGTCTTAGGTGAGGACTGGGACTTGAGCAGGGTCCGCCTGATCTCACTGGCAGCGCTTTGGCGGTTCGTCTGTACGCCCGGCACCGACGCCTTGATGTAGAGCCGGTTGCCGACGACCTTGCGAGTCGCGTCCACGGGCTTCCTGTCGATGCGCTTCGCCAAAGTGCCCACCCAGACGCGCGTTCGGGTCATGTCCACGGAGTACTGCGGCTTGACGTCGATGGTCTGGGTCGCGCCGGTGATGCTTTGCATGACACGAGCGGCGAACGCAGTGCTCTCGCGCAGACGGAATGCCTCGGCAAGCATGGCGTCGACATTGACTCTCACGAGTCCGCGCTGCCGAGGATCCAGGATGAACGCGCGCTTCTGGTAGCGCACGGTGACCGGCCTGAGCACAGGGTCGGCGACGTTGGTCTGGATGTAGGACCGCAGAGCGTCACGCGTCATTCCGGCGACCTCGAGGGTCTGCCCCCTCGGCGTCACGATCCTCACGCCTGCAGGCACGATATCGCTACCGTTCAAGTCCTCGGCGACGGCCCACGCCATCGTCCCGGACAGCATCAGCATGGCGAGAGCGAGCGCGGTGACGAGCAGCCGCTTCGTCACGCTTGGTGCTTCCATCAAGACCTCCTGTTGAGTGCGGCAACCCTCTTGTGCGAGCAGACAAGAAGCAGACCCGTCCCTCGCGGCGAGTCCCGCTGCTGCGTATCTTACAATGGTTCCTATGGATCTGCGCCTGGACACAAGCAAGTCCGAGGCCGCAGTTTCTGGCGTTGAGCTGCACGAGTCCGTTCGCCGCTTCTGACCTATGCCCGACAGCCGATGCACGTGGAGTGCTCCTGTGCCGAAGTCGATCCTCGTTGTGGACGACGCCGCCTTCATGCGGCGGTTGCTCCGCGACGTGCTGACCGAGGCCGGCTACCAGGTCCACGAGGCCGTGAGCGGCGAAGATGCGGTCGAGAAGTACATCGAAGTCAGGCCGGATCTCGTCACGATGGATCTCGGCATGCCCGGCATGGGCGGCCTTGGTGCAATCGAGCGGATACGCGCCGCCGACGAGAACGCCCGGGTGGTGGTCGTGAGCGCCGTTGCCTCTGACGAGATAGTGGATCGCGCCCTGGCGCTCGGCGCGAGTGCGTACCTTCGCAAGCCGTTCCAGCCCGCAGCCGCGCTCGATACCGTGCGCAAGTCCCTCCTCGTGCCACCCGCTTCCCGCTGCTAGACTGTTCGCACGGCTTGCACAAGTGGGAAGGCGAGGGGGAAATGGGAGCCGCCGAGCCATCGGCGCTACCTTCCGACCGGACGACCGCGGCGACGAGAGTCGCCATCGTCGGCGGGAGCGCGCGTGCCGCGGCTGTCGGCCGGTTGCTCGGTGAGCTTCCCGGTGTCTCGCTCGTCTCGATCTGCTCGCCTTCGGCTGAGCCGGCCGGACGCATGGCCCAAGAGGCCGGAATCCCGCTCGTCGCCGACCCACTCCTCACGCTCTTCTCGGATCCTCCTCCTGACATCGTGCTCGACCTCGCCGAAGACGTCGTGACCCGGACGGCGCTTGAGAGCGCGTTGCCGCCCAACACCGAGCTTCTGAGCGGAAGCGCTGCTGACCTCATCTGGAGCGTGCTCGGTCAACGCCACTCGGGCGACCGCGCTGTCGCGGGCGACGCAGACGCCAGCCGGTTCCTCGAGGAAGCGCTCGGTCGCGCGCGTCGTCTCGACGCATCCAACGACGCGCTGCTACGGGCGAACCGCGATCTCGAGGCCCGACTCGCCGAGGTCTACTTCATGCATGAGTTCGTCAAGGCACTCGTCGCGTATCACCGGGTCGACGACGTGTCGAGCATCATCGTCGATGCGTGCGCCGGAATCCTCGGTGCCGAGGTTGCCGCGGTGTACGTTCTCGATCGCGAGCGTTGGGTCCTCTGCCTCGCACAGAGTCAGGGGCGCCCGGCCGAGACCCTCGCGCACGAGATCGCTCTCGACGACCCGCTCCTTGGACGAGCGTTCGCCGACGGCATCGCGGTTGATGTGAATACGCAGCTGATCGAGGCGCGATCGGCCTGGCTCGGGGTGCGCGGCGGCGTTCGGACGCAGGCGGCTGTGCCTCTGCGCGCCGGCGGCGAGCCCATCGGCGCGATCGTCCTCGGCTGGTCGCACCAACGAGAGCTCGATACCTCTGAACTCGAGCGGCTGCACGTCATGGCCGACCAGTCCGCGCTCTCGCTCCAGAACGCGCTACTGCACGCCGAGCTCGAGCAGCTCTCGGTCACGGATCGACTGACCGAGCTCTTCAACCACGGCTACCTCAAACAGCGCCTCGACCAGGAACTCGGGCGTGCAGGGCGATTCGGCCACGCGCTATCGGTGATCATGCTCGATATCGACGACTTCAAGGCGTTCAACGACCGATACGGCCACCTCGTAGGTGACGACGTCCTGCGCGCGGTGAGCGCTCTGGTGCGGGAGAGCCTTCGTGAGATGGACGTCGCGGCTCGGTACGGCGGTGAGGAGTTCGCGGTCATCGTGCCGGAGACCGACTCGCAGGGTGCCCGCGCAGTGGCCGAGCGCATCCGGCAGTCCGTGTCCGCACACGTCTTCCTGCACGACAGCACGGGCGGCGAGGTTCACACCACCGTGTCCGTCGGCGTGGCGACATTCCCAGTCGACGGACGCTCGGTCGAGGCGTTGATACATGCTGCCGATGCTGCGATGTACCGAGCGAAGCGCGCGGGCAAAGACCGCGTGGTAGTCTCGGACTCGGACTAGGGCCGTTTCTGCACGGCCCTGGACAGAACCTGCAACGACCCCGCACAAGCCTGGCCGTGGACCTCGCGTGACGCTGGGAGCGCCCGTGAGCCTGAGACGAGCACTCGAAGCGGTTCCCGACGACCGCCTGACGCGGACCGCTGCTCGGGGTGTCGTTCTCTACTTGCACGAGCATCGGTTGCTTCACGTTGACGCGCGGAGGATCGCGGGCTCTACGGGTCTGGACTCCCAGGTCGTGCAGCTCGTTTTGTCGGCTCTGACTGCCGGTCGCGTGCTAGACTTCCTGAGCGACCCGCCGGGCTATCGGCTGGTCGACGACCGCGTGCTGCGTATCGAGGTCGAACTGTTCTTGCGGTCTTCTCAGACCCATACGGAATCACTGCAGTCGAACGTCGAGCGCTACCGCCGTCAGTTCGGCGGCAGGTAGCGCGGGTCGGGGCGAGGGATGATGAGGCCGATCAGGGCCGGTGATCGCGGACCGGCGGTCGAGGACATACAGCAACGCCTGTTGCTGCTGGGCTACGACCTGGGTCCGGCCGGTATCGACGGCGTCCTGCTCGGCGACACGCTCGCAGCCATCACGCAGTTCCAGGCTGACCGGGGACTGCGCTCGGACGGGCTCGTGGGCGACACGACGTGGGCCGCGCTCGTCGATGCGACATTCACCTTTGGCGATCGCATGCTCTACCTGCGTGTGCCGCACCTCCACGGTCGCGATGTGCGTGTGCTGCAGGAGGCGCTGGGCGTCCTGGGGTTCTCGTGCGCCACCGATGGCATCTTTGGGCCTCGCACAGAACGCGCGCTCCGGGAGTTCCAGCGCAACGTCGCGATTCCCGCCGACGGCGTCGTAGGCCTCGACACGGTTCGGGCGCTCACGAACCTTCGGCACCTGTGGGAAGGCAAGTCCTCGCGCGCACCCGTGGAGGGGGGCCCCGAGACGACCGGCGACGTCGCACGGGTGCTCGAGCGGACCCCGATCGCCTTGAGGCCCGAGGATGCGACGGCCCAAGAACTCGCTGCCCGTGTCGCCAACCTCGCACTCGCTCTCACGGACGACTCACAGACGTGTCTCCTCGGGATGGGCGAGGTGCCCTACGAAGGGACTGCCGTGCTCGTTCGGATCACCGGGGATGGCATGGACCTCGCTGTACCCGGCGTACCGCTTGTGCTCGTGGGGGACACGGGGGCCGCCGCTCTCGCATCTCGCGTGAGGACCGCACTCGCCGCATCGGGCACCGCGCCGAGAGAGGTCCTCGTTGACGTGTCGCCCTCGTTGCCCGCTGTGCGGGGCGACGAAAGAGAGGCGCAGCAGGCTGCTGTGTTGCTCCTCGATGCGCTGTGCGCGGCTTTGGACTGAGCTTCGTCGAGCGTGCTAGCCTAGAGCGGTTGGACTGCAACCGGACAGCCAGGGAGGTCGTGTTCCCACGGCCCGAGGCAGGACATACCTGAGCTTTGCTCTCGCGTTCGCTCTCGCGTTCGCGTCCGTTCCCGCATACGCAGTGCCGTCTTCGGCGAGCAAACGTACCCAGGCACGAGTCGTCATGGGGCAGATCGACCGCCTTGACCGGCGAGTCGAGGTGGCCGCGGAGGCGTACAACGAGGCGGCCGACCGCCTTGCGGGGCTCCGGGCCGACATGCGCACTGAACAGAAGCGCATCGCAAAGGCCACCAAGCGCATCAACGCCCTCCAGACCGATCTGAACTCGCGCGCGTGGAGCATGTATCGGAGTGGACCGGTGACCTTCATCGAGGTCCTGCTCCAGTCGCAGGACTTCGACGAGTTCGCGTCTACCTGGGACATCCTGACGCAGCTCAACTCGCGTGACGCGAAAGACGTGATGGCGCTCAACGCAGCGCGCGCGGAGGCTCGCTCGGCACGCACAGCGTTGGCGAAGAAGGAGGCTGCGGCCAAACGCGAGGTGCGCTACATGGCGGGCCGCAAGGCCAACATCGAATCTCAACTCGCGCAGCGCAAGAGCATGCTTCGCGGCCTCGAGAGTGAGATCGCCGAGCTCAAGGCTGCCGAGGATGCTTTGGCCGCCGCACGAGTCCGAGCTGCATCGGCATCGCGGTCTGAGTTCACGCCAGTCATCGAGCGCTACTTCCCGCCGCCCACGCGTGCTGCTCGTAGCGAAGTCGTCTCGGTTGCCATGCGCTACCTCGGCGCACCCTACCACTGGGGTGCAGACGGGCCGAACAGCTTCGACTGCAGCGGCTTCACGATGTTCGTCTTCCGCCAGGTCGGCGTGTCTTTGCCGCACAACTCGGGAGCTCAGTTTGGTTCTGGCGAGCGCGTATCGCGCTCCGACCTGCAGCCGGGCGACTTGGTGTTCTTCGGCTCGCCGATCCACCACGTGGGCATCTACGTGGGCGGCGGCTCGTACATCCACTCGCCGAGGACAGGCGACGTGGTGCGGGTCGCAGCGCTCGATCGCGGGGACTACGCGGGGGCCGTTCGCCCATAGTGGTCGCGCGGGTCACTCACGACCTGCGGCGTTTGGAGAGACCGCCCGGGCTTCAGTGTGTCCCAACAGCTGCCGACACACTCTACGTGGTCGTTTCTAGCTAAGCCCTGAGGCCGAGCGGGAGCGTGGCGCGTGGCTGACATCACTGGCCTGCTTCGCATGATGGTTGAATTCGGAAGCTCCGACCTTCACGTGAAGGCCGGAAGTCCCCCTGCCATACGCCTGAACGGTTGCCTGCGCGTGCTACAGGACCAGCCAGCGTTCACTGCCGAGGAGACCCATGCCTTGGCCCTGAGCATGATGGACGAGCGACTGCGCGCGGAATTCGACACGCAACGGGAGGCGGACTTCGCGTACTCGTTGCACGAAGTTGGCCGTTTCCGGGTCAACGTGTTCCAGCAGAGGGGGAGTGTGGGCATTACGCTTCGTCGCGTTGCGACGGAGCGCGCCTCGATCGAGGAGCTTGGACTCCCGCAGATCGTACGGAGACTCGCCGAAGAGCCGCGCGGGCTCGTGCTCGTGACCGGCACCGCGGGTTCGGGCAAGACCACGACGCTCGCTGCGATGATCGATCACATCAACAGCTCGCGTGAGGGGCATATCGTCACGATCGAGGACCCGATCGAAGTGCTGCATCGCGACAAGCGCTGCATGATCAGCCAGCGCGAGATCGGGATCGACACGGATAGCTACGCCGATGCGCTGCGCCACGTCGTGCGCCAGGACCCCGACATCATCCTCATCGGCGAGATGCGCGACCACGAGACCGTATCGGCGGCGCTCACGGCGGCCGAGATCGGCAACCTCGTGCTCTCGACGCTGCACACGATCGACGCGACCGAGACTATCAGCCGCATCATCGATTTCTTCCCGCCCTACCAGCAGAAGCAGATCAGGCTCATGCTCGCCGCCACGCTCAAGGGGATTATCTCGCTCAGGCTCATCCCGTCGATCAACGGTGGTCTCGTGCCCGCCGTCGAAGTGATGGTCATGACCGGCACGATCCGCGAGTACGTCACCGACGCCGACCAGAGCTACAAGATCCGCGACGCGATGGACGACGGCGAGTACTACGGGATGCAGACGTTCGACCAGAGCCTGCTCAAGCTCTACCAGGAGCAGCGCATCACGCTCGATGACGCAGTTGCGATGGCAGCGAACGCGCACGATTTCAAGATCAAGGTGCGCCAACTCGGCGTGCATCCCCACCAAGCGGCACAAAGCGGCGTCTACTGAGGCTTCTTCGCTGCTGCAGTCCGTCGGGACACAGCGGATTCGAGCCAGACGCGTGCATATGCACCCGCGAGCGCCCCACAGAAGGCTCCAAGGGTGTCGACGCCCCAATCGGCGACGTCCGGCGTTCTCAGCGGCACGAACGACTGGTGGAATTCGTCGCTGATCGCGTAGAGCGCTGCCAGGCCAGCGGCGATCGCGACGGTCTCGCCGCGCGGGCGGTAACGACCGAGGGGGACCGTGAGCAACGCGCCGAGAATGGCGTAGATGACGAAGTGTCCCAGGGTGCCGAAGCGCCCCGGGATCTGAGAGCCCGGGATCGCGGACAAGCGGAAGATCACACCCATCCATGCGAGGGCTGGTAGCCAGCGCACGAGCTGTCCGGACTTCGAACCGCCTCGTTCCGTCACGCGCGCCCAAGCCTCCAGCTGCCGGTTGTCCGCGGCGAGTCTATCATCCGGCCGCGCGCATTTCTGCATCGCATGCAGCCGCTTGGGCCGCTCCCTCCCTTGACGCTCGCGTTCGTGCGATGGGACGGTGTGAACCCACGCGTCCACGGGGAAGGCCACCGGGTGAGTCGGAACGGTTCGGTGCTTGCGGTGATCGTGGCAGCGGCGTGCTTCGGCACGCTCGCCGTATTCACGTCGCTCGCCTACGATGCGGGCGCTCGTCCGCTGCCCCTTCTGACGTGGCGCTTCGCTCTCTCGTCGGCGCTGCTCTTCGCCTACCTCGCTGTTCGAAAGCCCCGCTCGATCGTCGCACCGCTCGGCGATGTCGCCCGCTACGGCGCCCTTGCGCTCTTTGGCTACGGTGCCGCGTCCATCTGTTTCTTCTTCGCTCTGCAGTATGCAGACGCTTCGGTCGTGGCGGTGCTGCTCTACACCTACCCGGCGATGGTCGCCGTGGCCGAGGCGCTGCTCTACGGCAGGTCGCTGACGGGGCTGCGGCTGCTGGCGGTCGCACTCACGTTCGCGGGCTGCGTGCTCGTGCTCGACCCGTTCACACCTGAGGCCGGCGTGAGCCCGATCGGAATCGCGCTCGGTCTGGGCGCGGCCCTCGGCTACAGCGTGTTCAACATGCTGTCACACCGGTGGTTGCCTGGTCGGTCGCGTATTGTGCTCATGGCCTACACGTTTGGCATCGCGTCGGTGGGGATCGGGATCATCACTCTCGGGAGCGGAGGATCGCTTTCGACGGCGTCCTGGAATTCGCAGGTGTGGACGCTTCTCGGTGCGATCGTGCTGCTGCCGACGTTCCTTGCTGTTGTGCTCTACTTGAGAGGCGTGCAGCACCTCGGTCCATCGCAGGCGTCGATCCTGTCCACCTTCGAGCCGATCTTCACGATCCTGCTTGCCGCACTGGTTCTCGGAGAGCGGCTCACGCTCGTGCAGTGGGCCGGGGCGGCACTGGTGGTCGTAGGGGTGGTGGCAGCCGAGCGCGAGGCGCGTCCGGTGGATGACCTGGCAGTGGTGTAGGGAGGGGCGCGGGTGGCGCAGAAGTTCGTCGACTACTACCGGGTCCTCCAGGTCCGCCGTGACGCGGAGCCTGAAGTCATCGAGCGTGCGTACAAGGCGCTCTCACTCAAGTACCACCCCGATGTCTCGACTCCGAGCCACCGCGACGCGGCAACGCGTCGGATGCAGCTCATCAATGAGGCGTATCGGGTTCTTCGCGACCCCGCCGCCCGGCGTCGCTACGACGTGACGCTCCCGCCTGAAGGCATGTCGAAGACAGCGTGGGACGAGTTCTGGGACAAGGGGCTCATCGGCTTGTTCCTCGAGCACTACTACCCCCGCCGGTAGTCTGGAGCGTGTGGCGCCCCATCCTGCGGGCGAGCGGCGGAGTCGAAAGCCCGATGACCTGCGGCGGGCAGAGTTCCTGGCAGCAGTAGCACCTGATGCACGTGCGCTCGTCGAAACACGGACCCCCGGCTTTGCTCACCTCGATGGCGCCGACCGGACACGACTGCTCGCACGTCTTGCAGCGCGTGCACCCGGCGAGGTCCTCGAGGAACGGACGCGCCGTCGTCCAGCGGCGTAGCCGCTTTCCAATCCAGTGAGGCATCTTGCTCGAGAGATCGCGAGCTGGCCGCTGGAACTGGTCGGGGGCAAGCTGCCTCCAGTTCGCCCCTACGACGTCGACGTCTTCGACTGACGACGGCCCCAGTCCTCGTCGTGCGGCCGCCTTGATGGTGTAGATCTCAAGCGGGTCGAACCCCGCAATCGCTGAAGCGACCACATCGAGCGCGAAAAGATCGGCAGACGCGAGGAGGGCTCCGATGCTCCGAGGAGTGCCGCCGGCAGGCCCCTCGCCCTCCATGCCGACGATTGCGTCCATCACCGCGAGGCTCGGTTTGCATGCGAGCGTGAGGTCCACCAGCATATTGCCGAAATCGTCCCGGTCAGGGACCTTCAGGTGGTACTGGGCCTTCTCAAGTCCGGGGATGCAGCCGAAGAGGTTCTTGACCGCGCCGGTGAACATCATGAAGCCGTGGGTCTTGAGCTTGGGCACGCTGATTACGACGTCAGCGTCCACCACCTCGCGGCCGAGCGTGAACGCGCCGTACAGGGCCCCAGCGGGATTGGCGATTCGAGCAGGCTCCTCGTCGAACAGCACCAGCTCGGTGCCCTCTTCCTCGCAGACCCGGCGGATGCCGGTGGCTTCATGGAGCGCGCGCACCTGACCGGCCGTATTCGGCCCACCTGGGCTGTCGCCCACGACTGGAGTCCCGCCTGCGTCCCGAACCGACCTGATCAGCGCCCGCACGACCTCCGGATGCGTCGTGACCGCTCGTTCCGGGGTGGCCTTGGATAGGAGGTTGATCTTGAGAAGGACGCGCTGGCCGTCCGACACGAACGCGCGCATTCCACCAAGTGGGGCGAGCGCGGTCTCGAGCGCGTCGGCCACGGCCGACGGTTCGTAGTCAGCACAACGGGCGATACTGACCGTACTCATAGGTTCACAGAATACGGTATCGAGCTGGTACGCCCGACCGCGCACCGGGTGGGCCGCAGGACGTGCCGGTCAGGCGGGCGGACCGTCGCCACGTCGACTCCTACGCCTCGACCGCGTCGAGCTTGTTCTGGATCGCCCGCATGATCGCGGGGTATGACACAGCGCCGTCGTAGAGCGGGACGCCGTCGACCACCGTGACGGGATAGAGAAGGCCCTGCGTCTCGATCTGTTCAAGGAGTGCGACGTGCTTCGCTTTCACGTCATCTTGCCCGGCGTCGAGGTAGACGATCTCTACCGACTCTCCGAATCGACGCTCTATCTCGGCTCGAACGATGGCGGTGATCTCCTCCGGAGACCACGACGGGCCTCAACCCCCGCTGTAGCACGCGGTGTACGAGGGCATGTCGAACACGTGCACGGTCACTCTCGGTTCTGGCATCTGACGGTTCCCTTCGTTTCGCGCGCTCGTTATCTCACTGAGATCGCTCTGCCGGGGCACGCGCGAACGCACACGCCGCAGCCCGCGCACATCTCTTCACGGACGGTGTACCCGTTCGCACCCGGGTACAAGCCCCCGGGCTCGGGGACGATGGCTCCCGTGGGACATACGTGCCGAGCAGGACACCCGGGCGATCGGTCACAGGAAGCGGAGTCGATGTTCACCATGCTCAACGGTGTTCGTTCCTTTCGTGCAGGCGCCGCAATCCGAAGTCCAAAGCCCAGCCGTCCGCTGCGCCGAGTATACCCCATGGGGTATCGAGAGGCAATACCATTCACCGGCGCGATACGCACCTTGTCGAGCGGCGAGGCGCGTCGACCGGCTACGCTGCTAGACTCGGTGAACCGGCGGACAGCCGCGCACCGAGTCGATCAGCTCCGCAGGGTAGGCGTCGGCCGCGTCGCAGCCCGTCTCGGCGTGGCGGCACGCGCGGAGCGCAGGCGCGTGCGTGAGGAGGGAGTGCACGAATGAGCGGGAATCAGAGGACCGCGTTGCGCCTCGCAGATGCAGGTCTCGAGCTGCCGGCACTCCCGGCCGCACTCGGCCAGTACGTGCCCGCGGTGCGTTCGGGGAATCTCGTGTTCACGTCCGGTCAGCTTCCGATGCGTTCTGGAACGCTCGTGACATCGGGTGTCGTGGGCCGCGAAGTCTCGGAGGGACTCGCGCGCGAGTGCGCGCGTCAGGCCGCCCTCAATGCGCTCGCCGCTGCGGCTGGCGTCTGCGATCTGGATGAGGTCACTCAGGTTGTGAAGCTCGTCGGATACGTGGCATCCGCTGATGGGTTTACCTCACAGCCGTCGGTGCTGAACGGTGCGAGCGAAGTCCTCGCGATCGCCTTCGGCGATGCGGGACGACACGCTCGCGAGGCCGTGGGCGTGTTCCGCCTGCCGCTCGACGCGCCCGTCGAGGTCTCTGTCGTGCTCGAGGTGGCTTCGCGGGAGGACCGCTAGCCCCTGCGGGCATACGCGCGCAGGCACAGGAATTGCCTGTAGCCGCGGGCAGGGAAGCCCCACGCTGTGTCGAAACGTGCAGATGAACTACCGTGCTTGCCTGTTGAGGGTGCGCGGGTGTTCAGATATCGTTAGCCATCGGAGTGGCGAGCGGGCACGTCTGTCCGCTCTGGTCGTGCGTGCAGAGCATCAGGGAGAGGACACATGCCGAAGATCTCCTTTACCGGATGGAAAGACCCGGTACGCCGGCCGCGCTACATCATCTGGACGGGCATCGGCGTGTTGCTCATTGCCGTGGTGATGATCGTGGCCCTGGGCGCGACGTCGACGTACTGGTTCTGCGCAAACATCTGCCACAAGGTGCAGGACGACAGCATCATCGCGTACAACCGTTCGAGCCACAGCCAGATCTCCTGCATGGCTTGTCACGAGCCGGTGAATGCGAATCCGCTGGTCTTCATTCTTGCCAAGGCAGAATCGCTCGGCGAGCTGTATCTGACCGCGACGGGCAAGTACGAGCTGCCGCTCAACGGGCAAAGCCACTACGCGCTCGAGTTGAAGTCCCCGCAGTGCACCCAGTGTCACTCCGACAACCGTATCGTCACCACGACGCAGGGCGTCTTGATTGATCACGATGTCCACGCCGAGAAGGAAGTGCAGTGCACGTATTGTCACAACCGCATCGCGCATCGAGAGGACTTCGAGCTCACACTCAAGAACCCGGACGGTACACCGAGCCACAAGCACGACGACTTCATGTCGATGACGGCGTGTTTCCGCTGCCACGAGCTGGCGAACGACGGTCTCGAGCGTCCGCTGAAGGCACCGGGCAAATGCACGCTTTGCCACCCCCCGAATTTTCGGTTCAAGCCTCCGAGCCACCTCGAGCCGGACTTCTTCCCCAAGGGCCACGCCGAGATGGCCACAGAGGCCGCCAAGGTCGCCGAGGAGGGCAAGGCAGCCGCGGAGGAGAGTGCCGCCGAATCTGAGGGGGGCGAAGCGGCCGAAGAGCCCCTCGGCATGGAGCTTCCCACCGTTGCCGAGGTCAACTACTGCGCCACCTGCCACATCGAGAAGGTCTTCTGCAACGGGTGCCACGGCATGGAGATGCCGCACCCCGAGGAGTTCCTCAAGCCGAAGACCCCGACCGATCCCGCGGGGCACCCGGTCATGTCAAAGGCCAAGCCCGAGAAGTGCGAGCTCTGCCACCAGGTCAAGAAGACGGACTTCTGCAACAAGTGTCACCACGGTACCGAGATCAAGTGGGACTACAAGACCGCTCCGCCGTGGATCAACCAGCACGCGAAGGCGGTCGGGGAGACCGGCATCGATGCATGCACGGAGAAGTGCCACACCACGACGTTCTGCTCCGATTGCCACACGAAGAAGAAGCCGTTCCCGACCTCTCACAAGGATTCGAAGTGGCTGCACGACAAGGTCACCGTGACCATTCCGGGTAAGGAGCCCGCCAAGCCCAGCGCCGTCCATGCGACGAGTGCGATCAGCGACGTCACCACGTGCGAGATCTGTCACGGCAAGGGCGGTCCGAACGCGGCCTTCTGCAAGACCTGTCACAGGCTCGAGATGCCGCACCCGGACCAGTTCAAGGAATTCCACTCCAAGACGGGCAAGTCCAAGCCCACTGTGTGTCTGAACTGCCACCGCTTCAAGCAGATCTGCAGCAACTGCCACCATATCGACTCGTCGCTCACCAAGCCGTGGATCGCCGTCCACGGGCCGTCCGTGTCCAAGAACGGCTCGGCCGGCTGTGTCGAGAAGTGCCATCAGAAGAAGGACTGCGTGGCGTGCCACACGACTCGGAAGGTCGTGCCCGCCTCGCACAAGACGAAGAACTTCGTACGGCGCACCAATCCCAAGGTGCCGGCGAGCCATACCGCTCTGTACGGCAAGAACGCAGAGTCGTGCACCTTCTGCCACGGCGATGGCGGACCGAACGCGCCGTTCTGCAAGCGCTGCCACAAGCTCGAGATGCCGCACCCGATCGACGAGAGCAACGCCCAGAAGTTCCCGCACAAGGAGGAGTTCGAGAAGAAGCAGTACAACAAGGTTCAGTGCGCGAACTGCCACAGCCAGTACTTCTGCGACAGCTGTCATCACAAGGGTGCCGTGCCGAACAAGCCCTGGCGTACGTACCACCCCAACGTGGTAAAGAAGACCGGCGCTGAGGCGTGCTTCGAATGCCACAAGGAGACGTTCTGCTCGTACTGCCACGTGCGCCTGAACAGGTAGGTGTCGCTCGGCTCAGACTGAGTTGAGGGGGCCCGGACCAACCGTCCGGGCCCCTCGCTTTGGGACGGATGTGAGCGTGGCTCGAGGTGCGCATCCCGGTGCGCATCCTGGTCTTTGCGCTCGTGCGGCGAGCGTGTATGATACGGCGGCGTCGGGATGTGGCTCAGCTTGGTAGAGCGCTCGGTTCGGGACCGAGAGGTCGTGGGTTCGAATCCCGCCATCCCGACCAGCCCGCACCTCCAACGGCAGGCCATGAGCCTGCCGTTGCTGCATAGGGAGCCAGGTGTACGACTCACTGCTTCGCTGGTTCGGGTTCGGTTTGTGCCATCAGCTTCCCGAGCGCTCGCTCTTCGGCGGGGGCGTGCAGGTGCCCGTCTGCGCGAGGGACACGGGGATCTACGTCGGTGTCATCGTTTCCCTGTTGGTCATCGCCGTCCTCCAGCCACGCAGGCCCGCCGGCTTCCCTTCGCGAGCGGTCGCGGCCCTGCTCGGAGGATTCGTCCTCACGATGGCCCTCGATGGCGCTACCTCGTATGCAGGGCTTCGCGAGACGACGAATGCGATTCGGCTTGCGACGGGGCTTCTCGCGGGATACGCCATTGGCGCTGTGGCCGTGCCGCTACTCAATGAGCAGCTCTGGAAAGTGAGCTCCGGCGAGCGCGTCCTCGGCGAACGGAGGGCTCTACTCGTGTGGCTCGCTTCAATCCCGCTCGCGTTCGCGCTCTCGTGGTGGGGAGGAGACGTCCTCGGGCCTGTCTACCCGCTTGCTGTCGCGGCCGCTATCCTAGCGAGTCTTGTGGCGGTGAACCTGATCATCGTGACGCTCGTGCCCGCCTTCGAACGCCGCGCCGACCGCCTCGCCCAAGCGTGGCTGCCACTCCTCCTGGCGTTCGGGCTCGCGTGGGTGGAGATCGCCGCAAGCGCGGCCATCAAGCTGTGGCTCGTCTCGGCCTTCCCGGGCGTCTGAGGGAATGTCAGAGCCGCTGGCTACACTCCCTTCGAACATACGTTCGGAAGGAGCAGACGACCATGGACCGAAACGATCGACAGTGGCTTCTCTGGCCCTTCGTACGCTCGCTCGCTCGCGAAGCGACGCTCAAGAGGGGCGTGCCAGCCGAGGTGGCCGATGTCGCCACGCGTGTAGCGCTCAGCCGCTTCGGCGAGCTCTCAAACGCGCAGCTGGACATCGCCACGCGGCGACGTGTCGCGGCGTACTTCTGGGGGGTCGTGCGCCGTCGGGCGATCCGAAGCGCTCCCGGCTACGCAGCGAGGGTGGTGCGGGCCGCACTCGCCGCTGACCTTGCCGAAGCCGGTTGGGATGCAGCCGCCATCTACGCCGAGTTGGAGCGCGCGGGGCTAGTGGCCTGATACTGCCGAGTAGCGGATCGCTCCCGTCGATGGGTCGATCACCCACAAGCGCTTCATCGAGAGCACCTCGCCGCTCTTTCCCCATGCTTCGACCAGGACGATCGCGTCCTTGCCATCCACCTTCGCGCGCTCGACGCGCACGGGCACCGAGGCGGTCGCCGCGGGGAAGATGCTCGTGATGAGGTCGGCGGCGGCCGATTCGGCCTTTCCCTGCGACCGCAGCGCCACGAGTGCCGAGTGCCTGAGCTCGACGGCTCTCGCGTAGGGCTTCGCAGCGACGCTGCCCGCGTCGGTTCGCGCGAGAAGTGAGTCGAGCTGCTCGGTGGAGTAGTCCGCACCGGTGTCAACGTAGGCGACGTCGGCGCGACCACACCCGGCGGGGACAAGCGCGGCGGCGATAGCCAGCACCGCGAGCAACCGGACCGTTCTCTTCCTCACGCACGCCCCCTTGAGCCTTGGTCTACGATAGCAGGTGCACCGGTGGCATCGGGGACGCGGAACTGGCAGGTTCGTCGCCCCCGCTCATCGGTAGGATGTGACGGCCAATGACCCAGGGGCAGCGTATGCAGTCGATCATCGGGTTCGTGTCGGACTTCGGCCTCGAGGACACCTGGGTCGGCGTCTGCCATGCTGTAATCCACGAGATCTGTCCCGAGGCCCGTGTCGTCGACCTCGCGCATCAGATCGCGCCGTACGACATATGGAAAGCCGCTGCCACGGCAGCGGCAGGCGTGTACCAGCTTCCCAACGCCATACACCTCGTGGTGGTCGACCCCGGCGTCGGAGGTCTCCGACGCGATCTGGTCCTTGTCACCGGACGGGGCACGCGGCTCGTCGGGCCTGACAACGGCGTTCTGATGCCGGCGGCCTACCGCTCCGGAGGCGTCGCGGAGGCGTATGCCGTGCGAGCGGGAGCAGCCGGCTCCCTGCCCCCTCTCGCCACGTTTCACGCGCGCGACGTTCTCGCGCCCACGGCCGCCGCTCTTGCGTGTGGGGCGGCCCCGTCGTCTCTGGGCGAGGCGATAGACGTGGCCACGCTCGCTGGACCCCCCTTTGCCCCTGCCCGTGTCGAGGGGGACTACGTATCTGCCGAGGTGCTCGAGTCCGACCGGTTCGGGTCGATCCGAACGTCGGTCACTGCCGAAGACGTCGAGGAGAACGGCTTGGCCGCTGGGGTGCTCGAGATGAGCATCGGACACGTTCGGCTCTCCGTTCCGTTCGGCACGTCGTTCTCTGACGTGGCCGAGGGCGACTTGGTCGCGCTTGTCGATTCGTCGGGGTGGCTCACCCTGGCCGAGAACACCGGAAGCGCGTTCGAACGCTTCGGCGTCGAGCCGGGCACACACGTACGGGTGCGCGCCGTGACATAGGTGTCAGACCCGCCCGCTACCGTCGACGTACCGCACGACACCGTTGACGGGAGAGCCACCATGAAGTCCCAGTACGCCGCGGAGCTGGCTGAGGGGTGCACGGTCGACACCACCTTCGTCGTGCGTGCAAAGGAGATGCGCGCGACGCGTTCGGGCGAGGCCTTCCTCTCACTCGAGCTCGCCGACTGCACCGGGCAGGTGCCCGCTGTGTGGTTCCGCCCAAGTCCGGCTCTCGCATCCGTCCCCGTCTCGACCGTGGTTCAGGTCCGGGGAACGGTCACCCGCTACCGCAACGTAAAGCGAGTCTCTGTAGAGTCCCTCCATCCGCGCGAGAGCTGGGATCCGGCCGACTTCCTACAGCGCGGACCGAGAGACGAGGCCGAGCTTCTGGCTGCACTGAGGAGACTCGTGGCGTCCGTATCCGATCCCGATTTGGCAGCAGTTCTTCGGCGGGTGTTCGGTGACAAGCCCTTCTTCTCCGCGTTCAAGTCGTGTCCCGGGGCGCAGTCGTACCACCACGCCTACCTCGGGGGGTTGCTCGAGCACACCGTCGCCGTTGCCACGCTCTGCGAGCAGCTCGCTGAGTCCTATGCCTGTGTGCAGCGCGACGTACTTGTGGCTGCCGCACTCGTGCACGACATCGGCAAGGTCGAGGAGCTCGCCTGCGAGACCTCGATCGAGTACACCGACGAGGGGAGGCTCATCGGTCATGTCGTGCTCGGCATGAGGCGAATCGCCGATGCCGCGCGTCGCTGCAACCTCGATTCGAACGGAGACACCCTGCTCCGTCTCGAGCACGCCGTCTTGTCGCATCACGGCGAGCTCGAGTGGGGTTCGCCCAAGCGCCCGAGCACGCTCGAAGCCCTGCTGCTCCACCACGCCGACAACCTCGACGCCAAGGCATCCGGTTTCAGTGCGCTCATGTCACGCGCCAGCCGCGCCGAGGAGGCGTGGACGGATGCCTCGAACCTCTTCCGTCGGCCGCTCCACGCACCACGGCCTGCCGAGGACGACCGATTGCATCCTGCGGTGGAGGACGAGCAGTCCTGCCTGCTCACGGCGTAGCAGCAGACAGCATCGGGCGACGAGGAGGTGCAGGAAGCCGCGCTGGGGCAGGCCGGGCGCTGGCTGCACACTCCGTCGACGGGTATCCACTAGAATCAGACCTGCGCCACGCTCCCAGTCAGACACTTCAAGGAGACGATGCGGGATGGGATACCCCCAAGCTGAAATCGGTGTGTTCGGCGGCAGCGGGTTCTACGAGCTTGTGGACAATCCGCGCGAATTCAAGGTGAACACGCCCTTCGGATCACCGTCGTCGCTCATCATGCACGGCGATATCGGTGGGAAGTCGGTTGCCTTTCTCCCTCGGCACGGCAAGGACCATTCCTTGCCGCCGCACATGATCAACTACCGCGCGAACGTGTGGGCCATGAACGAGCTCGGTGTGCGTAGAGTCATCGGCCCGAACGCGTGTGGCTCGCTCCAGATGCACGTGAAGCCGGGCGACTTCGTGGTCTGCGACCAGTTCGTGGACAGGACGTGGGGACGCAAGGACACGTTCTTTGACGGACCTATCACCACGCACGTTTCCTCGGCGGACCCGTACTGCCCGACCATGCGGCGGGTTGCGACAGAGAAGGCGGCTGATCTTGGGATCACCGTGCACCCAACCGGCACCGTCGTGGTGATCCAGGGTCCGCGCTTCTCGACACGCGCCGAATCCAAGTGGTTCGCCTCCCAAGGCTGGGAGGTCATCAACATGACACAGTACCCGGAAGCCTATCTCGCCCGTGAGCTCGAGATCTGCTACGTGAACATCTCTCTCATCACGGACTACGATGTGGGAATGGAGGGAGTGCCGCCGGTGACCAACGAGGAGGTCATCCGCGTGTTCTCCGAAAACAACCAGAAGGTGAAGGACCTGCTCTTCGCGATGATCCCCGCCCTGCCGACGGAGCGCTCATGCCCATGCGTCACCGCACTCGAGGGCGCGGCATTCTAGAACGCCAGGGCGGTACCGCGCGCCAGGCGAAGCTGCGTCGAGGGTGCCGACAGCACGCATAACCGAGGGAGTACGGTGTTCAGTCTGCCATCAATACGAATCGGCACCTTCTTCGGCATCCCCATCGAGCTGAATCCCACGTGGTTCATCATCTTCGTGCTCGTCGCCGCGTCCCTTGCCTTCGGAACGTTCCCGGCGGTCAAGGAGTTCAGCGGCTGGGGGACGGCCGGCTACATCGCTGCGGGTATCGTGACGGCGCTGCTGTTCTTTGCCTCGGTTGTCTTCCACGAGCTGAGTCATTCGCTCGTCGCGCGCTCGGGCGGGCTCAAGATCGAACGCGTCACGCTCTTCATCTTCGGTGGTGTCGCCCAGATGGCGGAGGAACCGCGCACCCCAGGCGCCGAGTTCGTGATGGCCATTGCCGGACCCGCAGCGAGCCTTGTGCTCGCCGGTGTCTTCTTCCTCGGCCTAAGCGTCAGCCGTGCCGCAGGTGTCCCGTCGTGGATCTGGGGACCGCTGGGCTACCTTGCCCAGATCAACCTCATGGTAGCGGTGTTCAACCTGCTGCCTGGCTTCCCGCTTGATGGCGGCCGCGTGCTCCGCTCTGCGCTATGGGCGGCGACCGGCGACCAGCTCAAGGCGACCAAATGGGCGGCGCGCGCAGGCCAGTTCATCGGCTACTCGATGGTGGCGTTCGCGGTGTACGGCGTTGTGCGCGGGACGTTCGACTTCATCTGGTTCGGGCTCATCGGCTGGTTCATCGCCACGCTCGCCGACAGCTCGTACCGTCAGCAGCTTGCCAAGTCACGGCTGCATGAAGTGACGGTCGGCTCGGCCATGTCCTCCGCTCCCGTGATGGCACCCGGGGAGATCACATTGGAGCAACTCGCGCACGACTTCTTCCTCGGCGGGAGGCACAGCCGCTACCCTGTTCTGCTCGAGGGTGAGGTCATCGGCCTTGTGTCCCTGTCGCGGGCCAAGTCCCTGCCTCGCGAGGAGTGGGCGCACACGCTGGTCGGGGATGCGGCGGACCGCAATCTGGCGGCCCTCACTATTCCCGCCGGGGCACCGCTCGATGCGGCGCTCCCGCGGCTGTCGGCCGACGTGCCCGGGGCACTGCTGGTGGTCTCCGAGGGCAGGCTCGTTGGCATTCTCACCCGCGCGGATGTGATCTCGCGGCTCCGGCGCGCCGAGCTGTAGGGTCGCGGTCCTTCTTCGGAGCATCGAGCGACTGAGCGACGCTTCTGCCAGCGCAAACGCCGTCTGTCGCCTCAGCACGGCAATTCACCGAATCCTCTGCTGTTGGTGTTGTAGGAGAATGTAACTATTGTTACGATAGGCATGGATTCGAATGGGACGAGGGTCCTCGTGACCGAGACTGGCACACTGCGCATCCCCGAAGGGGTCATCGAGCGTCTCCCCACATACCTGAGCGCACTCATGCAGGTGCGGCAGGGTGGGTTTGGCACGGTTTCTTCTGCTCGCCTGGGTGAGCTCACCGAGGTCAATCCCGCGCAGATTCGGCGTGACCTCACGCACTTCGGGTCGTTCGGCAAGCGCGGTGTGGGCTACGACGTCGTCACCCTGATCGACCGCATCCAGCACATCCTGGGCTCGGACCATACTCACCGCATCGTGCTCGTCGGCGCGGGGAACCTTGGAGCGGCCATCGCTGCCTATGACGGCCTACGCGCCCGGGGCTTTCGTGTCGCCGCGGTCTTCGACAACGATCCGGCCAGAATCGGCCAGCGCATCGGTGACCTGATCGTTCAGGACGTCTCCGAGCTGGACCGCACTGTGAGAGCACAAGGCATCCGCATCGGCGTGATCGCGGTCTCCCCCGAGGCCGCTCAGGCTGCTGCCGACGCGCTTTCGGCGACGGGCGTGCGAGTGATTCTCAACTACGCGCCCACCATGGTTCAGGTACCCGACGGCGTGACTCTTCACAACACCGACCCG
The DNA here is from genome assembly GCA_964354215.1 of uncultured Eubacteriales bacterium. GTDB lineage: Bacteria > Actinomycetota > Coriobacteriia > Anaerosomatales > CAVRZR01 > CAVRZR01. The sequence goes on along the minus strand of CAYGYT010000018.1, from coordinate 20,618 downwards.
GTGCGGGAGCTTCTGCACACGCTGTACTACCTATCGCGGGCTGAGGGCGTAGCCAGGGTATAAACCTGGTGGTACGCTTCCTGCGGTGTGTGCTCTGGCCAGTACGGCCAGTCAACTGTTCCACGAAGTGGGTTCGAGAGGTGGAGGCATCATGGCGCTGCTAGGCATCCCGGGTCTGGGAACCGGCGAACTCGTCATCATTCTCGTCATCGTGCTCGTCCTATTCGGACCGAAGCGTCTTCCGCAGCTCGGCAAGTCGCTCGGCAAGACCATGAAGTCGCTGCGCGACGGTATTGAGGGCAAGGACGAGGACGAACAAGAGGAGCCTGTTGCTGCCGCCGAGGCTGAAGCACCGGAGAAGCCGAAGGCGACTGAAGCCTCGGAGGAGAAGGCGACTGAGGAGTAGCGCTCCCAGAGTGGCAAGCGAGCGCGCGTCTCGCGCGTAGTCATGCCCGGGAGTTGTGCTCCCGGGAGATTCGAGTATACTTTCCGCGACATTCTCGGGCTGCCCGGTACGTGCGGGGCAGCCCGTCCGCTTGCACCGACACGCGCATCTCGCGATGCGCCGCGAACACGGGAGTCGCCGCATGCACAAGGAGATCGCGCTTACCCCTGAGGGCCAGGCGAAGCTCGAGGAGGAGCTCCGCCACCTCGAGACCGTTCGCCGGCGTGAAGTTGGCGAGCGAATCAAGGAGGCCAAGGAGTTCGGCGACATCTCGGAGAACTCCGAGTACGACGACGCCAAGAACGAACAGGCGTGGGTCGAGAGCCGTATCGCCGAGATCGGCCAGATCCTCGCCCACGCGACGATCATCGACCGGCCCAAGAAGAGCGACAAGGTCGCCCTTGGCTCGAAGATTCGTCTTCGCGATACCGCAAGCGGAACCGTCTTCGCGTACCAGATCGTTGGCTCTGCCGAGGCGGACCCCGCCAACGACCGCATATCGAACGAATCGCCCGTTGGCCAGGCCGTCGTCGGCAAGAAGAAGGGCGAGCTCGTCACGGTGCAGACGCCCTCGGGTCGCGAGCTCGAGTACGAAGTCCTCGCGATTACGCGCTAGTCGATGACCGACGACGGAAGCGTAGCGGAGCGTCCCGAGTCGATCGATGACCCATTCGCAGCGCGCCGAGCGAAGCTCGATGCACTGCGCGCCGCAGGAGTGGAGCCCTACCGCGACCGCTTCGACGTCACCCACCGCGCCGCCGAGCTCGCTCAGCACTTGGGCTCACTGGCTGCGGGCGAAGAAAGCGGTGTTGTCGCCTCGGTCGCCGGCCGGCTCGTCGCTCGGCGCGACCAGGGCAAGCTCGCCTTCCTCGTCATCCGCGACGCGACGGGCGACCTCCAGCTCTTCTGCCGCGAGAACGTGCTCGGCGCGGACGCGTTCGCCTCGGTCACCTCTCTCGACTTGGGGGACTGGGTCGGTGCCACCGGTGAGGTCGTTCGTACGCGCCGTGGTGAGCTCTCCGTCTCGCCGTCGTCAGTCGAGCTGCTGTCGAAGTCGCTTCGCCCGCTTCCGGAGAAGTTCCACGGCCTCACCGACACCGAGACGCGGTACCGACAGCGCTACGTCGACCTGATCGTCAATCCCGACGTACGGGACGTGTTCCTCGCACGCTTCAAGATCGTCTCTGCGATCCGCCGGTTCATGGAGTCCCGCGGCTTCCTCGAAGTCGAGACCCCAATGCTCCACGCGATTCCGGGAGGCGCGGCCGCCAAGCCGTTCGTCACGCACCACAACGCGCTCGACATGGAGCTCTACCTGCGCATCGCGCCCGAACTCCACCTGAAGCGCCTGCTCGTCGGCGGATTCGAGCGCGTCTTCGAGATCAACCGCTCGTTTCGAAACGAAGGTATCTCCGTCAAACACAATCCCGAGTTCACGATGCTCGAGGCCTACCAGGCGTTCACCAACCTCGACGGCATGATGGAACTCACTGAGTCGCTCATCACAAGCGTCGCCGAGGCGGTTCGCGGAACGCTTCAGGTTACCTACCAGGGCGTCGAGATTGACCTTTCCCGTCCATGGCCCGTGGCGACGATGATCGAGCTCACGAGCGAGGCGGCAGGAGCGGACGTTTCATTCGCGCGTTCGTTCGAGGAGCTTCGAGTGCTCTGCGAGCGTCACGAGGTCCCGATCGAAGCCGGCTGGGGACGTGGCAAGCTCATCAACGAGTTGTTCGAGAAGCTCGTCGAGCACGATCTCGTGCAACCCACGTTCGTGACCGAGTACCCGCTCGAGACCTCGCCGCTGGCACGCAAGAAACCGGGGGAGCCGGAACTCACCGAGCGGTTCGAGCTCATCATCTCGGGCCGCGAGATAGCCAACGCCTTCTCGGAGCTCGTCGATCCGGTAGACCAGCGCGAACGCTTCGCTGCTCAGTCTGCTGCGATGGCGAGCGGCGACGAAGAGGCGATGGGCTACGACGAGGACTACCTCAGGGCGCAAGAGTACGGCATGCCCCCCGCCGGTGGCCTCGGAATCGGCATCGACCGCCTCGTCATGCTGCTGACCGATGCCGCCTCGATTCGCGACGTCCTGCTCTTCCCTCACATGCGACCGGAGGCCTAGGAGGCCTCGTCCCGGGGCGCCACGGGCGCCGGGGGAGTTGGCGATGTGAGCGCGGGGCACGGGCGACGAACATGATGGTTCGGCGGGTAGAGTGACGCGGACGCATACTCCAAAGCTAGATATGAGTCTCTCAGACTCACATATTGCTGGCACCCTGCTTGCTCATAGTCCTCATGCCCGGGCGGTGACAGGCCGACGGGTATACTGACATCGAATGCTCCGACCCATCAGGGTCGTTTGCGATTGGGAGGGGATCCCGAGAATGTTCGAGCGGTTCACCGAGAAAGCGCGCCGGGTCGTCGTGTACGCCCAAGAAGAGGCGCGGATGCTCAACCAGAACTACATCGGCACGGAGCACCTGCTCCTCGGCCTCATCCGAGAGCAGGATGGCATCGCGGCCAAGGCTCTCGAGAGCCTGAGCATCTCGCTCGAAGACGTGCATGCACAGGTCGAGGAGTTGATCGGCCGCGGCACCTTCGTTCCTACCGGGCACATCCCCTTCACACCTCGTGCCAAGAAGGTGCTCGAGCTGTCCCTTCGCGAGGCGCTCCAGCTCGGCCACAACTACATCGGCACGGAGCACATCTTGCTCGGCCTCATCCGTGAGGGCGAGGGTGTGGCGGCTCAGGTGCTTCTGAACCTGGGCGCGGATCTCGAGAAGGTCCGCTCGGCGGTCATTCAGCTGCTCTCGGGCCACTACGGTAAGCCGAGCGAGGCCGGCGAAGAGCGCCGCGGCGGCGGGTCTCTGCTCGACGAGTTCGGCCGCAACCTCACGCGGCAGGCGAAGGACGGCAAGCTCGACCCGGTGATCGGCCGCTTGAACGAGATTGAGCGCGTCATGCAGATCCTCTCGCGGCGCACCAAGAACAACCCCGTGCTCATCGGCGAGCCCGGCGTCGGCAAGACGGCGGTCGCCGAGGGTCTCGCGCAGCGTATCTCCGCCGACGAGGTGCCCGAGACCATCAAGGACAAGCAGCTCTACACGCTCGACCTTGCTGCCCTGGTCGCGGGGAGCAAGTACCGCGGTGAGTTCGAGGACCGTCTGAAGAAGGTCATGAAGGAGATCTTCGATCGCGGCGACATCATCCTGTTCATCGACGAGATGCACACGCTCGTCGGCGCGGGTGCCGCTGAAGGCGCCATCGACGCTGCAAGCATCATCAAGCCCGCCCTTGCGCGCGGCGAACTGCAGACCATCGGAGCGACGACGCTCGACGAGTACCGCAAGTATATCGAGAAGGACCCGGCGCTCGAGCGACGCTTCCAGCCCATCCAGGTGGGCGAGCCGAGCATCGAGGAGACGGTCGAGATCCTTCGCGGGCTTCGCGACCGCTACGAGGCGCATCACCGCGTGTCGATTACCGACGGTGCCGTCGAGGCGGCGGCCAACCTCGCCGCGCGCTACATCTCCGACCGCTTCCTCCCCGACAAGGCGATCGACCTCATCGACGAGGCCGGCTCGAAGATGCGCATCAAGATGATGACCGCGCCGCCGGACGTGCGCGAGGTCGACGACCGCCTCAAGCGCGTGCGCGCGGAGAAGGAAGCCGCGATCGAGGCTCAGGAATTCGAGAAGGCGGCGTCGCTTCGCGACAAGGAGAAGCAGATCCTCGCTGAGAAGCGCGTCATCGAAGAGGAGTGGCTCAAGCCCGACAATCGCCGCTTGGTCGAGGTGACCGAGAAGGAGATCGCAGAAGTCGTCTCGATGTGGACGGGTGTGCCGGTCACTGCGCTTACCGAGGAAGAGACCGCGAAGCTGCTCCGCATGGAGGCTTCGATACACGAGCGTATCGTCGGGCAGGACGAGGCCGTAATCGCGGTCTCGAAGGCCATCCGGCGCGCCCGCGCCGGTCTCAAGGATCCTCGCCGGCCGAGTGGGTCGTTCATCTTCCTCGGACCGTCGGGCGTGGGCAAGACGGAGCTGGCGAAGGCGCTCGCCGCCTTCCTCTTCGGCAGCGAAGACGCGCTCATCTCACTCGACATGTCGGAGTACATGGAGAAGCACACGGTCTCTCGGCTCATCGGCTCGCCTCCCGGCTACGTCGGGTTCGACGAGGGCGGTCAGCTCACCGAGCTCGTCCGTCGCAAGCCGTACTCGGTGATCCTGTTCGACGAGGTCGAGAAGGCACATCCGGACGTGTTCAACGTCTTGCTGCAGATCCTCGAGGAAGGCCGTCTCACCGACGCGCAAGGTCGAAAGATCGACTTCAAGAACGCCATCGTCATCATGACGAGCAACCTCGGCGCGCGAGACATTGCCAAGAAGAAGGCGATCGGATTCACGGTGTCCACGGGCGGGGGTCTCGCGTACGAGGACCTCAAGGAACGAGTGACGGGCGAGCTCAAGAAGGTGTTCCGTCCGGAGTTCCTGAACCGAGTCGACGAGGTCATCGTCTTCCACGACCTGACGAGCGAGGAGATCGAGCAGATCGTCGATCTCATGATGGACAGGTTGCGTGAGCAACTGATCGCGCAGGGCATGGGCATCACCCTTACTGAAGAGGCGCGCTCGTTTCTGGCGAAGGCGGGATTCGATTCCACGCTCGGCGCTCGCCCGCTGCGCCGCGCCATTCAGCGCCAGGTCGAGGACGCGCTCTCCGAACAGATTCTCGCCGGCCAATGGCAGTCGGGTGACATGATCGAGGTGTACATCGAGAAAGACAGCATCGAGTTCCGCAAGGGCGAAGGCCCGGTGACCGTCCAGGTGGCTCCTCCCGAGGAAACCGTCAAGCCTGCCGCGCCTCCGCGCGCGACCAGGCGTGCGAGCGGCCGCTCAGGCGGTCATGCCTCCGGCGGCGCTGCGGGCGAGTAGCCGGGGTGTCGCCCAAGACACGTACAGTATGGCGATGCCAGCAGTGCGGGGCGACGGCGCCGCGATGGCTGGGCCGCTGTAGCGAGTGCGGCGAGTACGGATCGCTGGTAGAAGAGATCGAACGGCCGGATGTGCCCGCCAGGGCCGCCGGCCGTTCTGCGCGTCCCGTCACCTTGTCGGAGCTGGCCTCTCAGCCTGAAGCCGAGCGCTTCAGCACGAGCATCGACGAGTTCGATCGTGTGCTCGGTGGCGGACTCGTGAAGGGCAGCCTCGTCCTGCTGGGCGGAGAGCCAGGAATCGGCAAGTCCACGCTACTCCTTCAGGTCGCCGAGGCGCTCGCCGTTCGGGGCTTGAGGGTGCTCTACGTGTGCGGCGAGGAGTCTCCGCAGCAGATCGCGCTGCGCGCCAGGCGCATCGGCGCGAACGCGGCATCGCTTCTCCTGCTCCCCGAAGTGGATGTGATCGCTGTCGAGGGCGTTGTGCGAGAGTCCGGTCCCGACCTGCTCGTGGTCGACTCCATCCAGACGGCGACGGACCCGGATCTGTCCGGCGCCGCGGGGAGTGTCGGGCAGGTGAGAGCCTGCACAGCGCGCCTGATGCGTTTGGCCAAAGACGAGGGCATCGCGACCGTGATCGTCGGCCATGTCACCAAGGAAGGGGCCATCGCGGGACCGCGCGTCCTCGAGCACATGGTCGACACGGTGCTGTACTTCGAGGGCGATCAGGATCATGCGTTCCGGGTGGTTCGTGCGGTGAAGAACCGCTTCGGATCGACAAGCGAAGTCGGCATATTCGAGATGGGCGAGCAGGGGCTCTCGGCGGTCGACCAGCCCTCGGTTGCCCTGCTTGCCGACCATGCAGCAGCGGTACCGGGTTCGGTCGTTCTCGCCACCGTCGAGGGCTCGCGCCCACTCCTGGTTGAGATTCAAGCGCTCGTGACGCCGAGCTACCTTCCCGCACCGAGGCGGCTTGCGAACGGCATAGACGGCAGCAGGCTTCTCCAAGTACTCGCGATTCTCGAGCGGCGGGCAGGCCTCTCGTTCGGGGGCCAGGACGTGTACGTGAACGTCGCCGGGGGCCTTCGCATCACAGAACCGGCCGCCGACCTTCCGCTCGCACTTGCGCTCGCCTCCGCGTTGCTCGATGTCCCCGTGGCCGAAACCGTTGCCGCCTTCGGCGAGCTCGCGCTCACGGGGAGCGTCCGCGCGGTGGCTCACGGCGAAGCGCGCCTCAAGGAGTGCGCGCGCATGGGGCGGACACGGGTCATCGGGTCGGGCCGGAGCCTCGGCCGTGCTGGCGAAACGTCGCTCGCGGTCGAGTCGCTCTCGTCAGCGCTTCTGGCGGCTGGCCTCTCACGGGGCTAGCACTCGGTTCCGTGGCGCGTAGTGGGAAGGGCTGCCGGCTTGGCCGCTCCTGTGGTCACGTGTCGGTCCAACGTGGGACAATCCAGTACCGGGCGGCGACACCGATGTGGGGAGAGCGGCGCGATGGACCCGAGGATCGACGAGCTGTTGCGTTCGGAGTTGCGCAAGGTTGCTCCCGGCACTCGGCTGCGCGAGGCGCTTGAGTCCATCATCGCTGGGCGCACCGGCGCCCTCATCGTGATCGGAGACGTCACGAACGTCGGGGCGATCAGCAACGGCGGTTTCGCCATCGACATACCGTTCACACCGCAGCGCCTGTTCGAACTGGCGAAGATGGATGGCGCGATCATCCTTGACGGTGACTGCGAACGGATCCTCAAGGCGAACGTCCACCTCGTGCCAGACCCGGGGCTGCCAACGTCAGAAACCGGCATGCGTCACAGGACCGCCGAGCGGGTCAGTCGCCAGACACGCGGCCTTGTCATCTCGATATCCCAGCGCCGAGAGATGGTGACGCTCTATCTCGCGGGGCAGCGCGTGACCCTCGACGACATCGAGGTGGCTCTGGCCAAGGCGAACCAAGCCTTGCAGACGCTCGAACGGTATCGGAGCCGTCTCGACGAGGTGTTGTCTCGGCTCACGGCTCTGGAGTTCTATGACCTCGTCACCATCGCCGACGTCACTGAGGCGATCGGCCGATTCGAGCTCGTTGGGCGCGTCTCGAGGGAGGTCTCGCGCTACATCGTGCAGCTCGGCACCGAAGGGCGCCTCATTCGGATGCAGGCCGAGGAGCTCACGGCGTCGGTTGACGACGACTACGTGCTGCTACTTCGCGACTACGCGGCCGATCCTGGACTGCGTAAGATCGCGGCGCTACGAGCGAAGCTTGCCGAGGTTACGACCGACCGGCTCTTCGAGCCGGACTCGATCCTGCCCGTTCTCGGCATATCGACCGCGATGCTCGGGCCCGAGGACCACGTGCGGGCCCGCGGCTACCGGGTGCTCGCGCGTATCCCGATGCTTCCCTCCACGGTGGTGCACCGCATCGTTGACCGTTTCGGGTCGCTTCCGGCGATCCTGCAGGCGAGTGCGGCCGACCTCGATGATGTCGAGGGTGTCGGCACACGTCGTGCCCGTTCGATCATCAACGGACTTGCCAGGGTGCGTTCGCACACCTCGGCGTAGGCCGGGCACCGGGAGCAGGGTAGTCCCCGAGTGGTAGAATCCCGAGCGTAGGTGCCGCAAAGAACAGCTTGGAAGGGGGTGGGGGCCAAGGCGCAGGCGCGAAGCGCCAGCCGTACTCCATGATCATCTACATAAGCCGCTTCATACTGGTCGTCGCCGGAGCGATGGGCGGGTTTGCGGCGTCGGACGTCATCGACTGGTCCACCCAGACGGGTTTTCCTCAAGATATCGTCATTCTCATCTTCGTCATTCTCGGCTCGTCGATCGGGTACGTCCTCGGTGGCATCGTCGGACGCGAACTCGCGCTCCTCTGGTCGAGAGCTGAAGACCGCATCCGCGACATCGCCCCCTCCGATCTCGTTCTCGCCACGGGTGGTTTGGTCGTGGGGCTCGTCGTCGCGCTCCTCGTTTCGGTCCCGCTCAGGCTGCTCCAACCGCTTTGGCTTGCCGTCGGCTCGACAGTGCTGCTGTTCGTGATGCTCTCCTACATCGGCGTGCGCATCGCGCTCGTGAAACGCCGCGACTTCGCTCGCTTGTTCCCACGATTCGAGGAGAACGCCTCCGCCACAGGCTCCAGTGAAGCCGCTCTCACCCTGCTGCTCGACACGAGCGCTATCATCGACGCGCGCTTCGTCGAGCTCGTGCGCCTCGGGTTCCTGCCGGGTTCGCTGCGCGTGCCGAGGTTCGTGCTCGCGGAGCTGCACACCCTTGCCGATTCGGCCGACGACACGAAGCGCGCGCGCGGTCGCCGCGGCCTCGATCTGCTGGAGACGCTCCCCGCCAACGACGTCAACGTCGAGATCTTCGAGGCGGACTTCCCGGAGATTCCCGCCGTCGACGCGAAGCTCGTCCACCTCGCTGCACAGCTCGACGGGGCGGTGGTGACGGTCGACTACAACCTCACGAAGGTGGCACGCGTTCAGGGGGTCGAGGTTCGCAACGTCAACGAGCTGGCCGCCGCGTTGCGCCCCACGTTCCTGCCAGGAGAAGCGCTCAGGGTCCGGATCGTTCGCGAGGGTAAGGAGGCCGACCAGGGAGTGGGCTACCTCGAGGACGGCACGATGGTCGTGGTCCAGCAGGGGCGGTCGCGGATCGGCGACGAGGCCGACACTGAGGTCACATCCGTGCTCCAGACGTCGGCGGGTCGCATGATCTTCGCTCGCCTGAAGAGCCAGCCGGCCGAGGCGTAGCCGTGGCCGCCGGGCGTGAGGCACAGAGGGTGGGCCTGATCGTCGCTGCGGGGGGCAGTGGCAGCAGGTTCGGGCGCGCCGAGGGCAAGCAGCTCGCGCCTCTCTCGGGACGCTCGGTGCTCGCGTGGTCGGTCGAGCCGTTCGTATCTCTCGATTCGCTCGCGGCCGTCGTGCTCGTGGCCGATTCGGAGCGTGGAGCGGAATACGCCTCCCACGTTCGTCCGCTCCTGCCTGCCGGTGTCGGGTTCGACGTCGTCGACGGGGGTGAGACCCGGCAGGAGTCGGTCGAGGCCGGACTCGCCGCGCTTCCAACGAGCTGTGATCTCGTCGCAGTGCACGACGGTGCGAGACCGCTCGTGACGCGCGAGCTCGTTGCCTCGGCGCTTGCTGCACTCGTCGCGGATGAGGACGCGCACGGACTTGTGGTGGGGCACCCCTCGGTCGACACGCTCAAACACGTCCACGGTGGGCTTGTGGTGGCCACGCCTGACCGGACGCTCTTCTGGTCCGTCCAGACGCCGCAGATCTTCCGTGCCGCTGCCCTTCGACTCGCGTACGAACGGGCCGAGGTTGACGGATTCGTCGGCACCGACGACGCCTCGCTCGTGGAGCGGCTCGGCGGCCGCGTGCTCGCGTTTCTCGGACCACGAGACAACATCAAGGTCACGCACGCCGAGGACCTGCTGATCGCCGAAGCGATACTCGCCGGTCGGCGCGAAGGGACGTGATTGCGTGATGCGCATCGGGCTCGGCTACGACGTGCACGCGTTCGTCACGGGTCGTCCCCTCATCCTCGGCGGCGTCGAGCTGCCGCACGAGTTCGGCCTTGCCGGTCATTCGGATGCCGACGTCGTCACCCACGCGCTCATGGACGCAGTCCTTGGCGCGATGCGTGCGGGCGATATTGGCGCCCATTTCCCCGACACCGATCCTCGGTACGCCGGCATATCCTCGCTCGTCCTGCTCGAGCACGTCGCCGACCTCATGCGCAGCGAGAGCTGGTCCTTCGTGGACGCCGACATCGTCGTTGTGCTCGAGCGGCCGATGATCTCGCCGTACCGCGCCGAGATGCGCGCGCGCCTGTCCTCAGCGCTCGACGTCCCCCTCGAGAGCATGGGCCTCAAGGCCACGACGACCGAGGGCCTGGGCTTTGCCGGTCGCGGGGAGGGCGTCGCCGCCCACGCGGTCGTGCTTCTGGAGCGGACATGACAGCCGAGAACGTGCTGCTAGGCGGGTCCGACTCGCGTTGACACGTTTCGAGCGCGGAAGGGATAGTTAGCGAATCCGGCGGCCGAGGCTGCCTGTCCTGCCGCCTACAGAGGCACGAGTGATGTTCCAGCGCATCCGAGAAGACATACGTGCCGTCAAAGAACGCGACCCCGCCGCGACGTCCACGGCGAGCGTGCTCTTCAACTACCCTGGCGTTCACGCGATCTGGTGGCATCGCGCCAACCATTGGCTGTGGAAACATGGTCGGCACGGCATCGCCCGATGGCTCTCCCAGGTCGCGCGATTCTTCACGGGCATTGAGATCCACCCGGGTGCTACCATCGGCGACCGCTTCTTTGTCGACCACGGCATGGGTGTCGTGATCGGCGAGACGACGATCATCGGCAACGACGTGACTCTCTACCAGGGCGTCACTCTGGGCGGCACGGGCAAGGAAACCGGCAAGCGCCACCCGACCCTCGAGGACCGCGTCGTCGTTGGCGTTGGAGCTGCGGTTCTCGGCAACATCACGATCGGCTTGGGGTCGCGCGTCGGTGGCGGCGCTGTCGTGATCGACGATGTGCCGCCGAATTCGACGGCGGTCGGCATCCCGGCGCGCGTTGTCGTGCGAGCCGGCGAGCGTGTCGACGTCATCGACCTGCACCACGAGGATTTGCCCGACCCGGTGGTAGAGATGTTCCGCTGTCTCACGCGACGTCTCGAGCGTCTGGAGCGACGCGTGAGCGCCGACGAGGGTATCGGCGAAGAGCGTGGCGAGGCGCCGTTCCCCGTCGCCTCGGACTCGGAAACCGCAAGCGACGATACCTCGGGAGCTGCAACTGGCACGACTGGCATCCGAACCGATGATCGGGACTTGGAGATCTGACCCGCAGGCCGCGCGAGTATGCTGCCTGCCGGGACGTCGGCGACTTTGAGGGAGACCATGCGAGTTCACAACACGCTCACCCGGCGGAAGGAAGACTTCGTCACGCGCGACCCCGGTCGCGTCACGATGTACGTCTGCGGGCCGACCGTCTACAACCACATTCACATCGGCAATGCGCGGACGTTCCTCTCGTTCGACGTGATTCGCCGCTATCTCTCGTACCGGGGATACGAGGTCGTGTTCGTCCAGAACATCACGGACGTGGACGACAAGATCATCAACCGCGCGAACGAAGAGGGTCGGCCGGCCGCCGAGGTCGCTTCCGACTACACGCAGGCGTTCGTCGAAGCGATGGACGCTCTGGACATCGAGCCACCCACCATCCAGCCGAAGGCGACCGAGACGATTCCCCAGATGATCGAGATGACCGAGCTTCTGATCGAGCGCGGGCACGCATACGTCGTCGACGGGGACGTCTACTTTTCCGTGAGGAGCTTCCCGGGATACGGGAGGCTCTCGGGGCGCGACATCGATGAGCTGCAGAGCGGCGCCCGTGTGGACGTCGACGAGCGCAAGCGCGACCCGCTCGACTTCGCCCTGTGGAAGGCCGCGAAGCCCGGCGAACCCTACTGGCCGAGCCCGTGGGGGGAGGGGCGCCCCGGCTGGCACCTCGAGTGTTCGGTGATGTCGTTCGAGCAGCTGGGGCTCACGTTCGACATCCACGGCGGTGCGTGCGACCTCATCTTCCCGCACCACGAGAACGAACTCGCACAGTCCGAGGCGGCATTCGACGCGCCGTTCGTGCGCTACTGGCTGCACGGCGGACTTCTGCAGGTGAACGCGGAGAAGATGAGCAAGTCACTCGGCAACTTCATGCTGCTGAAGGACGTTCTCGTCCAGTACGACGCGCCGGTGGTGCGGCTCTTCATGCTGCAGACCCACTACCGAAGCCCGCTCGAGTTCTCGACCGACCGTCTGGACGAGGCTCGAACCGCCTACGAGCGCTTGGGCAACCTCGTCAAGAATGTCCGGTGGGCGAGGACCGCCTCGACGCGTGGCTTCGGTGCGCCCACCGACGCGCGCCAGGTGCTCGTCGACTCGATCGCCGCCACACGCAGCAAGTTCGAGGACGAGATGGACGACGACTTTAATACCGCGGGCGGTCTCGGCGCGATCTTCGAGCTCGCCAAGGCGGCGAACACGTTCCTTGCAGAGCATCAGGCAGACCTCTCCACCGAGGACTTCGTCGCCCTCGCGGAGGCTGAGTCGGTCGTTGTCGAACTGCTCGAGGTGCTCGGCATCTCCATCACTGAGACGAGACGAGCGGGCTATCCGTCCGAGGTCATCGGGCTTGCAGAGCAGCTCGCCGGCTACGCGGGCACCGATCCCGAGCAAGCCGTGAACGCTCTGCTCGCGGCTCGAGCCGCCGCGCGAAGTGAGAAGAACTGGGCTGCGGCCGATGCGGTTCGTGACGGACTTGAGGCGCTCGGCTTCTGCGTTGATGACACGCCGCAAGGAGCTCGGTGCGAATACGCGCCGGGGGACTAGCTCGTGTCGGCGTTCATCGAAGGGCGCAACGCCATTCTCGAGGCTCTGCGCTCGGGGATGCCATTGGAGCGCGTGTATCTAGCGGAAGGAACTGCCTACGCCACGCCACAGGGAACGGCTCCTCGGGCGCGGCCTGCTGACGCGGTGACCGACATCCTCGCGCTCGCCGGCGCGGCGCACGTGGACGTCGAGGAGGTCTCACGCCGATGGCTCGACGAGCGGAGCGATCGGGGCGCTCACCAGGGAGTCATGGCGTCCGCGGCACCATTCGCGTTCACGCCGCTCGAGTCGCTGCTCTCCTCGGCGAGTGACAAGACACAGAGTCTGCTGGTGGCGCTCGATCATCTGACGGACGCGGGCAACTTCGGAGCCATTGCGCGCTCTGCCGAAGTGGCGGGTGCTGACGGCCTCGTCATCACCAAACGCCGGTCTGCTCCGATCGGTGTCGGCGCGTACAAGGCATCCGCCGGTGCGCTGGCGTGGATCCCCGTCGCACAGGAGCCGAATCTCGTCCGCGCCCTCGCGGCGTGCAAGAAGGCCGGCTACTGGGTTGTCGGCGCGTCTGAACTCGCCCCGAACACGATGTGGAGTCAGCCGCTCGAGGGCAGGCTCGTCCTGGTGCTGGGCTCCGAAGGCACCGGGCTCTCGAGGCTCACGGTTGAGGCATGTGACTTCACCGCGTCGCTTCCGGTTTCGGGACACGTCGGCTCCCTGAACGTGGCTCAGGCGGCCGCTGTGTTCATCTACGAGTGGGTCCGACGGACGCGGGGGCCGTCGTAGATGCGAGCGCTCGTCGTCGACGGCTACAACGTCCTCGCTGCCTCACCGCGCTATCGACACCTCGCCGAGCAGGACCTCGAGTCCGCGCGTGCCGCCCTCGTGAACGATGTTGTGGTGTTCGCGGTCGGGAGCTACCGCGCCGTCGTGGTCTTCGATGGCGCGGGAAACCCGGCCTCCGACGGTTCGCCACACCACGTGCCGGGAGCCGCGGTTGTCTTCTCTCCTTTCGGAACTGACGCCGACGCCGTGATCGAGGCGCTCGTCCACCGTCATCGCGATCGGGGCGACGAGGTCGTCGTCGTGACCTCGGACGCTCAGACGCAGTGGACCGTGCTTGGCCCGGGTGTCTCACGGATGTCGGCGGCGGAGTTCGTGGACGGGCTTGAGGCCGAGTCAAGTGCCTGGGAGGAGCACAACCCGTACGGGAGCACCCGCCAAACGCTCGACTCACGCATCGACCCAGCCGTCCGAGCTGCGCTTTCTCGGTGGGCCCGTGGGATCAAGCCCTAGCCCCGAATGCATGCGCCCGTGCCTGCGCTTTCGCTGCCGCTGTTCTCCATGCACGCTTATGCGTGTGTAGTTTCGTAACGTTCTGTTGACAGTGCAAGTGACGTACGACTATCGTCTGAGTGTCCTCGTCGTCGTGCCGGTGGCGATGCCCTCCCCCTGGGCACTTCTGGGGGGTTCTCACGGGAGGGGTCTTGGTTGTACGCACAAACTAGTGCCGTGCCCTCGCCTGGGGGTCTACGCGGCACGGAACTCGCACTCGTTCTCGCTGCTCAGCGAGGTGACCAACGAGCGAGCGGGGAGCTCGTTCGAAAGTATCGTAGCCTCGTTCGATGCAAGGCGCGCTCGTACTACCTCGTCGGCGCCGATCGCGAGGACATCATCCAAGAGGGCCTCATCGGTCTCTTCAAGGCGATTCGCGACTACGACCCCACGCGCCAGGCGAGCTTCCGCTCCTTCGCGGAACTCTGTGTCACTCGTCAGATGATCACGGCCGTGAAGACGGCGACCCGCCACAAGCACACGCCGCTGAACGGGTACGTCTCGCTCAACCGTTCCACCTCCGCCGACGAAGACGGCGAGCGGCTGCTCTCCGACATCTTGGCGGCGAAAGAGATCTGCGACCCGGCCGACATCGTCATCTCGGCATGGGAGAGCCAGTTCATCCGGCAGGGCGTTTCGGAGTCTCTCTCCTCGTTCGAGGCGCAGGTCCTTCGACTCTATATGGACGGGCGCTCCTACCAGGAGATAGCCGAACGGCTCGGGCGTCATGCGAAGTCGGTGGACAACGCGCTGCAGCGCGTGAAGCGCAAGACCGAAGCGCAGATCAGCCGCGCACGCTTCTGCTAGCTGCGGGTGTCCGAGAAGCCGACCCCCTGTTTGACGCCTTGTGACCCTGACGTTCAGGGCGGCAGCTGCCGCTAGATTCCGAACGTGGAGTTCGCCAGCTCGGACCTGAGCCTTCCCGTTGTTCTCGGGCACGCGCTCGAGTACGGCGCGTCCGCGATGTCGCGGACGCAGCTTCCCTTCGCTGGTCGCGGGCGAGTCATCCGTGGTCAAATGCAGTTGGGGAGCCACGCGCCTCTTCTGGGTGTGTCTTCTGACCCTCCACGTCGATTGACGCACACGAGGGGGTGCGGGTGTGAAGGCGCATCGCGGGACGGTACGTGGGGTCGCGGCAATCGGCGTGGCGGCCATGCTTCTGCTCGCGTGTCCTCGACCTGCGTCAGCAGCCGCGGTCGTCGTCGAGAATCGTTCACACAGCGAGCCTCGCGTCGTTGACGGCGTCATACTCGATGCGGCTCGAATCCAGTACCCGGCAGGCGTGCTCGAGGTCTACGGCACGCTCGCGGCCGACGAGAAGCTCGACGCGTACCAGTTCAAGGCGTCGGCATCGGGTAGTGCAACTATCACGCTGTTCGTCAAGGATGGCGTATGGCTTGGCGAAACGCCGCCGACCATGGCACTTGGTTTGCGGGGCGAGCCGAGCCTGATCCATGCCACTCAGACTGCACCACGGCGACCTCGGTTCGATTGGCGGTCGTTCGACCAGCTCCGCGAACTGGCGAGCATCTCTACCACGTTTTCGGCGGATCGGACCTATGTCCTCGCGGTGCGCCCTGGGACGGCCACGGGGCTGACTACTCCGTACCTGGTGGAGTGCGCTGTGCAACGGAGCCCTGCGGCTGGGGGTGGGCTGGAATCGTTGCCGGCAGTCGCCAGGATTCAGCTCGGTGCGTATGGCCAGCGGTCGTTCAGGCCGGTGTTCGCAGTCACGTACCTGGCGTTGCTAGGACTCGTAATCGTTCTCGCCGTCTACATGGTTGTTTCTTTGGTTCGGATGGTTCGAGCACCCGCTCGTGCCACCACTGGCGACCTCAGCCGGGGTGCACCGGAGGCGACGCTGGCGGCGAGTGTCTCGAGTGGCGTCGCGGATGAGTCTGTGGATTCGGAGTCGGCACTCTGGGAGGCGCTGGCTGCTGCCCCGGTTGTTGAAGAAGCCCCGACGACGCGCATCATGGAGTCTGAGCCCGCCAGCCGGCCGGAGCCCGCAAGCCGGCCGGAGCCCGCCAGCCCGCCGGAGCCCGCCAGCCCGCCGGAGCCCGCCGTGCCCCCGGACTCGGCTGGCCAGGACTCAGCACAAGACGAGGGGGCTGCGAGCGAAGTAGGCCCGGCCCGGCCCGTTCCTGGCAGTGGCGACCGAAGTTCCCACACCAGCGACGACACGGACGAGGGTTCATCGGAAGGGACCGAGTAGGGCGGTCCGGACCCCACCAGCGGGCCCGGGTCCGGTGGCCGATTGGGCGCCCTGTTCGCCCGCACCCGCGTCGGATCGACCCAATCGCTCAAGGAGAACGCAGCCGACGACTCTGTCTCGCTCGGAGACCGGCTTGGCGCGTACGTCGACGAGAGCCGTCCGCCGTCTGGACCGGGCGGAGAACACTTAGAACCCCCGCGGACGGATTCCGCCGACACGGGTGATGGGGAGAGCGAAGCCGTCCCCGGCGCAGGCGCGTGAGCCCGGCGCTAGGGGCTGTTAGACGTCGCTGGACGTGGGGGCCTGACAGGCGATGTCCAACCTGCGGGTGAGCCCGCGTGTCCGGGCCTCCTGCGGTACACTCCACGGTGCGGTCCCGAGGCCACGTTTCCGGTCCACTGTGGCCAAGATGTGGCCAGCCGCCCTCACGGCCCGATAGCGAGGAGCGCAGACAGCGCGAAGCACAGTGCAGAGGCACAGGACGCTGGCGTAGCTCAATGGCAGAGCAATGGTTTTGTAAACCATAGGTTGCAGGTTCGACTCCTGTCGCCAGCTCCATCCGTTCCCTAAGCCCGGCTGCCGGCCGGGCTTCTCGGCTATTCGAGGCTGGCGGGCTGCAGCGGCGAGGGAGCGAAGAGCGTGCGCGGGTCGCAGGGTGCCTGGCCGTCGTGCCACAAGACCTCGAGCACCTCGACCGGGTGCGCGATGTTCTTGAGCTCGAACTCGCCGTGTGACACGGTGACCACGCCGGGCGCCTTCGCCTTCGATACGATCTCTCGCGTGGCGAGGACCTGCCCACCGTCGCCGAGGCTCATCACTCGAGCCGAGAGGTTGACTGCGGCGCCGATGAACGGGCGACCCCCCTTGTCGAGGACGACCTCGCCGCTTGCGATGCCCACGCGGATGAGGATGTCACGCTCTCGCTCGTGCTCGGCGTTGTGCCGCTCGAGCGTTCGCTGCATGTCGATGGCCGCGCACAGCGCCTGCTCCTCGGATTCGAACGAGGCGATGAGTCCGTCTCCGCCCGTCGACTTGCCTCTTCCACCCCGGGCCTCGATGACCGGGAGCAGCAAGTCGCGGTGGCGTTGGATCGCTTTGGCCGTGACGAAGCTGCCTTCCTCCTCGGTCATGCTAGTGAAGGACTTCATGTCCGTGATCATCACGATGGTCTCGGTAGTGTGCTGGTTGGCGATCTTGTCTTCGGCAGTGGCGATCAGCCGAAGCAGCTCGTCGACGTCCGCGTCTTCGGCCATGACGCCTCGCTGCGCCACTACCGGCTGCACCGGCGGAGCGGGGCGAGGGTTGACTTTGAAGACGCGGTCCCACACGACAGTACCCAGACCTGCGATGAGCATTGACAGGCCGGCGTGCGTGACCACGGCCCCGTATGATGGTTCGACCTTGAAGCTGACGAGGAGCGCGACGCTTCCGACCGCGACGACGAGGACGCCGGCAACCGCGGCGGCAATACCCATGAGGAGCTGCTGGGGATGGTCAGCGGGACGACGGAGCCTCCCGGCGATCGCTGCGCCGAGCGCCCACGCGGCGGGCTGCAGCAACAGAACGCCCACGTACTTCGCGTTCGATACGCCCTGCCAGAGGTTCTTCGCTGACTGTCCGGTGATCGACTTGAACGCTGGGGCAAGCCACCCGATGGCGAGGAGGTTGTCGGGCGCCTTCGAGAATGAGACGAACCCGTGCGCCCCACCGAGGAAGACCACTCCAAGCCGCTCTGTCCCCAGCAGCAGACCCGCGGCCTCGAGTGCGACGCACGCGACCGCCGCAGCGAGCGCCCCCCGAGAAGAACTGAGGACGTAGCCAGCCAGTACCGGCACTGCCCACACCGGTCCGAGCGCCGCCATCACGAACGCGGCAGCGACCACCACGAAGACGGGGATGTCGTCCGCGCCGAGATACTGCGCGGACGCGAGCCCGACAACGAGGAAGATCAGGCCCACGAGTGCGTTGGCTGCAAGAAGCGGCATCGACGCGACGAGCACGAACGCTACCGTCGCGATCTCGGTCGAAAAGAGCGCGATCACCCCGGTGGCGAGTGAGAGTGCGACCGCACCCGCTGTGGGACGGAACTGCATCGCCGTGAGCGCGAGCCACGTACCGGCGGCGAAGGCAAGTGCTCTGAGCCAGAGCAACAGGGTGTAGTTCTGCCGAGAGCCCGCAACAGACATGTGCCGCCCCTTCTCACCGTTCCCCGCAGGAACCTCAGCGCGTGAGTGTTCCTACCGCGATGATGAAGGAGTACGCGAACGCAGACAACGCAACACCTGAAGCGAGGTCGACTATGTTGCGCCGTCGCGTGTCTTGACTGCCGATCGCCGCCCCCACAGCGCGGGGCACGAACGGCACGAGTGCGAATGCGGGGTGTACCGCCACAGCGGCCAGAAGCGAGGCTCCCCGCTCGGCCATGCCGAGGAAGCGCGGCATGTCGTAGGGGAGTATGGTGCGCTCCTCGACGCCCACAACCTGGTCAATCTCGAAGACGAGGATCGATCCAAGCACTGTGACGAACAGGAGGCCGTCGGCGAGAGCGATTTGAGCGGGTGTCAGGTGGAAGGTGAACGTGTGCGTGGCTGTGCCCCAGATTCCGGGCCCGGCTACCCACACGATGCAGGCGAGTGAGGCGATGTGAAGCAACTGATCTACGACGAACACGGCGGCGCCCGATAGCGCCAACCGCTGTCGAATCGTGATGGTGATGACCTCGATCAGCAGGTGAGCAGCGCCGGCGAGCACGACAACCGCCCAGACCCAGCGCAGGTCGGCCACGAGAACGACTGCGGTGCACATCATGATGACGAGCGCGTGCGTGAACAGGCCGGGAAGACCGCGACGTTTCGCGACGACCATCCATCCTGGCTGCAGGAGGAAGTCGCCGATGAGGTGCCCGAGGCACACGTTGAGCATCAGTTCCAAGAATCGTCCCTTCCGGCTCATGCCGCGAGCGATTCGTACCGACAGAAGTATCGGCAGGCTCGCGCGCGTAGCTGAGCGCGAGAAGGGCATCGGATCGGGAGAGTGACGTGGGTAACGCAGAGGTTCTTGCGCGCGTACCGCTATTCTCTGCATGCACGCCGGACCAGATCGCACAGATAGCAGCTCTTGTTCAGCCGAGCGCGTACGCTCCGGACCAGATCATCGTCACGCAGGGTTCGCCAGGGCAGGCCTTCTACGTCATCGTCTCGGGACGCGTGGAGATCGTGCGCGACCGCAAGAGCCTCGGCGCGCTCGGTGCGGGCGATTTCTTCGGCGAGATGTCTCTCCTCGATCAAGCACCGCGATCAGCCACGATCCGCGCGCTCGAACCAACAGAGTGCCTCATGCTATCGAGCTGGGACTTCAAGTCCATGCTCGACCGCTCTCCCGGCATAGCCGGCAAGCTCCTCGAAGTGCTCAGTCGTCGGCTTCGCTTCGCTGACGAACTGAGCGTTCGCTAGGCAACGCAGTCCGCGTGCGCTTGCAGGGGCGACGAGCGCCCGGAGCCGCTGAGCCACCCGGCGGGTCGGACGACCCACTCCTTGTCACCATATCCGCAGCTAGGAGTACCTGTGGCTATGGGTACGCCCGGGGGCGTTGTCGTCGTTGACACCCTTTGGAGCGTGGGGTAGTATTCGTGTGCCTTTCTTCCGGCATGCAACTTGAGAAGCGTACAGCGGGTCTATTTTTTTGTGGGGGTGTGCCCGAGTGGCTAAAGGGGACGGGCTGTAAACCCGTTGGCTACGCCTACCTTGGTTCGAATCCAAGCGCCCCCACCACCTGCCCACATAGCTCAGTCGGTAGAGCACTTCCTTGGTAAGGAAGAGGCCACCGGTTCAAGTCCGGTTGTGGGCTCCACGACTCATCACCTGCCGGCCGCGAGAAGCGGTCGAGCGGCACGGCGGTGTAGCTCAGCGGCTAGAGCACACGGTTCATACCCGTGGAGTCACTGGTTCGAATCCAGTCACCGCTACCAGGCGTCACACGCCGTCGGATGCGACGGCGTCACGTACCAGTCAGGTACCATACGGTTTGTGTCAGGAGCACACGGCACACGACTCGAAGGGTCGCTGGGCCACGCACGTGCCGGCTCCGTCGAGCGATCCCTTGAAGGAGGAGACTCATGGCGAAGAAGAAGTTCGAGCGTACGAAGACCCACGTGAACGTGGGTACCATCGGTCACGTCGACCACGGCAAGACCACGCTGACTGCCGCGATCACGAAGCGTCAGGCTTCGAAGGGCTTCGCGGACTTCACGCCGTTCGATCAGATCGACAAGGCCCCCGAAGAGCGCGAGCGCGGTATCACCATAGCCATCG
>CAYGYT010000017.1:21375-45501 GCA_964354215.1 uncultured Eubacteriales bacterium | reverse complement strand
CCCCCGATACGAGACAGCTCCGTGGCGCTCTCGTAGGTGTGGGCCATCTCCACGCCCGGCAGAGACTCCGGCACCATCAACAGCGCGCTCTGGAGTGTGTCCGCGATCATCCGTTGCGCGGCGTTGAGGCGCGTGTTCTCGATCGCGAGCGTCACTGCAGAGGCCAGCCGTCGGCAGAAATCGAGCTCCACTTCGGTGAAGTGGTGCGGCGTCTGGTGATAGTTGAGGTAGAGCGT
Source organism: uncultured Eubacteriales bacterium (assembly GCA_964354215.1). Taxonomy (GTDB): domain Bacteria; phylum Actinomycetota; class Coriobacteriia; order Anaerosomatales; family CAVRZR01; genus CAVRZR01. Next base: position 45,265 of record CAYGYT010000017.1, on the reverse strand, counting down.
GCCGAGCTGCTCGTCCCTGAACGTGAGCGGAATCGTGACCACGGAGAGAATTCCGAGATCCTGCGTCACGTCTGTGTTTACCCGCTCGTCGCTCGAGGCGTCTTCGATCGCCAAGGGCTCCCCCAGGGCCGAGGCTATCCCAGCCTGAGGAACGAGGTCGTCGGAGAACGGCTGGCCGAGGATGTCGGTGGGGAACTGGTACGTGTGGCGAGGCATCCAAACCGAACCTTCGCGCGTCAGCAACGCAGCGCTGTCGGCGGACATCGCCCGCGCGGCTGAGTCGGTGACGAGCCGGAACATCTCGTCGAGGTCGTCCGTCGAGTTGAGTGTCGCGTCGATCTGGACGAGCGCGTCGTTCAGATCGCGAGACTGCCGAAGGGTCTCCTCAGCGAGGCGCCGCGCGGTGATGTCTTCGAGGACCGTGGTGAAGACGCGCGCTCCGGAGGCGTCCGCGGGGGAGAGGCGCCGGCTGACGCGCACCCAGGCGAGCGACCCGTCCTTGCGAATGATTCTCTTCTCCAGGTCGTACTCGTCGATCTCGCCGGTGAGCAAGTTGTGCATGAGCTGCTCCTCGTGCGGGAGATCGTCGGGGAAGGTGAGCGACTGCACGGACATGGTGCGCAGCTCTTCTTCGGAGAAGCCGGTGATCTCCCTGAAGCGGGGATTGGTCATGAGAACCCGACCGTCCTCGGCATACGACGCGATACCCGTTGTCGCCGACTCGACTGTCACGCGGAGGCGGTCCTCGCTCGCCTTGAGCGCGCCGGCAGTGCGTGACAGGTCGCGGAAGAGCACCTGATACGGCCGCGCCAGCGTGCCGACGATGACCGCGCGATAGAGAAGGATGTATCCCGTGATTCGCAAGAGGTGGGCGGCGAAGCCCGCGCCGCTGAGCGGGTCGGCATTCCAGGCGAAGGCTATCTCGGCAAGAACGCTCGTCGTGTACGAGGCGCTCAGGAGTAGGAAGACGTCGCCGTCGAATCGGGTTCTGGTCTTTGCCAGGAGCGCAAGACCGAGCAGGTAGCCGAGACAGATGACCCATTCGGCGGCGATCTTGAATGGAGTCGCACCACTAGCCGTCACGGCTGCCGGGAAGACACCCCACACGATCGTGGCCAGGAGGAACGCTGTGAGCGCTCCCCACCCAACCAGAAGCAGCCACCCGCGCGCCCGGCGTTCGGTGAAGAATGGGGCCATGAGCACCGCGCACACCAGGAGGAACCGTCCCGCGAGCCACAACTGCAATTCGCCGTTGGCAGTCGCTCCGGGGTAGATGCCGAGGCCCGCATAGGCGAGCATATGAGCCGCGTCCACAATTCCCACGTAGAGGAATGCGACTCCCAGCACCTCGAGATAGCCGTTGCTGCCGAAGCGGCGCGTGTTCCACGTCACCACGAAGGTCGAGAAGGCCACGGTGATGGCGAAGATCTCGGCGACCGCGTGGAACGCGGAGTAGCCGGCCACGGACCTGATGACCGCAAGCACGGCGATGATGAGCGCACCGAGCCCGAGGTAGGCGATCACCATGGGGAAGACCCGGCTCTGATGAGGTTCGTCCATCGTTCTCCGCGTGACGCAGGGGTGAGGGTGAGGTGTGCCGCGACGGATGCCGGATCCGAGTCGTCACATCGTGACACGGTAGGGGTCCCTCGGACAACCTGGGCGCGGGTGCGATTGGCCCTCGTGAGCATCGGTTATGCTGCCGACGGAGGTGCCGCGTGATCTCGTTCGCGTTCGTTGGCCTAGGTCGAGGTGGATTGCCCACATGCGGGTGGTGCGGGTCGGCACCGCCGATTCGCATGCGGTCGAGCCGCGATGTCCTCACTGACGTGCGTCGTCAGGTGACTGGATGGGCCTCTGGACCCGGGCCAAACATCTGCCTCAACGGCGCTGACGCCTTCGCGCACCCGGAACTGCCGGACCTTGTGGCAGGCGTGGTCGAGCTGGGAGTGGAGCGTCTGATGCTCACGACGGCCGGCCCGGCATTGGCGCACGGCACCAATGCCGCCGGCTCGATCGACGCGGGAGTTCGGCAGCTCGAGATCTACGTGCTGAGCGTGGAACAGCAGGCCGACCCGGGGCTTCACGTGCAGCCGTTCGATGGCGTCCGCGATGGGATCAGGGCGTACCTGGATGCCGCCAGCGAGCGACAGGCACCGGTTGCCGTGTCCGCGCGCGTGCGTGCGTGTCCGCACACCCACTCTCTGGTGCCGGCAACAGTCGCCACGCTCGCCGCGATGGGTGTCGTCGCGGTCACCGTGGAGGTGGCAGGGGAGCTTGTCGGGGCGCGGGCCGACAGGCGTGCCGCGGCGCGGAGCGGGTCGTCGGTTCTGCTGGATCGCGCGTGGGTGGCGGCCGTCGTCGACTCCGGAGTGGTCAACCGCGCGTGGGTGACGATCGAGGGTGCGAGCGGCGACAGCACCGTCCCCGCTGGCCTAGCCGAGGGCCACTTGCTGCCCGGCGCGCGAGCGTGGACCCGATGCGAGGCCCTTCGGTGAGCGCGACGCCTCTCAGGGTGGCACTCGTGGGAGTGAACGCGCCCGGCTATCGATCGCTCGCATTGGGATACCTACGCGCCTACGCGCAGGCCGACAGCCGCTTGTCCTCAGTCGCCTTCACGACCCTCGATCTCGATACCTCCATCGATCCTTGGTGGATCGCATATCGCCTGCTTGCTCTTGAGCCCGCGCCCGACCTGGTCGCCTTCTCCGTCGTGTGCTGGAACGCCACCCGCGTATTCGACGCCGCTCGCGTCGTGAAGCGGGCACGCCCGGACACGCTGGTGGTGTGCGGTGGCCCCGAGGTCGGCCCCATCGCCGAGGAAGTCCTCTGCTCGCAGCCCTCGATCGATGCCATCGTGCGGGGAGAGGGTGAAGCGTCGTTCGCGGACCTTCTGGACGCCCGTCTGCGCTCGCGTGAGCTCTCCGGCGTGCCCGGCGTCACGGCTCGATACGATGGAAGCGTCGTCTCCGGGCCCGACCGCGACCTGATCGACGACCTCGACTCCATCCCGTCGCCGTACCTTGCAGGTGTCATGACGCCCCTCGATGGCGCGACCTACCTCGAGACGTATCGCGGGTGCCCTCACCGGTGCGGGTACTGCTTCGAGGGCAAGGGGTACGGACGCGTGCGCCACTTCTCACAGGAGCGGGTCGCCGCGGAGATCGACCTCGTCGCCTCATGGCCGGACGTCCGGTCGTTCTCCTTCATCGACCCTGTCTTCAACCTCACGCCCGAACGCCTCACCTGGCTTTCCGACAGGCTCGCGCCCCATGCCGAGACCGGCGTTTCGCTTCACACCATCGAGGTGGACGTCGAGCGCATCGGCTCGCCGGAGGCTGCGCAGCTGCGCAGGGCGGGCGTGGCGAGCGTCGAGACCGGACCTCAGAGCGTGGGTGCGGCCGCTCTTGCCACGTGTCGCCGCACGTTCGACCGGCAGCGCTTCGCAGCCGGTGTGGAGGCGCTCAAAGCCGAAGGCATCTCGGTGGAGTGCGATCTGATCGTTGGCCTTCCCGGAGACACGACAGCCGACGTGGTTGCGGGAGTCGGCTTCGCCATCGGCGTGGATCCGGGAGCGGTGCAGATCTCCACGTTGCACGTTCTACCGGGTACCGACCTCTGGCGCCGCGCCGAAGAGCTCGGTGTACGCTATGACCCCGTGCCCCCGCACGAGGTGATCGCCACCGGTCAGATGGACTATGCGGACCTGCGGCGACTTGAGGTGCTCGGGACCGCTGCGACGGCCATCTACCGAGCTCGCATCTCGGCGGTGTCTGCGTCGGGGGTGGCGGGCGGCGGGACTCCGTCATCCGTCGCGATCGGCCCGCAGGATGGAGGACGTCCATGACAGAGGTCTCGCGTCGCGCGCAGCTCATCAGACCGTTCGTCGTCATGGACGTGGTCGCTCGCGCGAAGGAACTCGAGGCCGAGGGACGCGACATCGTTCGCCTCGAGATCGGCGACCCGGACCTCCCCACACCCGATGTCGTGAAGCGTGCGGCGGAAGAGGCGATGGAGCACGGCGATACGGGGTACACGCAGTCGCTCGGCCTGCCGAGCCTGCGCGATGCCATCTCGGGGCACTACGCGAAGGCGTACGGTGTAGAAGTCGATCCCGATCATGTGATCGTCACGCAAGGCACCTCGCCGGCGATGCTTCTGCTCTTCGGCGCGCTACTCGACCCGGGCGATGAGGTCATCATCTCGGACCCGTGCTATCCGGCGTATCCCAACTACGTCTCGTTCCTCGGCGGCATGCCGGTGCCCGTGCGGGTTCGCGCCGAGGATGCGTTCCGGTTCAGGCCCGACGAGGTGCGGGACGCGATCACCCCGCGCACGAGGGGCATCGTCATCAACTCGCCCGCCAACCCGATGGGAACCGTCCTGCGCGCGAGCGATCTCGAGGCGCTGGCGAGTATCGCCGAGGAGGCGGGCATCTGGATCGCCAGTGACGAGATCTACCACGGTCTGAACTTCGTGGAGAGGGACCGCACGATTCTCGAGTTCACCCGGCGCGCGTTCGTGCTCAACGGGTTCTCGAAGACCTACGCGATGACCGGCTGGCGGCTCGGCTACCTCATCGCTCCGCCCCAGTTCGTTCGTCCCTGCGAGAAGATCCAACAGAACTTCTTCCTGTGCGCCAACCACTTCGTGCAGGTGGCGGGCGTTACGGCGCTCACGCGAACCGAGAAGGATATCGCGTGGATGCGGGAGACGTACGACGCGCGCCGGCGCTACCTCGTGCCTGCGCTGCGCGAGATCGGGCTTGGCGTCGAGTGCGAACCCACGGGTGCGTTCTACGTCTTCGCGGACGCTCGTCGCTGGGGCGCCGACTCTCTGGCGCTCTCGCGCACGATCCTCGAGGAGGCGGGTGTCGCGCTGGCGCCTGGTATCGATTTCGGTCCAGGCGGGGAGGGGTTCCTACGGGTGAGCTATGCCGCCGACGTCACTCGACTCGAAGAGGGCGTGAGGCGTCTTCGCGACTGGTCCTCCAAGAGGTAGCGCCTTCTGCCGATAGCTACGCCAGAGGATCGCGACGCCGATGTGCTCGAGCATCGCGGCGGCCGCGACCGGGAACTGGGTTCAACTGTCAGGTATGCGGTTTGCTTCACAGACCACGGGTCGGATCGTTCACCGCAGTGCGGCTAGAAGGGGTCATCGCGTGACGCCAGACATCTGGAGCAAGGCTGACATCCACATCCACAGCAACCACAGCGACGGTCTTGCGCGGATTCCGGAGATCATGGACTACGTCCAGAACGAGACCGATCTGAGCGTCATTGCCATCACCGACCACAACACCCTCGAGGGCGCCCTGTTTGCGAAGTCCCTAGAGGACCTCTACGACTTCGAAGTCATCGTTGGCGAGGAGGTCTCGTCGCGGTCGGGCCACATCATCGGGCTCTTCCTCGACGAGCCCATTCGCTCGGGCATGTCAGTGGTTGAGACGCTTGCCGCCATTGACGACCAGGGCGGAATTGCCGTGATCCCGCATCCCTTCTCGAATCGGGGTGTCTTCGGGCCGTTCGGCAAGAACGCATTCGGTGCCGCGATTGGTGACCTCGCATTCCACGCACTCGAGGTCTATAACTCGATTCCGTATCTGGGTTGGGCGAACCGCGTGGCCTCGCAGATGTTCGCCGGGGGTCAGGGCATTGCCGCGACCGGGGGCTCCGACGCGCACGTGCTCAAGGGTATCGGAACGGGCTACACGGTCTTTCGCGGCACGACCGCCGAGGATCTTCGGCTGAGCATCGACCGGCTCGAGACGCACGCCGACAGCAACACCGCCGGCCTCAGCATGGCACTACGCTACGCCTTCCGAATCCCGCAGATCCGGCGCCAGCAAGCGTGGAACTGGGAGCGCTGCAAGTCGGTCTAGATGCCGGCCGCGACCGGCGCGTCGAGTTCACGCAGGGCGTCGAGGGTTCGGTCGCGAAGCACGTCGACCACTTCTGACTCGTCACGCCATGTCGAGAGCGTCACCACCGACACCAAGGGATCGATACGCGCTTGCCTGATCGCCATTGGTATGTCGATCAGCGTGGCGATGCAGTCGACCGCGTAGCAAGCCGGGCACACGAGAATGCGGGTGCAGCCTAGTGCCGCGAGGTGCCGGACCGTCGACGTCACGTCGGGATCCCTCCATTCGGCCCAGGCCAGCCGTATGTTCTGGTTGGGGACGCCCGTGTCCGCGACGAGCATCTTGATGCGGTTGACGAACGAGGCCTCGTCTGAGTCGAAACCCGGATGAAGCTGCTCTCGAGTCTCGGGCTGGCCGTGCGCGAGCAGGGCGACTCCCGTTGTCGTCGCGTCGTCCACGCCAAGGACGATTCGGCGAGCAAGAAGCGCCGCGATGGCGTCGGCCGAGTGAAGTGGAGCTGCGTAGGCTATCGCGACACCCGCCTCGTCGGGCCGTCCCCTGTCAACGAGCATCTTGGCGCGCTGCATCTCGAGCGGCTCGCCGACGGCGAGCGGCTGAACGACGATCCGAGAGTATCCAGCCCTCGCAAGGTCCTCGATCTGGTCGAGGAGGCTCCCCGTTCCGGAGCACCATGCGACCCCGAAGTGCTCGAAGCCGAGGCCCTCGAGCGAACGTTCGTGTGCTTCGGCGATCTCGCGGATCTGCCTGCGTGCCGGGCTCAAGCCTCCCACCGCTCGATACCGTGCTTTCTGCGCCGTGAACAGGAACGGAGTAGTGACGATGCCAAGATCGAGCACGTCATCCTCCTGCAACTCCACAAGCTCGAGAGCTGTCGCGGCAGGATCGTAGGGTTCAGGTTCCGCCTCGCTCAAGAGCAGCAGAGCCGTGCGGTGGCTCGGAGGGGCGGGGATGGGCCGGGGGATCTCCTGGCGCGCCACCTGAGGCAGCATCACAGAGGCCAACCCATAGCCGCCAGCGAGGGCCGCCGCGGCCAGACAGAGCGCCACGACCGGGGTCTGCGGGTTGTCGTAGACCGACGCGAGTCTGCCGAGGGCCCACAGCGACATGAGGAATCCAAGGAAGCTCGCGATGCCGCCGACCGGCTCCCGTCCAACAGGAAGGGCGAGCGCGCCCACGACTCCCAGCCCGGCGATCAGGCCGCCTGCAACAAGAGCTATCCACAGCCCGCCAGCCATCGACACGCCTCCTCTGAGGGATGATATCGTGACGGCTGTCGAGGCGTTGATTGGAGTATACCCCATGGGGTATACTGACTTGGCAGATGTACCGACAGAAAGGGAAGCAGATGAGTGACGCAGCCGATGTGACGACTGAGACGTTCGAGTCGGAAGTGCTTCGAGCGAGCGTGCCTGTGGTCGTGGACTTCTGGGCACCGTGGTGCGGTCCGTGCAGGACCGTGGGCCCCGAGATCGACAAGCTTGCGAAGCGCGTAGGCAGCAAGGCAAAGTTCGTCAAGATCAACGTGGACGACAATCGCGACATCGCTATGAAGTACGGTGTGATGAGCATCCCGACGATCGCCAAGTTCGAGAACGGCGAAGTCACCTCGCAGGTCGTTGGCGCGCGCAGCGCTGACGCGCTCGCGAAGGAGTTTGGACTGGAGGCGTAGGTGCCGACATATGATCTTGTGTGCCGCGATTGCGGCGAGCGGTTCGAGAAGTTCCTGACGAGGTTCCTTTCGGCTGATGACAAGGTGTGTTCGAGGTGCGGCTCGACAAACGTGCGAACCGGGGTTGGTGGCGGTATCCTCGGCGTGGGAACGGCTCCCAGCAAGTCCTCGTCATGCAGTACGAGTAGCTTCCGTTGAGGGTGATCGCGCGTCCGGTACGGACGAGCGGGGGAGGAGCATGGGGTGCGCTACGCGTACAAGCGGTTTACTGATGCGCCCCTTGCCGATGTTGTTCGAGGAGTCGTCGGGTCCGCGGCCCGGCAGGGTTTTGTGGTGCTCGAGTCGCACGACATACAGGCTGCGCTCGCTGCAAAGGGCTTCCCGATCCGGCCTTTGGTGATCGTGGAGCTCGGCCCCGCGGAGGGGGAGAAGGACGAGCTCGTGGCGCTGCTCCTTCCCTGCAGGCTCAACATCTACGAGGAAGATGGACTTGTCGCAGTGGCCGCCTTGCGGCCATCTCTCTTCCGCGCCGTCTACCCTGAACGGGACCTCGAGGAGGCGGCTCGACGTCTGGAGGAGGCGATCATCTCGGTGGTCGATGAGGCCTGCGGAGAGCCGGCCTAGCCGAATCACTCCGCTCTCGGCGCCGCACGCGTGGAGTCGGGAGCTTGTGCTAACTCACGCAGGACGAGTACTTCAGAAACACCTGTATCGCCTCGTCGATGAGTTCGTCGCGATCGGTGACATCCTCGTCGATGAGGCACTCCTTCATGGCATGGCCGATGATATGCATGCCCACCTGATTGAGAGCGGACTTGGCGGCCATGATCTGCGTGAGAATGGCTTCGCACTCCTGCCCCGATTCGATCATGGACTGAAGGCCGCGTATCTGCCCTTCAAGCCGCTTGAGCCGGTTCAGGATCTTGCGCTGCTCCGCTCGCATCTCAAGAGCTCCACTTCCGTCAGCCATCGTCGCTCCTGTACATGCCGTAGGATATGCACCGAGACACCTATCGCCGATAATACCCCCTAGGGGTATATCGGACAAGCAGGGGCGGGATCAGGGGGGAGAATCGGTGGGCTACACGCGGCCACTGGGATCCGACGCGAGCGCGGGCCGTATTCGGCAGATACGGTTCGTGTTGTGGGCAGTGCTCGCACTCAACGTGTTCGTTGCCCTTGCGAAACTCGCGTGGGGCGTTGTCTCCGGCTCCGTCGCAATGCAGGCCGACGGGTTCCACTCCATGTTCGACGGCGTCTCGAACGTGGTCGGACTGATCGGCATGGGGCTGGCCGGGCGTCCCGCCGACAAGGAGCACCCCTACGGGCACGGCAAGTACGAGACGTACGCGTCCGCCATCATCGGCGCCATGCTCGTGCTCGCCGCGTACCGAGTGGGCAGCGCGGCTCTCGAACGTCTCCTCGGCGAGAGCGAGCCGCCGAGCGTGACGGCGATGTCGTTCGTGGTCATGATCGGCACGCTCGTCATCAACTTGGGCGTCACCACGTGGGAACGATCGGCGGGCCGCCGACTGGGAAGCTCGATCCTCGTCGCGGATGCGAGCCACACGGCCTCGGATGCGTTCGTGAGCATCGGCGTCATCATCGGTCTCGTCTTCGTGAAGCTGGGCTATCCCAAGGCCGACGCGGTGGCGGCGCTGCTTGTCTCGGCGATCATCGTGTACACGGCGTGGCGCGTGTTCCGAGAGGCAAGCGTCACGCTGTCCGATGCCGCGCGCATTCCGGCCTCCGAGATATGCGATGTCGTGCTGGCCGTGCCCGGCGTTCTCGGGTGCCACAGCATCCGAACCCGTGGTTCGGAAGCGGAAGTATACGTGGACCTGCACATCCAAGTGGACGCCGCGCGCACGGTCGCGGACGGGCACGCGATCGCCGAGGAGACCGAGCGTGCCGTTGCGGACAGGTTCGAACGGGTCGCGGATGTCATCGTCCACCTTGAGCCTCTCGACGACTACCAGGCCGGGAAGACAAGCGAGGAGCTGAAGTCGGGGCTTGTCTGACCCGGTCCCGGCCGCCTCGCGGCTACAGGAGCACCGTACTCGCGGCTATCTTCTAGTGGTGCTCGCGGCTGCCTGCTGGGCGGCCGGCGGGCTCACGGCGAAGTGGATGTTCACCGCCGCCGATCAGGTGCCCGCGGGGTGGCGCATCCAACCTCTCGGGATCGCGGTGCCCCCCGCGGTGCTCTCGGGGGGTCGCGCAGTGGCTGCGTTCGTTCTGCTGGTGGCCTATCTCGCAGTGGCCCGGCGACAGCAGCTCGTGGTCTCCCGCCGAGACGTGCCGTTCCTCGCGTTCTTCGGCGTTGTCGGGCTCGCGGGCGTGCACTTCACCTACTTCAAGACGATCTCGCTCACCAATGTCGCGACGGCAATCCTTCTCGAGTACCTGGCCCCGGTGATCGTGCTGGTGGTCTCCGTGCTGTTCTTCAAGGAACGTTTGACGTGGACGCTGCCGGCGGGCGTGGTCCTCTCCATCGTAGGGTGCGCCCTGGTGGTCGGAGCCTTCGGGGAGAGTGGGCTCAGTGTCTCCTCCGCGGGCATCGCGTGGGGTCTTGCCTCCGCGGTCCTCTTCGCGACCTACTCCCTCATGGGGACGTACGCTGCGGGACGCTTCACTCCATGGAAGCTGCTCGTCTGGGGTCTCGGGTTCGCGTCGCTCTTCTGGCTCGTGGCACTGGGTCCCCGGACGGTGCTGAGCGTCTTCGCGGACCCCGCGACTGCCGCAGCCGTTGTGTTCGTGGCGATAGTGAGCACCATCGTCCCGTTCGGCGCGTTCCTCACCGCGCTGCACTACATCGAGCCGACGCGGGCTACCATCACCGCGACGCTCGAGCCCGTGCTGGCTGGGATCGCGGCATATGCCCTCTTCGGCGAGTCACTCTCCGCGAGCCAACTGCTTGGGGGCGTGCTCGTGATCGCCGCGATCGCGCTGGTGCAGTCCCAAGGGGTTCCAGCGCCGGTACTGCCCCCGCAGGACTAACTTCAGGCGCGGACCGCGGGCGCTGCACTGCGGGCGCTGCACTGCGGGCGAGCGACTGCGGGCCGTCCGCCGCGGGTGTGTACTAGAGCTTCTCACCTGCCTCGCTACCTGCGTGAAAGCGCCCGGGCGGTGGTATACTATTTGCTGTGCGGCGCCGTTCGCCGCGGGTGATCGGGTGGTCCGTTGGAGGCGGGGATGGAACTCAGTCAGCGCCCGGAGCTGCGTCACAAAGTGACGCTCTCCCCGCAGGTCTATCAGGGCCTGAGCATCCTCGCCATGCCGATCGCCGACCTGCAGCAGCTCGTGGAGGCGGAGATGCTCGAGAACCCGGTTCTCGAGCTCGACGAGATGGAGACGGAACCGGACGAGAATGACGAGCAGCAGGAGGAGCGCACCGAGGACGAGGAGCGCTCGTGGGACGAGTGGCTCGACCAGTACGACGACCTCGATTCGATGGAACAGGTCGCACCTCGCGACCCGAATGCCGAGTCCGCCAACACCGAGGAGTTCGTCGGTGGCGTGCAGTCCTTCGACGACTACCTGCTCGATCAGCTCGCAATGCTCGACGTGCCTGACGGCGTTTTTCATGCGGCGCAGGCTGTGATCGGCTCCCTCGACGACGACGGGTTCTTCGTCGGCACCTTCCGCGAGATAGGCGTATTGGCGGGTGTATCGGAGGATCTCGCGAAGGAGGCGCTCGGCGTCGTCCAGCAGCTCGACCCCCCTGGTGTCGGCGCGCGCACCCTCGTGGAGGCGCTCACGATCCAGATGGACTACTTGGATCTCGAGGAGCCGCTTCTGGAGCAAATCGTGCAGGCGCACCTCGACGATATCGCGGCGAATCACTATCGCAAGGTCGCGCGCGCCTTGAGGGTCGACGAGACCGAGGTGCGTCGTGTCGTCGAGATACTCAAGTCGCTGAATCCGCGGCCTGCCGGGGCCTTCTCACCAGGACCCTCGCCCGGCTACATCGTGCCCGACGTGACCCTTCGGCGATTCGGGGAGGACTGGCTGCTCATTCCGAACAACGAGGCCATTCCCACGCTCAAGGTGAGCCCGCGCTACCGTGCGATGCTGCGAACGGGCTCTGATGCGGACGACGAGACACGTCGGTATCTCAAGGACAAGATCCGCTCGGCGGAGTCGTTCATCCGAAACGTCGACCGGCGCAAGGACACGGTGACTCGGATCACCCAGATCATTCTCGAGGTGCAACGGGAGTTCTTCGATGACGGGAAGGGGCTCCTGCGGCCGCTGCGACTCGAGGACGTCGCCATCGAGTTGGGCGTCCATCTCTCCACCGTGAGTCGTGGCGTGACTGGCAAGTACATGGCGACCCCGTACGGTCTCTTCGAGCTCAAGCACTTCTTCTCGGGCGGGTACCGCACGACCACCGGCATGGACGTAGCAGCAACGAGCATCAAACAGCGCCTTCGCGAGCTCGTGCGCGAGGAGGATCAGGTCAAACCGCTCTCAGATCAGCGTCTCGCCGAGCTGCTCTCAGATGAGGGCGTCACGGTCGCGCGGCGTACGGTGGCGAAGTACCGCGAGGAACTCAACATCGAGCCGTCATGGGCGAGGCGCCGGAGATGAGCCCACCTGAGGAGCTTCCGCTCTCCTCCGCGAGCTTCGAGCACCGCGATCGGCGCGACTACCGAGTGCGGGCGACCGCGATCATCGCCGTGATGGTCCTCACCACCAGCGTGCTGCTCGCATTCACGAACCACCAGGGCATGAACGAGGTGCTCCACCAGCTCTATCGGCGCCTGTACTACATCCCGATCGTCTATGCGGCGTTCGTGTTCGGTCGCCGCGGTGGGCTCGTCACCGGAGTGGCGTGCTCGGTGCTCTTCTGGCTCTACGTGGTGATCAGCGAGTACTACGGACTGCTCACTCCCGCGGAGCTCACCCGATTCGAGACCTTTCTTGAGATCGCGATGTTCATCTCGATTGGCGCCCTCTTCGGCACCCTTCGCGACAACGAGGAGCGGCGAACCCGGGATCTACGCCAAGTAAGCCTGCAGCTCGAGGAGGCCTACAAGAAGCTCGAAGAGCGCGCCATCCAGCTCATCAACATTCAGGACTACACGCAGTCGATCCTCCGGTCCATCACATCCGGTGTGCTCACCGTCGGACCGGACGGGTCGGTCACGACCGCCAACCCCGCGGCCGAGCGCCTGCTCAGCATGTCCGAGTTCGAGATGGTGCCCAAGCCCATCGGCGGGCTGTTCCGCGATGACGGTGGCATCAGCACGGACGTGTCGAAGGTCCTGGGGGGCCGCATTCCCTTGACGCTACGCGAGGTGACGCTCGTCACGGCGGGCGGGAAGACGGTACACGTGCAGGCATCCACGTCACGGATGCGGGCGGTTGGCGGAAGGATCCTCGGTGCGGTCGTGACGATCGAAGATGTCTCCGATGTCAAAGCGCTCACCGACCAGCTCATTCGCGCCGATCGCCTCGCCGCGATGGGAGAGCTCACGGCCGGCGTCGCGCACGAGGTGCGCAACCCGCTTGGGGTAATTCGAGCCTCGGTCCAGCTGCTCGAGGACGCGCAGTGCGATCAGGAGCGAATCCGGGAGGCGGCAGAGATCATCAAGCAGGAGATCGACCGCCTCGACCGGGTCATCAAGGCCCTACTCGATTTCGGCCGCCCGAGCACGCCAACGCTGGTGCGGACCGACGTGGAGTCGGTCCTCGACGACGTGCTGCTGTTCACGAGCCGATTCGCGATCCAATCAGACGTCGAGATAGATCGGGCGAGCGAAAGCGGCGTGCCGCTCGTCGTGGCCGACCCCGACCAACTAAAGCAGGTGTTCTTGAACCTCGTGACGAACGCGGTGCAAGCGATGGAGGACACCGGTGGGCGGATCACCATCGCAGCTGGAAGTGAGGGGGACTTTGTTCAGGTGGCGGTGGCGGACAACGGGCCAGGCATCCCCGCCGACGACCTGCCGAAGGTCTTTGACCCGTTCTACTCGAGACGTCAGGGAGGGACAGGCCTCGGGCTTACCATCGTGCACAGGATTGTGGACGAACATGGAGGCCATATCGAGGTTGACAGCAGCGGAGAGGGGACGACCTTCATTGTGTCGCTTCCCGCACTGATCGAAGACTGATTCCGAAAGGACGACCGATGGCACGACGCGTACTAGTGGTCGACGACGAGAAGAACATGCGGTGGGTGCTGGGCCAAGCGCTCAGCGGGGAGGGCTATGAGGTCACTGAGGCCGCCGATGGCAAGGAAGCTATGGACGCGGTGAATGACTCCGCGCCCGACATCATGGTCCTCGACCATCGCATGCCCGCTCCGGACGGCATGGAGGTGCTGCGGCGCGTGCGGTCGAAAGGCCTGTCCTTCCCGATCATCATGCTGACCGCGCATGGGAATGTTGCTACCGCTGTCGAAGCGATGAAGGCGGGGGCGAGCGAGTACCTCACCAAACCCTTCGACCTCGAGGAACTTAAGCTCGCGATCGAGAAGGCGCTGGAGTACAGCGGTCTAGCTGCCGAGGTCGAGCGCCTGCGAGAGGAGCTGGACCGCGAGTACGACGTGGAGGGGATCGTCGCCTCGGACGTGCGGATGACCGACGTCCTCGAGACTGTGCGCAAGGTTGCGGCGACCAGCGCGACGGTGATGATCTACGGCGAATCCGGGACCGGCAAGGAGCTCATCGCGCGTGCCATCCACAACCTGTCCGAGCGGGCTAGCCGTCCCTTCGTGTCCGTGAGCGCCGGAGCCCTTCCCGAGACACTGCTGGAAAGCGAGCTGTTCGGTTACGAGAAGGGCGCCTTCACCGGTGCGATGACGCCCAAGCCGGGCCGCTTCGAGATGGCGAATGGCGGGACGCTCTTCCTCGATGAGATCGGAGACATCACCCCGGGTGTCCAGGTGAAGCTACTGCGTGTGTTGCAGGAGCGGAGCTTCGAGAGGCTCGGCGGTACTCGCTCCATCGATGTCGACGTGCGTGTCGTTGCTGCGACGAACCAGGACCTGCAGCAGCTCATCGTGGACGGGGGCTTCCGTGAGGACCTCTTCTACCGGCTCAACGTCGTGCCGGTGACGCTTCCGCCATTGCGTCAGCGAGCAGGTGACATCCCGCTTCTGGTGGCGCACTTCCTCGACAAGTTCAATGCGGGAACGAAGAGAATCGCTCCCGACGCGATGGAAGCACTCGTCAAGTATCAATGGCCCGGCAACATACGAGAGCTCGAGAACACCATTGAACGGTTCGTCATCCTTGCGCACGGCGAGGAGATCACGCCTGCGGATCTTCCTGCCGAGGTACGGTCCGGTGCGGCGGTGAATGTTCCTCTGGTCGCGGGGTTCGTGCTGCCTGAGGACGGTGTCGACCTGGAGGAGGTCGAGCTCGACCTCGTCCGCCAGGCGTTGAGCCGGTCGGGGGGCAATGTCCCGAAGGCTGCGAAGCTCGTTGGTCTGACCGCGAAGACGCTCGAGGCACGCATGGCACGACTGGGGCTGTGATGGACGTCGCAGGTTGCGCTGCAGGGAGCGCCTGCTGGCACATGCCTTGCACGCGTCACGCGCACATGAAGTCGTGCGTTGGAGCTGCATGTGAGTCGCAAACAGCTGATAAGGACGGCTGCCGCCGTGTGTGGCGGCATGGCCATCGGCCTGGCGATTCTCGCGGGCTTGGTGGCGTTGAATTCGGGACACGGGTTTGCCGACTGCACCGCCACCACGGCGGTCGGCTGGATTATGCCGCTCTTGGCCGGACTCGTGGTGGGCGGCGTAGCATGGCTCCTTCTCGCCGAGGAGGACTCGCTCCCGTCGGACGAGATTCCCCTCTCGAGCCGGTGCGCCGGTTGCGGCCGCCCTGTAGCCCGGGATTGGCGTCTGTGTCCGTACTGCGGTGCGATGACCGCTGGTACCGCACACGCCCCGACGCCGCCGCCGATCGGGGAGCCCCCTCCCTAGGCGCTGCCTGTCTTCGTTCTGCGGGTGTGTCTGCCTGCGTACGGTAGGGTACGCTTCTGACGCGCATGCCCGACGGCGAGCCGAGAATCGATGCGAGGGGTGATCGTAGTGGGAGAGAACACAACTGTTGCCCGACTGACGACAAGCGGCATGCACTGTCGCTCATGCTCGATGCTGGTGGACATGACCCTTGGCGAGCTTGCCGGCGTCGAGGAGTCGAAGACGGATCTCGCGAGCGGAGTGACGCAAGTGCGATACGACCCCGGGGCGCTCTCGGTCGATGACCTCATCGCCGCGGTGCGATCGGCAGGCTACGAGGCCGAGGTGGCATAGCCGCCGCGACTCGGTTGTGGCGGCCGTTGGCCGAGAAGGTCGGACGGAGGCGATATGGAGGGGTCGGTCGGGTTCGCTGCGGCGTTTGTCGCGGGCGTACTCTCGTTCCTGTCCCCCTGTGTGTTGCCGATCATTCCGGGCTATCTGTCGTTCATGACCGGGCTGACCACGCACGAACTCGCGGACGAACGTCCCCCGCTGGCTACCGTGCTGGTTCCGAGCCTGCTCTTCGTCGCGGGCTTCTCGCTCATCTTCATGGCGCTTGGGATCTCGGCCTCGTTCCTCGGCCAATTCCTCTCGGACTACCGGTCGGTGGTCATGCAGGTCGCCGGCGTCATGGTGTTCGCGTTCGGTCTGCTCATGACCGGTGTCATCAAGGTCCCATGGCTTTACGGCGAGGCCAGGGTCGATCTCGAGCGTTCCCGGGCGTTCGGCCGCGGAACCGCGCTCGTGATGGGGATGGCCTTTGCGGCGGGGTGGACGCCGTGTGTCGGACCCATCCTTGGAACCATCCTCGCGCTTGCCGCAAGCAGCGGGAACGCGGCACGCGGCGCGGCACTGCTGCTCGTGTACTCACTCGGTCTCGGCCTGCCGTTCGTGATCACAGCCGTCCTCTTCGGCAGACTGACCGGGCTGCTGCGCTGGCTGAATCGCCACTCGCTCGTTATCAACCGCGTGGCAGGTGCACTCCTGATGGTCATGGGTGTGCTCATCTTCACGGGGAAGCTCGGCGTCTTGGCCGGCTGGCTCACTCGGGTTCTGCCATCGGTCGAGGTCTGACCCTCCCGCTGTTTCTCATGCGTGGTGTCGCGGTCCTTCTGGCGCGGACACCCTTGGCCGTACGACCCTCCGCATGCCGTACCATAGAACATGACGGCGGGAGGAGAGGCGGCCGATGAAGCGAGCGACCGGCACGACGGGTAGTCTCGCCACCGGCATCCTGAGAATCACGCTTACGGTGGGCGCGATCACAGTCGGTGCGGCGCTCATCGTCACGTTCGTTGGATCCTATCGCCTCGCGGCGTCCCAGACGCGTGAGCGCATCGGCGCCTACGTGGAAGAGATACAGAGCGAGGTCCGCAGCAGGCTGTCCGCTACCGCCACAGTGTTCGACAACGCGGCGGCACCGATCGCGCGCTCCCGGTCGGGCGAGGTCACGAGCCGGGTGCTTGCGTCGCAGTACCTCGGTGCGAGCGAGCTCATCGACGCCCTGGTCCTCATCTCCTCGGACGGACGCGTGATCGCGTCGTATCCGGCAGTGGACAGCGACACACCGACCTCGACGTTCGCCTTCACACGAGACCTGGGCGCGACGTCAACTGCGTTTCACTGCACGTTCGTCTCGGCCTCTCACCCTCCGACACTCTGGCTCATGCGACGGGTGAAGCTCGCCGATGGGAAGTGGCAGATCCTGCTCGGTCGGGTCCGAACCGGCTTCCTGCGCGCCGCCGCAGACCGGGTGGCCTCGCGCGGCGAGCAGCGCTCGGCACTGGTGGCCCAGGACGGGCGCGCCGTGATCTCGGGAGCCGGAGGCCCGGCGCTCGGGCTCGCAACCGCGGACTACGGGGCACTCTCGGAGGGCCGACCGGGCCAGCTCCAGATCCTCGCTCCGTCGCTCGGTGGTATGCGGGGTCTGTGGGCCCCGATCCCGTCCCTCGAGGGGCTCCGCTGGCAGGTGCTCGTCGCCGAGCCGCTACAAGCGTTGTTCTCGTCGTCACTGCGTGCGTCTGTTCCCACGTTGGTGGTACTCCTGTTGGGTGGGGGTGTGGCGGTCGCTCTCGCATGGCTGGTTGCTCAGCGGCTGGTGTCTCCGCTACGCGAGCTCGAGGCGGCGAGCTACGAGGCGGCCTCCGGCGCCTACGTTCCGCCCCTCAGTCCGGGCCGCTACGACGAGGTAGGCAGGCTGGCGGATGCGTTCAATGCCGTGGCCCTGAGACTCAATGCGTTGCACGACGTAGCGCAGCTCCTCGCAGGGGCCTCTCAGCTCGACCAGGTGCTCGACGCGGTCATCGAGGCTGTTGGGCATCTCGTGGGACCCGGCATGGTCGCGGTCTATCTCTTCGACTCGAGCGAGCAGTGGTTCGTGCTACGTCGCTCGTCGGGCGCGTTCAACCCGCCCGCGGGTCCGATACTGCGCACGCGGTCTGGGCCGTTCGCTAAGGCTCTGAAGACACGCGCGGTCCAGCGACCCGAGCCCGACGCACTCCCGGCGCGCGGCTGGGATCTCGACCAGACCCCCTGCCGCGTGCTCGTCGCACCGCTTGTCGCAGCGACCGAGCAGCTCGGGGTGATCGTCGTGGTTCAGCACGGCCGCTCTGACTATACGGACGCCGAGGTGGAGATGGTCCGGACGTTTGCCACGCAGGCGGCCATCGGCGTGACCAAGTCACGGCTCTTCGAGGAGGAGAGCGAATCACGTCGAATCGCCGAGTCTCTGCGCGACGTCTCCGAGGAACTCGTCCGACCGGTACCGTTCTCAGACGCCTTGGACGCCGTCAGCGCTCGTGTTGCGCGCGGCTTGGATGGCACTGAGATGCTCTTCGCGTTCCAAGACCGCGAAGCGCTCGGGTTGCCACCCGCAGCGGACGCTCGGTTGGAGCAGTCCATCCTCGAGGTCGCCGCTCTCACGGTTTCGTCGGGTGGCAGAGGACGGATCATCGGGCATGGCATGCTGCCCCCTGCCGACGAGCTTCTCGGTCAGCTCGGGGCAGCGGAAGTTATCGTCGCGCGGATCGAACCCGAAGAGCCGTACGGCGGAGCACTGGTCGTGCTAGCGCGAGAGCCGGCGTTCACTCCGAGAGACGTCGAGCTCGTCGACGGCGTGGTCAAGATCGTCACGCTCGCGCTCGACAACGCGTTCCTGTTCGAGCGCTCGCGGGTCAGGGCGACCAACCTCGAGACGATCTTCAGGATCTCGCAGGCGGTCGGGTCGTCGCTGCAGCTCAAAGTCGTCCTCAACCGCGTGCTCGACGTAGTCCAGATGATCTTCGCTGCCGATGCGGTGTCTCTCATGACGTACGACCCTGTGAAGCGGAGCGTGACGACGTCGATGGCGCGTGGCGCCATATCATCCGACATCCTGCATCTCGAGGTCGAGCCGGGTGAGGACCTTCCAGGGCGGGTGTTCTCTCGCGGTCGCCCTGTCATGCTTCGGGATGTTCAGCTGAGCGACATGCCTCTGGCCGCTGCGTCGGCCGATCTCGGGCTGAGGTCCCTGCTCGCGGTGCCGCTGCTCGCGCGAGGAACCGCGATGGGAGTTCTGAGCGTGTTCTCTGCGACGCCGGCCGCTTTCGACGAGGAGGACATGGGCCTGTTGCAGACATTCGCCTCGCAGGCGGCGCTCGCGATCGACACGGCACGTCTCTATAGCCATGAGCACGAAGTTGCGGCGACGCTCCAGCGCAGCATCCTCCCCGAGAAGCCCCCCGCGTTCGCCGAGATCGATGCAGCCACCGCGTACGAGCCTGCCGGCGAAGAGGCTGAGATCGGTGGAGACTACTACGACCTGTTCAGGGCGCCCGATGGGCGAATCGTCGTTGCCATGGCCGACGTGTGCGGCAAGGGCGTGGAGGCGGCAACCAAGACGTCGATGATCAAGTACTCGGTCCGGGCCTTCGTTGCTGCGGGGCTGAGTGCTTCGGCGTGCCTTGACGAGATCAACAGCATGGTGGCCGCCAAGGGCGACCCCTCGGATATCCTCACGGTGTGGCTCGGGTTCCTGGATCCAATAGCCGGTCGTCTCGTGTGGGCGAACGGAGGCCATCCTCCCGGCCTGCTGCTTCGCTCGGCATCGCAGGACATCGTTCGATTGAGTACGACAGGCCCTCTGTTGGGGGCTTTGCAGGGCGTTCGTTTCGAAGCAGAGAGCGCCGAGGTGCAAGCAGGCGACATGCTGCTCTTGTACACGGATGGCGTGACCGAATCGAGGAGTGGGAATAGATTCTTCGGCGAAGGACGCATAAGACGGGTCCTGCGCTACGGGGGAAGCCCTAGCAGTGTCGTCGAGCGATTACTCGGGGCGCTGTCGCGTTTCTCCCCCGAGGACCTGCGTGACGACGTGGCGATCGTTGCAATTCGCCTGAGAGAGAACGAGGACCCAGGTTCGCGTGATGCGCCACGCGCCTCGGCCGAAGCCTGACGAAGGGAAGCACGGAGCGAATGGCGTTTGAGGTGCGACTCGCCGAGGTGCCGAGTGCGTGCGTCGCCCGGATCGATGGCGACGTCGACACCGCCATCGTTCCGGACCTCAAGAGCGCTCTCGATACGGCGCTCGACGGCGGCTGCCGAAACGTTGTTCTCGACCTCTCCCACGTCACCTACGCAGATAGCTCGGCCCTGAGTCTGCTCGTCTGGCTCGACCAGCGCCTGCGACCGCTGAGTGGACGCATGGTGCTCGCCGGGGCGAACCGCGACGTGACGCGTATTCTCGAGCTCTCGGGGCTCGTTCAGGTAGCGTCGAGTGTGCAGACCAGCCCGAACGTCGCGGCGGCGCTCGAAGGGCTGGAGCTGCCCGAACAGGCTGAGGAGCCGCTCTGGACAGAGCGGGTCGAGATCCCCGCGCAGGTTGAGGCGCTGTCGGCCGCGCGCGAGGAGGTCTGCAGACTCGTGTCGACACTCCACCTGGCGGATGCGGCGGTCTTTGACATAAAGGTAGCTCTCGGCGAAGCGCTCGCGAACGCCGTGCGGCATGGATCGCCCGCCGACGGTGCCGCGATGATCGACGTGGAGGTCGCGGCGTACGAGGATCGGATCGTGATACGGGTCGTGGATTGTGGGTGTGGCTTCGATGGCGAGCACACCTCCAGCGAGGACGTTTACGCTGCTGGGGGACGCGGGATCATGTTCATGCGTGCGCTTATGGACAAGGTGCAGTTCTCGCGGGCGGGGTCGGGCGGGACCGTCGTCACCCTGGTGAAGCACCGGAGGGGCGCCTCGGCTGCCTGAGTGTTCCCTGCGCGGGAACTGGTATGCTTCGGGGAGAGAGGGGGAGTCTGCGTGGAGTTTCTTGACGTTGTAGCTGCGCGCCATTCCGTCCGTGAGTTCATCGACCGACCCGTCGGGCACGACGTGCTGCAGAGGCTCTTCGAGGCGGCCTCGATGGCGCCCTCCGCGCTGAACGAGCAGCCGTGGAGGTTCTACGTCGCCGAGGGCGAGACGAGGGCGCGGATCGGCGAGATCATGGCGCAGTCCACCGTCTATCTGGCGGACTATATCGACGTTCTCGGTCCCGAGCGCTATGAGGAGGCGTCGCACTGGTACACCGACCTCGGCGGCGCGCCTCTCATCATCGGCATCACGATTCCCCGCACGGAGGACGAGTCCACGCTCATCGGCCGCACCATCTCGGTTGGGGCTGCCGTCGAGAACCTGCTGCTGGCAGCGACGAATGAAGGGCTCGGGGCGTGCATGGTCACGTTCTCCTTCTGGGTTCGCGACGAGCTTGCTGAGGCATTCGGCCTCGAGGACGACCGGGTGGTCGTCGGTCTGATCGTCCTCGGCTATCCCGGCGAACCGCCGGAGGCGCCGGCGCACTCACGCGACGTCGCCGTCTTCCGAGAGTAGCGATGCTGAGAGCCGTCTTCTTCGACGTCGGCAACACGCTACTCTACCCGTATCCGAGTGTGTCGGAAGTCTGCCGGCAGGTCCTTGCCGAAGCCGGCCACGTCCGCGACGCCTCCGCGATCGACGAGATCTTGCCGCTCGTCGACGAGTACTACGAAGACCGGTACCGCGAGGACGACACGTTCTGGACCGACGAGGCAGAGACGTCAGCGGTCTGGGTGGGCATGTACGGGCTTCTGTGCCGGCGACTCGGGATCGAGGCCGAGGCCGAGGACCTTGCTCGGCGCGTCTACGAGGAGTTTGGCGACGCCGGGCGCTGGCGAGCGTACGACGACGTGGTACCGGCGTTCGGGCGCCTCAGGGAGCGGGGTCTGTCGCTCGGAATCATCTCCAACTGGGACAGCCGTCTACGCGGCATCGTTGTCGGCCTGGGGCTTGGCGAGTACGTGGATGCCGTGGTGTGTTCGGCCGACGTTGGATTGCACAAGCCGGACCCCCGGATCTTCGAGCTCGCCTGCGAGCGGCTCGGAGTCGACCCGGCCGAGGCAGCACATGTGGGCGACCACCACTATGCTGACGTTGTCGGTGCGCGCGCCGTGGGCATGACTCCCGTGTTGATCGATCGCCACGGCGCCGAGCCGCGTCCCTACGTGCGCTTCATCCGCTCGCTCGAAGAGCTGGAGACGTCGCTCGGCATCGGAACGGGGGAGTGATGCGATCGCGCATCGTACTGGGCTGGCTCGCGTTCGGGCTCGTGTTGGTCGTGTGTGTCGGAGTGGGGGTCGGGGCGTACCTGCTCGCCGACTACTCCTGGAACGGCGTTGTCGACTACGAGTCACCCTACGTAGGTCTCCCACTGCCCCAAGCGGCCAACGGTTCGCAGATGGCCTCAACGACGGTGCTGGTGATCGTCGATGGGCTGGGCGACGCCGCGTCACGGCGAATGACCGGCCTGGATCGGCTGAGGCAGTACGGAACGGACCTCACGCTCCGTGCACCCCAGCCGTCTCTGTCGTATCCCAACTGGACAACGTTGCTCTCGGGCGCCCCGCCCTCCGTGAGCGGGGTCACCACGAACTGGTTCGAAGGCGCGGTGCCTGCGGAGACGCTGCTGGACTCGGCGGTCCGCGCGGGGGCGTCGAGCGTCGTGGTCGGTCCCGAGGACTTCGTCGAGCTCTACGGCGCGAAGCGCGCGACGGCCTCGTTCTTGCGCAGCTATCCCACCACGTTCTACGCGTCTACGGAGCTCGTGGACGAAGCCATTCGGCTGATCGAGCGAGTGAACCCACGTCTTGCGATCGTGCACCTGCCGGATGTCGACAATGCAGGTCACCGTTCGGGGGGCGACTCGGATGACTACCGAGAGACGGTCGGGAAGGTCGACATAGACATCGCGCGCCTCGTGCAGGGCGTGCAAGGGGAGAACACGGTGTTCGTGATCGTCGCAGATCACGGACACATACCCTCCGGCGGGCACGGCGGGTCGGAGAAGAGCGTCGTAGAAGTACCGGGCGTGTTCTTTGGCCCGGGCGTCCCGATGGGCGATGGTAACGCGAAACAGGAAGACATCGCCCCGACGATAGCGGTACTGGGCGGCATGCCGGTGCCCACATATTCGAAAGGTGAGGCGCTCAATCTGGTCGTCGGAGGCGCTGGCGTCCCGAGACTCCGCCCTGCCTGGGATCAGCGTCTTAGGTTCGCCAACGAACACGCAGCCTACGTTATGGAGCCGCTCGGCGGTGCGCCCGCCGCAGAGTACGCTGAGGGCACACACGGCAGGCAGGTTACGCGGCTGATGGATACGGCCGATGCCGAGCGGCTGACCTTCGATCGCCGAGAGCGTCTGTGGGTCGGCCTCGCCGGACTTGCCGCCGCGCTGCTCGTCGTGATCGCAGTCGGCTTCGCTTCGTGGCGCGCCCTCGTGGCCGCTCTGGCGGGAACGCTCGTGTACTACGTGCTCTACAACGGCGTGTACTTCCTCGTTCATGGGTACCGCTGGTCGCTCTCGGCGTTCAACGAAGAGACGCTCGTGCGGTCCTTCTTCAACGGCCGCATGGTGGAGGCCGCCATCGCCGGACTCGTCGCGGCTGCGGTAGCTGCCCTGGTCTACCCGCTTCTCCGCGATCGCCCCAAAGGCCCTTCCGGCATGTTCCTCAGCCGCTGGCTCACGCTCGGACCGGTGACGGTGCTGATCATCCTCGCGACGCTCGGGGTCCAGGTGGCATGGTTTGCGTGGGCGTGGGGCGTCATGCCCGTATGGACCCTGCCCAATCTGCGGTGGGGCTTCAAGTACGACCTCGACCTCATCCAAATGACCGCTCTTGGCGCAGCCGCACTCCTCGCGCCGTTGGTCTCGTATCTCGTCGGACGGTATCATCCGAGGGTGCGCCAACGGGCGCTCGAATCGGCCGCCGAGGAGTAGAAGCCTGATGCCTCCCATCAACGACCTGCGCGAGTTCATGGCCTTGCTCGAGCGCAAGGGACAACTCGTTCGCATCACCGCCGA
>CAYGYT010000017.1:0-21275 GCA_964354215.1 uncultured Eubacteriales bacterium | reverse complement strand
CTGCCGCTCGACCTCCCGGCGTCGATGAGGGACAAGCTCGGCGCGCTCATGAATCTCAAGGGCCTCGCCGGTGCTGGTGCCAAAGAGGTCAAACGCGGCAAGGCACCGTGCCAGCAGATCGTCTGGCAGGGTGATGAGGTCGACCTCTCGAAGCTCCCGATCCTCACCACCTGGCCGGACGACGGCGGACCGTTCGTAACGCTACCGCTCGTGGTGACGAAGCATCCCACGAAGGGACGGCTGAACCTGGGCATGTACCGTCTCCAGGTGTTCGACGAGCGGACGACCGGCATGCACATCCACGTGCATCACGACGGCGCGAAACACCTGCGTGAGTGGAAAGCGGCAGGCTACGACCACATGCCGGTGTCGGTCGCGCTCGGAGCAGATCCCACGACCATCTTCTCGGCGACAGCCCCGGTTCCGCCGGTGATCGACGAGTACCTGTTCAGCGGTATCCTGCGGGGGGAACCCGTTGAGGTGGTGCAGTCGCTCACGAACGACCTGCTCGTGCCGGCGCACGCCGAGATCGTGCTTGAGGGCTACGTGCCGACCGACGAGACGCGCTGGGAGGGGCCGTTCGGCGACCACACCGGCTACTACTCCCTCGCCGACTACTTCCCGGTCTTTCACGTTGAGGCGATCACGATGCGGCGAGATGCCATCTATCCGACCACCATCGTCGGCGAGCCGCCCATGGAGGACTGCTACATGGGCAAGGCCACCGAGCGGCTCTTCCTGCCGGTCGTGAAGGCGATGATGCCCGAGGTCATCGACTACGACCTGCCACTCGAAGGCGTGTTCCACAACGCGGCGATCTTCCAGATCCGCAAGGAGTTTCCGGGCCAGGCGTTCCGAGTGATGAACTTCGCGTGGTCCATGGGGCAGATGATGTTCACGAAGTTCGTGATCGTCGTTGACGAGGACGTTGACTGCCACAACTACTCCGAGGTGGCCTGGCGCTGCTTCAACAACGTCGATCCGAGCCGCGACGTGCTCATCAGCAAGGGGCCGCTCGACCGGCTGGATCACTCGAGCAACTTCGAGTCGTTCGGCTTCAAGATGGGCATCGACGCTACGCGTCCCATTCCGGGTGAAGGTCACGAGCGCGAGTGGCCTGAGTCGCTCGAAATGAGTGACGACGTCAGGGCGCGAGTCGACGCGATGTGGGGCGAGCTCGGGCTTGGGTAGGGTCGCCGAGAAGACCCGGGTCTACCTGGACCTGGTGAGGTTCGAGCACTCTATCTTCGCGTTGCCCTACGCATACATCGGAGCTCTCTACGGCGCTGCGGCGCTCTTTGAGGGCTTCGCTGCACGGCCGGGCTCATCGCGGGAGATCTTGGCGCAGGCGCTGAGCGGAGCCCCGCTCTCGAAGTGGGTCACGAACGCGGGCTGGCCGACGTGGCAGTCCATCGCGTGGATCACGATCGCGATGGTGGGAGCGCGTTCCTTCGCGTTTGTCGTGAACCGCGCTGTCGACAAGGAGATCGACGCCCGCAACCCCCGGACGGCCGGGCGTGCGATTCCCGCCGGTCTGCTCAAGGCGTCGGAGCTTTGGATCTTCGCAGCCGCGGTCCTTGCCGCGTACCTGATTGCGGTGTTCCAGCTCGCGCCGATAACGCATTGGCTCTGGCCGATCCCCTTGGCGGCGTTCGTGGTGTATCCCTACACGAAGCGCTTCACGCCGCTGTGCCACTACTGGCTGGGCCTGTGTCTCGGCCTTGCGCCCATCGGTGCGTGGGCCGCCGTCTCGAATCGTCTCGGCGATCCGGCGCCCTGGATCCTCGGCGCAGCGGTCACGCTCTGGACTGCGGGCTTCGACATCATCTACGCAACACAGGACATCGAGTGCGACCTGCGTGACAAGATCCACTCCATGCCGGCTGACCACGGCGTGCCCGCGGCGCTCATGCAGACACGGATCGATCACGTGCTCACCGTCGCGCTGCTCGTCCTCGGCGGGTTCCTCCTGGGTGCGGGCTGGCCGTGGTACGGGGGCGTGGCCGTCGCGGCCGCGCTTCTCGCGTACGAGAACTCGATCGTGCACGCCGACGATCTCTCTCGCGTGAACGCCGCCTTCTTCACGGTGAACGGCATCATCGCTATCGTCGTCTTCGCAGGCGCGCTCGCGGACCGCCTGCTCGACTGAGTAGGGAGACGCGCATGGGGCTCTATACCGTCGTGATCACCGGGGCATCCGGCAGCGCCTACGGGCTCCGCCTCGTGGAGCAGCTCGTGTTGGGCGGTCACGAGGTCACGGTCACGATGACCGACGCCGGCAGGGACGTGACATCCTACGAGCTCGGCTTCGACCTGCCGATGGAGGAACCCGCCAACGGGCTGAAGGCATACCTCGAACTCGGCAAGGACGCACCGCTGCGCTACGCGTGCGCGAACGACCTGTTCGATCCGATCGCTTCCGGTTCCCATCGTGTGGACGCGATGGTCGTGGCTCCGGCCTCGATGGGGTTTGTGGGAGCCGTCGCATCGGGGCTTGCGAACAACCTGCCCGAGCGTGCCGCCGACGTAATGCTCAAGGAGCGCAGGCCTCTCATCCTGGTGCCCCGTGAGACGCCGCTCTCGCTCGTCCACCTGCGCAATCTGACGAGCCTTGCCGAGGCAGGAGCTGTGGTCGTCCCTGCGTCGCCGGCGTTCTACCAGAAGCCGCAGAGCCTCGATGACATGGTGAACTTCGTCGTTGGCAAGGTCCTGGACGTTCTTGGGGTTGACCATGGGCTCTTCGAGCGCTGGGGGGAGTAGTCAACCGTTTGTATACGGCCCGGGTATGGCCTCCCATGGCGCCTTGACGCTCGCTCGAAGGCGTGCGCACACTTGTTCGAGTAGGGTCAGTTTCCAAGCACATCGTCGCAGCTAGAGTCGCAGCAGAGGAGCAGCCATGACCCTGAGTCAGGCGCGAAAGCGGTTCCCTCTCGTGCCCGCCGAGGTACTAAAGTGGGCGCTCGAGAACATCGACGACCCTCGCGACTTGGAGCGGGGGCTGGGCCGACTCGAACAGACGAAGCGGATCCAGCTCAAGTACGCTCGCGCCTAGCCACGGATTCCGCGGAATCGATAGCGCGGCGCGGGGCTCTGCCACGAGGGCGCGGTAGGTATCTGAGCGGGTCAGGGGGTTTCTCCCCCTGCAATGAAGGGCCGTCCAGCTCGCTGGGTGGCCCTTTCAGTTTCATGGAGGCGACGCCCGGATTCGAACCGGGGATAAGGGCTTTGCAGGCCCCTGCCTTGCCACTTGGCCACGTCGCCGATATTCGACGCCGAAGCGTCTTTCAAGAAAGAAGGCCGGTCACCGGGCCTGCCGAGCGAACCCATGGACCAGCCTTCGGGGGTTTCCTGGAGCGGACGACGGGATTCGAACCCGCGACCCCAACCTTGGCAAGGTTGTGCTCTACCAGCTGAGCCACGTCCGCACGCGAAGGGTAGTCTAGCAGCGGGGTAGGGGGCGCGCAACCCGACTCGCGACGCCCGAGAAGGGGGGTTCCGCACGGCCCGGAGGCTGGTACAATACGCTTCGCTGCGTCCCCACAGCAGCAGATCGGGCGCTTAGCTCAGGGGGAGAGCACTTCCTTGACGCGGAAGGGGTCAGAGGTTCAAATCCTCTAGCGCCCACCAGCAATCCAAGAGGCCTCGCCAAACGCGCCGAGGCCTCTCGTTGTGGACAGTGCAGATTGTGCGATTTCGAGTAGCGCCTAAAATGGTCTTTAGAGCGAGTGGCCCGATGCCACTCTCTCCCTCTCTGGAACGGCCCGCGGTTGCCTACACCGCGGGCCGTTCCGCTTGCAGACGAGGCCGGACTATTGATGAGTCGCGGAACGAGTGCGCCCGGTCGGCCGCCCGCTCGCTATCACGAGACTCGAGGGTTGTCAGCCATGGCCCACCCTGAATTGCAGAACGCCCCGGAGGGGTCCATCGGAGGACTCCGAGGGGCGTTCGTGCTGCCAAAGTGCGGAGGACGCCCATGTGGGCGCCCTCCTGTGCTGCACTGCACCGCAGTAGGCGCGCGGCGCAAACCGTCAAGCTGCTGACTACATATCGATTGCGAGCAGCGTGAGCATCTCGGACAGTGACCAATAGACGGGACGCTGGGCCTGGCAGTCGACGATCCAATCGTCGCGGTCGATCTTGTCGCGCAGGACGCAGCCGTCCACCTTCGGGAGAAGATCGCGGGTGATCTTGTGGACCGCACCGTCGATCTTGCCCTTGGCGAGCATCCTGTCGACGACCCAGATCTCGCCGAGAAGGCAGAGTCTACGCGCGAATGTTTCCAACCTGTTCTTGCCTCTGAACGCGCTGGCGTCGAGCTCGGCAACGGACCGCGCAAGCGTACGAAGCTTCTCGCGCACGGTCGGAATCGGATCGATCGCCCCGTAGACGACGATCTTGCCCTCGTCGACGTAGTTCCATCCGGCCTCCAGCACGTTGATGTCAGTGGTTCCCTCAGGAAGCGGGCCGATCTTGATGATGGTGGCGCACTTGCTCGCGGCACCCGCGTTGTGATCCCAGCTCCTGTTGTATGGCCAGATGACGGCCTGATTCGGCGACGTGGAGGACTGGTCCGGGGGGCCTGCAACCGTCTGCGGCGGCACCGTCCGGAACGGACCCTCGCTCTCAGGCGTGAGCCTGTTGTCTGTGCCCATCGCGCCGGGCACAAGGTACTCGCCCTCGTACTTGTACGCCAACAGCATCTTGAGATTGCCGATGGGATCGCCGTTCGCACGGCCAGCCACCGAGGCGGCGCTGTAGTCGCACCAGCCGTACGAGGTGAGTGCCTTGTCGGCCTGCACGTTGTAGAAGAAGGTCGTGGACGGGTAGTCGCCCCGCACGTGGTAGAGCCCGGGCGCCGGGTCGAGCGGATGGGACGTCGAGAAGCCGTCGGCAGCGAACACGTTGATTCCTGTGGCCGCTGGCAGGATACCTGCATCGTCCAGCACGTACTCGAGCGGGACGCCGGTGTACGTGGCGTAGAAGTCCCCAGACTTGCTCGTGTTCATGAGCATGAACTGCGAATGCGGCGGCATCGCCTCGATCTGCGCCAGGTCATAGATGCGGGCTGGCGCTGTGACCTTCGTCGGATCGTCGTTTGGGTCCCCGGGGAACCGCACCGACGCGATCTCCTCAGCATTCGAGTATCCATCGCCGTCCGAGTCGAGCCCCTCGATTGCCGAGACCGCCGCGCTGCTGCGACCGGCATTCAAATAGGCGAGGCCGTAGCTGTTGAGCGTTTCGAGGATGTCTCCCGAGGCGTCGTATCCGTACTTGTAGTGACACCATTGGCAGCTTCCGACTGTCACCGTCTTGCCGGACTGCACGTAGCTGCCGCCGCTGTGGCAGAGCGCGCACGAGTCGAGCTTGGTACTCGTGGCATCGGGGTGTACCGATAGGAAGTAGCCTGAGTCAATCTCCCCCATGTGATGGTACGCGCCGTAGGCGACGCTGGCGCTTGCGCCGACGACCGCAAGGACGGCAGCTATGATCGCGATCCGCAAGACGACACCGATTCTCGGCATGACACCCCCCTTTCCGGACGCACGACCCCCGAGTCGCACTTCCTACGCGCCTGCGGCCTCATACCGCAAGGCGACACCTCCACGCAGGGAAGGGCCGCTACCCGTTAGAAAGGGGGAGGCCTCGCCTTCGCTGTCAGGACGAGGCTACATGACGGCACGAAGCGTCCGTCACATCTCCTTTCCAAGCACGGGAGGCCCGGGCGTTTCCAGCCGAACCCTGCGGGCGCCGCGACCATCGGTCCTGTGGCCATTAGGTCGGGACGCTCGGAGACGAGAAGAAGGATACCCCAAGCTGCGGGTGGCTAAACCAGGGTTTATGGTCCAAGTCGCGCTGCACGAGTCGTGAGAATCGGGGTGAGGTCTCGGGGCAGTCCGAGGGGACACAACCAGGCCGCTCCGCAGGGGACTCGAGACGGACCTATTCCTCGGCGCCGAAGCACTCCTCGTGGCTGCTACACCCGGCGCAGCTCGGGTTCAGTCAAGCGTTGAAGCCACTCCAGCCGCACATGCGTTTGTAGAGGAACTTCTTCCAGCGCATGTCTTTGTCGTTGGCGGCGTAGAGTCGCGGGAAGTAGTCACGGAAGATGCGCTTCACTTCGTCGCGGCTTCGCAGTCCCATGGCGCGCCACAAATGGCCCGGCTCGAGCGCCGAACGCGCGATCCACTCCGCCATGGCGATCGTGTCATCGTCCGCCACGGCCGAATTCGCCATCAGCAACTCGAGGAGTTGCTGGTACTCGTTGAGACGAGCTGGGGGGATGCTGGGGGCTGGCTCCATGTCCAGAAGATAGCAGGAAGCCGTCGCTCGGGACGGCTTCCGCACTGGTCGTGCCGTTGCGTGCGAGCTACTCGACGCCGATCATCACGTGATCCGCCTTGATGATCGCCATTGCGTCCGAACCTACGGTGAGGCCCAGCTCGGCGAGCGCGTCCATCGTAATGACAGCGGTCAGCTTCTGACCGCTCACGTCGAGGGTGACCTGCGCCTCAACAGCCCCTTCTTTGATCGCCGAGACCTTGCCTCTCAGCTGATTGCGTGCAGACAGCTTCATGAGCGCTCCTCTCCTGGCAAACAGTCCAAGAGGTAGATACCCAAGTCCGGCACGGGGCGCCGTGCCCCACGCCTGCGCGGCCGTTGGAGGGACGAGTCCATGTGGCGGCCGGATGCGCGATGACGGGTGCGCGCTCCCAGGCGCGACAGACGCTGCCTTCAGGGAAGCGGTGGACCGGTTCGGCGTATTGGGGTATGAACCCTATGTTGAGTTTTAGCGACTCTGAGCAGGCTTGGCATTGTTAGTGCGGTAGGGCGAGGGACGGGCTCGAGGGCAGCAGCGGTGACACGCTTGACACAGGTACTCGCGATCCGTGTGCGCACCGGATTGACGCGGTGCGCGAGAACGCGAGTGCGTGTGTCGGCCCACGCTAGGGAGCACCCGCTCACTTGACCAGGAAGGAGACTATGCATGCGCCGGTTCGGTACTACAGCAGCGGCGCGTCGCGTAGCGCCAGTCATCGCCGTAGCGTTGATCGTTCTGGTTCTCTCAGGCGTGTCGGCATGCAAGTCGAAAGACACCGCGAAGACCGAGAAGCGTGGCGCGATAGAGGCGACAGGCACCGTCCAGGCGCAGTTGCCGCC
Source organism: uncultured Eubacteriales bacterium (assembly GCA_964354215.1). Taxonomy (GTDB): domain Bacteria; phylum Actinomycetota; class Coriobacteriia; order Anaerosomatales; family CAVRZR01; genus CAVRZR01. Next base: position 14,117 of record CAYGYT010000017.1, on the reverse strand, counting down.
TGAATCATCGGTGAGCACCGAGTCTTCAGGCGCTGTTTCGGCGACTGCCACGAGCGCGGTGTCGACAACCGGGACGAGCGGCGCTTCGAAGCCGGCGACGAGGTCCGCGTCCGCGCCTTCGAAGACAACGCAGAAGCCGGCCGCGCCTACGATCTGGCCCGCCAAGGTTGGCAAGTACGCTCGAGCCGTGAGAAGCCCGGTCTGGTACCCGAAGTCGGTCCCTGCGGGCTTCAAGGTGAATTCGCTTGACGTCGTCGAGTTCGACAAGGGCTCAGGTCTCGTCTGCGACATGGTGTTCCTCAAGGGCGACAAGGCGCTGTTGTTCACCCAAGGAAGCCCGAAGAACAGAAGCTACGCGATTGTCTCGCAGGGCAAGGTGCCTTGGGGCCCGGAGACCGCGGATATCGTGCGTCAGGATCCAGCGGACCCGGCGTCGCCGGTGATGATCGTGTACAGCCGCGGTGGCAACTTCGCTGAGCTGCAGGGCGACGCGAGTCTGGCCGAACTGAAGGCCATCGCCAAGAGCATGGTTCCAGTGAAGTAGGTGGACTTGGTTTCATCGCGCCGCGAACCGGTGCGACTCCGATCCCGGAACAACCTGGAGCGGCAGGTGCCCACGACGGTTTCCGGGACGACAGGGTCGGGTGGGAAACCGCCCGGCCTCCCGTGAGTGGAAAGGAGACACTATGCACCATCCGAAGGGGCGCGTCAGTGTACGGAAGGCGTTGCTGCTCCTCACGAGCCTGATGTTGGTCGCAACGGCGCTGATGCCCGCGATCGCGGCAGCAGCGACGCCAACATCGACGCTCAAGACGAGCACCATCTACATGGCTACTGCGAAGCCGTTCGCCATCAGCGGCAAGACCAGTACTTCGCTCAAAGGAAAGCGGATGGCGGTCGAGATTCGCAAGCCAGGGCGGGCGTTCTGGACGCTCGTTGGCACGCCGTTGATCTCGAAGTACGGCACGTGGTCGCACAAGTACACGCCCAAACTGGGCGGGAAGTTCTACATTCGCGCGAGGTACAGCAAGAGCTACACGCGCACTGCGTCTCTGACGGTTCGGAAGGGTCCGGGAGTGAAGTACCAGACCCTCCTAGCGTCGACGACGTCCACCCGTGACTCGGGGCTGTGGGAGGCACTCAGGCCTGCGTTCCTCATGGCGTGCCCGGAGTACTCGGTAAAGGCGACGTTCGTCGGCTCCGGTGCCGCAATCGCGCTGGGCGGGTCTGGTGACGCGGACGTCTTGCTCGTGCACAGCCCCGTGCAGGAGATCGCCTTCATGAACGGGATTGTTGCCGGGAAGCCCTCCACGTACAAGGGCCTCACCCGCCACAGCGTCATGTATAACGACTTCGTGCTTGTCGGGCCAAAGACAGATCCCGCGAGCATCGGTCTGAATGACACCGCCAAGGTCGCGTTTGGCAAGGTCGCTTCGTCCAAGTCCGAGTTCTGGTCGCGCAACGACAACTCAGGTACCAATACCAAGGAGAAGGAGATCTGGGCGAGTATCGGCAATCCCCAGACCGGACAGTCCTGGTACAAGGCGTCCGGAACGTTGGGAATGGCCCAGTGCCTCTCTGCTGCGAACCAAAGCTCGGGCTATACGCTGTCGGATCGCGGGACGTGGCTCAACATGGTCAACATGGGTACCGTCAAGGATCTGGAGATTGTCAACCAGGGCGACGACTCCTACTGGAACCCCTACAGCGTCATACAAGTCGCGAAGGCGCGGAACTGGGAAGGCGCACAGGACTTCAGCAGCTGGATTCGCTCGGCTCCCGCACAGCTCATTATCAAGGAGTACGGCGAGAGCACGTTCGGTCAGCCGCTGTTCTACCCGTACGCCGGCAAGTGGTAGTGCCTGGTTCGTAGCACTGCTTGTGCGAGGGTGTCCCGGTCGGTTGCGATGGCAGCCGACCGGGACATGCTAGTTGTGCGATGCTGTAGCCAACTGGGTTCTCGCTGCCTTTCTGCAGGCGAGGTCCTTCCCGTTTCTCGTGCGGACCAGCAGGGGCTGTATGCAGATCTACCTCGATGCAATAGGGAACGCATTCCGCCTCCTCACAACGGGCGGCGCCAACGTCTACCCGGTCGTCGTTCTCTCGCTGATGGTGTCGGGCTCGGCCGTGCTCATCGCGAGCATGATCGGAATCCCAATCGGCTACCTCCTGGGCATCAGCAGGTTCGCCGGCCGTGCAGTGATCATATTGCTCATCAACACAGCCATGGGATTCCCGCCGGTCGTCATCGGTCTGTTCGTCTACATGGCTCTGTCACGAAGCGGGCCGCTGGGGTTCCTGGATCTTCTGTTCACGCCGCAAGGCATGGTCATCGCCCAGGTTATCCTGGCGCTACCGCTGATCACCGGGGTCTCAGCAGCTGCGGTGGCATCTGTTGCCCGTGACCTGCGCCTTCAGCTCCAGGCGCTTGGGGCCTCGAAGCTGCAGTTGGGCATCGCTGTCTTGAAGGAAGCGCGCGGTGGGGTGATGGTTTCGGTGATCGCCGGCTTCGGTGCGATCATCTCAGAGGTCGGTGCGGTCTCTATCGTCGGTGGTGGGATTGAGGGATACACGGACGTCATGACGACCGCCATCATGGCGAACGTAAGCAGAGGCGACCTCTACACTGCGATGGCGTGGGCGATGGTCCTCATCGGCATCGCTCTCACGATCAACATCGCGCTCACGACACTCCAGAACACCTCAGTCGCATATGAGCGCTGAACCGGCTACTGAGGACGGCCTGGGCGTGTCACGGGCGCCTTCCGTTCGGGGCGAAGGGCTCAGGGTCGACTACCGCCGCAGAACGGTCCTCGACGTAGAACGGATCACGTTGCCGGCGGGCCAGACGTACTGTCTGCTCGGTGCTTCGGGGGCGGGGAAGTCGACACTGCTTCGCGTCCTCGGAATGCTGGAGCAGCCCACCGCCGGCGCCGTCTACTTCGACGACGTGCTCATGAATCGGCGCGATCTTGAGACTCGGCGGCGGATTGCGGCGGTGTTCCAGAAGCCCTATCTGCTTCGCGGCGACGTGGAGGACAACGTGAGCTACGGTCTTCGGCTCCGCAGGGTCTCTGCTGCCGAACGTGCCGAGCGTGTTGCCCGGGTACTCGAGCGTGTCGGGATGGGGGGATGGGAGAAGCGCAGCGCGCTCACGCTTTCGGGTGGCGAAGCGCAGCGCATCGCGCTCGCGCGCGCACTGGTGCTCGAACCGCAGCTCCTGCTGCTCGACGAACCGCTCTCCTACATGGATCCGCTGCTGAAGCGCAAGCTCACGATCGAGTTTGCCAGCATCCTTGCCGGAGAACACGTGACCACCCTATACGTCACTCACGATCAGGAAGAGGCGGCCGTGGTCGCCGATCACATCGGCATCATGCGGCACGGACACATCCTCGCTGAAGGCGACCCCGACGTCGTCTTGACGCTCCCGCGCGACGAATGGGTTGCTGCCTTCGTGGGGACCGAGTCGCCGTTCGAGGGAGTCGTCGCCTCGAGCGAGGACGGCCTCATGCGGATCGACTGTGGTGTCACGTCGGTCTTCGCGATCGGTGAATACACGCTGGGGACGCACGTGATCGCCGGCGTGCGACCCGAGGATGTGCTCCTGTTCGAGCCGGATGTGGAGCTGCCCAAGACGTCAGCGCGCAACCAGATCGACGGCCGCGTTGCTGACTTGATGCAGGAGGGTTCAATGGTCCGGGTAGTGATCGTCGAAGGCTCTCTTCGGGTGGCATCACGCATCTCACGGCTGTCGGCATCTTCACTGGGGCTTCAGGCGGGATCTCGCGTGAAGGTCGTCTTCAAGGCAAGTGCGGTACGCGTACGGGCTGTCGGCTCGGGCGTCGGCCGAAGTGCGCTCGCGCAGCCCGAGAGCGCGGGCTAGGCGCTCGGCGCGAGTTTCGCTATACTGCCTGCGACGAGCCGTATGTGGCTCGTGAGTTCGCGGCGCGACGCCCCAGGTGTCTCGTAGGTCGGGGACGACACGCCGCCTTTTTGTTGCCCTGCGGGGCGGAAGGTGAGTTTGCAATGGCTGAAGGTACTGTCAAGTGGTTCAATCCGGACAAGGGCTATGGCTTCATCTCTCGTGAGGACGGCGAAGATCTCTTCGTCCACTTCTCCGAGATCCAGGGCGAGGGCTTCAAGACCCTCGACGAGGGTCAGGCCGTCGTGTTCGAGGTGACCACTGGTCAGAACGGCAAACTGCAGGCGAGCAACGTCCGCAAGGCGTAGTTCCAACTACAGATTGCATCTGCCGAGGGCGGCCCATACGGGTCGCCCTCTTGCATTGCGCGAGGAGTGCTGTGCCAGTGGGATCGGGGCGCTGGCCGGGGCGCTCGGCGGGCACGTTCTGTGGCGGAGTCCACTTCCGGGGCCGCTATTCCGCCACGATGACCGTGGCGTTCGGATCCAGGGGGTTCGTACGAACGGCGAGCGAGAAGAGGTGCGGGTACTGCGTCTGCAGGTGACGCATGTAGTCGAGCCACTCCGCGATGAGGAAGCCGTACGCGCGCTTGATGTCGACCGAGATGTGCCGTGCGTCAGCGCCAATGAGGCATGAGACATCCGGCCGCACGGCGAGCTCCTCGGCGAGGTGGAAGACCGCCCAGAGCAGCTCGGTGAACGTCTCGTGCTCGAGCAGGTTCTGGTTCTCGAGCAGGCTTAGGAGGAACGGGCGCTCGGACAGGAGCAGGGTCTTGAGCGCGGGCAGATCGCCGCACTGCAGCTCGATCGAGTAGTCGTAGTCGCGCAGGCTCGCCTTGGCCTTCTCGTAGTCCTCGGCAGTCCAAGACGGCTTCACGATCACCAGCGGTCGGATCTCGTCGAACTCGGCGTCGAACGACGCGATGATGCCCATGAGGGTGATGCCCACTTCGGCATAGAACGCGCCAATGACCATATTGAGCTTCTGCTTCATGGATTCGTGCTCGATGTTGCGGATGACCCGGTCGATGAGGAGCCACAGAATCAGCACCTGGATGAGCAGGAACGCGACGTCGTCCATGAGGTAGCGCAACATCTCCTGCGGATAGCCGAAGATGAGCACTCTGAGCACGTAGAGGACCACAGCGATGCCGACGAGGAGTATCGCGATGCGGACCTCTCGCTGTTGCTGATTGCTCACTTGACCCCATTCGGCCCACGTTGGGTACAGTTAGACAAGAGCAAGTTTACCCGTACGGCAGGCAAAGGGAGGACGCATGGTTCGGACTCGCCTGATCGGATTGGTTATCAGCTGCGCTCTTGCTGCTTCGTTGGGAGCCGGAGCTGCGGGGTGCTCGGGTGGGTCTACGTCCGGCTCAGCCGGAGGCGCGACCGGCCTGCCCACTTCCTCAGATCCGGCACTCGACGCAGGTCGGCAGATTATCGAGACGAAGTGCAAGATGTGTCACACGCTCGATCGCGTGAAGACGGCCACCCACGACTCGGCGGCCTGGGAGAACACCATCGCGCGCATGCGCCAACACGGCCTTGTGGCGAGCGATCAGGAAGTTCAGCAGATGCTGGACTACCTCGCTAGTAGGTAGCTGCGGCACGGGAGCTCCCGGCTAGGCGCTGCCGGCTAGGCGCTGCCGAATCCTAGGACCGGCGTGTGCCCGGCTCCGCGCGAGTGCGGGCTCTCGCGGAGGTCGCGTTGTGGTTGCCCTCGGTCGCGTGTCGTGATGTCGTCGGCACCATAAGCTGAGCCGCACCGGGCAGGACTCGCACCCCGAAGGGCGTCGTGCAGTCGATGGCCTCGCCGTCGTACTGGAGCCGCAGCGGCGGGTCCGCCTCGACAAGGATCTCGCGCGCCGGCTCGATCTCGAGAGGGCCGCGCTCGGGACGCTCGACGACCCGGTCCAGGAGTGCGTCCCAAACGGCGGGTATCAGGCCGATCGCCGTTCTCGACCGGACGAAGGCCACTTCCAGAACGCCATCGCGCGGATTCGAGTCGTGTGTGATGCTCAGGTCGAACTGGAGCCGCCCGAGGTTCACAACGAGCACCGCTATGCCGTCAGTGAACGCCTCTCGTCCGTCAAGCACCACGCGGAAGTTCGCTCGAGTTGGAGCTAGATTCTGCATGACGCCGGCAACGTAGGCGAGCACGCCCATGGACGCCTTGAGAGGCTGCGCAGCGTCCATGATGGCAGCGTCGAACCCGGCACCGGCCGCCACCATGAACCCTCGGCGTCGATCGAGAGGCAGAGCTTCGGGAGTACCGAGGTGCGTAAACTCCCCAATGTCGAAGTCCAGGCACTCGCCACTGATTGCCGTCTCAGCCAGTCTCGTCGCGTCGGTCGGCATCCCGAGGTTGGATGCGATCAGGTTGGCAGTACCCGCAGGACACGCAAGGAGCGGAGTCCGGACCTCGCGGAGTGCATACGCGAGTGCCGAGACCGTGCCGTCGCCGCCGCCCGCGACCACGCGGTCGAACGCATCGGCGTCGTGCACGAGGTCGGAAAGCCTTCCCTGGCCGGTGAAGTAGCGCAGAACGATCTCGCAGTCGCGGCGGCCGAGCGCGTGGACGAGATCGTAGAGGCCGGCACCGCCCGACCCAGCCAACATGTTGCTGACGACCAGTACGCGCACAGGACCCTCCAGCGGAGCTGCGGCACGGTCGCAGCTGTCGCCTCAAGACGCCGTCGGCTAAGGTACTCATGATAGCGATTGGCCCTGGCGCGCGCCGCGCGGCGCCGCCCGGGCCGATAGATTCGCGAGGAGCGTACGTGCTCACAACTACACAGGACCTGGTGCACTTCGCCGAGCGCGCGTGTCACGCGTCGGCCATCGGCATTGATACGGAGTTCATGCGCGAACGCACCTACTTCGCGAAGCTGTGCCTGGTCCAGATCTCACTTGCCGACGAAACGGCCGTTATCGATCCGCTGGCGATTGACGACCTGAGCGCCCTATTCGACCTTCTGCGCGATCGGCGGATCGTGAAGGTGCTCCATGCCGGAACGCAGGATCTCGAGATCTTCTACCGCTTGATGGGGTCTGCTGCCGCGCCCGTGTTCGACACTCAAGTGGCCGCCACGCTCGCGGGGTTCCCGCAGCAGACCGGCTACGGCGCTCTGGTCAAAGAGCTCGTTGGCGTACAGCTCGACAAGGCCGACACGTTCACCGACTGGGCACGTCGACCGCTGACTCCCGCGCAGATCGAGTATGCGCACGACGACGTTCGCTACCTGCTTCCGCTGTACGAGACCCTGCATCGCGCGCTCGAACGAGACGAGCGCATCCAGTGGCTGGAGAAGGATTTCGCGCGGCTGGCGGACCCTGCGTTCTACGAGGTGGTCCCCGAGGAGCAATGGCGCCGGGTGAAGCGAGTCTCCTCGCTGAATCGTCGGCAGCTTGCCGTGGCCCGAGAGGTGACCGCGTGGCGCGAACGCGAGGCACAGAAGCGGGACGTGCCAAAGCGGTGGGTCGTCGGCGACGAGAGCGTCGTGGAGATCGCTCGGCGCATGCCCGCGACCACAGCGGACCTCGAAGCAATCCGAGGAGTGAGTGACAAGCTGCCGCGGGGAGCGTATGGGGCGGTTGTGAAAGCGGTGGAGCGAGGGAGGGGAGTGCCGGAGGGCGATCTCCCGATTCTCGAGCGCAGGCGTCGCCGGCCCGCTGCCGACATCGACGGAGCGATCGACCTCATGGTCGCGCTCGTTCGCCTGCGCGCACGCGAGCACGGAGTCGCCATGCCGATCCTCGCGTCCCGTGAAGACCTGGAACGGCTGGCTTCGGGAGATCGAGAGGCGCACGCGCTGCTCGAGGGGTGGCGCCGCGAGATCGTCGGCGATGAGCTGCTCGCGCTCCTCGAAGGGCGCGTCGCGCTCACGCTGAAGAACGGTCTGCTCGAAGTGGAGAAGCGGTAGGCTCTTTGCTTCTACAGGCACGAGCCTTCTGAGAGCGAAGGCCTTATCGAGGAGGTCCAGGTGTACTACGGATTCAACTCCGCGTGGCTACTGCTGATGATCGTTTCGACGGTCCTCGGCTTGGCGACCCAGGGCTACGTCAAGTCGACCTACCGGAAATGGAGCAAGGTGCCCTTGGCGACGGGCGAGAGCGGCGCGCAGGTTGCGCGACGCATCCTGGATGCCGATGGGCTCTCGAGCGTTGCCATACAGCAGGTGGGCGGGAACCTCACGGATAACTACGATCCCAGGGTCAAGAAGCTCAGCCTGTCTCAGGACGTCTACGCCACCCGAAGCGTCGCCGCAGCCGGGGTTGCGGCCCACGAGAGCGGACATGCCCTGCAGGACGCTCACAAGTACGTGTGGGGATCGATTCGCAGCGCGCTCGTACCCGTTGCGAACTTCGGCTCGATGGCCTCGTGGGTGCTCATCCTGGTCGGCCTGCTGATCCAGGGCCTCGGCGGGCTCATTTGGATTGGGATTCTCTTCTATGGCGCGGCCGTGCTGTTCCAGATCGTCACGCTCCCGGTCGAGTTCGATGCCTCGCGCAGGGCGCTCGCTCAACTCGAGACGACGGGCGGTCTGCCCTCTGAGCAGGTTGCCGGCGCGCGCCAGGTGCTGACGGCGGCAGCGTTGACGTACGTCGCCGCCGCACTCATCGCCGCGCTTCAACTGATGTACTACCTGCTGCTCGCCCGCGACCGCTAGCGGACTGGGATTGTGCCGCGAGGAGGCTGCGGATGCCCGACGAGCGCGTCCTGAGCGTCACAGAAGCGATGAACGCCGCCAAACGCGCCCTCGAGAGCGTTCAGCTGCGCGTCGTCGGCGAGGTCTCGGAGTTCAACGACAAGCCCGGGTACAAGGCCGCCTACTTCACTATCTGCGATTCCGGCGCGGCCATGTCGTGCATGATGTGGCGGGACGAATACCGGGCCGCCGGTGTCGACCTCGCGTGCGGCATGCTCGTGGAGTTGACGGGGCAGTTCTCGGCGTACGTGCCGAAAGGCCGTATGCAGTTCATGGTGCGCGGTCTGACGCCCGCCGGCGAAGGCCAGCTGAGACTGCAGGTAGCGGCGCTTGCGCGGCGACTCGAACTCGAAGGGCTCATGCGTCCGGAACGCAAGCGGCCCGTGCCTCCGTTCCCCGAGCGGATCGCCGTCGTGACGTCCCCGAGGGGCAAGGCGATCCATGACGTGATCCGCACGCTTCGTCGGCGCTACCCGCTCGCGGAGCTGTACGTGGCGGGCGTTCAGGTCGAGGGCGCGGACGCGCCGTCGGAGATAGCGCGCGGGCTGCGTGCAGTCGCGGAATCCAACGCCGATGTCGTGTTGCTGGTGCGCGGCGGCGGCAGCTACGAGGACCTGATGCCGTTCAACTCCGAGGAGGTCGCACGTGCGGTCGCGGGCATGCCCGTGCCTGTCGTGACGGGAATCGGGCACGAGCCGGACAACTCGATAGCCGACATGGTGGCGGACATGAGAGCTTCCACGCCTACCGCGGCGGCCGAAGCGGTCGCGCCCGCCCTTGACGAGGTGCGTGTGCGACTGACCCGGGAATCGCGCGGTCTTGCCCGCGCGCTCGCTCACCGGCTTCAGAGCGCGGCGCACCGGGTGCAGCGACTCGTCGAGCGGCCGGTGTTTTCCGAGCCGGTTACGCTCCTCGGTCCCGCCGCTCAGACGCTCGACGTGCTGGAGATGGGACTCCAAAGGGCACTGCCCCTCCGCTTCGAGCGCGACGCGCGGCAGATCGATACCTACCGTCGTCGGTTGCCACAACTCGGCGCGCGCTTGCTCGAGCGCTCCGAGGCGAGATTCAGGCTTGCGGCCGCGAGGCTGGACGATCTGTCTCCGGTTGCCATTCTGGGGCGCGGGTATGCCCTGTGCTTCCGCAAGGACGGGCACACGATCGTTCGGCGCGTGGGCAGCGTTGCATCTGGCGATCGAGTGAGGGTTCGCGTTGCAGACGGATCGATCGATTGTGCCGTGGAGTCGACACAAGAGGGTGCGCAGGATTGGGCGCTCTCCGATCGGATGGAGTACTAGATGACGGACGAGAGACGAGCTCCCGAGGACCTATCGTTCGGTGAGGCCCTCGGCGAGCTCGAGGGCATCGTGTCGACGCTCGAGAGCGGGCAGCTTGAGCTGGAAGAGAGCCTCTCCCGATACGAGCGAGGGGTCGCCCTGCTTCGTGCACTACAGGCAAAGCTCGCTGACGCGCAGCAGAAGGTGACCGTGCTCATCGGTGAGCTCGAGAGCGAGGCGAGCGAAGCGGACGCGCTCTCGGCGAGTGCCGACGAGAACACCTCGGAGGAGTAGCCGCCCAGGCGCGGCGCTTGAGGCGAAGCGTGCCGTACGGCGAGACCGGGTGCGCTACCATCGGCACCACGTGCGCGAACTGCAGCGGAGAGCGGAGGTCGGCCCCATGCGAGACTGCGTCTTCTGCAAGATCGGCCGTGGCGAGATGCCGGCCACGTTCGTCTACGAGGACGACCTCGTCGTTGCATTCGATGACATCTCCCCTCAGGCGCCCGTGCACACGCTGGTGATCCCTCGGGCACACCACGAGCACCTCGCCGACGGCCTCGCGCCCGAGTTGATTGCAGCGCTCTTCGCCGCCGTCCCCGCCGTCGCGAGAGCGAAGGGTATCGATGCGCGCGGCTACCGGCTGATCGTGAACGCCGGCGCGGACGCTCGGCAAAGCGTGGCGCACCTCCACGTTCATGTTCTGGGCGGGAGGCCGATGTCGCACGGCATGGTCGTGTTCGAGAACTGAACGGCGGCTTGGATGAGCGAGACTGTCCCGATAGCTTTCGACCCGAGCGGGCGAACCGTCTGGGTCGAGAGAGGATCCACTGTCCTCGATGCGGCTCGCCGAGTAGGACTGAGCCTCTCGGCACCGTGCGCGGGCCGCGGCGTGTGTGGCGGCTGCGGAGTACGCGTGACCTCAGGGGAGCTGGCCCCGCCCGACGAGGCCGAGCTACTGGGTCTGCGCCGAGCACCCTCAGGCGTCCGGCTCGCGTGTCGTAGCCGCATTGAAGGCGCGGTGACGGTGCTGCCGGTGATCCCCCACGCCGTGCGCACGCTCGGCGAGTGGCCTCGTGGACTCGAGCAGAGTCGAGATGCGGAAGCGTCTCACACGCCGCTCGTGGCGGCGGTCGATCTCGGCACGAGCACGGTCGCCGCGGTCGTGATCGAGCGAGAGACTCGCGTGGAGCTCGGGCGTGCAGTCGTGCCGAATCGGCAGTCGGCCTGGGGGGCGGATGTGCTGAGCCGGGTGTCCGCCGCGCTGGCAGGGCACGCGCCGGAGTTGCGCGAAGCCGCCGAGGCGAGCGTGCTGGACGCGCTGGTAGGGGCGTGTAGCGACGAAGGCCGCTGCCTTGCGTCCATCGAGCGCCTGATCATCGCGGGCAACACCGTGATGGCATCACTGCTTCTCGGTCTTGATGCAGGTGGGCTCGGCGCGCATCCATTCGTGGCCCCTTACTCCTCGACGTCCGCGCTGCCGAAGGACGGCAGCGTCGTCGCGGCCCTCGCGCCCGGCGCCGAGGCGCTTGTCCTGCCTCCGCTCGCGGGGTTCGTGGGTGGAGATATCGTGGCCGGACTCCTTGCTGGTGGAATGGAGCCCGATGGCTGGAGTCTGTTCGTGGACCTTGGCACGAACGCCGAGATCGTCCTCGACACGCCGCAGGGCCTCGTTGTGGCATCGGCGGCAGCCGGGCCGGCATTCGATGGGGCAGGCATCGCCTCGGGCGGCCCCGCTGCGGAGGGCGCTGTTGAGCGCGTTGACCTCGGCGCTGACGGCGAGCTCGTCGTGGATGTGGTCGGTCAGGGCGAGCCTCGCTGGCTGTGTGGGAGCGGACTCGTCTCGGCGGTAGCGCTGCTGCATCGCCTCGGCCATATCGGGGTCGACGGCAAGTTGAGTCCCGCGGGTCCGCTTGAGGACCGCTTCACGACTCAAGGCGACGTACGAGCCGTGAGGCTCGTGGCGCGGGAGCCGGCCGAGCCCGACGTCGTGCTGACGCAGCTCGACGTGCGCTCCTTCCAGCTCGCCAAGGCAGCCGTGCGTGTCGGCATCGTCACGGTCGTTCACGAGAGTGGAGCCGGGAAGGTACCGGCAGACGTGGTCATCGCCGGAGCATTCGGTGCGTCGCTCACGCCCCGCGACCTGGTCGATGTCGGACTTCTGCCGAGCGAGTTCGCAGGACGGGTGCGTATCGCCGGCAACACGTCGCTCATCGGTGCGGCCATGATCGCCGTCGACCCGGCACTCGAAACGGGAGTCTCTCGAGCTCGGGGCGAAGTCCGCCACGTCGAGCTTGCGCTCGATCCCTCGTTCCAGGAACGCTTCCTCGCGGCGCTCGCGCTCGCGCCGTATGCGCTCGGGAACGGCCGCTGACCGTAGATGAGCGGAAGCCCCGGCCTTCGGGCCGGGGCTTCCTCAGTCCTTCCCTTGATTACCCCTGAGTCTCGTACGGGCGCCGTGAGTCTGCCTGGGAACTTCACGCATCGCGATGCCGGTCGTCGATGGCCCGTGCCATGTGCCGTCCGGATTCCCCGGTCGGCGTTGTAAGGGAAGGGAAACTGTATGTGCTAGGGAAGATACTCCTCGACGGGGCCTCTTGCAACAGCAGCTAGATAGCGCAGCGGGCCGCGCGAAGCTCCGATGCGACTCTTCGTGCTGCGCAGCGCCTCGGCGCCGGGTCAGGGATATGCCGTCTACCGAACACCTCACGCCGTCCGCCTGACTCGTCTGAGGAAGAAAGCCCACGTCAAGGCTACTATTGTGGGACGCACGCGCTCCCTACGTGTGCTAGAGATGATTCTCGCAAGCTTCGTGAGGTACCGGTCCGGCCGACTCAAGAGGGGCAAGGAGGCGTCATGGCTGAGGAATCTGCGTCGATTCAATCGTTGCAGAGCGCGGGGCGTGTCATCGAGCCGCCCGAGTGGGTGAAGGAGCGGGCGTGGATCTCGTCGATGGACGAGTACGACGCCATGTACAAGCGTTCCGTCGACGATCCCGAGGGATTCTGGGCCGAGCAGGCGGAAACCTACCTGTACTGGCACAAGAAGTGGGACAAGGTGCTCGAGTGGGAGTTCGATACACCTAAGGTCGAGTGGTTCAAGGGCGGGAAGACGAACGTCGCCTACAACTGCATCGACCGTCACCTCACCACCTGGCGTCGCAACAAGGCCGCGCTCATCTGGGAGAGCGACGAGGGCCGCACCAAGGTCTACACGTACCAGTCGCTCTACTACAAGGTGTGCCGTTTCGCCAACGTGCTCAAGAAACATGGCATCAAGAAGGGGGACCGTGTCGCCATCTACTTGCCGATGATCCCCGAGTTGGCTATCTCGATGCTCGCCTGCGCGCGCATCGGTGCGATCCACAATGTGGTCTTCGGCGGATTCTCGGCGACGTCGCTTCGCGATCGCATCCAGGACTCAGGTGCAAAGATGCTCATCACGGCCGACGAGGGTATCCGCGGCGGTCGCGTCGTGCCGCTCAAGGCTGCCGCCGACGAGGCGATTGCCGAGTGCCCGACCGTCGAGACCGTGATCGTGGTCTCCCGTGCGCAGACCCGGGTGGATATGGAGCCTGGTCGCGACCTGTGGTACCACGAGGAAGTGCGCGCCGTCGGCATCGATCGCCACTGCGATATCGAGTGGGTCGACGCCGAAGACCCGCTGTTCATCCTGTATACGTCCGGGTCGACCGGCAAGCCGAAGGGCGTCTTGCACACGACCGGCGGCTATCTGCTGTTCGCGACCATGACGTTCAAGTACACGTTCGACATCCACGACGAGGACGTCTTCTTCTGCACGGCCGACATCGGCTGGGTCACGGGTCACAGCTACGTCGTCTACGGGCCGCTCTCGTTTGGCGGCACGTCGGTGATGTTCGAGGGCGTCCCGACATATCCCGACGCCGGTCGCTTCTGGGAGATCGTCGACAAGCACGGGGTGAATCAGTTCTACACGGCGCCGACTGCCATCCGCGCCCTCATGAAGGCGGGAGACGAGTGGCCCGCCAAGTACGACCTGTCGAGCCTGCGCGTCCTCGGCACCGTCGGCGAGCCGATCAACCCCGAGGCGTGGCTGTGGTACTACGACCACATCGGACGGCAGCGCGTACCGATCGTCGACACGTGGTGGCAGACCGAGACCGGCGGGCATCTCAGCACGAACCTGCCGGGCTGCACCCCCATGAAGCCCGGCTCCGCAACAAAGC
>CAYGYT010000016.1:6330-46533 GCA_964354215.1 uncultured Eubacteriales bacterium | reverse complement strand
CGAAGAGCCGGTCGTCGTCACATTCATGGTGGCCAGAGACGGACTTGAACCGCCGACACGGGGATTTTCAGTCCCCTGCTCTACCAACTGAGCTACCTGGCCGTTGAGTGCCCGAGTATAGTACCCGCGGCTGCGAGACGCGGTCAACGCGCCCCGCACCGCGCCCTCTCACGATCCGACATCGGCCGCACTGGGCAACTGCGACCGACACGCACCCCCTAGTCCCCGGCGGCTCGACTTCCGATGCGCCACAATGCGCCCACCGGCAACGCCCACAGACCTGTCCCCATCGGCGCGGCAACCCGCCCCGTGTGTAGCAGAACGCCGCGGTGGAAGCGCTCGCCCACGTTGGACGCAAACGCCTTGAGTCCCCTGAAGTCCCGATCCGAGGGCGATGATGTGGCCTTGACCTCGACACCGACGAGCCGGCCCCGGCTGTCCTCGAGCACCCAGTCGACCTCGCTACCGTGACTGTCCCGGTAGTGCATGAGTTCGAGCCGCTGTTCGGCAGCCGAGATCTGCTTCAGCAACTCGCCACCGACGAACGTCTCCAGCATGGGAGCGAGGTGATCCGGGTCGTCCAGAAGCCGCGTCGCGTCGAGCCCGATGAGGTTGGCTGCAAGCCCGCTGTCGACGAACAGCACCTTGGGCGACTTCACAGGTCGACGCGCCACATCGCCCGCCCAAGCCGGGATGAATCGCACGGTGAAGGTCATTGCGAACAGCGCGAGGTAGCGGTCGGTCGTGGCGCGCGCGATGCCGGTCGCTCGCGAGAGTTCGGAGGCGTTGAGGAGCGTTCCGCTTCTCGCCGCCAACATGCGGAGGAGTCGCGGCAGAGCGACGCGATCGCCGATTGCGGCCAGCTCGCGCACGTCGCGCTCAAGCAGTGTGGTCGTGTAGTCGCGCATCCATCCGTCTCGCGGCGGTCCCGGCGGGAGCGCCACGGCCTCGGGGAAACCGCCGCGCGCGATCCGCTCGGCGATGCTCTCGCGCGTCTCGCCTCCCTCGAAGTGGCGGAGTGGGCCATCGGCGAACACCGCGTCGATGAAGTGGTCCTCGCGCTGCTCGATCTCGGCCTGGGAGAGTGGCCAGAGCGTGACGATCCGCATGCGCCCCGTCAGCGAGTCCGCGAGGCGCGGAAGCAGGAGCACGTTTGCCGAGCCCGTCAGTAGGAAGCGACCCGGACGCCGATTCTCGTCCACGCTCAGCTTGATGGGAAGGAAGATGTCCGGCGCGCGCTGGACTTCATCGATCACCGTGGGATCCTGCAGCGCCTGCACGAAGTCCTGAGGGCTCTCGCGGGCACTCGCAAGCACGAGCGCGTCATCGAGCGTCACGTACGCCGCGGGCCGCTTCGCACCCACGAGCTCGCGCACGAGCACCGACTTTCCCGCCTGGCGTGGCCCCTCAACCAACACCACAGGCGACCACTCAAGCGCCTGCAGAACCGCCTCTGTCGCGCGTCGTTCGAGGAACATGCGTCACTCCAATCGCGGGCCGCGTCGCCGGATTCTGCCTTCCGCGGTTCTTTGCTGACATAGCACATATTTACCACGGCTTGAGAACTTGGCACAGCATGCGCCGCGGTCGCCCCGGGCCGCGCGAAGTCCCTTGTTTGAGGATCCATCTTTCGGGTAGACTACTGACTGATAGTCAGTCACTACCCGTTCCGAGGGGCTGATCCCTCATGGTGAGGACCCGCATGTCCCCCGCCGCAAGGCGCCAGGAGCTGGTCGACGCGGCGGCTCGAGTCTTCGCGGAACGGGGCGTCGAGCAGACGGCGGTCTCCGACGTCGTCTCGGCAGCAGGCGTCGCGCAGGGCACTTTCTACCTGTACTTCGACAGCAAGACCGACGTCGTGAACGCAGTCGTCGAGCAGATGAGCGAGCGCATCGTCGGCGGAGTGGTCACCCTTGCCGAGGAGCCCGGCGCAGACCCGGTGGAGAAGCTGCTGCGCATGCGTGACGAGCTGCTCTCGGCAGTAGGAAGCGACCGCGACCTGCTCGCCTTCTTCCACAGGCCCGGCAACGAGGCGTTCCACGACCGCGTGAGCCGGGATACCGTGCGCCGGATCGTGCCGGCCATGCAGCTGGTGATCGAGCGGGGTTGCGAGGCGGGCGTCTTTCGCATCAGCCACCCAGACGATGCCGCGCTCTTCCTTGCCGCCCTCACAGACGTGACCGACCCGTTCGACGTGTTCGCGGCGCCCGAGCGGCTGAAACACCACATCGAAGCGCTCACCGAGTTCACTCTGCGCGGCTTGGGTTGCGATGAGAAGACGCTCGAGCGCGCGCTCGCGGGCGAGCGAACGCCAGCGAGGGTGCGTCCCTCGCCGCCACCGTCGCCAACTCCCCCCGCGGCACCTGTGCCGCTCGCGCCGCCCGCTCCCCCGCGGGCGGCGCGACCCCGTGCGCGAAAGGAGGTGTGACGATGTCGCGAGTCATCGCCCCGCCCGACACGCTCGTGATGCTCGAAGACGTCGTCAAGACGTACCGCATGGGAGAGGTTGAAGTGCACGCGCTCAACCACACCGACCTCGTGATCCCACGAGGCGAGTTCGTGGTGATCCTCGGCCCAAGCGGTTCGGGAAAGACGACGCTGCTGAACATGCTCGGCGGGATCGACACGCCTACGAGCGGGCGCATCGTGATCGATGGCGAGGACATCTCGAAGGCGACCCAGCGCGAGCTCACTTTGTTCCGACGCGAGAAAGTCGGCTTCGTCTTCCAGTTCTTCAACCTGATCCCCACCCTCACCGCCGAGGAGAACGTCCGCTTCGCGATCCAGCTCGCATCTCGCGACAAGGTTCCGCCGTCACGGAGCGCGACCGCACTCCTCGAAGTCGTGGGCCTCGGCGACCGACTGCACCACTTCCCGTCTCAGCTCTCGGGTGGCGAGCAGCAGCGTGTCGCCGTCGCCCGCGCGCTCGCGAAGGACCCGGTGATGGTGCTCGGCGATGAGCCCACCGGCAACCTCGACTACCAGACCGGCAAGCTCGTGCTTCGTGCGCTCAAGGACCTCAACACGCAAGAGGGCAAGACCGTGATCGTCGTGACGCACAACTCGCCGATTGCGCAGGTCGCCGACCGCGTCCTGCATCTCCGCGACGGCAGCATCGCCGAGGAGCAGCGCAACACGAATCCAACGCCGCCCGAAGACATCGTCTGGTAACGCCGCGGGACGGGAGCCAGTGACCAGCGCGAACTGACACGACGGAGTCAACCACGATGCGGATACTGCTTCTCAAGACATGGCGCGACATGCGGGCCCACTGGGGTCAGTTCGCCGCGCTCATCCTGCTCGTCGCGATCGGCATCACCAGCTACGTGGCATTCGTCGAGTCGTACCGCAACCTGAAAGCCTCGGCTGACGAGGCCTACGAGCGTCTCAAGTTCGCCGACTTCTCCATCTCGGTCCTGGGCGCTCCTACTGGCGTTGTGCACAAGATAGAGCGCGTCCCCGGCGTCGCGGCGGCCGAGGGACGCCTCGTGATCGACACGGGCATGGACGTCGCGCCGGGCGAGCAGGGCACGGTGCGCATCGTCGGCGTGCCGCCCGACCGGCGACCGTCGGTGAACGATCTGCTCGTCCAGCGCGGGCGCTACCTCGAGCCCTCGGACCTCGAGAGCGCACTCCTCCACACCAAGTTCGCCGAGGACACGGGGCTCAAGCCAGGTGGGCGCCTGCGCATCCGCTCGGACAGCGTGACGCACGACATCCGTATCGTAGGCATCGCCGCGAGCCCCGAGTACATGTTTCCGACGCGGTCGAAGAACGAGATCCCCTCGGTGGCGGGCTTCACCATCCTGTTCATGCCGCAGCACGAGGTCGAGCGGCTCTTCGGCAAGACGAATACGGTGACCGACGTCGCTGTTCGCATCTCGTCGGGCGCGGACCAGGGCCGTGTCATGGACGATGTCGAAGAGATCCTCGAGCCCTACCGCATCGTCGCGAGCACCCCACGCGAGGACCAGCCGAGTGCCTTCTCGCTTGCCGAGGAGATCGATCAGAACCGCGTCCTGGCCACGATCATGCCGACACTGATCCTCATCATCTCGGCGCTCTCGCTCGCCATCGCACTCGCGCGGCTTGTTCAGTCGCAGCGCGGCCAGATCGGGCTCGCAAAGGCGCTCGGGTATACGAACGGCCAGGTGCTCGCGCACTATCTCTTCTTCGCGATCGCCGTAGCCGCGGTCGGATCGATCGTCGGGCTCGTGGTCGGCCACCTGCTCGCGATGCTCATCACCGGTGAGTACACGCGAATCCTCGGCGTGCCGTACCTCACGAATCGCCTGTACTGGGACGTGATGCTCTCGGCGGTTGGCATGAGCACGGTCGCGTGCGTGCTCGCCGGTCTCGTGCCCGCTTGGACGTCGGCGCGCATGACGCCCGCGCGCGCGATGCACGCCGACCCCAACCTCTCGCTTCGCGGAGGCTCGATGCCGGTCGTCGAGCGGCTCTTCGGCAGACTGCTACCCGCCGCTCTTGTTGTGCGCATCCCGCTCCGCAACATCTTTCGCGCGAAGCGGCGGAGCGCGTACACCATCATCGGCATCGCGTTCGCGGTGCTGCTCACGCTCGGCACGGCCGCGTTCTACGACTCACTGCAGTGGCTGCTCAACTACCACTTCGACGCCGTCGAGCGGTGGGACGTCTCGGCGTTCTACGGCACCAACCTCACCGACGGCCAAGTGCGCGACATCGGGCGCTGGGAGGGCGTCGAGCGCGTGCAGGCGGCGTTCGTGCTGCCGGTGAAGATCTCGGCGAACGGCGTCACGCACGAGGGCGTGATCACGGCGATGGACCCGGCCGCCGACTTCCACGGCTTCGAGATCGTGAGCGGCCCCAAGCCCGAGCAGGCGCTGCGCGGAGGCGACGTCGTGCTCGCGCGACAGCTCGCCGAGAAGCTTCGCGTGGACGTGGGCGACACCGTGTCGGTGAAGTCGCCGTACCTGGACGAACGCCGCTCCATCCGCGTCGCCGCCCTCTCTCAAGAGGCGCTCGGCCTGCCGGCGTACGCGAACCTCACGCGCGGCGAGGAGCTCGTCGGTTCGACACGGCCGGTGTACAACGCGCTGTACCTTGAGGCCGACTCCCGATACGCCGACCGGCTCGAAGACCGCCTCTACGACATGCCAGGCGCCCAACAGGTAGTGGTGAAGGACTCGCTGCTCGAGGGCCTTCGCAGCATGATGAGCTTCACCTACTTCTTCTTCGGCATCCTGCTCGCGTTCGGCTTCGCGATGGCATTCGTCGTCATCTACAACACCTTCACGGCGAACGTCATCGAGCGCACGCGCGAAATCGCCACGATGCGCACGATCGGCGAGGACGGCGCGCACCTCGCCGGTATGGTCACGCTCGAGAACCTGCTGCTCGCGTGCGTAGGCCTGCCGCTGGGTGTGTGGCTCGGCCTGCGCATGGCCGAAGCCGTGCTCGCTTCGATGTCGAGCGAGCAGTTCTCGCTACAGATCGTGGTGCGGCCGACGACCTACGTGTGGGTGGTGCTCGCAACCATCGTCGTGCTGCTGCTCTCGGAGATCCCGCCAATCCGGCGCATCTTCAGGCTCGACCTCGCCGAGGCAACCAAGGTCATGGAGTAGGCCGGGACTAGTAACACACACTCAGTACGTACGGCGTGTGTATTTCCCGCGCGCGCGACGGTCCCGTCAGGCGTGCCGGAGCGCCTCCGCGAGGGTCGGCGGCAGTCCTGCGGCCACCACGGCGGCGGCGACCGACTCGACGTCGTACTCGACCCGGTGCACGACCACGCCGACCCACGCGCCCGCGCCGCCGGCACATTCTGCGGCCTCGTCGGTGGGCGCGTGGGCGTCTACTTCGCTCGGCGAGCCGATCACGACTTCGACCCAGCAGGCCCTCGGATCGCCGTCCTTCGGCTTGCCCACCGATCCGCTGCTGATGTAGTGGATGCGCCGACCGTTCTGGGCAAGCATCGCGCGGTGGTACGGGATGTGGACGTGACCGACGCAGACGAGATCGGCGTCGGCAGCGACGGCCAGGCGCGCGAGCTGCTCGTCAGTTCGATCCGGCAGCAGGTACTCGTTGATCTTGCGGGGCGAGCCGTGAGCGAGCAGCACGCGAACGCCCCCAGCCTCGAAGCGAATCTCGCCCGGTAGAGCGGCGAGCCAGGCAGCGTCCACGCCGTCGATGGCCGCATCAGTGAACTCGTAGGAAGCCGCGCCATCGCTCCGTGCCTGGTCAGTAGCGTAGTAGCAGCCGCACTCTCCTCGGCGATTGCCGATGCCCTCGTCGTAGTTGCCGCGAATCGTCGGAATGCCGAGCGACCGAACGCGCTCGATGACGCCCGCTGGCTCGGGGCCGTAGCCGACGAGGTCGCCGAGACAATAGCGCTCGTCGACGCCGGCCGCATCGATGTCGGCGAGCACGGCATCGAGCGCGGCAAGGTTGCCGTGGACATCGGAGAAGACCGCGAAGCGTCGCATCAGCTGCAGTCGCACGACGGCTCGGTGCCGGTCAGCCAGCCGCGGATGATCGCCGAAGCACAGCCCACACCGGCGTCCACGCTGATGGCGCCGAAAGAGCAGTTGCGCTCGCACGCGCCGCACTCCATGCACGCGCCCCTGTCGACCATACGCACCTTGGTCTCCCCCATCTCGAAGACCCCGTGCGGGCAGACCTCGACGCAGCGTTCACAGCCGGTGCACCTTCGGCCATCCAGCTGAAGCGTGACGACCTTCTCGTAGTAACGCAGCCCGCTCATGTTGCTCAGCCTCTCCGCATGGACTCTCGGACCAACCGTCTCAAATGAACGCCGAAACGATCCACAACGCACCGGCCAGTACGGCACCGGCCAGCTGCCAGGGCAACGCCCTGCGCATCTCAAACTCGACGCCCGACGGAGACGTGATCGGCGACGAGCCGGTGAAGTTCATCGCCACGTACGACGCGATCGTCACAAGCGCGATCGCCGCAGCCGGAGCGGCGAGCACCCCGATCGCCTCCACGGTGAGCGCGTACAGTCCTATCCCGAAGACGGCGCCCACGAGCGCACCCTTGGCGGAGAACGCACGGAAGGGTAGCCAGGGCAGCAGTATCGGCGTGAGGAATCCACCCGCGATCAGTCCACCCAGCGCCGCGAGGAGCGCTGTCCCGCCGCGCAGCTCCAGCGTGCGCGCGGAGAAGGCGAGAGCGTACACGCCGCTTGCGAGCACCACCGCGGCGACAATGGCCAGCGCTCTGGGGCGAAGCGCCATCGAGAGCTCGACCCCTGTCAACGCGAATCGATCCCGCAGGTTGAAGGTCACGCGACGCATTTGGGGAGTCGTCTGCATGCCCGCATCGAGAAACGCACGGATGTCGGCGGCGCGCACGGGCCCGTATACGACCCGGAACCCGGTGAACACTTCGATCTCGTGGGCCGCGACACCGGGTGCGCCGAGTTGCGGCAAGATCAGCGTCTGGTGATTCACTACCTCATCGAGCCGCGCGCTCAGCACGCGTCGAGCGAGCTCGGCCGTTCCGAACGTTCCCTTGCCTGCCGCACACCAGACGTTGACGCCCTTCGTGTCGAGCACGAGCAGCCACGTATCGAGGTCGGCCAGCGCCGAACGCAGCGTGTCGAACGTCAGCTTGTAGTTGCCGGTCACGAGCACGGGCGAATCCGCCGAGGGTTCTCCGACGCGGTATAGGCCGGGCTCTACGCTGTAGTCGTGTCGGCGTATGCCGAGTCGCACCCGCAGGGTGCCCAGCCGGTCGCGCCAGATGAGTTGGGTCGCCGCGCTCGGGGTATCCGCCGCTACCGCCTCGGTCTGCTGCAGCAAGGGCGTCTCAGTCCCCCTCGCGCAGCATGTCGCTTACGAGGCAGGCGCCCTCGGCTTGCTCGGCAGCCGTGAGCAGTTCCGCCTCGAGAGGCTCTGGTTCGTCTGCGAAGTAGCGCCGGCGGAACGCGAGTGCGACGTTCACGAGTCCGATGAGCACCGGCACTTCGACGAGCGGACCGATAACAGCCGCGAAGGCCTGCCCGCTGTTGATGCCGAACACCGCAATACACACCGCGATGGCGAGCTCGAAGTTGTTCGAGGCCGCAGTAAACGCGAGGGTGGTCGTCTTCGCGTAGCGCAGGCCGATCGCCTTGGCGATGAAGAACGTCACGAAGAACATGATCGCGAAGTACAGGAGCATCGGCAGCGCGACCCGCACGACATCCAGCGGGATCGAGACGATGAGATCGCCCTTGAGCGAGAACATCGTGAAGATGGTGAACAGAAGAGCGATGAGCGTCACCGGGCTGATGCGCGGCACGAAGACGGTCTCGTACCAGACCGCACCTTTCAGCCTGACGAGGGTGAACCGCGTGATCACGGCGGCCACAAAGGGGATGCCCAGATAGATAGCCACCGTCCGGGCAATCTCGGCCATCGAGACGTCGACGACCGTCCCCTCGAGTCCGACGGCCGGCAGGAGCACCGCCAGGAAGAAGTACGCATAGACACTGAAGAACAACACCTGCATCACACTGTTGACGGCGACGAGACCTGCCGCGAACTCGCAGTCGCCATCGGCGAGGCCGTTCCAGACGATCACCATCGCGATGCACGGTGCGATGCCGATGATGATGAGCCCGACCATGTACTCGGGGTACGCGCTCATCAGCGTCACCGCCAACACGAACATGACCACCGGAGCCACGACCCAGTTCATCACCATGGCCAGCGTGAACGCGCGTCTGTCGCGCATCGCTTCCGGCAGCTCCTCGTAGTGCACCTTCGCGAGCGCCGGATACATCATCGCGATGAGCCCGATGGCGATGGGCAGGTTCGTCGTTCCGACACTCAGGCTGCCGACGAACTCCGGCACTGCCGAGAAGATCGCGCCGACGCCCACGCCCAGTGCCATGGCCAGGAAGATCCAGAGCGTGAGATAGCGATCGAGGAACGACAGTCGCTTGGCTACACTCTCGCTCATCTACAGCTCCTTCAGGGCCTCAGCGGCGGCCTCGAGAACGTCGCGGCGCAGCGAGTAGTGCACCCACAGCCCGTCCTTGCGCGCTCCGACCAGACCTGACTCACGCAGCAGGGCCGTGTGGTGGGAGATGGTTGAGGCCGCGAGACCCAGGTGCTCGGCGATCTTACACGCGCAGACCTCGTCAGCAGCCTCGGTCGCACAACCGGGCGCGCACGGGCCGCCGGTGTGTTCGGAGAGCATCGCAAGGATCTCTCGGCGCTGCTCGGAAGCGAGCGCCTTGAAGACGAGATCGAGATTCACTTGTGTCGCTACGACGGCAGATGGCACAGGACACCTCTAGCACTAGTTCGATGATCGTCGAACTAATGCTAGAGGTGTCCCGACGTGCCGTCAAGCTGACGCGGGCGCTCGAACCGGAGCGGCGTAGGCGCTACGCGCTCTTGCGCAGCTGGTGGAGCTTCTCCTGCAGCTCCTCCCACTTCGGTAGCTGCGAGAGCTGCGGCAGGTTGATGTTCGGCCGCCACTCGCTCACGCGCTTCGCGCCAAGCACCATCACGACGGCCACGAGCGCGAACCCGCCGAGGAGCGCCGCCGCAATGATGATCGCGGCCTTGGTGCCGATGAGCACCTTCGAGTCATCAGAGATCTCGGTGCGACCGGACACGACGATGCCGACCACGCCGTGGTTGACCTTCACGTCGCTGCCGACGAGCACCATACCGCCGCCCTGTTCGATGTTCATCGAGCGCCCGACGATGAGCGGGGCACCCGCCTGACGAACGGTCGTATCGCCGCCGAGGATCACCGCGCTCGCGTAGCCCTGCTGGAAGGTCCCTCCCTGCTTCGCGTACATGATGCCGACGTAGGACGCCGTCACGTGCGCATCACCGGCGACCTGTGCGAGCCCGACAGCGCTCGCGGTAGACTCGAAGTCCTGAGCCTGGGCGGAAGCGATCGCGCTCAGGTTGGCGCGCAGTGTGGACGCTTCGACGCGAGCGGCGACGTGCGGAGCGAGCTCGTCTGGCTCGGCTGCGGCCACGTCGATCGGGGCGTCAGTTCCAGTGATGTCTTCGGGGGTCATAAGCCCAGCCTCCTCGGCAACGGATGTCCCGAGTGGTTGCGAGATGCACCGCTCGGCGAACGAGTTCGAGAAGTCTATACCCGCTCGCGCGGTCGGCAGGACCCCCTAGCTCTTCTCGGCGAGATGTTGGACGAGAAGCGCTTGCGCGACGATCATTCGCTCGATCTCCGAGGGGTCAACACTCTCGTCTTCGCCATGGATGCGCGAGGCAGCGACGTCCTCGGCACCCCAGAGCACGAACTCGGCGCCTGGCGACGCGTTGGCAAGAGCGCTGAGTAGCGGTATCGACGCCCCACTGCCGACCTCCGACGGCGCTGCGCCGTATGCTTCTGTGAGCGCATCGCAAGCAGCCTCCATCGCCGGGCCGCCCATCGGCGCCTCGAACGCGGGGGCAGCCTTGACCCGCTCGACAGTGGCCTCAACTCCCCACGGCACGTTCGCCTCGATGAACGCGACGAGCTTGTCGAGCGCGCACTCTGCGTCCTCCCCCGGCGCGATGCGCATGGACAGGCGCGCCTTGGCTGACGGGATGAGGGCGTTCGATGCGTGTTTGGTCGGAGGCGCGTCGAGCCCGATGACCGTGACGTTGGGCTTGCTCCAGAGCTTCGTTGCCACCGACCCGTCGCCGATGATGTCCACGCTCGACAACATCCCGGACTGGGTGCGGTACAGGTCCTCCGGGAACTCGGCGCCGGTCCACTCGTACGAGCGCAGGCCCGGCACGAGCGTGTTGCCGCGCCCGTCGTGCAGGCTCGCGAGGATCTGGATGAGCGCGATGAGCGCGTCGGGCGCCGGCCCGCCGAAGACGCCGGAATGGAGCGCGTGGTCGAGGGTGCGCACTTCGACGGTGCAGGCCACGTCACCTCGCAGTGTGGTCGTGAGCACCGGCTCGCCGACGCTGATGTTGCCCATGTCGGCGACGATCATGACGTCAGCCCTGAACAGGTCGGGGTTGCTCTCGACGAACGACTCGAGCTGCGAGAGCGCCTCCTCCTCGCCTTCGATGATGAGCTTGACCCCCACGGGCGGCTTCCCGCCAAAGACGCGCATCATGCCGGCGTGAATCATGATGCCGCTCTTGTTGTCCGCGGCACCTCGCCCGTAGTAGCGACCGTCATCACGCTTGGTGAGCGTCCACGGCTCGCTCCGCCAGCCCTGCTCGTCGGCGGAAGCGGGCTGCACGTCGTAGTGGGCATAGAGCAGTACGGTCGGAGCTCCCTCAGGTGCCGGCACCTCGGCCCACACGCCAGGGTAGCCGCCGGGTATCTCCAGGAGCGTGACGCTCTCGAATCCGTAATCGCGCAGAACCCGCGCGGTCTCTTGGGCCGTGGCGTGGACAGGCTCCGGAGCAAAGCCCTGGAAGGCGACCGACGCGTGCGAGACGAGTCTCGTCAGATCGTCGATCACGTCGGGCATCATCGCCCTCGCGGCAGCGCGAATCTCCTCCGCATTCATCGGCGAGGGCACGACACGCCTAGGCCGCCCCGCCGATGTGGCCGCCGCTGAGCGCGACGTAGGCGAAGAGCGCTCCTATCATGATCAAGATCCCGCCAAAGACGGTCGAGGCGTGGCGCCCGAGCCAGAGGTCGAGCTTGTCGAACGTAGCCTTGGCCTTCTCGCGCCGCCAGGCGTAGATCACGATCGGCGTGAGGAGCATCGTCTCAAGCAGCGCGATGAAGACTACCAGCAGAATGAGTTGCGACTCCCAGACCAGTCCGGACGCTGCGATCACGGTGGTACCGCCGAGGAAGTACACCCATTGCGCTCCGGGAAGGGCACAGTTGTAGACGGCATAGCCGAAGGCCGCCCACGGGGGCAGTCTCTTGAGCGCCTGCAACCACTTGGGCAGGCTCTCAGCCTGGGTGGTCTCAGTCTTGGGCTTGCGCATCACAAGCCAGACTCCCATTCCGATCAGAATCGCGGCGAGCCCCCAGGCGAGCAGCGGCGGCATCGTGATGCCGCCGTTCTGAGTCTCCGGAGCCGCAGCGGACACGATGAACAACGTCGTGACGCCGAGAGCGAAACGCCATGTAGCGTTCCCAGTCACGTATGCCGACGACGTCGTGAGCGGTCTGTCGGTACCGAGCAGAATGGTGACGTAGGAGGTCCACGTCGGAAGGAACGCGCCCGCGATTATCCACGGCACAAGCTGCGCGAATGTCTCTGCCAACAAGATCCTCCGCAGTCCAATGGCTCAGCGCGCGGCGTAGGCCCAAGCTCAAAGCGACCTGCAGCTGTTGCTACTTCGTCCTGCTGTAGGCGCCGCTGCCATAGGAACCGATGTCGATCGCGAGGGCCAAGCCAAGGAAGATCCAGTTGATGACGCTCAGGCCACCGGGATAGACGATCACATACATGAGAGCCGTCCATGGCAAGAAGATCACACCGAGAAGCGGCCAGAACCAGTTGCTGAACGTCGCGTTGATCCTGGCAGGCTGGAACAGCCACCACAGCAGGAATGCGAGGCGCGGTGCTCCCGCAAGAACGGAAGCGAATAGACAGCAGCCCATCGGTACCCCCTCGTGTTCGTGTCAATTACAGACAATGTACCGCTACTACCGCTCGGCTAACCAGCCTGTCCGCCAGATGGAGCCTCCAGCAGGAACCGGTAGACGGCGCCGGCGAGCAGCCCACCCAGCACCGGGAACACGATGAAGACCCAGAGCTGGCTGATTGCCCAGCCACCCCCGGCGAATGCCGCACTGGCAATTGAGCGCGCCGGGTTCACGGATGTGTTTGAGATTGGAATCGTGACGATGTGCACGAGCGTGAGCGCCAGGCCGATCGCGGCGCCCGCGAACCCGGGGGCTGCGAACTTGTCGGTCGAGCCGATGATGATGACCAGAAAGACGAATGTCGCGATGATCTCGGTGATGATGACTGCGGTCATGTTGTAGCCGCCGGGAGAGTGCGCGCCGAACCCGTTCGAGGCGCCCGCAAGCCTTGCTGCGGGTTCGTCGCCGACGAGCTGTCCGGACGCAATGAGGAAGACGGCCCCAGCACCTGCGAGGCCGCCTAGAACCTGCGCGATGATGTACGGGACGAGGCTCCCGGCCTCGAAGCGACCCGCCGCCCAGAGTCCCAGCGAGACGGCGGGGTTGAAGTGGCCGCCCGAAATGTGCCCGACAGCGTAAGCCATCGTCAGCACCGTCAGGCCAAAGGCGAGCGCGACGCCGAGGATACCGACTCCCGTGCCCGGGAACGTCGCTGTGAACACGGCGGCGCCAACGCCGCCAAGAACGAGCACGAACGTGCCGAGGAACTCGGCGACCAACTTCCTGCCCATACCTGCCCCTTTCTGTCTCTCGCGTCCCGCCCGGACGCCGCCTCGCGGAGGGCTCGACGTCCTCGCTCGGGCACCCTGCGCAAAGGACCCTCCGCAGTCGCTCGAGGGTAAGATACCCCATAAGGATGGGCTGCCGGGGCGCGAGTCCTTGGCGCGAGGACCAGGGGGTGCTCGATGCGCGACTCTCTGCCGCGTACCGTCCTGTTGATTGGCGTCGTCGTGGGTCTCGCGCTCTCTGCGGCAGCCGTCTCTGGCTGTTCGCCCGAGCCGAACAAGGGCGGGGATATCAACCGGATCAACTGGGTCATCACGTCCTACTCGGTGGACGGGAAGCTCACGGACGTGCCCACCGGCACAGACGGCTTCGCGCGATTCGAGACCGACGAAGTCACAGGACGTGTCGTGAACAACTACCAGGGCGCGTTCGTGACAAGCCCAAAGGGCGAGGTCACGAGCGTGGGCCCGCTCAGTGCAACGAAGATGGCGGGACCCCCGGATCAGATGGCCATGGAAACCGCCTACCTCGCCAATCTCGAGAAGACAACGTCCTTCTACTCGGATGGGAAGACGCTCACGCTCTACGGCGAAGGAGATGAGAAGCTCGTTGTCTATCAGGCAATTGAGGGGACCGTCGTCGGTAGCTGGCGAGTCACCGGATACAACAACGGAAAGCAGGCCGTGGTCTCCGTCATCCCGACGACCACCCTCACAGCGGTCTTCGGCACGGACGGCGGCGTCACCGGGGAGGGCGGCATCAACACGTTCAGCGCGAGCTACACGATCCAGGGCGGCAGCGAGATCTCCATCGGCACCATCAACGCTGCGCAGATGGCGGGACCGCCCGACGTGATGGATCAGCAGCTCGCGTATCTGACGGCGCTGGAGTCAGCCACAACGTACGAGGTCTCCGGCAAGCGTCTGGAGCTCCGGACGGCTGACGGGGCGATCGCGGTGCAGATGGAGAGTGCGGAGTAGCCCAGCCGGCTGGCGCCAGGGCCGCCGGACGCCCCGCGCCGCTAGCCTTCTCCGTCGACGCGGTCGAGGAGGTCTTCGGTCTCGGCCTCGGCGACGTCGCGCTCCGCGTGAACGATGTCGCCACCCTGGCCGCCCAACACAGAGCCGAGTTCGACGGCGATGCCGACCGCCTTGGCGACCGTTCCGCGCGCAGTCTCCTTGAAGCCGTGCTTCTCGGCGTGCCCCTCGGCCGGCGCTTCGCCCGGCTCTCTCTCGGCCTCGCGGCCGGCGGCGTCTTCGACGAGCTCCGGCTCCTCCGGCCCGGGCTCGGGCACGTCACCGGGACCCATGTCCTCCATGTCGCTACCCAAGTCGCGGTCGTCAGTCATGGTGGTCTCCATCCCCCGAGGTGTCTCCTCGGAGTCGCTGTCGTATCAGGCTCTCGTGCCGGGTCGGCTCTCGTGCCAGGTCGGCTCTCGTGCCGGTTCCAGTGTAGCCACGCTCGCCGGGTTCCGCGCAAGAGCGAGTGTTGGAATCGCGCCGGGTCGGGTCATCTAACGCGCATGCTCGTCGAGCAGCCGCCGCGCATTCCCGCCGAGGATCCCCTCGATCTCGCCTGCATCCAAGTCGAGCCCGCGCACGTGCTCGATCTCGACCGCCGAATCCGTCCACGGGCCGTCGGAGCCGAAAAGCACGCGCTCCGGACCGTGCGCGCGCACCAGCGCGACGAACTCGGCATCGGGCAGGTGGCGAGGCGTGTACGCGGTATCGAGCCACACGTCGCGGCCGACGATGTGCTCGGCCACACCCTCCCACTGCCGGAAGCCGCCGAGATGAGCAAGGACGACGGTGAGCTCTGGCCACGCGTCTATGACGGTGGCGAAGGACTCCGGGGTACCGCGGACCGTCGGGTACATGATGTCGGCGCCCGCGTGGAACAGGGCGATCATCCGGTGTTCAATCGCCGCCGAGTAAACCGCAGCCATGCGTGGGTCGTGCGGCTCGAATGACTGCTGCTCGGGGTGCATCTTGAAGCCTCGGATGCCGAGGGAGCGCATTCGCGCCATCTCCGCGGCCGGTTCTTCGAGGTCGGGGTGCATCGCGCCGAACGCGACGATCCGCTCGCTTTGGACCGACGCGGCCCAGTCGTTGATCGAGGCGACCTGCGCGGGCTTGGTGGCCACCGGCTGCACGACCGACACGTCGATGCCCACGCGGTCCATCTCGGCAAGCAACCCAGCAATCGTGCCGTCGTACTGCGCGCGCAACCCGCCCCGCGCCTCGAGGGCAGGTACCGCCGAAGGCGCAAGCGCGTCGGGGAATGCGTGAGTGTGGATGTCGATGACGGCCATTGTGGGCAAGGATAGCGCACCGACATCGCGCGTCGGGCCCGGTGCTGCTACCGTCGAAGCGTCGACAAGTTGAGGAGGTACCGTGGCCGAGAACACCGCCGCCGAGGGCGATCTGACCGCAGCGCTCGAGCAGTCGCGTGGGGAGACACGCGCAGCTTTCGGGAACCGCGCGCTCATGTACTACCACGTGTTCGAAGTGCTGAAGGAGGAGTTGGGCGAGGAGCGGGCGACCGACGTGATGAAGCGCGCCATCTACCGCCGAGGACTCGAGGTGAGCGAGAAGTACCGCGCGGCTGGAGAGGCGGGAGACCTCGACGAGGTGGGCCGCATCTTCTGCGAGGGGTCGCCGTGCCAGGGCGCGCTGTTCGAGCCGGGCGTGGAGGACCGCGGCGAAGACGTGATCGTGCTCCGCATGACGGCATGTCCCCTCGTGGAGACGTGGCGGGCCGAGGGCGCCTCGGCAAGCGAGATCGACACGCTCTGCGCGATCGCTGCCGCCGTGGACGAGGGCACCTTCGAAGGCGCTGGGCTCGACCTGGTGTTCCTGGATCGCCTCGGCAGGCCCGGTTCGCACCGCTGCCTGCTCGAACTGCGCGTGGCAGAGGGAGCGGACTAGAACGCATTCGCGCTAAGCTGGAAGCCGACCGATGCCGGTGGACGCCGGCGGGGTGATGTCGCGGCGAGACACGAGCACGCCTACAGGGAGGGAGAGTGCAGTGACCGACGACGAGAAGCGATTCCGACGCCTTAGGTCCTACAACATCATCATGGGGTTCTTCCATGCCGTGCAGGGAATCGTGGTGGTAGCGCTCGCGACCGACTTCGCATTGCCCGTCACGGCGACCTTCCTTGAAGG
Organism: uncultured Eubacteriales bacterium; assembly: GCA_964354215.1. GTDB lineage: Bacteria > Actinomycetota > Coriobacteriia > Anaerosomatales > CAVRZR01 > CAVRZR01. The sequence continues at coordinate 30,058 of CAYGYT010000016.1, read as the reverse complement.
CCCCCCGGGCACTCCGCCCCCTGCGCCGACGACGCTCTTCGAGATTAGCGTCGGGTGGGGAGTGGCGGCGTTCCTGTTCCTCTCGGCGATAGCCCACTTCACGATTTCCATGCCCGGCGTATTCCCCTGGTACAAGAAGAACCTGCTCAAGAACCGGAACTACGCGCGGTGGATGGAGTACTCCCTGAGTTCGTCCATCATGGTCGTGCTCATCGCGCTGCTGCCAGGCATCACGGATATCGCGGCGCTCATCGCGATCTTCGTGGTCAACGCGTCTATGATCCTATTCGGCTTGCTCATGGAACACTACGAGGATCCCGGCAAGCCCAACTGGATGCCGTTCATCTTCGGCTGCATCGCGGGCATCGCGCCGTGGCTCGGCATCGCGATCTACATGTGGAGCCCGGGAACCACTGCGAATCCCCCGGCCTTCGTGTACGCAATCTTCGTGTCGCTGTTCATCTTCTTCAACTCGTTCGCCATCAACCAGGTGCTGCAGTACAAGAAGGTCGGGCCGTGGCGCAACTACCTCTTCGGAGAGTCCGTCTACATCCTGCTGAGCCTTGTAGCCAAGTCTCTTCTCGCGTGGCAGGTGTTTGCCGGGACGCTGGTGCCGCCAGCCTAGGGCCGATAGCCGAGGCCAATCGCCGTCTGGTGAAATCGCATCCAAGGAGGAGGATTCCCGCGTGACCTGCTACATGCGCCACATGGACTGGCTGTTCGACGAGCTCGCTATTCCGTCGGACAAGAAGAACCGGGCGCGAATGGACGCGGCGCTCAGGACGACGCTCGGTCTTGGAGACGACGCGCACTGCCCAGAGATATGGGCGTCCATCAAGGCACTATCCGAGGAGGAGCGGTTCGAACTGGTACCACGGGTCGCAGAGGTTCTCGAAGCACGCTAGAGGCACGTCCCGCGTACTGCCGGACGCGCCTCTAGCATACAGTCGTGAGCTGGGAGAGCTAACTCGCTGTCTTCTGCTCCAACAGACACACCTGCTGCATTCGCCCTGCGAGCCAGTACAGCATCGCTGCGATGACCATCGGGGCGACGACGAGCGTCAGTATCGTCATCCAGAGCCCGGCGCCGTTCCACTGCGCGATGGCGCCGTAGGCCACGATTCCCGCAGCCAGTGCCAGAAGCACTACGGCGGTGAGCCGCTCGTAGAACAGGCCGAGGACGAATACCACAATGGTGACTGCAAGAGGTAGGAGTGCGCTCGGCATCGCCTTTTCGATGTCCGCCGCCGAGTACACCAGATCGGCATAGTGCTGCTTCGTGTTCGCCCCGAAGTACATGACGATCCAAAACAGCCCGCCCACAATGACGAACGCTCGGGCTATGAGCCGTTCGACGTTCATGCGGTCTGTGTTACAGGTGCGACTCAGAAGCTCCATCCTCAGACCTCCACTCCCGTTGGCCAGGACCAGCGTATCCCTCAGCTAGAAGATTCCCCTTGCCGCCAGTTTCCACCAGCGCGCGATATGGGGCAAACGCGACTCACGACTCTGGCCCCTTGCCCGGCTTCGGGGACTCCGGCGAGACGCTCCCTTCCACGGGCTGATACGTCACGCACACCGCATAGGGTCTTGGGCGGATGCGGCCATCTTCATCCTCGGCAAGTACTTTGGAGACCTTGCAGCCGACGAGCATGATGCGGACCGAGTAGTTGAGCCAGATGAGCAGCACGAAGACGGAGCCAGCCGCTCCGTAGGCACTTGCCATCGCCGCCCTTCCCACGTACAGGCCGAAGAGGTACGTACCAACGAGCCAGGCCACAGCCGTGAGGGCTGCGCCAATCAACGCTGATCGCCAGGGTACCTGCGCGTCGGGCAGGTACCTGAACATGACCAGGAACGCGATTCCCGAGGAGACGAGCACGATCAGCGGCGAGCCGAGGGTCTGGATCAGGTCGCCGAACCGAGTGAACTGAGGGTGTGAGGCGATCACGGCCGCGGCGGAACTCGCAAGCACTCCGACGACAAGCAGCGCCGCGGGGACGAGCGCGATGAGCGCCTGCGCGAGCCGGGCGCGCACGACTCGCCAGAACGACACACCCTCGCGCAGGTCCACATTCCACATCGCATTGAAGGCAGCCTGCATCTGGTTGAGCGCGAGCGCGGACGCCCCCAGCAGCAGTAGCAGCGTGATCCAGGCGGTCCGCGTGGACATTGCGGCAGAGCGACTATTGGACAGATCAACGAGCGTGGTGGTGAGGTTCTCCCCGAGGAGCCGTCCGAGAGACTCCTTCACCAGCGTGTTCACGGCAGCCTGGTCGAGTACGGCCCCCGCAATCGCGAGCGCGACAAGCAGGGCTGGCGCAATCGCGAACAGGGTGTAGTACGCGAGGGCGGCTGCAAGCCGGGTGCCCCGGTCGCGCGTGAACTCCTTGTACGTGCGGACGATGAGTTCCTTCATCGACACCTCGGTCGGCGGTGCTGGACGGCGTCGCCGAAGTGCCGGCGCTCGCTCGTGCGGCGTCCGACCCTCCGCTTCCAGTATCCGCGAAACGCCCGCTGCCCGGTATCAGGCTCGGTATGCCCGACTAGGGCTCATGCGTGCCGCTGCTATCCTCTCCAGCCGGAGGTGCCGCATCGGAGGGCGTGGCAGGCTCCATGGGCGCGGGTCGCGGAGCAGCCGGTTCGGCTGCAGGTGCCGGCGCTGCCGGCACTGACGGCGGAACCGGAGGAGCAGGGGTGGGAGCTGCGGGAGGTGGAGCAGCCGGCGGAGCGTACGCTGCCGGCGGCGCGGGAGGAGACTGCGGCGTGTATCCGGCTGGCGGAGGCGGCGGTGCGGTCGGGGGCGCATACCCAGGCGGAGGCGGCGCGTATCCCACGGGCGGCGGCGCAGTCGGGGGCGCATGCGGCACCGGCGGCACCGGGTACGGTGCCGCTACGGGCGCGACACCGTAGGCTCCTGCGGCGTATTGCCCGAGCAGGTGGCTTGTCATCATCATCGCGAGGTAGCTGATCGCCGGGGACAGAATCCCGCCTATCCACGTGGCCGAGACCGCCCCGGATGCAGCGCTCGAAACGATGCCGATGAGCACCGCGAACAGCCAGGCGGTGAAGTATCCGCTGCCCCGTACTCGAGCGCCGATCTCTGAGAACTCGAAGAACGCTCCGAATCGCTCGGTCATCGCGTAGTGCGTGAGGGCGGCATAGAAGAACAAGGAAACGCCGATCACGTACGCGAACGCGAGCAGGCCGAAGATGATCAGTACTCCCGCGCTCAGAGCGTCCGCAGGCTCCCCCGTCCCGCTTCTCATGACCACGGGAACGAGGGCAATCACCAGCCCAAAGATCACAGGCAGGAAGTAGATGAAGCCGGCCAGACCCGCACCGAGGCCCTTCACCCACTTGTCGCCGAAGCTGCTCCAATCGGGGAGGTCGTCGCGGCCCTCGGCAGTGCGCTTGATGTACTCGATCTCGGCACCGAGAACCGCGGGGATCGTCACGATGAGGAACGTCCACAAGATTGCGAGCAGTGACTTGACGATCCATTCTTTGTCGGCCAACGGGGTCTTGACCGCCAACCCGAAGTCGACGTTGCTCATGGACTCCTCCCTTTCCGTCTTCTCCGTGAGGAGAACGGCCCTAGCTACTCTTTCATACCCCACGCGAGAGTCTCGACGCTCTGGAAGACGCAGCAGGCGCGGTCACTGATGACCACGCCTACCGGTGACGTCTATGGCGGGAGTGACGGGGCTCGAACCCGCGACCTCTGGCTTGACAGGCAAGTCGAGGGTGGGGGCTGGAGATCGCCTCAGTAGGCTTGAGCTACACGTATGCCGGCAGGAAACCGCTCGAGTGGGCAGCGTACTGCTGCAGTCCTGTCGTTCCGTCTTCGGGATGACTCCATCATGCTCTTGTGGTCTCACCTAGGGCAAGGCATTCGATCGAGTGAACGTCTTCTCGATGTCGACGTACCTGAGGAACATGACCGAAGAGCGACTCCGCCTCCCGTTGCCGACGACCAAAGCCCGCCTCGCGATTCTGGATCGCATATTCGACAATGCGTCGCCCCTGGCTCGTGCCTAGCAAGCGCAGCGAGCAGAACACCGAAAGGCAGACTGACCTGCATGCGCATCGGCGTCTGCTCATGCGCAGAGCGTTGGTCCGAACACGGGGGGTCAGTTGGACGGCGACAATCTTGGTCCGCTCGAACTACAGCTGAAGTCCGGCAAAGAGACATTCACCTCGGATGGCGCTCCGCTCGATTTCGATGTCCTTGAGTTCTGGCGTTGGAGCACCTCGGACCTCGTCGACAACACGACTCGCGGCGTGCTTGCTGAGTTCATTGTGGCGAAGGCGCTCGGGATCGACACCACGCTACCGCGTGAAGGGTGGGCGACCTGGGACCTCAACTGGCGTGTAGCGCCCGACGCGACACTCGCCATTGAGGTGAAGTCAGCGGCCTACTTGCAGAGCTGGGGCCAGAAGCGATTATCCACAATCCAGTTCGTCGTCCCAAGGCGCCGCGGATTCGACGCGGTTGCCAACGAGCTCGAGCAATCCGCCAGCAGACACGCCCATGTGTACGTCTTCTGTCTCCTTGCGCACCAGGACAAGACGACGATCGAGCCAACAGACCTCGATCAGTGGCGGTTCTGGGCAGTCCCCACGAAACACCTGGACGACCGCCAGCGCAGCCAGCACTCAATCACACTGAACTCCCTCATCACATTGGCCGGGGAGCCGGTCACGTTTGGTGAACTCACGGCGAAGGTTCGTCGGGCGGGTCACGAACATCTCGGAGTGTCGGACTAGGAAGCGCTTCGACCTGGTAGCCTCGGCAAGGTTGCTGCGCTCCCGCCGAGGCCCTGCGGGCCTCGGCTACAGGGCAAGCACAGACCGCTAGTCCGAACCGCATCTCATCTAGGGGAGATGGATGCAGTCACCAGTGAGCGCCATTCGAGCGCGGCGGCAAGCCGCGAGCCGCCATCGCGACTGAACTCCCGGTACGTGCGGACGACCAGGTCCTTCACCTATCCCCCCGTCCGCAAGACCGCGGACGACTACCGCGACATTGGAAACGAGCATCGAAACCACGTCATCGCCTCTACGATCGCGACGACGGGACCGTCTCGACCACCGCCTGACCCGCACGTCCGACGCGGGTGCTAGAACCTCTCGGCCATCACGTTCGCCAGCTCCTTGAGCTGGTCGATAGAGAGCACCGTCTTGTCAGGCGCCGAGAAGAAGACCGTCAGGGCCGCGGAGTCCTTGCCCTTGCGAAAGACGAGCTGGTTGGGGGTCTTGCTCTTGGAGGCCGCCGGCCCGCTGAAGGCGTCGTCGCCCACTCCCGAAACCGCCTCGCGGAAGGTGTCGGTCGCCTTCGAGCCCTCGTACTGGTCAGAGTTGCCGAGCGCCACGATGAGGAAGATCCCGCCCTTGTCGTTGGCGAAGTTGAGGTTACCCGTGGCCTTGGCGTTCGCACCCTGCGCTATGGACTGGACGGCCTTCATTCCGCTGACGCGCTCGACGTCGACGACGGTCAGGAGCTTCTCGGCAGGCGTGGTCGATGTGCCCGACTCCGAGGCGAACGGGCTCTTCTCGGCGTAGTTGTCGCCCTCCTTCGTCTCGCTCGAGCACGCGCTGAGCGCCAAGAGCGCCAGGAGCGCGACGGCGAGAACCGCGAGGTGACTGCGACGTGATGCTCTGAGCATGCTTGACTCCCTGGTGGGTAAGCGGTCGCCCCGACCGGATGCCGCGGGCTTGTGTGCCTGCACACTGTACGACAACGGTCGCACCTCAGGCGAGAACCGAGCAGGTCGGCTGAGCTCATCAGCCGACCTGCGTGTATCCGATGGCGGGAGTGACGGGGCTCGAACCCGCGACCTCTGGCTTGACAGGCCAGCGCTCTAACCAGCTGAGCTACACCCCCGCAGTGGGCGTCCGCGCGAGCGGACGGCGAGCGCGATTGTATACGCCGAGCGCAGGGACTGTCCACTTCCTCATGCGCGGACCCCGCTCACGCCCGTACCGTCACGACGCCCCAGGTCGCTTCGGGTAGGATTGGGGGCATGGACGCCACACCCTCAGACCCGGGTCTGCCGAGCAGCCCCACGCCAGCGCGAGTCGCTCTCGAACTGCGCCGCCAACTGGACGAACGCCTCCGGGAGCGCGACCGCGACGGTGCGATTCGAGCCGGTATCGATGCCGTCCGAGACGGGCGCATCAGCGTCCCCGACCTCTACACCCAGGTCCTCGGCCCGCTCATGACCGACATCGGCAACCGCTGGCAGGAAGGCTGCACGAAGGTCTGGGAGGAGCACTACACCACCAACACGATCAGGAACCTCGTCGACTCGCTCGCGCCCGAGGTCATGGATGCCGCGGCTTCCGTGCCGTCCCTCGGCAAGCGCGTGCTCATGGCGTGCCCGCCGGGCGAGCAGCACGACCTGGGCATGCGGATGCTCGCCGACCGTTTCCGGCTGGCCGGCTGGGACGTGTACTACCTCGGAGCGGACACGCCGGTTGACGAGATCATCGACGCGGCCTGCACGCTCAAGGTCGCGCTGCTCGTGCTTTCGGCGTCGACGCATTTCAACCGCGTGCTCCTGCGCGACGTGGCTTCGCGACTGCGGACCGGGCTTCCCGGCGTGCAGCTTGCGGTGGGCGGCCCCGCGTTCGCGATCGACCACCATTGGCCGGCAGACGAGCTGCTCGATCCTGTGGCGCTTGGTCTTCCCGGCGCGCCGCCGCCCGCGGAGGGCAGCACCTGATGCTTTCGTTCAAGATCGCCGCGCGCTTCCTGCGCACGTCGCGGGTGCAGTCCATCCTGATCATGGCCGGCATCGCCGTGGGCATCTCGGTGCAGATCTTCGTGGGCTCGCTCATCACAAGCCTGCAGGCGAACCTCGTGGACACGACCATCGGCTCGGCGTCGCAGGTTACCATCAGCGCCGTGAGCGAAGGCGATCCGGTGGCGTACACCGAGCGCATGCAGCGGGTCATCACGAGCGATAGCCGCGTGAAGCCGGGAGCGATCGCACCGGTCGCCACGGTCTCGGCGCTCTACGCGAGCGGAAGCGGTGACAGCGCGCCGCTCAGCCTCAAGGGCGGTGCTATCGACGGGCTCAACGCGATCTACGGGCTCACGGACAAGACAACCGCGGGCAAGGCCGCTCTCGGCACAGGCGAGATCATGCTCGGAGCCGACTTCGCCAAGAAGTTCGGCTTCACGCCGGGCGACAGCATCGCCCTCCAGCTGCAGGGCAACCAGAGCGCGCAGCTCAAGGTCTCGGGCATCTTCGATCTGGGCTCCTCGGCGGTGAACGAACGGCAGGCGTTCGTGAATACGGGTCTGCCTCGAAACGTGCTGGGGTGGTCGTCGAACCAGTACAGCGCGATCGAGACGCAGATGATCAAGCCGTTCGACGCCGCCGCAGTTGCGGCCTCATGGAGCAGCAAGCTACCCGGCGTGAGCGTCTCCGACTGGCAGTCCGAGAACGCAGACCTGCTTACCGCGCTGCAGAGCCAGTCGTCGTCGAGCTACATGATCCAAGCCTTCGTGCTCATCGCAGTGGCGCTCGGAATAGCGTCGACGCTCGCGATCTCGGCGGTCCAGAAGACGCGCCAGATCGGCATCCTCAAAGCGATGGGCATGGGCGACAAGCAGGCGGGACGGATCTTCCTGTACCAGGCCGCGCTCCTCGGCGTGATCGGCACCGTGGGCGGAATCGTGCTCGGCTACCTGCTCATCTTCGGCTTCTCGTTCGCGCCGGTGAGCTTCGCCATCGAGGTGCAGCCGGCCTTCGTCGCAATCTCGGCGAGCATCGGCATCATCGTCGCGCTCCTGTCTTCGATCATCCCGATTCGCAGCACGTCGCGCCTCGACCCGATCGAGGTGATCCAGGGTGGCTGAGCACCTGCTCTTTGCCGAGGAGCTCGACAAGGTGTACGGCGTGGGCGAGACCGCGACGCACGCGCTGAAGGGCGTGTCGTTCGCGCTCGAAGAAGGCGAGTTCGCGTCGATCATCGGGCAGTCCGGATCGGGCAAGTCGACGCTGCTCAACATGCTCGGCCTGCTCGACACTCCCACGGCAGGACGCGTGCTCTACCACGGCGACGATGTGGCGGCGCTCTCGAAGGAAGCGCGCGCCAAGCTCCGCAACGACCTCGTCGGCTTCGTGTTCCAGTTCCACTACCTGCTGCCCGAGTTCAGCGTCTTCGAGAACGTGACGATGCCGGCCCTCATCGGCGGGAAGCTGCCGCCCGCAGAGACGAAGACACGCGCGGAGGAGACGCTCGCCTTGCTCGGCCTGGAGGGGCTCGAGGGGAAGAACGCGAACGCGCTCTCGGGCGGTCAGAAGCAGCGCGTCGCAATCGCGCGGGCGCTCATGAACCGCCCCGCTCTCCTGCTCGCCGACGAGCCCACCGGCAACCTCGACACCGTGAACAGCACGGCAGTCTACGAGCTCTTTCGCAAGGTGAACGCCGAGACCGGCACCGCCTTCATGATCGTCACGCACGACCGTGGCGTGGCACAGCAGACCGACCGCATCCTCGAGATCTCCGACGGGGCGCTCGTACAGGACGTGCGAAACAGCTACCTCGCGGAGGAAGAACGCGGCACCGTCGCCGAAGAAGCCGTGCCCGGACGCTAGGCTCGGGAAGGTGACGCCGTCTTCCCTCTTGCCGCGTATGCGTCTTTCCTTCATACTGTCATTATGGTGAAGCGCAAGACAACCGTGTACTTGGATGACGAGCTGCTGAGGGGCGCCCGCGTGGTCGCCGCCCGCTCGAACCTCCGGGATTCCGAGGTCCTCGAAGCTGCATTGCGGTCCTACCTCGGGATGGAGGCGCTCGAGGCGGGGTGGGGGCGGAGCGACCTCACCGAAGAGCAGGCGCTCAAGATCGCCTATCGCGAACTGCACGACGAGCGCTGATGCTGGCGCGCGTGGTCGTTGACCCGGGGGTGCTGATTGCCGCGCTCCTGTCGCGTACCGGCGCACCCGCACGCGTCATCTCGCTCTGGCTCGGCGGCTCGTTCGAGATGGTCGCGTCGCCGCACTTGCTCGCGGAGCTGTCCCGAGTCCTCGCCCGACCCAAGTTCCGCGCGTGGGTGACGGTCGACGAGGCGCGGCAGTACACCGAGGTCATCGCGCGCGGTGCTGTGATGTATGGCGACACCGGCGAGACCGGACTCGTGCCTGCCGACCCTGGTGACGACTACCTCGTCGCGTTGGCGCGCGCAGCTCGTGTCCAGGCGATCGTCTCGGGCGACACCCTCCTTCTCGGCGTGCCGGACGCGCAACCGCCGGTTGTCACGCCTGCTGAATTCCTTTCGAGCCTCACCGGGTAGGAGCCTTCGGGGTGCGCGCGCTGCCCGGGTGTCACCCACCCGCGAGCTTCGCGATCAGGTCGTTCGTCGCCTGCACCATACCGAGCAGGGTGTGCGGCGCGACGCCAACCACCACCGTCAGGATGCAGAGCGGTGCGAGCGCGAACGCTTCGCGGAGCGTCACGTCGGGCATGAGCGTCCAGCGATCGTTGAGGGGTCCGAACACCACCCGCTGCAACATCGTGAGCAAGTAGGTCGCAGTGAGCAGCACTGCAAGCCCGGCGATGACCGCCGAGGCGGTGTAGCTCCCATACGCCCCGGTCACGACCAGGAACTCGCCGATGAAGCCGCTCATGCCGGGCAGCCCCAGCGAAGCGAACGACGCAAAGACAAGCGTGCCGGCGAGAACGGGCACAACCTTCGCGAGCCCACCGAAATCGGCGATCTGCCGCGTGTGGGCGCGCTCGTAGATCATGCCCACGAGGAGAAACATCAAGCCGGCGATGAGGCCGTGCGAGAACATCTGCACGACTGCGCCGTCGATCGAGACCGCGCTCGCAACCCCAATGCCGAGCGTGACGTATCCCATGTGGGAGATGGACGAGTAGGCGACGAGCTTCTTCAGGTCCGTCTGGACCATCGCGACGGCCGCGCCGTACACGATGGATACCACGCCGAGCACAACGAGTATGGGCTGGGCCGCGTCAAAGCCCTTCGGCAGGAGCATCGGACCGAACCGCAGAAAGCCGTACGCGCCCATCTTGAGCAGCACGCCGGCGAGCAGCACCGATACCGCCGTGGGAGCCTCGACGTGCGCCTCCGGAAGCCACGTGTGCAGCGGCACGATAGGCACCTTGACCGCCAGGCCGATCCCAATGGCCGCGAAGATCGCGATCTGCGTGGCCTCGGCGAGAGCCCGTGCGCCCGGCGCGATCAGCAGCATGTCGAACGTCTTGCCGCCCGTCGCCAGGAAGAGGGCGATGATTCCGGTGAGCATCACGACACTGCCGACGAGGGTGTAGATGAAGAACTTCATCGCCGCTGCCGAGCGGTTCTGACCACCCCAGATGTGGATGAGGAAGTACATCGGGATGAGCACGACTTCCCAGAACAGGTAGAAGACGATGAAGTCGAGCGCGATGAACACGCCCACGAGGCCCGCCTCGAGCAGGAAGAGCAGTGTCATGTACTCGCGCGGGCGGTCGGTGATGTTGCGCGACGCGATGACAGCGAGCAGCGTGAGCAGAGCGGTCAGCAGCACCATGGGGAGCGACAGGCCATCGACTCCCAGGTGAAGCGAGGTGCCCAGACCGGGCACCCACGGCCGCACGAACTGGAACTGCATGCCGGCCTTGTCCGGATCGAACGCCGCCCAGAGCCACACAGCGAGGCCGAGCTCGGCGGCACCAAGCGCGATCGCGGGATACCAGACGGAGGTGGCGCGGCTCTTCGGCCACAGACCGAGGGCTATGCCTCCGACAAGCGGAAGGAGGACGGTCACGAACAACACATACGACACGTATCCTCCCTCCTATCGTCCGAACAGCACCGATGCCGCACGCATGGCGGCATCGATCAACGGCTGCGGGTAGATGCCGATGAACGCGATGGCCGCGGCGCAACCCGCCATCGCAACGCCGATCCTTGGCGGGATCTTGATGGCGGGCTCGTCGGATTCCTGCACGTACATGACCCATACGGGACGCAGGTAGTAGTAGAGAGAGATGGCGCTGTTCGCGACGGCTATCGCGACGAGCCATGCGAGACCGGCGCGGGCGGCGTACAAGAAGAGGTAGAACTTGGCCATGAACCCGCCGAGCAGCGGCAGGCCCGCAAGAGAGAGCAACCCCATCGTGAGTGCGAACGCGGCCAGAGGGGCGCGTCGCCACATTCCGGCGTAGTCGTCGATGGTCTCACTGCCTGTAGCGAGCGACACGAAGATGACCACACCGAACGCCGCCAGGTTCGCGACGGTGTAGGCGACCGCGAAGAACAGCACGCTCGCCACACCGCTGACGCTCATCGCCGCGACACCCACGAGCAGGTAGCCGGCCTGGGCGATACCCGAGTAGGCGAGCATGCGCTTGATGTTCCGCTGCGGGATCGCCGCGAGATTGCCGATCGTCATCGAGAGCACGGCCATGACACCGAAGATGAGCGGCCAATCGAGCGGCACCTGGGCGGCGGCCGCGATGATGCGCAGCGCAAGCGCGAATCCGGCGAACTTCGACGCGACCGACAGGAACGCGGTCACGGGTGCCGGCGCGCCCTCGTAGACGTCTGGCACCCAGAAGTGGAACGGGGCCGCGGTGATCTTGAACGCGAAGCCTGTGAGCAGGAGCACGAGTCCCAGGGCCACGATAGGCTGGACGGTCCGCATGGCGGCAAGACGAGTGGCTATCTCCGAGAGCGTGCTGGTCCCCAGCGACCCGTAGATCAGCGTCATGCCGTAGAGCAGGATCGATGTCGACACGAGCACCATGAGGAGGTACTTGAGAGAGGCCTCCGCGGAGCGGTACTCCTCCTTCGCGTAGCCAATCAACACGATGAGCGGCAGGCTCGTGAGCTGCAGCGCGATGAAGATCGTGAAGAGCTCGGCTCCGGAAGCGAGCACCATCTGACCCAGGGTGCACCACATGATCAGCAGGTAGAACTCGGCGGGATGGCGCGATGCGGTGGGCAGCCAGTCGATCGAGTAGAGGATGACCACGATGCCGATGCCCAAGAAGAGCAGCTTGAAGAAGACCCCGAGCGAGTCCACGACGTAGATGCCGGAGAACAGGGTCGCCTCGGTGCCGACGAGCGACACCGTCGCAACCGCGGCGAGCACGAACCCAGCGATAGAGAGGTACGCAAGAGGAGCCGCCGGACGCGTCGGCACACCGGGGACGCCCTCCGGATGGGGCGACGTGGGCCAGATGAGGTCAGCGATGAGCACGAGCGCACCCACGACTCCGACGATGATCTCGGGGAGCAGGTAGTAGAGTGTCGACAGCTCCATGGCCTACCCCCCGCCCAGTCGCGCGAGAAGGGGCTTGAGCCCGCTCTGGATCGTCTCGATCAGCGGACCCGGGAAGAGGCCGGCGAGCATGATGGTCGTCGCGAGCAACAAGATGGGAATGCGGCCGATGAACGTTGGATCCGTCGCATCGGCGTAGCTTGGCTGCGGCTCGCCGAGCAGAATCCGCGACAGCATGCGCAGCACGTACGTCGCGGTCACAGCAACACCGACGAAGGCCACGGCTGCGAGGAACGGGTACGTCTTGATGAGGCCGACGTAGACGAGCAGCTCGGCGACGAAGCCGGCTGTCGAAGGCAGGCCAAGACTCGCGGCGCCCGCTATCACGAACGCAGCCGAGACGAGCGGCATGACACGCATCAGGCCCGTGAGCTCGGCGATCTGGCGCGTGTGAGTAGTCTCGTACACGTAGCCCACGAGCGCGAAGAACAGCGCGGTCATGATCCCGTGGGCGAACATCTGGAACACGGCGCCGGTGAGTGCGTACATCCCGCCCACGCCGATGCCGAGAAGCACGTACCCCATGTGGCTCACGCTCGAGTAGCCGATGACGTACTTCAAGTCGGTCTGGTTCATCGCACAAAGCGCTCCGTACACGACGTTCACGGCGCCGATGATGGCGATCGGGAACGCCCAGTAGGCCCACCCGTCCGGGTAGATCGGCATGCTGAGGCGGAACACGCCGTACGCGCCGAGCTTCAAGAGCACGCCAGCGTGAAGCATCGACACAGCGGTCGGAGCGGCCACGTGTCCGTCGGGCGACCACGTGTGGAGCGGGAAGATCGGGATGAGCGTGCCGAAGCCAACGAACGAAATGAGGAACACCAGGCGCTGGAACTCGACGTCCAGGTCTGAGGTCTGCCACACACGCAGGTCGAACGTGTGCGCCCCTATCGCCCAGTAGGTCATCACGAGCGAGAGCACGAGCAGCGCGCTCCCCCCGAACAGGAAGAGGGTCAGCTTCATCGCCGCGTAGTCCTTGCGCGTGCTGCCCCAGATAGCGATGAGCAGGTACATGGGCAGAACGGCCATCTCGTAGAAGAAGAAGAACAGGAACGCATCGAGCGCCACGAACACGCCGAAGACACCGGCTACGAGCAGTAGCAGCAGGAAGAAGAACTCCTTCGAACGCTTCCCGAGCTTCCACGACACGAGCACGCCCGTGAAGATCACCATCGATGTGAGCAGCACCAGCGGGACCGAGATCCCGTCGACACCCACTCGGTAGGCGATGCCCACCGAAGGCATCCAGCGCACAGTCTCAATGAACTGGTAGCCCCCTGCCGAGCGGTCGTAGCCGACGAACACGGCGATGGCGCCCGCGAGGCTGACGGTCCCCGCTATGAGAGAGATCACGCGCGGCGCCGAGGTCCAACCGCGCGGTAGGAGCAGCACGATGAATGCGGCTAGCGCCGGCGCGAGCGTCACGATCGACAGCAGCGGCAACGTGCTCATCGCGTGAACGCCACAAGGAGAGCGAGCACGGCCAAGAAGAACATGAGCAGGTAGGTCTGGACATTGCCTGTCTGAATCCGGCGGACCTGGCGGCCCCCGGCCCGCACCGACGTGCCGAGCCCGTCCACCGCCCCGTCTACGACCCGTCGATCGAACACTGCGAGGAAGCGGCTTGAGGCCATGCCGATGGCACCTACACCACGGACCGCACCGTCCACGACGACGCGGTCGAATTTCGCCGAGAAACCGGCGAGCGCCATGAGGGGCTTCACGATGACAGACTGGTAGATCTCGTCGAACCAGAACTTGTTGGGCAGGAGGAACGCGAGCGGCCGCCATCTGAGGTGGCGGTCCGGCTCCACCGCTCGCTTGATGTACATGAGCCAGGCGAGCACGATACCGCCAACGGCGACTCCTACAGCCAGGCCGAGCAGTACCAGGTTCGGCTCCTCGGCAGCATGCTCGCCGAGGAAGCGCCCAAAGGCGTAGTCGCTCACCGGCGACCCGACCAGCCCAGCGACGACCGCCAAGGTCGCGAGCACGGCGAGCGGGCCTGTCATCACCCACGGGGACTCGTGCGCGTGAGCGAAGAGCTCCTCGTCACGTGGCTTGCCGAAGAAGGTCATGAACGTAGCGCGGCCCATGTAGAAGGCTGTCAGGAACGCGGTGAACAGACCTACCACGAGCAGGCTCGTCCGACCGGAGTGCAGGACCGCGCCCAGGATCTCGTCCTTGCTCCAGAAGCCGGCAAGCGGAGGAATTCCCGCGAGGGAGAGCGCCCCCAGTACCCACGTAGCGGTGGTCCAAGGCATCTTGCGCCACAGCCCACCCAACTGACGCATGTCCTGGTTGTGCGTCGCATGGATGACCGAGCCCGCGGCGAGGAAGAGTAGCGCCTTGAAGAACGCGTGCGTCGTGAGGTGGAACATCGCGACGGCCGGAGCGCCGACCCCGAGCGCCAGCATCATGAAACCGAGCTGCGAGATGGTGGAGTACGCCAGCACCTTCTTGATGTCGTCCATCGCAACCGCGATCAACGCGGCCATCACCGCCGTGATCGTCCCGACGATCGCCACGACCGAGAGCGCCGTCGCGCTCGCCTCGAACAGCGGGTACGAGCGCGCGACCAGGTAGACGCCTGCCGCGACCATCGTGGCCGCGTGGATCAGCGCAGAACCCGGAGTGGGGCCGGCCATGGCGTCGGGAAGCCAGACGTGCAGCGGGAACTGCGCGCTCTTACCCATGGCGCCCGCGAAGAGCAGCAGCGCGATCACGGTCGCCGCTTCCGGAGAGATCAAGCCATGCTCGAGGCGTCGGAACACCGTCTCGAAGTGCACGCTCCCCGCGTTCCACCAGATGGCTGCGATCGCCAGTCCGAAACCCACGTCGCCCAGGCGAGTGACCAGAAACGCCTTCTTCGCGGCGGCAGCTGCTTCGGGCCGCTCGAACCAGAAGCCAATGAGCAGGTACGACGCGAGGCCCATGAGCTCCCAGCACATGTACATCGTGAGCCAGCTGTCGGCGACGACCACGCCCAACATGGCCGCCGAGAAGAGCGAGATCGCGCCGTAGTACCACCGGAAGCGCTCCTCGTTGTGCATGTATCCAAGCGAGTACACCTGCACCAGCAGGCTCACGAACGACACGACGATGAGCATCAGTGCCGAGAGCGGGTCGATGCTGATGCCTGCGCGCACGCTCAAGCCGCCCGCCGAGAGCCACGTGAGCGAGGCGGCGAAGCGCTCGCCGGACCACACATACGCGAGAATCGCGAGCGAGGAGGCGAACACGGCTCCGATGGCGGCGATGGCGACCGCCGGCGCGAGGATGAGCGGGAGGCGGCGACCGCCTGCGAGCACAACGCCGAACGCAAGCAACGGCACCAGCGGCAGCATCCATGCGTTCTGCATCAGCGCCATCCGCTACCCCTTCAGCGACGAAAGCCGGTCTATCTCGGTCACTTCACGCTTGCGGTGGATGGCGACCATGATGGCAAGGCCAAGTCCTACCTCGGCGGCAGCAAGCACCATGAGGAAGACGATGAAGTTCATTCCGACGGCCTCGCGCGGGGCAACGTAGACCGAGAACGCGGCGAGGTTCAGGTTCACGGCGTTCAGCATGAGCTCGACGCAGATGAGCACGCGTAGAGCGTTCCGACTCGTGAGGGCACCGTAGACGCCGATGCAGAAGAGCGCGGCCGCCAGGACGAGGTAGTGGGTGAGCGTGATCACTCGGCAACGCCCTCGGCTTCGACTGCCTCGTTGGCGTCGGTCGCGTCACCGGCCTCGGATGCAGGCAGCCGGATGGGCGCATCGTCGCGCGCGATCACTATCGCGCCGACGAGCGCGACGGTCAGCGCGAGTCCCGCCAGCTCGAACGGCAGAACGTAGCGAGAGAACAGGATCTGCGCGAGCGATGCCGTGTCGTGCTGAAACGAGGTGGCCACCGAAAACTCCGTCCTGACGAAGACACCCGCCAGAACCACGAACAGCAGGATGCTTCCGATCAGCGAGATCGGGCGTGTCAACTTGGTGAAGTCGCCAGGCTCCTCGGATGCGGCCCGCGTGAGCATGACAACGAAGAGCACGAGCACGGTGACGGCACCGCCGTAGATGAACAACTGCATCGCGGCAAGGAACTGGCTGCCCAGAAGCAGATAGAGAACGCCGAGCGCGAGGAGCGAGGCGAAGAGCGAGAGTACCGAGTAGATGAGGTTGCGGGCGACGACCATGCCGACCGCGCCCACGAGTGATACGAGCGCGTACGCATAGAAGACGACGGCAGTGCGAGTCATCAGGACTCCTCCGCAGGGGGTGCGGTATCCGCAGAAGGCCCGGCAGAGGCCGCCGCGCCGGGCGTCTCGTCGGTGGCGCGGGCAGGCGCTGCGTACAGCACCCGCACGACGTCGGCCCGGTCCCACGACGCATGCTCGAACTCCGTCGTCATGCGCAGTGCGTCCGACGTACAAGCCTCGACACACAACCCGCAGTACATGCAGCGCCCCATGTCGAAGGTGAAGCGCGTGAGTACCCGGCCCTTGCCCTCGGGTCCCTTTTCGACCTCGACCAAGAGAGCATCGTCGGGGCACTCGCGCGAGCACAGCAGGCATGCTTTGCAGAGCGGGGTCCCGTCCTCGCCCATCGTGAGCGCGATGGACCCGCGACTGCGCTCGGGCAGCTCGCGCTTCTCATTGGGGTAGAGCTCGGTGATCGCAGGGCGCACCAGGTGCTTGAACGTGGTCACCAAGCCGCGGGCGATGCCGATCACGGCAACACCTCCGCGTCCGCGGGTAGCGCGCCGCCGGCTGACCCGGCGACGGCGGAGATGAGCCAGAAGAGCAGCCCGAGCGCAAGGAGCTCGAGCACGACGAGCGCCCACCAGCCGACGACGATGCCGACGCCCGTGATGAGCACGTTCGCAAGCGCCATCGGCAGGAGCATCTTCCAGCCGAAGGCCATGAGCTGGTCCACCCGGATTCGGGGCAGGGTGCCGCGCACCATGACGATGAACGTGACGATCAGGTAGGCCTTGAGCAGAAGCCAGGCGAGACCCGGGAGGAATGGCCCCGACCAGCCGCCCAAGAAGAGCAGCGCGCCAAGGACCGACATCGTGAATACGTTCGCGTACTCGGCGAGGAAGAACATGGCGAAGCGCATTCCCGAGTACTCGACGCTGAAGCCGGCCACCAGTTCGGACTCCGCCTCCGGCATGTCGAAGGGGACTCGATTGAGCTCGGCGAGTATGCAGATGAGGTAGAGAACGAACGCGAGCGGTTGCAGGAACACGAACCATGTCTGGGACTGAGCATCAACGATCGAGGTGAGGCCGAGCGAGCCCGCGAGCATGACAACACCCATGACCGACAGCAGCATCGGCACCTCGTAGCTCACTTGCTGGGCCGCGGCACGAAAGCCGCCGAGAAGCGAGTACTTGTTGTTGGAAGCCCAACCGGCCACCAACAGACCGATCGGGAAGAGGGCGGCGACCGCGAACACGTAGAAGACGCCGACATCCAGATCGAGGCCGAAGAAGCTCTCGGCCCACGGCATCGCCGCCCACACGAGGAACGCGGGGACGAACGCCATGATGGGCGCGAGCCGGAAGAGGATGCGGTCGGCGCGCGCAGGACAGAGGTCCTCCTTGGCCAGCACCTTCACGGCGTCGGCGATGGGCTGCAGTACGCCGTGGAACCCGGTGCGCATCGGCCCGAGCCGTGATTGAAGATGCCCTAGCACCTTTCGCTCGAGGTACATCACGATCACCGTGTTCACCATGAAGAAGGCGAACGTCGCCACGACCGCGACGATGATCCTGAGTAGGCTCATCGGTCGATCTCTCCCATTACCACGTCGACCGATCCGGCGACCGCCACGACATCGCCCATCCGCCGACCCACCAGCAGAGCGGGAGCGACCTGCAGGTTCGAGAACGCGGGCGAGCGGATCTTCATCCGCCAGGGCTGGCTCGTGCCGTCGCTCATGAGATAGACGCCGAGCTCGCCGCGCGGGCTCTCGACGCGACGGTACGCCTCGCCAGCGGGCGGCTTGTACGTCCTCGGCACGTCCGGGTTGATGTGGTCGCCCTCGGGCATCCCCTCGAGCGCCGCAAGAGCGATGCGCCCGGCCTCGCGCATCTCGGCAACACGCACGAGGTAGCGGTCGTAGCAGTCGCCGACCGTACCCACCGGCACGCGCACGTCGAAGTCACCGTATGCCCCGTAGGGCTCGTCGCGCCGCAAGTCCGACGAGATGCCCGACCCTCGGCGCATGGCGCCGCTGAGGCAGTAGTCCTCGGCCATCTGCGGGGAGATGATGCCGACGCCCTTCGTGCGCGCGAGGAAGATCTCGTTGGTCGTGAGCAGCGACTCGTACTCATCGATCGCAGCCGGCAGCTTCTCGAGGAGGCGCTTGATGTCGGCGGCGAGTCCCGGCGGAAGGTCGGCCTTCACGCCGCCGACGCGGAAGTAGTTGAACATCATGCGACCACCGGTGGTCGCCTCGAAGAAGTCGAGGATCGCCTCTCGCTCCCTGAAGCAGTAGAGGAAGGGCGTGAGCGCCCCAAGGTCGAGACCGTACGAGCCGAGCCACACATGGTGGCTGGTGATCCGGCAGAGTTCCGAGAACAGGACGCGTAGGTACTCGGCCTTCGGCGGCACCTCGACGCCGCCGAGTTCCTCTGCGGCGAGCACGAAGGCGTGCTCGGTGAGGAACCCCGAAACGTAGTCCGCCCGGTCCATCATCGCGATGCACTGTTTGTACGTCTTCGATTCGCAGAGCTTCTCGATGCACCGGTGCAGATAGCCGATCGAGGGTTCCGCCGAGGTCACGATCTCGCCCTCGAGCGACAGCAGGAAGTGCAGCACGCCGTGGGTGCTGGGATGCTGCGGACCCATGTTCAGGATGATCTTCTCGGAGCGAAGCTCGGGGCCCACGACGGGGCGTTCGTAGCGCGCGAGCCGACTCGCGTCGTGCGTCTCCTCGGCGAACGAGCGCACCTTCTCGAGATCGAGTTCGCTCGCACGCGCGCGAGTGAGCGTGTCTGTGGTGGTCTCGCCCTCGACCGTTTCGCCCTCGGCCGTCTGCCCTCCGTACGATCTTCGCAGCGGGTGGCCGACGAAGTCCTCCAGCAACAGGATGCGACGCAGGTCCGGGTGGCCTTCGAAGACGACGCCGAAGAGGTCGTAGACCTCGCGCTCGAGCCACTCGGCGGCGCGCCATACACCGGAGATCGTCGGAACGAGCGGAGACCCCTCGGCGAGCGGCACCTTGATAGCGACGAGAGTCCCATCGGACGGCCGCGAGACCACGTACAGCATCTCGAGTCCGGCGCCTTCGGGGAGATCGACAGCGGTCAGGAGCGACAGCCGAGAGAAGCCCCCCGTCTCCTTGAGCGCCGCCATCGCATCGACAACACGCTGGGCCGGCACCTCGAAGCATGCGATGCCACCCGACCCGATGGCTCCCCGTTCTTCGGACCCGGGCGGGAGCAGCTCAGGGAGAGCGACCGTCAGGCTGGTGACGGCGGCCATCATTCCGCGCTCGCCGTCTCACGTCGTTGCGAGGCCGGCGGCACCCCGGCGACGATGCTGTCCTGCAGCATCACGAGCGCCTGGATGAGCGCCTCGGGGCGAGGCGGGCAGCCGGGAACGTACACGTCCACCGGAATCAGCGAATCGACTCCGTTCACGACGTTGTAGCCCCCCGCGAACGGTCCGCCGCAGATCGCACACGAGCCCATCGCGATGACGTACCTCGGGGCGGCCATCTGCGCGTGAAGGCGCTCGATGCGCTGGGCCATCTTGGGCGTGATGGTACCCGCGACGATCATCACGTCGGACTGGCGCGGCGAGCCACGAAAGAAGATGCCGAACCGGTCGGTGTCGTAGCGGGAACAGCCAGCGCTCATCATCTCGATCGCGCAACAGGCGATGCCGAAGGTGAGCGGCCAAAGCGACCGTCCGCGCGCCCACGCGATGACCCGGTCGAGCGGGCCCATGATGACGGTGCCCGGCTCGTCTACACCCATCTGAGGACGCCCTTGCGCCACGCGTAGGCGAGCCCGAGTGTCAGGATGCCGATGAAGACGGCCATCTCGACAAGGCCGAAGACGCCGAGCTTCCGGAAGATGACCGCCCACGGGTAGAGAAAGACCGTCTCGATATCGAAGACGACGAAGATCAGCGCGAAGATGTAGTAGGCGACGCGGAAACGGATCCACGGCTGACCGACGGGGACCTCGCCACACTCGTACGGTCGGGACTTCGCAGGGTTTGGCTCGCGGGGCGCGAGTCTCGAGGGAAGCCAGGTCATGAAGAAGGCGAAGAGCACGCCAAGCAGAAGGAATCCCGAGAACACCAAAGCCGGGCCTTCCACAGCCACCCCTTACCCCAGGAGGAGTTGCAAACGCGTCCGCCAGAACGCGGTGTTTGGTGGTTTGTTCGCCTAGTCTAGCGGGTTCCCTTCTGGGAACAAGCATCCCTAGGGCGCTGACGGGCATCAGGGGCGTACCACCAAGAACGGCGGGAGGCTTCGTCCCCTACGGTCCTTCGTGCACCCTGGCCTTGCCCGCTTGCGTAACCGCGTCGTCCGCGGTCTTGAGCTCCGGGTCGAGCGTGAGCGCCTCGGAAAGCAGCGTCTCCCGGCGGGCCGACGAGGCGTAGACGGCGCGCCGCAGCAGCCGCCCGACGCCGTGCCACGGCGAGCGCAATCGCACGACGGAAGCCCGGAGCAGCACGACCCCGACCACGACGAGTGTCACACACGCCAACGCCGACGCCACACGTTGCGGTGACTCGGTCGCGGCCGCATCGGCGGCAAGCACGTACGTCGCCCAACCCAGCAAACCCGCGGAGACAAACGCGAGCGCTCCGGCAACGAGCAGGATCGCCGGATTGACCGCAAACTCGCGCGCGACATGCGGAGAGGGCCAGTTCTCGTCGGCCGCACCCCGCGATGCCCGGAGCCGCCCGTAGGAAGTAAGAACTCGGTGATACGCGGTATCGTGGTAGAGCGACCATACAAGCAGTGCCGCCACGAACACCCAGGCGGGCCACAACGACGCGACATCGGAGATGGTGGTCACGAATCACATTCTACTGGCAATGGCGTGGTCGTTCGCGCCGGTGTCTGACGGACTTGGCCGGAGTCTTGCATCTCCGGCGATTACCATGTCGATTTTCAGCCCCATACCTGACACGCCGTTGACGCGCGCCCTGCGTACGGCGGCGCTCATCGTCGTCCTACTCACCTCTGCGTTCTTCCTGATCGCTGCGACCGAAGCGCGTCGCCTGCGCGTTGACAGGAGAGACCTTGTCAGCGCCGACGTTCCAGCCGCCTTCGACGGCCTGCGGGTCGTGTTCGTTGCCGACATACACGCCGGCCCGCACCTCGGCCGACAGCGCATGGCGGGACTCGTGGATGCGGTGAACCGTCTGGACGCCGACGTGCTCATACTCGGCGGGGACTACGTCGGAGGCCGAACCACGGGCGCCCAGGTGTTCTACCCCGAGGCTTCCCGGTTCAAGGCGAAGCTCGCACGCTATGCGGTGCTCGGCAACCACGACGTGTGGGAGAGCCGGGAGGAAGCAGTAGCCGGGCTCGAGCGCGCCGGCATCACGCTGCTCGAGAACAAGACAGTCCGCGTCTGGAAGGACGGGGGCTCGATCGCCGTCGGCGGTGTCGAAGACCTCTACACCGGCCATCCGGATGCGTGCCGTATCGCCGAAGACGTCTCCCCTTCCGAGTTCGCGATCCTCGTGTCACACAATCCCGACGTGTTCGGGGGTCAGCTCTCTGAAGCCGGTGACAAGTGGGATTTGGCACTCGCGGGCCACACACACGGAGGGCAGGTCACGTTCTTTGGCAGGTTCGCTCCGATGGTCGCCTCGCGGTTCGGGCAGCGCTTCCTCACCGGCTGGAAACACGAGAACGGCGTGCCGATCCTGATCTCGAACGGCGTCGGCACCGTGACGGCACCGCTGCGCTTCTTCGCACAGCCCGAGGTGCACGTCATCACGCTGCGCCGAGGCTAGCCTGCCGAGTGCGTTCGGCGCGGCGCTAGACCCCGAACCCGAGCTGCTCCCCTCCGTCTGCGGCACTCGTGCGGCGTGCACCGCCAGGCTCGCTCCGGCCGCCACCCGAATCGCCGCCGTCCCCGCCCCCCGGCTCCGTCTCGACGGGCTCACCGGTGGCCACTCCCCCTCGGCGGGGCGCCACGAGGTCGCCTAGAATCTCCGCCATCTCGCGCGCATTGCGCGGCGCGTAGTCGTACTTGCAGTTGTTGAACATCACCCAGGTGCGCTCGGTCTCCTCGGCGAGCTGTCGGACCGGCTCGTACCACTCTCGGAGCTCCTCTTGTGTGTAGGCGTAGTCGAAGCGATCGGCTGCCGAGGCGGTGCGCGCGTACCACGTCCCCTTGTTGCGCCCGTGCAGGCGCACGTAGCCGAGCGGGCTCGTGACCGCGGTGACCGGCGGCATCGTCGTGCCTTGGGCGATCTGCGGCGCGTCGACCGCAACGTACGTGAGTCCGCGATCCGCCAGGAACCGCAGGGTGCGCGGGAGCTCGTCATCGGCGACCCAGGAGTTGTGGCGGAACTCCACGAAGACCGGGAGCGGACGGAGCATCTCCGCACCCATCTCGATGAACTCCAAGTTCCGCCGCTTGCGCCCCGGTTCCAGCGCGGTCAGGTAGGGCGGGTACTGCATGAGTACGCCGCCGAGCTTGCCGGCGCGATGCAGCGGTTCCAGCTCCTCGACGAACAGTTCGAAGGCGCGCCCTACCATCTCGGCCGAGGGGTTGCGCACTCGGCCCCGCGGCGTGATCTCGTGCGCGTACTCCCGCAGATCGGGGTGGAGCGAGCGCTCGTCCACCTCGTGGCCGGTCATGAGCCCGTAGGCCTTCACGTGGAAGGTGAAGTCGGGCGGGGTGCGCTCGGCCCAGTGCGCTGCAACATCTCTCTTCGGCAGGCCGTAGAACGTGGAGTCGACTTCGACGGCGTCGAAGCGGGATGCGTAGTAGCGGAGGCGGGCCTCGGCGGAGGACACGCCCTTGGGATACCAGCGCTCGATCATCGTCTTGTCGGTCCACGAACACGTGCCGACGACCACATCGCCCATCTTCGCTCCCACATCCTGTCACCTGCGGGGATAATACCCGTTGGGTGTCGGGGATGCGCTGCAGGGGTATCTTCAGCATGCGATGCGCGTCCGAGAGCGGGACGTGGGCGCACGATCGTGACGCGTCGCCGAGCAATGGGGGTGGCCGAATGAAGCCGGTTATCGACCTGGACCTGTGTATCGGCTGTGGACTCTGCGAGGACACGTGCCCCGAGGTGTTCCAGATGCGTGACGACGGCTACGCATGGGTGATCGACGAGACGCCCGACCCGGAGCTCTACGACTGCACCCGTGACGCGCTCGAGAGCTGCCCCGTCGAAGCCATCACGCTCAAAGAAGAGTGAGCGCTAC
>CAYGYT010000016.1:0-6230 GCA_964354215.1 uncultured Eubacteriales bacterium | reverse complement strand
TGTGACGTCAGTACGTTTCGGGCGACGGGTCCGGGCGGGCAGTCGGTGAATACGACC
Organism: uncultured Eubacteriales bacterium; assembly: GCA_964354215.1. GTDB lineage: Bacteria > Actinomycetota > Coriobacteriia > Anaerosomatales > CAVRZR01 > CAVRZR01. The sequence continues at coordinate 6,173 of CAYGYT010000016.1, read as the reverse complement.
GACTCCGCCGTACGCCTCAAGCACCGTCCCACGGGCATCGTCGTCGTCTGCCGACGCGAGCGCAGCCAGCTCCGCAACAAGCAGGACTGCCTGGAGCGGCTGCGCAAGCGCATCGAACAGCGGCTCGCACCACCGCCGCCTCCGCGCAAGCCGACGAAGCCGACTCGCGCCGCCTCCGAGAGGCGCCTTGCCACCAAGGCGCGTGTGGCCGCGAAGAAGAAGACGCGCCGGCTACCGCCGGTCGACGAGTAGCCGAGCGCCGCGCCAACGCGAACGGGACGGAAAGACGTGGACCTCCAGCAAGTCGGCAAGCTCATCATCTTGTTCGCACTGGTGCTCGCCCTGCTCGGGGGCCTGCTCTGGGTCTTCGGGCGGCTGGGCATCGGCGGGCGTCTCGGCTCGCTTCCCGGCGACATCCGCATCGACAGGGACGGTTGGAGCTGTTTCGTCCCCATCACCACGTCGATCCTTCTGAGCATCCTGCTCACCATCATCCTGTCGCTCGCCGTGCGGTTCTTCAGGTAGCCGCGCGCCGGCGTCCGCTCGGTTGCGCCGAGGCAGGTGCGCAGGCGAACGGCGTGGTTCCGCTTCCGCCTCGGCCGGCGAATCTCGGCCGGCGAATCTCGGCGCAGCTCGTGAGAACGTCTTCCGAGACGGGTACCTACGAGGTGTTGCATCTAAGGTGTCGCGGCGCGGGCCGCGCCTGGGAAAGGCGGGCCCATGGGAGCGTCGCCAGCCGTGATGCTTGTTGGGGGGCGCGCTAGGGCCCCGGGCGGGCGCGATAGGCGAGAAGCCACCTTCGGGGCAGCGGCACCAACCACGCGAGCTCGTCGGAACGGCACGAACGGCGTTCGCAAGCCCGCTGGCGATGCCAGGCGTGCACGCGCTGCCCGAAGCGAGTCAAGTCCGCCGCTGAACGGAGAGCGCCTTCGGGCCGAAGCCCGGGGGCGTTTTCCTCGTCTCGGGCCGGGTGCGGCCGGCACCGTAGCGGTGACGCGCCCGGTCGCGCCAGATCCGCGGCGTGTCCGGCTTGGCACGGGCCTATCGTGGCCAGATCGCGATCGCAACGAGCACGAGGCCTGCGAGTCCGAGGATCGTCGCGAGAATCTTGCCTCTACGCGGGATGCGCGTGGAGCGCCACAACACGAAGGCCGCGGCGGGGAAGAACAGCAGATACAGCAGGACGATCCACAGCCAGCGCGTCTCCCATGTGGACTCCTGGGTGAGTCCCGCGTTCAGGCCGTCCGGCTCGAACGTGTCGACCTTCATGAGGTTCAAGCCAGCCTCGCCGAGCATGCCGGGCGGACGGTTGGGCGGGAGTTCGACTGGTTCGTCCTCGGCATTCATGTGTCGTAGTCTACTCCGCGGCAAGGGCGCTCACGCGAGCGAACACGAACCAACAGTCGATTCACGATGTTGGTCGCAGGACCGACCTGCCCGAGCCGCCGCACCAGGCACACCATCCGGAACCCATCGGCGACCCGGGCAGAGACCGGCATCGTCGCAGCCTCGATGGGGTATATACCTGTGCACTTGCGCCGCTGAGCCGCTTCCGGCCGCACGCGCGCAGCGAGGTCAACACTAAGAACGGGCGTCGAGGATGGGCTTCCCGGTTCGGGGGAACCGGATATGGGCGGGGTGAACAGGTGGGGCTTCAGTCCAGACACGTGCTTGTTGGCGCGCTAGCAGGAATCGTCGCCCTTTATGGTGCTGTCTCTCTCTTTCTCCTGTCGAGCTCAGTGAGCACAGACGAGGCACTCGCGACCATCAGCGCCAACCGTGACGCGAAGCGATGCGAAAGCGCCGCCATCGCCATTGCGAAGTCACTGGAACCTTCAGCGTGTGCTGAGATCACCGCGCTGACGGCCAATGACAGGACGCTTCGCACCTACTCAGACCGCGTCTGGACGGAGGTCGTCACGACGCTTGAGACGGACAGGGATCCTGCAGACCGCCAAAGAGCAGTCGCGTGCGTGCTTGCGCTGGGACGATCACACACGTGGGAGCCGATCGCCCGGGCCGCAAGGCAGGACCCAGAACCAAAGGTGCGCTTGGCGGCGAGTCAGGCTCTCCTCGGCATAGCAAGACGCCAATCCGCGGCACCCCTGTGCGACGCGCTTGTTACCGAGCCCGACGCGACCGTCGCGGACACCAAGGCGATGCTCCTCTTGAAGGCCCCGGGAGCGTTCAAGGCCATTGTGGCCGAGTACGACAACCCATCGCTCACACCGACGGGTCGGAAGAGACTGGCGCACGTCGTCAAGAAGACCGACCGCACGTGGGTGCGACCGGCGACCAAGATGCTAGGCGGGCTGCGAACACATGCGGTAGAAGCGATGCTCGCGGACATCGGAAAGCCGGCCGTCAAGCCCCTGACCAAGCTCCTTCACAGCCGACGGGCGGAGAAGCGGTCCGCTGCAGCCGGTGCACTCGTGCTCATGGAGAGGGAGCATCCCCGAGCCGTCGCCCGTCTGACTTCGGAGCTCAAGCGGAAGGACCTGAGCCAGGTGGCGAGAGACTATGCGTACTTCATCAGGCTGGGGCGAAGGAGCGCCGAACCGACGCTGCGCCGTGCGCTGTTCAGGAACGGAAACGTGATCATGGCTCTGGACTACATGAACTGCGGTAACGCGAAGCTCGAGGCTGCCGGCGAGGAGTGGGCGGGCCTCAACGGTTACGAGGTATCGTGGTTCTTGGGACCGCACCCGGGCCCATACTGGGGGAAGAGCCGCTAGGAACCCCTGGGCACCCATGGCCGAGGCGACGACCCCGGACGGGACCCGGGTCTTTCCGGGGCGTCTCGTGCGCACGTACGCGATTGGAGAGTCGGAGTGCCGGACGTCATCCAAGTGCACGAGCTTCGCAAGCAGTACGGGGACGTGCTGGCAGTCGCTGATGTCTCGTTCGACGTATGCGAGGGCGAGATCTTCGGCATGGTGGGACCCAACGGAGCAGGCAAGACCACGACCATCGAGTGCATCGAGGGGCTTCGGCGACCAGATGGAGGAACGATCCGGATCCTCGGCGAGGATCCTGCGAATCGCGAGAGACTGGCCGATAGGATCGGCGTCCAGCTGCAAGAAAGCGCCCTGCCGCCGCACTTGCGTGTGCGGGAAGCGCTCAGTCTCTTCGCTTCATTCTACGAACGCAGCACGGACGTCGACGAGCTCATCGAGCGGCTTGGCCTCTCCGACAAGCGCTCCGCTCGTTTCTCGAAGCTTTCCGGAGGCCAGAAACAGCGGCTCTTCATAGCGCTCGCGCTCGTAAGCCGGCCCGAGGTCGTCTTCTTCGACGAGCTGACGACCGGGCTCGACCCGCAGGCGCGCCGTTCGATGTGGGACCTCGTCCGCGACGTTCGCGACGCAGGATGTTCGGTCGTGCTCACCACGCACTTCATGGAGGAGGCAGAACGCCTCTGCGATCGCGTGCTCATCATCGACCACGGCGCAGTGGTGGCACTCGATACCCCGGAGACTCTCGTGAGCAGCCTCGGCGTGGAGAGACGGCTCGTGTTCACGCTCCCGGAGGGTGTGGTGGCTCCTTCGTTCGATGGGATGGACGTCATCGGACGCGTGGAGCAGATCGACTCACGAGTCGTCGTGTATGGGCGGGGCGACCGGTTCGCGAGCACCGTCGTCTCGGCGCTCGAAGACGCCCACGTCGGCTTTCTGGATCTGCGCACCGAGCAGCCGAACCTCGAGGACGTCTTCCTTGCGCTGACCGGTAGGGAAATGAGGGACTAGCGATGCGCGGCTTCCTGCGGCTCGCCTCCACCGACATCCGGCTGTATGTCCGAGAACCCATTGCGACATTCTTCACGATCGCATTCCCACCGCTCATCGTCGTGCTCTTCGGCGTGATGTACGGGAACGAGCCCAGCCCACTGTTCGGAGGTCTTGGATCGATGGACGTCGCGATGCCTGCGTACACGGCGATGGTGCTCGGCATCGTGGGCTTCATGTCGATTCCCATCAGCATCGGTGCCTATCGCGAATCAGGCGTCCTGCGGCGCTTTCGCAGCACGCCGCTGCGGCCTATGACGTTCATCGCCGCCGATGTGGTCAGCAACCTGCTCATGATGTTCATCGGCATTCTCGCGCTCGTCGCGGTCGGCTGGATCCTGTACCGCGTGGCGTTCGACGGCAGCGTCATCGTCGTGGGGATCGCGATCGTCTTCTGCGCGCTCTCAATGTTTTCGATCGGCTACCTGATCGCCGCAGTCGCGCCGACCGCGCGGACCGCCCAGGTCATCGGCATGGTGGTCTTCTACCCGATGATGTTCCTATCGGGCGCGACCATCCCGCTCGCTGTGATGCCCGAGTCCGTACGGCGCATCGCGCAGTTCCTGCCCCTCACCTATGCGGTTCGCCTGCTCAAGGGTCTCTGGTTCGGCGAGCCGTGGAGCGACTTCCTGCTCGCGACTGCGGTGCTGCTCGGCGTGCTTGTCGTGTGCACGGCGCTCTCTGCACGCCTCTTCCGCTGGGAGTAGTCGTACACGCGTCGCCGTGTCCGCTCGTGGCCGTCGCGCAGACTCCCGCGGCCTAGGGCACAAGCGCAGCGCCTTTCCGGAAGCTATCGTCCGCAGTCAGTTTCACCCGCCAACCCAGGTTCACGGGCACGACACCGCCGAGCACGAGCACGGGGTCCAGGTACCGGAAGCTCCTCAGTACTCTCGTCGCGATTCTGCGACGTTCGTGGAACTCCCTCACCAGCCACCCCACGCCCGTGTCGAGCGTCTCACGTCGCATCTGGAGCGGCTCGAACACCACGTGATTGAAGTCGTAGTGGGACCAGTCCTTGTCGAAGATCCGCCCGTCGCGATCCATCTCCGCGAAGACGGTCGTGCCGGGAAACGGCGTCAGCCTGGTCGCCTGCACCGTCTCGACGTTGGCCTCCAGGAGGAACTCGAGCGTTCGCTCGAACACGTCCGGAGTGTCGTGATCGCCGCCGAACACGAAGGCGGCGCATATGGCGATACCGGCCGCATGAAGCCTCCGAACGACCGCGTGGTAGTCCCTCCCCACGTTGGACCGCTTGCTCCAGGAGCGCAGGCCCGCCTCGTTGAGAGACTCGAAGCCGATGAACAGCCCGCGACATCCGCTGCGGGAGGCTAGATGGAGCAGCTCCTCATCCTCGGCGATCCCTATGCCGCACTGGCTGAACCAGCGCTTGCCGAGCGGGATCATCGCGGCGAAGAGCTCCTTCGCGTACTCCCGGTTGCAGATGATGTTGTCATCCATGAAGAGAACGTTCCGGCCGAGTGACCTGAGCTCGTCGATCACCTCAGCCACGGGCCGGGTCCTGAAGTGATGGTGATGAAACGCGGTGACGGAGCAGAATCTGCACTGATGGGTACAGCCGCGGGTCGCCTCAACAAAGCCCAGTGGCGCGTAGTCCTTCTTCCGAATGAGCGACCAGTCTGGTTTCGGCAGCCCCGCAAGGTCGCACGGCTCGCTGCGGTAGATCTGCTGCAGCCGGCCCGCGGCGAAGTCCTCCATCATTCGCGGCAGCGTGCCCTCGGCATCGCCGACACAGACGGCATCGGCATGCCCGATGGCCTCTTCCGGCATGAACGTCGGGTGATAGCCGCCGAAGATCACCGGCTTGCCCATCTCGTGACGGAATCGATCTGCGATCTCGTAGGCGCGCGGGGCGTTGTAGGTCATGAACGAGATACCGATCACGTCCGCATCGGTACCGAAGTCGATCGGTTCGATCTCTTCGTCGACGATCCTCGTCTCCACGTAGTCGGGCATCGCAGCCGCGACGTAGAGGCTCGAAAGCATCGAGAACCTGAAGAAGCGGGACCCGCGGGGTCGTTCTCCCGCTCTGACCCGCCACTCGGGTGCTGTCGGGTCTATCAGAAGGAACTTGGTGCGCTCCATGTTCGCACCCCCCGGATAGCCATCCGCGCTCGGCGTCCCGAGACTGCCGCCCAGGCGACCGATCCAGACGCGTGCCCTGCGCAGCGTCCCTGCCGCAGACTACCCGGCCGGGTAGTCTGCGAAGATGCCATCAACACTCTCTAGCGTATGTTCCCCGCGACCCCGGGTAGGGCCCTGAGCGGCAGACGCCTTCATCATTGCGCAAGGCAGCAAGGGAACAAGAGGCGTAGGCCAGACAAAGGGAAAGCCCCGCCACGTGGGCGGGGCTTTCGTCATTTCTTGGTGGGC
>CAYGYT010000015.1:0-47577 GCA_964354215.1 uncultured Eubacteriales bacterium | reverse complement strand
ACGACCCACTCGTCGAGATCGGTATGGACGTCCACCCCGACCGGACCCAGAGAAGCGCTACCTGTCACGGTGTCCGCGACAGGGTCGACCTCCTCGATCTGGAGAGGCACGACCGTGGTCGACTTGACCGTGTCGCCCTGCGTTACCGTGACGAGGTCGCCGGGCTTGATGTCGTACGAGATGCCCCAGAGCTCGAAGCGGCGCTCTTCGTCCACGGTGACCTTGGTCTCATAGTCAGGATCGCCAAGGCTCCCGACCGTGATCGTGACCTCTTCTCCGGGCTCGAAGTCCTCCCCGACGACCGCATCGCCATACGGGTGCACGTTGAACACCGGTCGTGGCACACGCCAGTCGTACTGCGTTTGGTCCCCGTCATCGTCGGGGACGAACGCCGACCCGTCCGTGCCCGGTTGGATGTCGGCGATCGCCTGCTCGTTCTCGTCCGGGCCCGGCACCGAGAAGTCCGCCATCCACGCGCCTGCGGTTACGACGGGCCATCGAGCCACCCACTCGTCGGAGCCGGTGTTGACCTCGACTATCACGCCGCTCGCGGCGCTCGTCGTACCAGCGACGGTGTCGTGTTCAATGTCGATGTCCAGGACGTCGAGATCGACAAGGGTTGTCGTCTTGGTCGTCGTTCCGTCTGTGACGACGACCTCGTCGCCAGGCTGGAAATCGTGCGGCAACTCGAAGACCCAGAAGTTGCCTTCCTCATCGGTCTCCGTTGTGACCTGGTAGGTCCCCGCAGTGATGGTTACCGTCGTGCTCGGCTGCCATTCCCAACCCTCTACGGTGTCGGTGTTCATGTGGACGCTGAAGGCCGGATTCGGCACGCGCCAGTCGATCGTCGTACCGTCTCCGTCCGGGTCCATGTTCGTGGCAAAGCCGCTCGTTCCCGGACCCAGGTCATAGGTCCGATCCTGGGGGGGGTCGTAGCCCACTGCGAAAGTGGCGGTCCAGCTGCCTTCCGCCGCAGTGAGCCAGCGCACGACCCACCCAGCTTCGTGGTCTACCTCGACCCAGACCTGACTCCCGTCGGCAGCGGTGCCGCTGACTGTGTCTGCTTCGACATCGATCTCCGTTACCCCGATGGCAGCTACATCGGTCTCCTTGGTCGTGACCCCGTCGGTCACAGTGATGAGGTCGCCGACCTTCACGTCGTAGGGGATCTCCCATGTATCGAAGGTGCCGTTGCCGTCGGTCGGTACCTTGACCTCGTACGATGGATCATCGAGCGGACCCACAGTGATGGTCACCTCGCCGTTGGGCGTCCACTCCCAGCCGTCGAAGCCGTCGTTCTCCGGACGCACGCGAAATCGGGTGTCCGGGACGTACCAGTAGACACCTGTCGCGTCCCCGTCCTCGTCCTCGTAATCTTGGAAGGACAGCACGGCCATTCCTGGCGCTATGTCGACCGGGCGCCCCTCATCCCCGGTTCCCTCTGCCACTGAGAAGTCGATCTCCCACGCTCCGCCCGCACTGGCGGTCACTTCGCGCCAGGCGTCGTTGTACCCGTGCCCGTCGAAGGTGACCGTGACCACGGTTCCTTCCTCGGCGGTGCCCACCACGACGTCCGCTTCCTGGTCCACGCTCGTGACGATCAAGGCGGTGACGGTCGTTTCCTTTGTCTGGCTGTAGTCCGCAACGCTGACTTCGAATCCAGCTTCGACGTCGGGGCCGTTGTCGATGCGGAAGTTGCCTTCCTCATCGGTGTCGGGGTGGAACGTGTAGTCGACACCCGGACCGTTGGCGGGATCGTTCACCTCGACAGTCAGCATCGTGGAGGCGAGCCATTCGTGACCCCAGATCGCGCGGTGTTGCGGATCCACCCTGAACACCGGGAAAGGGATGTGCCAGGTGGCGTGCGTGTTGTCGCCATCGGAATCCTGCTGGGCGGCCTCGACGTCGTTGCCTTGCTTGAGGTCCCAGCCGACCGTGTCGAAGTCGACCGACCAGTTGCCGAGGCCATCTGCAGCCGCGGGCACGCTTGGCGAACCCTCGCTGTAGACCCCGAGCGGGCTGATGGGCTGAGCCGTGCCCCAGACGGTGTTCTCATCAGGGTCGGCCGCCGTGACGAGAAGTCCCGTCGCCGTCACCTGCTTCGTGGTGCTCCCGTCGGTGACGGTGACCGTGTGGCCGGGCTTGATGTCGTATCCAAGACCCCACTCATAGAAGTCCCCGCCGAGCTGGACGCGCCGGAGCGTCGTGAATTCAGCCGCGCCCCCTGAGCCGTCGTCGATCGTGATCGTCACGAACTCGTCCGGCGGCCAGTTCCAGCCTTCGACGGCGTCGTCCATGGTGTGGACGGCGATAACCGGCGGATCCACAGCGACAGCCGTGCCCGCGAAGACCGCGAAGACCACCGCCCATACGATGAGAACGGCGGTCACCGCCGCCGTCCGAAGGACTACTCTGGATCCGTGCGTCGATACGGACCGGTGCTCGAGCACTTCGGCCACCCCCCACACCGCGCTTCCCCATTCTCGGTCGAACTCGCGCGCGGAAGAACGAGTACCACCGAGGGTGCGGTCGGTCTCACCATTGGCTCATCGCCCGAAGGGGTGACCGTAGGATCCAGGCGAATCAAAGCCCCCGCGTATGCGCCGAAGCGCCACAGCGGGGAGTACCCTGTTCTCGAACCTGCAAAACAATGGCAGGTCGGGTGGCGTCTTTCTGCACGCACAACGGTGCGGGATTGCTGTGTGCGCTCCGAACTACTCCCCGAACCCGCGGTACTCCATGCGCCTGTGCGGCAACCCTGTCTTCCCGGTCGCGAACACATCGCTCACGGCCTCGAACCCAAGCCGCTCGTAGAAGCCCAGCGCGGGCACGCGCGCGTTCAGCCAGACATCGCGAGCACCGTGCTCGAGCGCCTGCGACACGAGCGCTTGCACGAGCGCGCTGCCCACCCCAGTGCGCTGCCAGTCGAACGCTACGGCGACTTGGCGGATCTGTGCCTCGGCGCCGCGCGTGATGAGCCGCGCGTACCCCACCACAGAGCTGTCGTCCGCTATCGCCACGAGGTGCTCGGACACCGGGTCGTCGTCGTGCCAGTCATCGGACGGTGGCACGTCGAATGGCGCGTGGAGCACGTCGTAGCGCAGCTGCGCGACCTCGGCGAAGCGCTGCCACGCATACGAAACGAACTCGAGTCGGAAGCCAGGGGCGGCCGCGACGGGTCGTGAGGCCGCTCCGTCGTCCGTGGCGCCCACTGGCCTGTCCGCCTACCCGCAATAGCGGTTCGTGACCGGCATACGTCGGTCCTTGCCGAACGCACGGGGCGTGACGCGGATCCCCATCGGCCCTTGGCGGCGCTTGTACTCGGCGACGTCAACCATGCGGCACACGCGCGCGACCATCTCGGCGTCGTGGCCTTCGGCGATGATCGATTCCTGCGACGCGTCCTGCTCCACGTAGCGCTCCAGTACCGCATCGAGCACGTCATAGGGCGGAAGCGTGTCCTGGTCGGTCTGGTCGGGGCGAAGCTCCGCCGACGGCGCCTTGGTGAGAATCGCCTCGGGGATCAGCGGTCCGTGCCCCTCCCGGTCCGCTCCCGCATTGCGCCAGCGCGAGAGCTCGTACACACGCGTCTTGAACACGTCCTTGATGGGCGCGAAACCGCCAACCATGTCGCCGTAGAGCGTCGAGTAGCCCACGGAAAGCTCGCTCTTGTTCCCGGTCGCAAGCACGATCCAGCCGAACTTGTTCGAGAGCGCCATCAGGAGTGTCCCGCGCACGCGCGCCTGGAGGTTCTCCTCGGTGACATCGGGCTCACAATCGCCGAATACCGGCGCAAGGGTCTGCTCGAACGCCTCGAACGGCGCCTCGATCGACAGCTCGAGCACCTCTATGCCCAGATTCGCGGCGAGTGTGCGCGAGTCCTCGAGGCTTCCCGCCGAGGAGTACCGCGACGGCATCACGACTCCGTGCACGCGCTCGGCGCCGATCGCGTCGACCGCGATCGCAGCCGTGAGTGCGGAGTCGATGCCTCCGGACAGGCCAAGAACGACATCTGAGAAGCCGTTCTTCCCCAAGTAGTCCCGCAGTCCTAGCACGAGCGCCGCGTAGACCTCTTCATTGCCATCCGGCACGGCTGCGAGGTCGCTCGACGCGCCCAGCTTCGCTCCTGGCTGGAAGTCCACGACCACGAGGTCCTCCGCGAAGGACGCTCCCCTGCCCACGACGTCGCCGGACGGTGAGATGACTACCGAGCGCCCGTCGAAGACGAGCTCGTCCTGCCCCCCGACGAGGTTGCAGTACGCGAGCCACACACCCGTCTCGCGGGCTCGCTCGCGAAGCATGTCCTCGCGTTCCTGGCCCTTTCCGGCGTGGTAGGGCGAGGCTGAGATGTTGAACAGCACCGCCGAGCCGCTCGCCACGTCCTCGGCAACCAGGTCGGGCACCCAGATGTCCTCGCAAATCGTGGTCGAGAACATGGTGCCGCCGAGTTCGATGAGTCCCTGGTGCTCGCCCGGCTCGAAGTATCGGCGCTCGTCAAACACCCCGTAGTTGGGCAGCCGACGCTTGTGATAGACGTGCAGGACGCGCCCGTTGCCGCAGAGGGCCGCCGCGTTGTAGAGGTCGTCGCCGATGCGGTCGACGAACCCGACGATCACCGAATGCTGGCACGCAGCCGCGATCTGCTCGAGTGCGTCGAGGTTCTGCTCGACGAAGTGATCCTTCGCGAGAAGGTCCTCGGGCGGATAGCCGGTGATCGCGAGTTCGGGCAGCAGCGTGAATCCTGAGCTCTCAGCCTCGGCGCGGCTGACGGCGTCGAGGATGCGCCACACATTGCCCGCGATGTCGCCGACAGTCACGTTGATCTGTGCGAGCGCGACGCGCATTCGACCTCCTCACGCCACACCGCCTCGCGCCCAGCGCGCACACGGCGCCGGCGAGACGTGTGCCGAAGCGTAGCACCTAGCGATTCATCAGCGTGATCGAGATCTGCAGCACGCTCGCCGTTCCAACCCATACGAGGTACGGCACGAGTGCAAGAGCGATCCAGCGTGCACTCGGCCAGACGAGCACCATGGTCCAGACGATCGTGACCAGCACGACCAGGATGTCCACTGTTGCGAGCGGCAGGTTTCGCAGTCCGAACTGGATAGGCGTGAATGCGATGTTCGTGACGACGTTGATCGCCACGGGCACGAGTACGATCCGCGGCAGGTCGCCTCGGACCACTTTCACGACCACGGCACCGAACGCCACGGCAATGATCGGATAGAGGATGGTCCAGATGGTGCCGATGACCGAAGACGCGGGGGTCCACGGCGGCTTCGCAAGCGCGTCATACCAAGTCGAGAAGTCGTCCACTCGGACCTCCTCGGCAAGAGGGTTGGGCGGGTGCGCGCGCGAGCGACGGACCGGGCCGGCCGCATCCTCGCTCGTCATCTCGATACTCTACCCCGATTGGCACTGATTACCACATCTAACTGCGGTTTCATGCGGGTATATACCTTGTGAAGGCCCGCGGAAGAGCCGCGGGTAGCGAGTCATGTAAGGGGGTGAACTCGATGGAGTCGCTGGTCAGATGGGACCCGTTCAACGATCTCGTGAGCCTGCAACGCGACATGGGTCGCCTCTTCTCGGACCTCGGCGGTTGGGTAGTGCCGACGCGCCGTCGTGCCGAGGGCGAGACGGTCATGTTGACGCCCACGATCGACGTCATCCGCCACGGCGAGGACATGGTCATCCGTGCTGAGATTCCGGGCGTGAAGCCCGAGCAGATCGACATCTCGGTCACAGACGACATGCTCACGCTCAAGGGCGAGCGTCACGAGGAGCACGAGACAACGGACGAGGACTACTACGTGCGTGAGCGCTCGTGGGGCACGTTCGAGCGCAGTCTGCGCCTTCCTGTAGGCGCCGAGGTCAACCGCATCACGGCCCAGTTCCGCGACGGGATCCTCGAGATCACCGTGCCGAAGGCCGCGCACGTGGCGCCCGAAACGCACCACGTCACGATCACGACACCGGCTGCAACGGAGCACCCGGAGCATCACTAAACCGGACAGCCAGAGCGACCGATAACAGGCCCGGGGTTCGTGTACCCGGGCCTGTGCGTTGTCTGGAAGTGGCACCCGGCTCGCTTACTCTCCCCTTCGGCCCCGCTCCTGGCCCGCACCACACATCGCAGCTCCAGGAGCTATGGGCACGCTCGGGACACCGGCCGCAGCGGCGGACACGGCTCCCGAACGTAGTGCAACCAAGCGAGAGGCAACCGTGTGAAGGTACGAGCGAGTAACCATCGTCAGCCGGCCCTAGGAGGCCGGGTTCTCATCATTCTGTCATTCTCCTTCGTTCTTCTTCTCAGCGTGTTCGCAAGTTCCGCAGGCGCCATTACCCGGGCAGAGGTGCTTTCCCGGGCGAGTTCGTGGATCAAGCGCCGCGTCCCCTACAGCCAGCACGGCTACCATGCTGGCTACCGCCGCGACTGCTCCGGCTTCGTCTCGATGGCCTGGAAGCTCGACAAGTCGTACTCCAGCCGTTCGATTGGTTCGCGGGCACGCCACGTCTCCATCTCGGCTTTGAAGCCGGGCGACGCCGTGCTCACCCCGGGCCACGTTGCCATCTTCGCTGGATGGAAGAACCGTGCTCGCCGAGAGTACATCGCCGTCGAGCAGACCACGTGGGGCGATCACGCTCGCAAGCACGTGCGCAGTATCCCACGCCACGCTACCGCGCTCCGCCGGCGCGGAATCTCCGACGCCAATCCCCGACTGCTCGCCGCACGCAAGGCTGCCGCGCGTCGGGCAGCGTTGAGGCTGGACGCCGACACCGCACGCGTCGCTGCAGCGACCCCGGTCGCGGCTGCGGCATGCTCCAAGCTACCGGCGACAACTGCGCCTTCTGGTGATGGCGGTCGCGCAAGACTCGTGATGCTGTCTGTGCCGGTGTCGGTCGAGCCCTTGCGAGCGGTCGTGCCCGCAACCGCGCCGGCCTAGGTAGGACGAGCATCCAGACAACTCACAGACGCGCATCCTGCTGGGTGGTCACGCCTCAATGACCGCGCGGTAGCGCAGTAACACCTTGCGCACCGCCTCCAAGCCTGCCTCGTCGGCGAGTTCGAGCGAGTCTCGCACCCGCAGTGCGTCCTCCGCCAGGTCACCAAAGAGCACGAAAGCGAGGCGGTCCTCGTCGTGTCGCGCCCGCCATTCGAACCCCGCGCCCGTCGGGGCGACCAACCGGATCGCAGCCCCCCAGGCGCGCGTCAAAGAGTAGTCGGCTGAATCCGACTTCGTGAGCCAAAGTCCCTGTCCCACCGCAGATGCCCCTGCGCCGTGAAGCATGACGACTTCGAGCTCTCGCACCGTCTCAAGCACGCTGAGCGTCTTGTCCTGCACGGCTCGAACCGGAATCGCCCTCGCCCCGTAGTCCACGAGCGGGATGTCGCGGAGCAGCACTTCGGCGACCGCCCCTTCGAGCGAATCCGAGACGTACAGGACGCCGTACGACCCATCGGGGCTGTCGAAACGACCACCGCGGGCAGCTGTCGGTACGGTGGCCGCGAACTCGGCCGGCGGACGACTCCGAGAGTGGATGCGCCACAACCGCGTACCCACGGAGAGCGTGCTTGTGGGGGGCGTGCTGCTAATCCGCTTCGGGGGCGGGCGGCGCTGTGACTTGAAGGGGTCAGCGGGTGCGCCGTCTGTCACGCGGCGTCGTTCTCGACAAGCGCCCGTGCAACGTCGACGAGCGCCTGCTCGCGGGTCACATCGCCGAGAAGCTCGACGGGTCGTTCTTCACCGAGGGCGCCGTTGGGTGATATCCACCACGAGGCCACGCCCCATGGGTCTTCGGCGGCGCCGAGTGCCACGTTCACCTCGGCCACTGACGGCCGCACGAACCCGTGCTCGGCGTCTATCTGGAACGCGGGATAGAGGAACTGGTTGCGATGAGGAACGGCGACCAGCACTCCCTTGGCGCGCAGCCCGTTCGCATACTGCCGAGGGTTCTTCGAGCGCGACCCGAGCAGCCATGAAACCGCGGCTGCAGTCAGCAGTTCCTCATCGAGAACCCGCGCCCTGACCTCACCGCGCAGGGCTGCCTCGGCGAGGATGTCGTCGGCGTCGAACGTGGGCAACTCGACCTCGTCGATCACGGTGCGCGGTTGTCCGGCGAACTCCCCGACCAGGCCCTCGGCGAGCGCCGCATTGCGCAGCATCGCGACGAGCGACACCCTGTGCCGAGAGAGGCCCGGGAGTTCGCGGGTAGCCTGAGCGGCGAAACGCAAGAGCGCTGCCTGGCGCTCCGAACCGGTGGACGCATCGTCGAGCGCGGCAACAGCCTCGTGCCAGGTGTCAGTGCTAGGACCGCGGCTCGCGCTGGACCGCGCTTCGCGAGGCCCGTGCGCCGCCGCCCGTTCCGACGCCCTCGTTGGCACTGGACCGCCTCCGAAATCGTGTCGAATGCTGCAGTTGGACATACGCTGCAACCACTCTACATCTTCGTATGTTACGTATCCAGACCCTGAAGGAGGACCGCGGATGCTGCAGCGCTCGGACTCGCGTGATCAAGCAGTCAATGGAGCCAGGACGCGGATGGAGCAATGCGGCTACGCTCTGCGCACGCCCCGCACGGCTGTCGCGAGCTCGCGTACGAACTGACCGAGCGCGGCCGGGTCGTCTTGGCGACGCACCGCTGCACTGCCTACGACGACGCCGTCGGCGTGTCGTGCGACCAGCGCTGCCTGCTCGGGCGTCGAAACGCCGAATCCGACCGCGACAGGAAGCGACGTGTTCGCTTTCACGGCCGCGACCAGGTTCGAGAGATCCGGCGGGAGTTCGGCCCGCTCGCCGGTCACACCGGTCGTTGACACGCAGTAGACGAAACCGCGGGAGCGTTCGCCCACGAGCGAAAGTCGCTCCGGCGTCGAGGTCGGAGCCGCGAGAAACACCGTATCGAGACCGGCTGACACGGACAGCCATGGCGCTGCCGAATCCGGCGGCATGTCGGGCACGATCACGCCCGAGACTCCTGCGTTGCGCATCGCTTCCGCGGCTTGCGACAGACCCATGCGCATGATCGGGTTGAGGTAGGTCATGAGGGCGACCGGAGGTGATCCGCCGACTGCGCCCTCGGCGCCCTCGGCACCCTCGGCGACCTCGGCTTCACCAGCACCACCAGCGGCGAGGAACTCCCCGGCCAGCACGATCGTCTCGGCGAGCCCGAAGCCGCCCTCGTTCTCAGTGCGAGCGGTCTCGGCGGCATCGCGGATGACAGGACCGTCGGCGAGTGGATCCGCGTACGGTACGCCGAGCTCGATGACATCGGCCCCGGCCCGCGCCACGACCTGCAGCGCCTCAAGCGACCGCTCGCGATCCGGATAGCCACCCATGAGGTACACCACGAGCGCGGGGTGCCGGCTCGCAAACCCGCGAGCAAGCCCACGCGCGGCCGTCGGCTCACTCTGCGCCAAGGCCGGCCTCCCGCACGATGTCGATGTCCTTGTCGCCTCGGCCGGAGACCGTCACGACTACCGTCGCGTCGGGCCCGAGCTCCTCGGCAAGACGCGGCAGGAGCGCGAGCGCGTGCGAGCTCTCGATGGCCGGGATGATGCCCTCGGTGTGGCAAAGCAGCTCGAATGCCGCGAGCGCCTCGGCGTCGGTCACCGCTTCGTAGCGGACGAGCGCCTGGTCCTTGAGGTACGCGTGCTCGGGGCCGACGCCCGGGTAGTCCAGACCCGCGCTGATCGAGTATGCCTCGAGCGGGTTGCCTGAATCGTCCTGCAAGAGGTAGCTGTAGAAGCCGTGCATCACGCCGGGCGAGCCGAGGGTGAGCGATGCGCCGGTCTTGTCGGTGTCGAGCCCGAGGCCCGCAGCTTCGGCGCCGAGCAGCAACGGCCGCCCTGACGGACCGCTAGTCGAGGAACCGAACTTGCTTGAGGCGACGAATGGGTAGAACGTACCGATCGCGTTGCTGCCGCCGCCGACACACGCGACAACCGCGTCGACGCGCTCCACGGACTTCTCGGCAAGCTGGGCTATGGTCTCAGTGCCGATGATGCTCTGGAAGTCACGCACCATCATGGGATACGGGTGCGGCCCCACGGCCGATCCAAGCACGTAGAAGGTGTCACGCACGCGCTCGACCCAGTGCCGGAGCGCTGCGGTCACCGCATCGGCGAGCGTGCCCGTACCCTCCGCGACAGGAATGACCTCGGCGCCGAGTAGCCGCATCTTGTACACGTTAAGGGCCTGTCGGCGGATGTCCTCAACGCCCATGAAGACGGCGCATTCGAGATCCATGAGCGCTGCCGCGGTCGCGGTCGCTACGCCGTGCTGGCCCGCGCCCGTCTCGGCGATGACGCGCTGCTTGCCCATACGTTTGGCAAGCAGGCACTGCCCGAGCGTGTTGTTGATCTTGTGCGCTCCCGTGTGACAGAGGTCCTCGCGCTTGAGGTACACCTCGCCGAGACCGACGGCGTCCGCCAGGCGCGAGGCACGATATAGCGGCGTTGGGCGGCCAACGTAGTCGCGTAGGAGAACGCCGAGCTGCTCGCTGAAGACCGGATCCTCGCGCGCCTCGAGATAGGCTGACGTAAGCTCCTCGAGCGCAGGCATGACGGTCTCCGGAACGAAGCGCCCTCCGTACGGGCCGTAGAACCCCTGTGCGTCCGGGCTGGAGTACGCGGACTCGGCCGACGGCAAGAGCACGTCGCTCATCGGTACACCTCCGAATCGGCAGCGCGAACCGCGGCCATGAAAGCACGGATCTTCCCGTGGTCCTTGCGGCCGGGACGCTCCTCGACCCCGGAGGAGACATCGACCGCGAAGGGACGGAGCGCGCGAATGGCGTCTCCTACGTTGTCCGGATCCAGTCCCCCCGCAACAAACAAGGGAGCCCACTCCGGAAGCCCGTGCAGCGTATCCCAGGAGAGTGCTTTGCCAGTACCGCCCCGCATGCCGGTGACGTGCTTGTCGAGTAGGAGGGCGGCCACGAGCCCCCGGTAGGGCTCCACGGCCTTTGAATCAAATGCCGTGCCGACTTGAATAGTCTTAAGAACGGGCGCGGGAGACTCAACGCATAATTCATACGATTCGTCGCCGCTGAACTGAACGAGGTCGAGCCCGAGGCGCTCGACAGCGGCCGTGAGCTCGGCCGGCGTGGGGTCGACGAAGACTCCCACGCGGCTCACGAGCGCCGGCACGACCGACAGCGCCTCGGCGGCCTCGTCGAGGGTCACCTGCCGTAGCGAAGGTGCCAGGATCACGCCGACCGCATCAGCCCCAGCGTCTACCGCCGCGGCGGCGTCGTCACTCGACGTGATCCCGCATATCTTCACTCGCGTTCGTGGCACGTGCGTGTCCCTGGCTATCCCTGGTGCAGCGTGGTGCCGGCGGCGAAGTCGTAGTCCACAAGCTTGCCTGACATGTAGTCCGCATACGCGGAGAGGTCGAAGTGGCCGTGCCCGGAGAGGTTGAAGAGCACGGTCTTGTCCTCACCGGCGTCGCGCGCAGCGAGCGCCTCATCGATCGCGACCCGGATGGCGTGACTCGACTCCGGCGCCGGCAGAATGCCCTCGGCGCGCGCAAACTGTACGGCCGCCTCGAAACACGCGATCTGATGAACCGCGACCGCTTCCATCTCCCCGTCGTGCACGAGGGACGAAACAAGCGGCGAATCGCCGTGATACCGCAGCCCACCCGCGTGGATGCCGGCGGGTACGAAGTCGTGTCCGAGGGTGTACATCATCACCTGCGGGGCCATGCCGGCTTCGTCACCGAGATCATAGCGATACTCGCCCTTGGTGAGCGTGGGGCACGCCTTCGGCTCGACAGCCACGAGGCGCGTCGTGGTGCCGAGTGTCTTCTTGCGGTGGTAGTACGGGAACGCGATACCTGCGAAGTTCGAGCCGCCGCCCACGCAGCCGATGACGACATCGGGCTCAGCGCCCGCCATCTCCATCTGCTTGATGGCCTCGAGCCCGATGATCGTCTGATGCAGACACACGTGGTTGAGCACGGATCCCAGCGAGTAGTGACAGTTGGGGTCCTTCGCTGCGACTTCGACGGCCTCCGAGATCGCGATGCCGAGCGACCCGGTCGAGTTCGGATCCATCTCGAGCACGTGCTTGCCGGAGTCAGTGAGGGTTGACGGCGAGGCGTGGACCGTCGCGCCGTACGTCTCCATCAGAATGCGGCGGTACGGCTTCTGGTTGTAGGAGACCTTCACCATGAAGACCTCGATCTCGATGCCGTAAAGCGCGCCGGCGATCGAGAGCGCCGAGCCCCACTGACCGGCGCCGGTCTCGGTCGAGATCTTCTTGATGCCCTCCTGCTTGTTGTAGTAGGCCTGCGCGATCGCAGTATTCGGCTTGTGCGATCCAGCGGGGCTCACGCCCTCGTACTTGTAGAAGATCTTCACGCCTTCGGGCAGGCCGAGGACCTTCTCGAGCTGTCGTGCGCGATGCAGTGGCGAGGGCCTGAAGGTCTTGAAGACGTCGAGCACCGCACCGGGGATGTCGATCCAGCGCTCCTGGCTGACCTCCTGCATGATGCACTCCATCGGGAAGAGCACCGCGAGCTGTTCGGGCCCGATGGGACTGCCGTCCGGCGCCAGTGGCGGCGGCAACGGCGTGACAAGATCCGGCTGCACGTTGTACCAGCTAGTCGGCATGTCCTTCTCGTCGAGCACGTACCGTGTTTTGTCACTCATATCGCACCCTCCTTGCCTTCCTGCGACACCTGCTCCAGGTGCCGCTCCCCGGCGGGCACAAAGCCCGCCGAAACCGTTCCCCGAACCGCATCGGACGGTCCGGGCTATCCCGTCATCTCTCGGACGCCCCCTCGTGGGACGCCCGTCAGTCGCTCCAATACGTCCTCCGGGAACCGCGAGCGCATGAGCGTCTCGCCGACAAGCACGGCGTGAGCGCCCTCTTCTGCCGCGGCCTCCACACCGCTGCGATCTCGAACTCCGCTCTCCGCCACCACGATGGCGCCCGAATCGGCCGCCGCGTGCAGCACGGCTCGCGCCGCAGCAGGGTCGACCTCGAGGGTTCTCAGATCCCGGCTGTTCACGCCAACGACCGCGGCCCTGGCCGCAAGAGCGATCTCGAGCTCGGCGTCGTCGTGTACCTCCACGAGCGCCTGCAAACCGAGGGTCTCGGCGAGGTCGAGGTACTCGGCGATGCCTGTCCCAAGCACGCTCACCATGAGCAGTACCGCGTCCGCGCCATGGCCGCGCGCGAGGAAGAGCTGCACGGGCTCGACGACGAAGTCCTTGCAGAGCACCGGCACGCTCACCGCGTCGCTCACGTCTGACAGGTCTGTGAACGATCCGCCGAAAGACTCCGGCTCGGTGAGTACGCTCACCGCAGCTGCTCCGCCGTTCTCGTAGTGCAGCGCTTGTTTGGACGCCTCGCAGTCGGGAGCGATCGCGCCTGCCGAGGGGGACGCTTTCTTCACCTCGGCGATCACTGCGACGTCGAGACGCTCCGTGAGCGCCGCGGCGAAGTCGCGCGTTGGACGCGCGCATGACACAAGCCGCTCGCGGTCGGCCGCGGTGAGCGTGCCGAACTCCTCGGCGAGGCGCTGGCTACGTCGCACGATCATGTCGTCGAGGAAGCTCACGCAGATGCCTGCGCTTCCTGCTCGTGTGTCGCACGCTCGCGCGCCGCTTCGGCGAGCCGCCCCGACAACGCGATCAAGGCTTCGAGTACGTCTCGCGCACGACCCGAATCGATCGACTCGCGCGCACGGACGATTCCTTCGGCCATATCCGCGACCTCGCCGGCAGCAACGAGTGCCGCCGCCGCGTTGAGCAAGGTCACGTTGCGCCTCGGACCGTGCTCGCCATCGAGGACCGCTCGCAGGATGTGCGCATTCTCCTCGGCATCGCCACCGGCGACATCCGCGAGACTCGCAAGCGGGATACCCACCTGTTCGGGCGAGATCTCGTAGGTCCGCACCCGGGTGTCGCTCGTGGGGTCTCCCGGCTCCTGCGCGTCGAACTCGGCGACGGCCGTGGGGCCGCTCACCGAGACCTCGTCCATACCCGGATGCCCGTTCACGACGAGGACCCGCTCGGCGCCGAGCCGCGCCGCGACTTCGGCCATGATGGGCGCAAGCCGCGCATCGTACACGCCGAGCAACTGCCGCTTCGCACCCGCCGGGTTCGTGAGCGGGCCGAGGATGTTGAAGATGGTGCGGATGCCGATCTCTCGGCGAGGCCCCGCTGCGTGCCGCATGCTCGCGTGCAGCGTGGGCGCGAACAGAAAGCCGATGCCACACTCGTCGATGCAGCGAGCCATGTCCGCGGCGCCGAGACTCACGTCGACGCCCAGCGCTTCGAGCACATCGGCGCTTCCCGCCGAGGACGAGACCGCGCGGTTGCCGTGCTTGGCGACTGCGACGCCCGCGCCCGCCACCACGAATGCCGATGTGGTCGAGATGTTGAACGTGTGCAGGCCGTCGCCGCCGGTCCCGCACGTGTCGATGTAGCGAGCGATCGCGGGTCGTACCGGCGTGACTCGGTCGCGCATGGCCCGCGCAAAGCCGACGATCTCGTCGGCGGTCTCGCCCTTCATGCGCATGCCCACCACGAGCGCACTGATCTGCGCCGGCGTCGCCTCGCCGTCCATGATCGCGCCCATCACGATCCGTGCCTCGTCCTCGGTGAGAGACCCGCCCGTCGAGACCCGCGCTATCGCCCCGCCAATGCTCGTGACGTCGGCCATGCCCGCCGAAGCGCGCGATGAGCCGCCTGCGGCGGCGACCGCGGCGGGCGCCCCGCTCGAGTCGGCGCCGAGCGGTACCTCTCCCGTCACGTCGAGGAAGCTCGCGAGCAGCCGCGTGCCTTCCGGCGTCAGTACGCTCTCAGGGTGGAACTGCACGCCGAACAGGGGTAGCTCGCGATGGCGCACCGCCATCACGATGCCGTCGGGGGTGTGGGCCTGCACATCGAGCATCTCGGGGACACTGTCGGCAGCCACGCACAGCGAGTGGTAGCGGGTCGCGGTGAAGGGACTCGGGACTCCTGCGAACAGGAAACGGCCGTCGTGGATGATCTCATCGGTCTTGCCGTGCACGGGGACCGGCGCACGACACACCGTTGCGCCGTAGACCTCGGCGACGCACTGGTGGCCGAGGCAGACGCCCAGGACCGGCACGCCGGCCTTGGCTGCTGCCCTGATCACGTCTCGAGAGACGCCGGCGTCGTCCGGCGTTCCCGGTCCCGGCGAGATCACGATTCCGCGCGGGCCCTTAGCCAGCGCTTCTTCGGCAGAGACCTCATCGTTGCGCTTGACTTCAACGTCCGCGCCAAGCGCCGCGAGCAACTGCACGAGGTTGTAGGTGAATGAGTCGTAGTTGTCGATGACGAGGATCATGCGACCACCCCCGTCGCAACGCCCTCACCTGTGTGCATCCCCGCCGCGAGTTCGAGCGCATGATGAAGAGCGCGTGCCTTGTAGAGGCACTCGTCGTACTCGCGCTCGGGAACGGAGTCGGCGACGATGCCGGCGCCGGACTGCAGGTAAGCGCGCCCGTTCGCGATCGTGAACGTGCGGATCGTGATGCACATGTCCATCGCGCCGTCCAAGCCGACGTAGCCCACGGTCCCGGCGTAGGGCCCTCTGGCCGCGGGTTCGAGCTCGCGGATGATCTCCATGGCACGAACCTTGGGCGCGCCTGAGACGGTTCCGGCCGGGAACGTCGCTCTCAGCGCGTCGAACGCGTCCTTGCCGGGAGCGAGCCTGCCCGTGACGTTCGACACGATGTGCATCACGTGGCTGTAGTACTCGACCTCCATGAGCTCGTCCACGCTCACCGTTCCGGGGGCCGAGACGCGGCCGAGGTCGTTGCGGCCGAGGTCGACGAGCATGACATGCTCGGCGCGCTCCTTCTCGTCGGCCAGAAGCTCAGCACGCAGCCGGCCGTCCTCCGCGTGATCCGTACCCCGAGGGCGCGTTCCGGCAAGCGGCCGGGTGAGTACCTCGTCGCCTTCGACCCGAACGAGCGGCTCGGGGCTCGAGCCCACGAGCGTCACGTCCCGAGTCCGCAGGTAGAACATGTACGGGCTCGGATTCACCGCACGAAGTACGCGGTAGAGGTCGAGGGCGTCGCCTTCGTAAGGCGCCGAGAACCGCTGCGAAAGCACGACCTGGAAGATGTCGCCTGCTGCGATGTAGCGCTGCGCCTTCTCGACCGCGTCGATGAACTCCTCCTTCGAGGTATGCGCCTCAAGCGGCACGTCCGATGTCACGCCGACCGCGCCGAGCTCCACGCCGCCGGGGCCCGCATCGATCCGGCGCAGGTAGGTGTCGATACGGCCGAGCGCCCGGTCGTACGCAAGCTCCGGCGCTCCGCCCGGCCGGACCGGCGCGATAACCTGCATGACGCGGCGGGCGTGATCGAACGCGACCACGACGTCGGCAAACATGAAGGCCAGGTCCGGCACGTCGAGCTCGTCGGTCTCGTGACGCTCGACCTTCTCGAAACCGGCCACCGACTCGTAGCCCACGTATCCGACCGCTCCGCCAACGAAGAGCGGCAGTCCGGGCACGCGCGCTACACGGCCAGCGGCAAGGCGGCGCCGCACGACCTCGAGCGGGTCTTTCGCTCGCTCGCCGGTGACGCCGCCGTTCTCGACCACCACGTCGCTTCCCCGCGCCGTTACGACCTCACGGTCGCCCACGCCGAGGAAGCTGTAGCGCCCCAACCGCTCCCCACCCGTCACACTCTCGAGCAGGAAGGCGTGCTCGGCGCCTTGCGCAAGCGCCATGAAGGCGCTGATGGGAGTCGCGAGGTCCGCGTACACCTCGCGTGCGACCGGCACCACGTCGTGGTCCTTCGCCAGTCTCACGAACTCGTCTCTCGTTGGCACGATCACTCGATCACACTCCTCGCTCGGCTCATGTGCGCCGCGCGCCTTTTGATAGCCTCGCGACCCTGCCCGCCGTAGTCGCGGAAGATCCCAGGAAACGCAAAAACCCCTCATCCTCAAGGGACGAGAGGTCTTCTCGCGGTGCCACCCTTGTTGACTCACCGACGGAGCGGCGAGCCCACTTATCCTGACGGTACGGGAGTCCTCGGCAGCCTGTTTCGTGCCGGAGCGGTGCTTCGTACTCCGTATACCCGGCCCCTTGTATCGGTGGGGATCCGCCGGAACTAGTCAGCCGTGAGGCCTTTGCTCCGGAGCCTCAGGGGCCCATTCCCTCCGACCGCTCACGTCGGGTTTCCACCATCCCCGACTCTCTAGGCTTTGCGGGCGGGGTACTCCTCCCCGTCACAGGCGCGCATGTTCGATTACGGCGTACTGTACACGCCTCCCCGATCGTCGCGCAAGAGAAGGCATGCGTTCGGCGCGAACGCGCATGTTGCGCGAGTGTTGCGCCGTCAGGGAGGGCCTTTACAGCGCGGCTTTCGAGGTTTTATGATTTGCCGAGGTCGTTCAGTCTTCGTAAGCTTGGCTCAAGCGTTGCTCTCGAAGTGCCGATTTCACGGTAACTGCGACCGGTCCCGCGAAGCGGGGTCGTGAAGGAGCAACCGGATGGTCCGCAAAGAGACATGCCCGCGCTGCAAGGGAAACCGGTGGGTGCGCATCCAGGCATCGGCCGGTAAAGAGCTGAACGCCAAGTGCCCGGAGTGTGGCGGCCAGGGCTTCAAGATACGAATCGCCCGCTAGTCCTCCAGGCGCGGTGGTGGCGGCGCCACCACCATCTGCGGGAAGTTCGGTGTCACCTCCGGAGGTAGTCCCTCCACTCCCAGCACCTCCCGCAACCTAATGACGCGCTGCCACTCGGGATCCTCCTCGTCGCTCGTCGCATCCCCCGTCCAGCAGTAGAACAGCTGCGCGAACGCGGGTCCCGCCGTCGGGACGAAGTTGTTGAAGCGGATGCACATCTCAAGCGCCGAGAGCATCGCCTTCGGCTCTTTGAGGAGCAGCATCCCCTCTGCGTCGGCCACCTCAGCCTGCCGAAGCTGCGCGTGGCGTGATCCAAACGCGGCGATCTCGGTCACGGCGACGAACACCGCGGCCACGATGAAGAACCAGCCGAGAGGTCCCTCCGCGTCTTGGGCCGCCGCCTCGCGGGACGCGGGGCGTCCGCCGAGCATGATCGCCGAGTCCTCTTCCGCGGAAGCGCGCAGCTGACTGTCTCGCACGTACCAGAGCGGACGCGTGAGAGCGGTCACGCCCGTAGCGTAGATGGTGTCTCCAGAGCGGAGACGGGCGACGAGGTTGGCGAACACGGCCCGCTCCTCCTCGGCGGAGAGCCGATCGAGAAAGCCGCGCGTGACTCCAACCACCGGCCTTCGGCGCGACGCGGCAAACACGAAGGCATTCACGTTCCCGGTCTCGAGCACGTAGAATGCGGGCGCCGGCGTGATCCCTGCCGCTAGTGCCATGTCCTTGAGAGCGTGCTTCGCGGGCAGCTCGTCGCCCTTCGGCACGATGGTGGCCCCAAGGCGGCGAAGGAGCCACCGCTCCGAGCGCGAGAGTCCGACGCCGGTCCACGCGAGCGCGAGAACCGCGGCGATTCCGCTCGCCCACGCGAGAACGGTTCCGAGTAGCGCCGCCGCCTGGGCCTGGGTGCCGTTCAGCGTGGCGAAGAACAAGAAGGGAAGTCCCAGAAGGGCCAAGACGGCGTCGAGGCCGATCACCGTGCCGAGCACGAACACCAGGACGGTGAGCGCGAGCTTGAAGCGATTCCGGTCGACCCGGTCCCAGAGCGGCTCCATGCGCTTGTGCGCAGGCCCGAGCCGGACCTGGGGCGGGCGGATGTCCTCGGCGGGACTCACTTACCGGCGCCTGCCCTCGAGTTCGACCGCGAGTTCGTCGAGCGTGAGACCCTGGCGCACCATGACCACGAGCAGGTGGTACACGAGGTCGCCGATCTCGTAGCGCAGGTGAGCGTTGTCGCCGTCTTTGGCAGCCATGATCACTTCGCCGGACTCCTCGGCGATCTTCTTGAGGAGCGAGTCAAGCGGCCCGCCGAGGAGCTTCGCGGTGTAGCTCCCCTCGGGCATCTCGCGTTTGCGCGCCTCGAGCACGCCGAAGAGGTCGTCGAGCACCTCGCCGAGCGCCGGGGCGCTGGCCGGCGGCTCAGACGCCGTGGTGGTCGCCTCCAGCGTTCCCGGAATCCTGTGGGCCAGGGAAACGGGCGCCGGGTAGAGCCTGCGATAGAAGCATGAGCGCTCGTTGGTGTGGCATGCGCCCGGCCCGTGCTGTGTGACCCGCACGAGCAGGCAGTCCGCATCGCAGTCGTACCGGACTTCATGCACGTCCTGCATGTGACCGCTGCTCTCCCCCTTCATCCAGTACTTCTGGCGGGAGCGGCTCCAGAACCACGTCTTGCCCGTCTCGAGCGTCTTCGCGAGCGACTCGGCGTTCATGTACGCGACCATCAGCACGTCACCCGTGGCAGCGTCCTGAACGACTGCCGGGATGAGTCCGGCTTCGTCGTACTTCAAGTCCTCGATGCCGAGCAGGTCGCGTTCGCGATCCATGGTCGGAACCCCTTCGGTCGATGTGTGCCCTGTGGCAGTCTACCTGTCGTGGCCGGAGCGCTGACGCTCGATCGTTCGGGCGAGCAGCCTGTCGAAGGTGACGATCTCGCCTTCGCCCAGGACGTGTCGTGCAGCGAGCAAGCAGTCCGCGAGATCGAGCCGCGGCTCCTCGGCCATGATCCTCAGCGCGAACGTCGCAAGCGGCGGGTCCCACGCCTCGAATGGCGCCGAGTCGAACAAGCCTTGAAGGACACCCGCGATCTCGCGTCGCGCCAGGCCGTAGCGTCGTCTGAGCACCCATTCCGCCTCGACGAACAAGCTTTCCGGCACAACAACCGGTTGCTCGGTCTGCTCGGCCTCGGCGAGCGTCGGGCCGACGAAGTCCCGCTGGGCCTGGGTCATACCGGTCGCCATGCCGACGATGACGTTGGTGTCAGCGATCTTCACCGGCGGGCTCCGCGGGCTCGAAATCGGGGTCCGGCTCGCCGTACGTCTTGATGCTGCCGTCCGGCTGGCCGACATACAGCGTCGGCCCCATCCGCTCCTCGTACTCCTCGTCGAAGTACTCCTCGATCGCCTGACGGTTCGTGATCGGACGCGGGTGGAGGAGCTTCGGGTATCGCTCCTGAAGCTCGGCGACCACCTCGGCGATCGGCCGCTTGCGATGGATGGTGGCGTAGTGTCCTGCGACCTCGAAGACCAGCGTGTCGCCTTCCTGCACGCCGAGTTCACGCCGGACCTCGACGGGTATCGTGACCTGCCCCTTTGAAGTGACCTTCGCACGCGCTTCCACAGTGACCTCCGCGAGCAGGGCCGTTCGGACGATTCCTTACTTGTGATGCTACTCCTTACTTATCACATGATGCAAGGAGTGCCCGCAAGACGATGAGGGCGAGGGTGCGTCCCCGCTACAGTCGCACCGGCACCCCGTGCGACGCCATCGATTCTTTGACCTCGCGTATTGAGAACTCGCCGAAGTGGAAGACACTCGCCGCGAGCAAGGCATCGGCGTCGGCCTCGATGACCGCCTCGGCGAAGTGCTCGAGCTCGCCCGCTCCCCCGCTCGCGATGACGGGGATGTTCACCGCTCGCGTGATCGCACGAGTCAGCGGGATGTCGAAGCCGTCCTTGGTGCCATCGCGGTCCATGCTGGTGAGCAGGATCTCTCCGGCGCCCCGCCGCTCTGCCTCTTCGGCCCACTGCACCGCATCGATGCCCGTAGGCGTGCGACCCCCGGCGACGTAGACCTCCCAGGTGTCGCCGCGACCCTTCACGCGGCGCGCGTCGATTGCCACGACGATGCACTGAGACCCGTAAATCTGCGCGGTCTGGGTGATGAGCGACGGATCGTTCACCGCCGCCGAGTTGATCGACGTCTTGTCGCAGCCTGCGGCAAGCATCGCCCGGATGTCCGCGGCGCTCCGCATCCCGCCGCCAACCGTGTAGGGAATGAAGACCTCCTCGGCGGTCCGCGTAGCAACGTCGAGCATGTAGGGACGCTCCTCGTGGGTGGCCGTGATGTCGAGGAAGACAAGCTCGTCGGCGCCCTCGCGATCGTAGACCGCCGCGAGCTCGACCGGGTCGCCCGCGTCGCGGAGGTTGACGAAATTCACGCCTTTCACGACGCGGCCCTCGTGCACGTCCAGGCACGGGATGACGCGCTTCATCAGCATCGCTAGTACTCTCCCCGTGCCGCGCGGATGGCGTGCTTGAGCTTGAAGGCGCCCTCGTAGAGCGCTCGTCCGATGATCGCGCCTTCCACAACATCGGGACCGAGCGCCGCGAGCTGGCAAAGGTCCTCCAGACTCGCGATGCCGCCGCTCGCGATCACCGGGAAGTCGGCGTCCTCGGCGATGGCCTCGTAGGCCTCCACGTTCACGCCCGTGCGCATACCGTCGCGCGAGATGTCCGTGTACACGAGGTGTCTGACGCCCATACCTGCGAGCTCACGGACGAGCTCGCTCGCAGACGTGGCCGTACCCTCACGCCAGCCCTCGATCGCGACCATGCCGTCGCGCGCGTCCACGCCGGCGGTGACGGCCTCGCCGAACCGTTCGACGGCCTCGATCACGAACTCGCGATCGGTGGCGAGCTTCGTGCCGAGCACCACTCGCGACACGCCGACGTCGACGAGACGGCGCATCGTGTCGAGCGATCGGATGCCTCCACCGGTCTGCACCGGCAGCCCGACCTCGGTCGCGATGCGCTCGACGAGCGCGATGTTGCCGGGCACGCCATCGCGAGCCCCGTCGAGGTCCACGATGTGTATCCATTCCGCGCCCTGCTCGGCGAAATCGCGCGCCTGAGCGACCGGGTCCTCGTTATAGACGGTCACACGGTCGTAGTCGCCCTGCGCGAGCCGCACGGCCCGCCCGGCGAGGATATCGATGGCGGGAAGGACGATCACGCGCGCGCCTCCTCGACGATTCGTCCGAAGTTCGCGAGCAGACGCAGGCCGATAGCCGACGACTTCTCGGGGTGGAACTGCACCGCGAACACGTTGTCGCCACGCTGCACGGCCGCAGCGAACCGCACCCCGTAGTCCGTCTCGCCCACGACGATGTCAGGATCGTCGGGAACGAGCCGGTACGAATGCACGAAGTAGAACGCCGAGCTGGCGGGAATGCCGTCGAAGAGCGGTGATTCGCGCGGGTATTCGACGGTGTTCCAGCCCATGTGGGGTATCTTCACGCCACCCGGAAGTCGCTCACACGTGCCTGGCACGACGCCAAGTCCGTCCCACTCGCCGTCCTCGTAGCCGACAGTGGCGAGCAGCTGAAGCCCGAGGCAGATGCCGAGGAACGGCGCGCCTTCGGCGATCCGTTCGAGCACGATGTCGCGAAGCCCGCTCTCTCGAAGGTTCGCAGATGCGTCGCGAAACGCGCCGACACCCGGCAAGACGACAGCGGCCGCTCCGGCAACGTCGGCCGGGTCGTCGGTCACGCGAACGCCCGAGACGCCCGCGTGCTCGAAACCCTTCTCGACGCTTCGGAGATTCCCCATCCGATAGTCGATGATCGCGATACGTGGCGCGCTCATCGGCGGACCTCAGCGCGACTCTGAGTAGTCACGTCAGGGGGCGGGGTGGGCGGGGGTCCCACGCGCAGTTCCACAGGCGGGGCAGGCGGCGACAGCCGCGAGGAGCGGCTGGCGCCGCCGAGGGCCCCCGCCGAGGACTGTCTGAGCATGGGGTCCCCGCCCACCCCGCCCACTACAGCGTCCCTTTGGTGGACGGCACGCCGCTCACGCGCGGATCGAGCGCGACCGCCTGTGCGAGCGCGCGGGCAACGGCCTTGAATGCCGCCTCGATGATGTGGTGTGCGTTCTCGCCCGCGAGTGAGCGGACGTGCAGCGTGATGCCCGCGTTGGTGGCCAGTGCCACGAGGAACTCCTTGGCGAGCGTCGTGTCGAAGGTGCCTATGAGCTCGATCGGCAGGTCGACCGCGTAGACGAGCTGGCCTCGGCCGGAGATATCGACCGCGGCGAGCACCAGTGCTTCGTCCATGGGCACGATCGCGGATCCGAAGCGCGTGATGCCGCCCTTGTCGGCGAGCGCACGAGCGATGGCCTGCCCAATGCAGATGCCGACGTCTTCGACCGTGTGGTGCGCGTCCACCTCAAGATCGCCCGATGCCTTCACGCGCAGGTCAAAGAGCGCGTGCCGGCCGAATGCGTCGAGCATGTGGTCGAAGAACGGCACGCCGGTCGCCACCTCGGCCAGGCCGGTCCCGTCAAGATCGAGCATCACGTTGATCGTGGTCTCGCGAGTCTCGCGATCGATGGTCGCCGAGCGTCCCATGCTAGTACCCCACCTCTCCGTTCTGAGCGTGCTCCCGCGCCATGCTGCTGCCGAGGATCTGCGACGTGCGCCGAGACGACAGAACCGCGGCCACCGCCTCGAGGAATCGGCGGTTCTGCTCCTCGCTACCCACCGTGACGCGAAGACAGTCCTCGAGCCCCGGGGTGCGCGTGAAGTCCCGCACGAGCACGGAATGCCCGTGCAAGAGGTCGCGCCAGAGGGCCGCGGCGTGCTCGACCCGGAAGAGCACGAAGTTCGCCTCGGAAGGGAAGACCTCGACCCCGCCCAGAAGCGACAGACCATGCATGATCTGATCGCGCCCGCGCATGATGTCGCGGATCGACTGCTCGAACACGACGCGCTCGCGAAACACCATTGACGCCACCCACTGCGAGAACGCGTCGACCGAATACGGTTGACGCACCTTCATGAGCTCGCAGATGACGTCCTCTTGGGCGAGCAGGTAACCGACTCTGAGCCCGGCAAGCGAAAACGCCTTCGAGAAGGTGCGGAGCAGCACGAGGTTCTCGTGGCGCCCCAGGTGCGGACGCATCGTGTGTCGCGAGAACTCGAAGTACGCTTCGTCGACGAGAACGAGAGCGTCGGTGGCGTTCAAGATGTCGATGAGGAGCGTCTCGGGAACCAGGTCCCCGGTCGGGTTGTTGGGATTCGCGATCATCACGAGGTCGATGTCTCCCTCGGCAAGCCGGGAAAGCACGGCCTCGCCATCAACCTCGAAATCGCGCCCACGCGGGATCTGCACGAGCTCGGTACCTGTGACCTGCGCGTCTATGCCGTACATCGCGAACGTCGGCGGGAGGTCCAGGAGTGTTCGGCCCGGTCCGCCCCACGCCAGGAGCAGGTCGAAGATGAGCTCGTCTCCGCCGTTCCCGACAAGCACGTTCGCCGGCTCGAGCCCGTTCGCCTCGGCGATAAGGCTTCTGAGCTCGCTTGCCGTCGGATCCGGATACCGATTGAACGGGAACTTGAGAATGCGGTCTGAGAGCTTCTCGAGGATCTCGCCGGGGAGGTTCGACGGATGCTCGTTGCTCGCAAGGACCACCTCGGCGCGGACGTCCTTTGCGTCGTAGGGAACGAGCGACTCGAGCTCGGCTCGCGATGCTCTGAGCTTGCCCATCTAGTTCTCGCCTCCGGCATCGACATCTCCGAGGCCGAGCTCGTCTTCAAGGACGGCCTCGATCGCAAGATCCTCTTCTACGAGCTCGAGCCGAAGGCCGACCGCACGCCCGTGCGCGTACAGACCCTCGGCCTCTGCGATGGTCAGCACGGTGGGGCCGTCGAGTTCGAGCGCCTCGAACGAATACGAGATCACCGAGGACTTCTTGACAAAGTCGTCCACCGACAACGGACTCGAGAAGCGCGCCGTTCCGCCCGTGGGTAGGACGTGGTTCGGCCCCGCAACGTAGTCGCCGACGCTCTCGGGCGTCCACGGTCCGAGGAAGATGGCGCCGGCGTTGTTGATCGAGCCGAGGATGTCGAACGGTTCGGCCATCTGGATCTCGAGGTGCTCGGGGGCGATGAAATCGACCGTGTCGAGTGCGGCGACGATGTCGGGGCAGAGGATCACGAGGCCGTTGTCGGTCAGCGAGCGCGCGGTTATCTCCCCGCGCGGCGACTCGTCGAGCAGCACGCGCAGGGCGTCCTCAACCGCGTCGGGCAGCTCGGGGTC
This sequence comes from uncultured Eubacteriales bacterium, assembly GCA_964354215.1. Lineage (GTDB taxonomy): Bacteria > Actinomycetota > Coriobacteriia > Anaerosomatales > CAVRZR01 > CAVRZR01. Next base: position 22,634 of record CAYGYT010000015.1, on the reverse strand, counting down.
GATCGTCACGAGGTAGGTCGACGCCCGCGGGTCGTGCTCCGCCTGCGCCATCAGGTCGATGGCCACGAACGCCGGGACTGCCGACTCATCGGCAAGGATGCACACCTCACTCGGGCCAGCAAGCATGTCGATCCCCACGTCGCCCATGACGAGCTTCTTGGCAGCCGTGACATACGCGTTGCCGGGGCCGGTCACCTTGTCGACCCGCGGGATCGTGTCGGTACCGTACGCGAGGGCGGCGATGGCCTGCGCGCCGCCGACCTTGTAGATCTCGTCGATGCCCACCTCGGCCGCGGCAGCGAGCGTGTAGGGATTCACCGTCCCGTCGGCGGCGGGAGGCACGACCATCGCGATCTCCCCCACGCCCGCCACGATCGCCGGAATGGCGTTCATGAGCACGCTCGACGGGTAGCAGGCCCGACCGCCGGGCACGTAGATGCCGACGCGCCTGATCGCTGTGACCTTCTGGCCGAGGAAGATGCCGCCCTCCTGCGTGGTGAACCACGATTGGGGCACCTGGCGTGCGTGGAAGTCCTCGATCGCGCCCGCTGCTGCTGCGATAGCTTCGAGGAACTCGTCTCCCACCGAGCCGAGCGCAGCGTCGACCTCCGCGGCGGTGACTCGGAAGTCATCGATCTGCGCCTTGTCGAGGCTCGCCGTGTACTCCTTGAGCGCCGCATCTCCGCGCACGCGGACGTCATCGACGATCTTCGCCGCGACCCCGAGCACTTCGGCGTCGACTCCGCCACTGCGCGACAGGTCCTTCTCGGCCAGACGCGCGCCGCGCGCGAGTTCGATTCGCCTCATCATGGACTCAGCCATCCCTTCGGGCTTGAAGGCAACCCGCCTATTGTACCCACACAGCCGACGCGAGGCGGTCGGCCAGAGCTGCGATCCGTTCGCCGCGCAGCCGGAGCGAGACGGGGTTTGCGATGAAGCGGGCCGTCGACTCCAACACGTCCTCTACCACTCGAAGACCGTTCTGCACGAGTGTCGCTCCTGTCGCCGTGATATCGACGATCTGCTCGGCGAGGCCGAGCAGCGGCGCGAGCTCGATGTTCCCGTGTAGCTTCACGATCTCAACCTGCACGCCCTTGGCGGCAAAGTGGCGCTCGGTGACGTTCGGGTACTTCGTCGCCACGCGCACGACCCCGAGGTGGCGATAGTGGTCGCGCGTGAGCCCCTGTCCGTCGACCGGCTCGGCGACGACGAATCTGCAGCCGCCGAACTTGAGGTCGATCAACTCGACCACATCGAGACCGGCTTCGACAAGGGAGTCCTTCCCGGCAATGCCGCAGTCGACCGCGCCGTAGGCGACGTAGGCGGGGATGTCCGTGGGGCGGCCGATGACGAAGTCCACGTCGTCGCCCGGGACGATCAAGAGACGGCCCGAGTCGTCGAGCGCGCGCGCGTCAACTCCCGCCGCCGAGAGAAGCGCGAGGCTCTCGTCGAAGAGCGCCCCCTTCGGCACCGCGATGCGCAGGCGCTCGCCCTTGTCGTCGCGTGCTGCGATCATTCCACTACCCCCTCGGACAGGTCGAGCCACGTGAGTCGACCGTCCGCCTCCGCCTGAGCCGCCGCACGCGCACCAAGCTCTCTCGCAAGACGCGCGAGCTCCTCAGATCGAACTCCGGCCGCCAGCGCCACCCGCTTGCCTTCAGCTCTGAGCTGCTCGGCCATTCCGAACACGTCGCCGGCCGATCCGCCGAGCACGACATCGAGCTGGGCTGGAGGTGGCACCGAGTCCTGCTCCACGAGCGCTATCATGAGCCGCTCGAGTCCGAGCGCGAATCCCGCCGCGGGCGCTGGCGAGCCGAACGCCGCGAGCGCCCTGTCGTAGCGTCCCCCACCGCCGAGCGGCAACCCGACGCCGGGCGCGTACGCCTCGAGGACCATGCCGGTGTAGTAGTCGAACTGCCGCATGATGCCGAAGTCGATTCGCACACGCTCGGTGTGCCCTGCGGCCTCGAGCAAGCTCCACGCCGCCTCCAGGTCGTCGAGCACGTCGGGAACGCCGACCTCGGACAGGGCGTCGCGGCACGTCGAGATGACGTCGCGTCCGCCCCGCATCCTCAAGATCTGCCGCAGCACCGCGACGGCGCGCTGCGCCCCCGGGGACTGCCCCGCGAGTTCGTCGACCCGAACGAGGTCGCGGTCGTGTACGGCTCTGCGGACGGCCGTTTGCCACGTACCGGGCTCACCAGAAGCGCTCAGCAGGGCATCCAAGACCGCGACCGTCCCCACTCCGACCGAGAAGTCGTCGAGCCCGGTCGCCGCGAGCGAATCCACGAGCAGCCCGATGACCTCGGCGTCTGCAGCCGGTCCCTCGACACCCACGAGCTCGACACCGAGCTGCGTGAACTCGCGCGCCTCGCCCCTGAGGGACTCTCGCTCGCGGAAGACCGGTGCGGCGTATCGCAGTCGCAACGGGCGGGCCGCGTCGGGCAGACGAGTGGCGACCACACGAGCGACCGGGAGCGTCATGTCAGGTCGCAGCGCAAGCAGCGACCCATCGACGTCGATCAGCCGAAGAGCGGTGTGCTCGAGCGACCCAGCGGCCATCTCAAGGACGCGGTCAAACTCGACGACCGGGGTCTCGACGGGCTCGTATGCCCACGCATCGAACACGCGCGTCACGCTCGCGCTCACACGCTCGCGCTCGGCAGCCTCTTGGGGCATGACGTCCCGGAATCCCCGCGGGGTAGCTGGACGTGCGTTCTGCATTGCTCCTGCTCCTGCTCTCGCTCGACCGCACGCACTTTCGATCGCCCGTCAGCGGTATCGGCAGCATCACTCCATTACAGTAGAGTGCTAGAGCGCACTATAGCAGGGGGCGCGCCGGAGTCAACCCTTCGCGCGAGCGGTCGGTCTCGGCGCCGGCCCCGAGCTGTGCGCATCGCACTGCGCGGTCGCGCCACAGCCGGCGGGCGGCACGGGCGGCGGGCGGCACGGGCGGCTAGAGCTCGCGCACGGCGGCGGAGCCAAACACCTCAATGAGCTCCGCGTGCAAGCCGGTCGCGTCCTTGTTCACTCCCCCGGGCACGCGGAACATGGTCGTCTTGCCGACGCTCTCGACGTGGATCTCGAGCGCATCCTTGCCCGGATAGTGAGTCAGGATTGCGTTCAGCCGCTCTATCGCTCCATTTGCCAGTGCCGTCTGCTCGGCGTGCACGATCACCCGACCGACGAGCGGCTCCACGTCCTGGACGAGCAGCTTCACCCCTCGATCCGAGTTCTCGACGCGCGCTTTGAGGCGCACGACCTCGTCTTCGGCGATGAGCTCGCGAGCAGCCTCGTACGTCGCAGGGAAGAACACGGCCTCGACCGACCCGTCGAGATCCTCGAAGGTGGCGACGGCCATGAGCTTCCCCGACTTGGTGGGCTTGCGGTCAACACTCGTGATGAGCCCCGCAAACCAGCCGATCGTGCCGTCGCGCATGTCCGGCATCTCGGACGTCGATGCGGTGCTCGCAGCCCGGATGTCCTCGGCAAGCTCGCGCAGCGGGTGGTCGGAGACGTAGATGCCAAGCATCTCCTTCTCGTAGGAGAGCTTCATCTTGCGGTCCCACTCGTCGCCGTTGGGTGGCTCGATCTCTGGCGCGAGGTCGAACATCGACTCCTGGCCGCTGATGGTGTCCCGCTGCTGCTTGGCGCCCGCCTCCACGCAGAAGTCCATGAGCGACATGATCTGCTTGCGCGTGTAACCAGTGGAGTCGAACGCCCCGGACTTGACGAGCGCCTCTATCGTGCGCTTGTTGCACTGCCGCATGTCGACGCGGCAGCAGAAGTCGAGCAGCGACGCAAACCGACCCCCGGCCTCTCTCGCGGCAACGATGGTTTCGACCACGCCCTCGCCCACTCCGCGGATACCTGCCAGTCCGAATCGGATCGTGTCGCCGACCGCAGTGAAGTCCTTGCCCGAGGAGTTGACATCGGGCGGCAGAACCTCGATACCGGCGCGATTACACGCGGCGACGTACTTGACGATCGTCTCCGTCTTGCCCATGTACGAGGTGAGGTTCGCCGCCATGTACTCGGTAGGATAGTGCGCCTTGAGATACGCGGTCTGGTACGCGACGAGCGCGTAGGCGGCCGCGTGGCTCTTGTTGAACGCGTACTTCGCGAACTCCTCGATGTCGCGCCACACGCCCTCGGCGAGCCTCTCGTTGTAGCCGTTCGCGACCGAGCCGGCGATGAACTCGGGCTTGAGCGCGTCGACGATGGCAGCGATCTTCTTGCCCATACCCTTGCGCAACTTGTCGGCTTTCGCCGCCGAGAAGCCCGCCATCTCCATGGCGATGCGCATCGCCTGTTCCTGATAGACGATCGCCCCGTAGGTCTCCTCGAGGATGTGCCTCAGACGATCGTCGTAGTACGTGATCGGGACTTGCCCGTGCTTGCGCGCGATGAAGCCCGGAATCGCTTCCATCGGACCGGGACGGAAGAGCGCGACTACAGCAACGAGATCGCCGAACACCGTGGGCTTGAGTTGCTTGAGCGTGTTCTTCATGCCGGGTGACTCCACCTGGAACACGCCGTCCGTGTCACCGCGCTGCAGCAAGGCGAAGGTGGCCGGGTCGTCCATCGGCAGCGCCTCGATATCGATGTCGACTCCGCGGGCCGCCCTGATCGCCTCGCGTGCCTTGGCGATGACGGTGAGGGTGCGCAGTCCGAGGAGGTCCATCTTCAGAAGCCCGAGCTCGGCGATGACCGTGCCCTCGTATTGCGTGATGACCGCGCCGCCCTTGGTGTCGAGCTTGACCGGCGTGTGGTACGAGAGCGGGTCTCTGCAGATGACGACCGCCGCGGCATGCACGCCTTCGCCTCGCACGACGCCCTCGAGCGCGAGCGCTGCATCGAGGATGCGCTGCGCGTCTCCACCGGTTTCGTACTCAGCGCGCAGCTCCGCATTCGCTTTGAGCGACGCCTCGATCGTTGCGTCGGTGTCGTTGATCATCTGCTTTGCTATGCGGTCCGGCACGCCGAACGGATAGCCGAGCACGCGGCCTGCGTCGCGAATCGCCGCTCGTGCCTTCATCGTCGAGTAGGTCACGACCTGCGCGACGCGGTCCTCGCCATACTTCTGGCGCACGTACTCGATGACCTCGCCTCGACGCTCGTCATCGAAGTCGATGTCGATGTCGGGCATCTCGGTGCGCTCCGGGTTCAAGAACCGCTCGAAGAGCAGTCCGTGCTCGATCGGGTCGAGGCTCGTGATGCCCAGGGCGTAGCTGATGATCGATCCAGCAGCGGACCCTCGCCCCGGCCCGACACCGATGCCGTGGTCCTTCGCCCACTGGACGAAGTCCGCGACGATGAGGAAGTACGCCGCCAGGCCCTTCTCGGCGATGACCGAAAGCTCGTGCTCGAGCCGCTCGAGCGCCTCGGCGGGCACCGGGTCGCCGTAGCGGCGGACGAGCCCCTTGAGACACTCCTCTCGCAGGTAGTCGTCCTCTGCGCGGCTGTCGGGCACGTCGAACGCCGGAAGGATGATGCGGTCGAACTCGAGCTCTACGTCACAGCGGCCGGCGATCTCGAGTGTGTTGGCGCGCGCCTCCTCGTAGTCCGGCAACGCGGCGGCCATCTCCTCGGCGGACTTGAAGTAGAACTGGTCCGATGAGAACCGCATGCGCTCGCTGTCGTCGAGCGTGCGCCCGGTCTGGATGCAGACGAGCATATCCTGCGCGGCCGCCTGCGGCGCCTCGACGTAGTGGATGTCGTTCGTCGCGACGAGCGGGATTCCGAGCTCGCGTCCGAGCTCCGCAATCTGCTGGTTGAGGTCGGTCTGCGAGACGCCGTTGTCGGCAACGATCCCCTGCTGCTGCACTTCGAGGTAGAAGTCGCCCTCCGAGAACACCGTCGCGTAGAACTCCGCCCAACGCCGGGCTTCTTCCGGCTGGCCGTGCTCGAACGACTTGCTCACGATGCCGCTCATGCACGCGGATGTCGCGATGAGGCCCCCGCTGCACGCGCGGAGCAACTCCTCGTCGACGCGTGGCTTGTAGTAGTAGCCGCTCGTCCACGCCTCGGACACCATTGTCATGAGGTTACGGTAGCCGGTCTCGTTCTTGGCGAGCAGCAGCAGGTGGTAGAGCGGCGGCTTGCCCTCGCGCTTCGCGCGTGAATCCGGCGTGAAGTAGATCTCGCAGCCGATGATCGGCTTGATGGGCGAACGGCCGCTGTCCTCGTTGCCCTTGGTCGCGGCCTTGTAGAACTCGACCGCGCCGAACATGACGCCGTGGTCGGTCAGCGCGATCGATTCCATGCCGAGCTCGTGTGCCTTGTCGAGCAGCCGGCCCACCTTGGCGTGCCCATCGAGGAGGGAGTACTCCGAGTGCGTGTGGAGGTGGACGAAGGACACGCTACTCATCCGCCTTGGCGTTCGCACCCGAGCTGCCGACCGGCTTGTCGAGGTTCGGCCAGAGCCGGCCGAGCAGGGTACGGTAGCCGTCCGCGCCATAGTTGAGGCACTTGCTCACCCGCGAGATCGTTGTAGCGGACGCGCCCGTGATCTCCTGTATGTGCGTGTAGTGCTCTCCTGCGGCAAGCAGGCGCGCCACGTGCAGGCGCTGAGCCATGTCGTGCATCTCGCGGATCGTGCAGAGGTCGAGCAGCAGCGCGTACGCCTCCTCGCGCGACTCGAGAGACACGAGCGCCGCGAGCAGATCCTCGACTTCTGGCGTCTTCAATCGGTCTTCAGGCATGTCTTCCAGCGATGTCGTGTGTGCCCCGAACGCGTCCGCGCCGCTTGGGCCGGATACGCAAGATGTCGTGGCAAGGATAGCACTCGGCCGCGACATAGTGTGTCTGTGGATAGCCAAGCGGCACACGGTGCGCGATGGGCGGCACCCCCTACGCTAGGGGTTGGGCGACCTCGGCTCGTCGACTGGGTCGAACGGCTCGAAGCGCACTCCCGAGCGAATCGGACCACCACGGTCGATTGCTGCCGCCTCCCACCACGAGCCGAGCGCAAGCGCGGTGAGAACGAGACCGCTCCCGATGAGCACGACCTGCACGCCAAACTGCGCCGCCAACCACGGCGCGACCGCCAGTGGGAGCAGCTCACCGGCAGACCGGCACAGCTGCGACGTCCCCATCACGCGACCCATCACCTCCTCCGGCGTGTCCAGGTGGATGAGCGTGCGCAGGAGAGGCTCGACCGCTCCTATCGCCGTCCCCCAGAGGATCGCCCCCATGGCGATGATCACGAGCCGAGTAGAGCCGACGTAGGCGAAGGCACCGAGTCCGACGATAGCCGCGCCGAGCGCCAGGCCCCTCGCCGAGACCACACGCGACGGCAAGCGCGGCAGCAGGATTGCGCCGAACACGAGTCCCACACCGAACACGGAGTTCATCCAACCGATCGTCTCCACCCCCGTGCCCACGGCATCGCGGTAGAAGAGCGGCTCGAGCGCCCCGAACGCGCCGAAGCCAAGCCAGATCGCGCTGCCCATCAAGACGTAGTACCTGACGCTGCGCAGACGATAGGTGGCCTGGACGCCATCGATCAGCTCCACGAGCGGATGGTGCCGCTCGGAAACTGATCTGGGGGGCGTACGCACCGTGGAGACAATGACGGCCGCGACGATCGTAAGCGCGGCGTCGGCATAGAAGACGACGTCGAGGGTGGACACGCTCACGATGAGCGCACCGAGACCCGGGCCAAGAACGAACGAGGCCGATCCCGCGAGCTCTATCAGCGAGTTGGCGCGCTCGAGATCCTCGCGCTCCGTGACGAGATAGGGCGCGAACGACGCGGTCGCGGTCATGATCGGCGCGCCGATGAAGCCAAAGAAGCCGACGAGCACGACCAGCACGCTCAGGGAGTCCACGAGCGTGAGCGAGAGCGTCACCGGGACGTACAGGATCTCGGCACTCACGAGCACGCGCGTGGGACCGAATCTGTCGATCAGCACGCCCCCCACAGCAGCACCCAGCATCGACGACACGCCGAGTACCAACATGAGCGCTGCGAGTTGACCGGCGGTGGCGTCGAAGCGGTATGCGGCCAGGCCCCAGATGCCGACGAAGAAGGCCGCCTCCGCGCCGAGGCGGCCGATGAACCGCGCCGCAGCGACGCGCCGTATGTCTGTGTTCCTGCTCACGCCAGCTCAGAGTCCAGAACGCGGAATGAATCGAACGAACGCGCGGCTGTATACGCTATCACAGGAGCAGCGCCCCGAAGTGCACGCCCGGGCGACATTGCGCGTGCGCGCTGGGTGAGCTCGCTACACGACGGTGTTGACGAGAGAGCCGACTCCCTCGATCCGGACTTCCACGGAGTCACCCGCTTGAATCGGGCCGATCCCCGCAGGGGTACCGGTGAGCACCACATCGCCCGGCACGAGCGTCATGACCTGCGAGATGAAGCTCACCAAATCGTAGGCGTCAAAGAGCATTTCGGACGTGCGCGCTGACTGACGACGCTTGCCATTCACGTAGCATTCCACGAGAAGGTCGTCGGGCTCGACGTCGGTCTCGACCCACGGCCCGAGCGGGCAGAACCCGTCAAAGCCCTTGGCGCGGGTCCACTGGCCGTCTACTCGCTGTAAGTCCCGCGCGGTCACGTCGTTCCCGCACGTATAGCCGAGGATGTTGGCACGTGCGAGCTCTCGGTCGGCCTTGTGGGTGCGGCGCCCGATCACGACACCAAGCTCGGCTTCGTAGTCGACGCGACCCACGTGAGGAGGCAGTACGATCGGCGACTCCGGGCCGGACACTGCTGTCGAGGGCTTCAGGAAGATCACCGGCTCGTCCGGCATCTCATGGCCCATCTCGGCGATGTGCCCCTTGTAGTTGAGCCCGACACAGACGACCTTGGTCGGAACGACCGGCGGCAGGAGCTGCGCGTGCGACAGTGGCACGACGCCTTCCGGCTCCCACGCGGCAAACGGCTCGTCGCTGATCAGCGTGACCGTGTCGTGATCGGCGAGGCCGTATCGACAGTCACCCTCATAGAGCACGCGAACGACCCGCATCCTGCGCCTCTCATCGTGAATCCGAGTTTCATCCCTCGGGATTCATCTTCGATAAGCGGCGGAGGAGTCCTGCCGAAGACCACGCCCGGTCGCGTGCGCTGCTGCGTCACCACAGGCCGGACGCATAGAGGCACGGATACTACTTGGCTCCTGTGGCGAGCATGGACTCGGCTTGGGTGATGTACGCGTCGAGCAGGGCGTACGTCGACTGGTGCTCCTTCGCGACAGCGAGAGCGCGCTCGAGTTGTGCCGAGTCGCCCGACAACCCGGCCAGATGCAGCTCCTCGGCAACGAGCGTTGGGAACTCCCCTCCAAGCCGACGCGCGTTGGACAGCATGGTGCGTTCCCACGAAAGGTCCGTACGCCCATCGCGCTCGGCCTGGTTCATGCTCAGCTGAGCGAGACCCACCAGCCCCGGCGCATATGACCGAAGGACGCCCTTTTCGGCGTCGAACTGCTCTCTGATGACGCGAGCGTCGGATTCGGATTCGATCGTGATGAACCGATACTCATACCACCTGAACCGGTAGAAGGGGTCTTGTGGCTGCAGTCTCTCGGCCGTCTCGATCTTGCCGAGAGAAGCCAGAACATCCTCCGAATGCGTGGACATGAACGTCGAATACGCGACGAGGCTCACCAAGGCCAACAACAGCGCGATTGCCCCCGCGGCGACGTACGCGAGACGGGCCATTTGACTTCGTGCGAGAGCGCCGTCTCGCGTCGGCTTTGCCGATGCAACAGCCAGACCAGCGACGACAGCGGGCAGTAGTCCTTGCGCGGGTGACAACGGAACCGTGAGCAGAGCGACCACGTAGGCGAGGAATCCCACCACGAGCGCCGACCGGAGGGAGCGAGCAGGCGGCGAGGCGTCGGACTGTTGGCGGGCCGCGACGAGCCACGTCCACAGGAGCACGACGCAAGCGAGACTGCCGAGCACTCCCATGCCGACGACTGCGGTCCACACCACGGAGTGCGGTGATGGCGGAGAGACATTCAGCGGCTCCTGCGTGGACGTTTCGGGGAGACGCCAGGCATCCAGGTACTCGATCGATGCGAGCTTGTACCCTCCCGGACCGTAGCCGAGCACGGGGCGGCGCAGGGCCATTCTCTGTGCGCCTCTCCACAGTTCTACGCGAGCTTGCGCGTTCGCTCCGAGTCGCTCGAGAGCGTTGTCGCCAAGCGAGGCGAATGCGGACGGAAGAAGCGTCGCAAAGAGAAGTGAGGCGACAACGAGTGCAGCCAGGAACCCGGCGGTGACGCGCGACCACTTCGGAGGGCTCAGGCGCTCGTGGATCAGCTGGGGGTCGATTGCGAACGAGAGCAAGAGGGCCACTGGTACGACGATGTATCCGATGAGCGTCTGCTGCAGCAGGATGATGAGCGCGATAACCGCAGCGTATCCCCGCCAGACTCCGCGCGCCCGCTCCGATCCCGCGGTCCTCGCCAGCCCGAATGCGACGGGCACGAGCATGATCGTCACCGACACGAAGTAGTTGGAGTTGCCGAACACCGTGAGACCCTGACCGGAGAGGCTGCTGCTCACTGCTTGATACAGAGCGGCCCCGAGGGGGTAGGCCGCAACACACGTCACCAGGACGAGCCCGTTTCGCACTTCGCGCCCCAGATAGAGCTTGGCTGCCAGGAGGAACGCCGCCAACACCGAGTACCACACGACGAGCGGCATGTAGGCGTACGAGTCGTACAAGACGGCATACAGCGGCTGGGCGGAGAAGAGCGCCGCAACCATTCCTGCGGCGGCAACACCGGCCGCGGCCAGCGCAATCCGCCTGTCCAAGGCGCCTTCGGCCAGTCGCCCCGCTGCGAGCGTGATGGCCCACACACCAGAAACGCCAAGCATCATCCACATCGAGTACCGCTCGGTGAGGTGCGTCAGAGAAGCAAACGCGCCAGTGCTCAGAAACGCCAGCAGAAGCAGCATGGAGGTTGGTGTGAAGTACGTGCCCAGAGCCGGTGGAGGCGTGTGCGCTCGAGACGGCCGTCTGGCCACCTGGTCGCTCGGCATGCTAGTGCCTGCCGGTAGCCGGGTGTGACAGGCCGTACTCGACCGAGTCCACCAGCGCCTCCCACGAAGCCTCGATGATGTTCTCGGAAACGCCAACCGTGCCCCAGCTCTTCTCGCCGTCGGCCGACTCGATGAGAACGCGGGTCACCGCGCCCGTGCCCTTCTTCTCATCGAGCACGCGCACCTTGAAGTCGGTGAGCTCGATGTCGCCGAGATGTGGGAAGAAGCGGCCGATGGCGAGGCGCAGAGCGCCGTCGAGCGCATTCACCGGGCCGTTGCCTTCGGCGGTGGCGATGAAGCGCTCCTCGCCCACGTGCACCTTGACGGTGGCCTCGGTCATGACCTTGCCGTCCTCGCGCTTCTCCATGAGACAGCGGAACGACTCGAGCCTGAAGAACGGCTCGTAGGTGCCCATCTCCTTGCGCAGCATGATCTCGAGTGAGGCATCGGCTGCCTCGAAGCTGTAGCCGCGGTACTCGAGGTCCTTGATGGAGTCGAGCACGGCTGCGACTCTCGGCGCATCATCCGCGAGGTCGATGCCCATTTCGTGCGCCTTCATGGTGAGGCTGGCACGTCCGGCAAGCTCGCTCACCACCACGCGTGCGAGGTTCCCGACGCACACCGGATCGACATGCTCGTAGGCCTCAGGCAGTCGCGCGGCCGCACTGGCGTGCACGCCGCCCTTGTGCGCGAAGGCGCTCGCGCCCACGTAGGGCTGATGCGGATTGGGCGCGATGTTCGCCGTCTCGGCAACGAAGTGGCTGACCTCGGTGACGAGCCTCAGCTGGTCGGCCGAAATGCAGTCGTCGCCCATCTTGAGCACAAGCGCCGGGATGATCGAAGTAAGGTCGGCATTGCCGGCGCGCTCGCCGTAGCCGTTCATCGTGCCCTGCACGTGCGTGCAACCGGCATCCACGCCGAGAAGCGAGTTCGCGACAGCGCACCCGTTGTCGTTGTGAGCATGGATGCCGAGCGGTCGATCTATCACGAGGGCGACGGCGTTCACGATGCGCAGCACCTCGTGTGGCAGCGTGCCGCCGTTCGTGTCGCAGAGAACGATCGCGTCCGCGCCCGCGTCAGCTGCAGCCTGGCACACCTCGAGCGCATAGGTCGCATCGTGCTTGTAGCCGTCGAAGAAGTGCTCAGCGTCAAAGAAGACCGTTCGGTCGGCCGCCTTGAGGAAGGCGACCGAGTCGCGCACCATGCGGACGTTCTCCTCTAGTGTGGTCTGCAGCGTCTCGGTCACGTGGATCGCCCACGTCTTGCCGAAGATGCAGAGCGCCCCGCAGCCGGTGTCGAGAAGCGCGCCCAGGCCCGGGTCGTCTTCGGCGGGCGTGCCTTTTCGGCAGGTCGACCCAAACGCCGAGATGACCGCAGTCTCGAGCTTCAAGTCGCGCGCGCGCTCGAAGAACTCGATGTCCTTGGGGTTCGAACCCGGGAAGCCGCCCTCGACGTAGTGGATTCCGAGGTCGTCGAGGCGTTGTGCGATGCGCAGCTTGTCGTCGACCGAGAGGGACATGCCCTCGCGCTGCGTGCCGTCACGGAGTGTGGTGTCGTAGAGGGTGACCAACGCTGCATGCTCCTCTATCCGCGTCGCCGCCGAAGCGGCGGCGCCATGTGCTAGACGCGGTCGAGCCACTCCTCGTAGTCGGACTCTTCACCGCGCACGATGCGGAAGTACTTCTCCTGGATGGCCAGGGTCACGGGACCGGGGTCGCCGAGGACACGCCCGTCGACCGAGCGGACCGGCACGACCTCGGCAGCCGTGCCGCACATGAGCACCTCGTCGGCGCTGTATAGGTCAGTGCGCACGAGCGAGGCCTCCATCACATCGAGCCCCATCTCGTCGGCGATGGCGATCACCGAGTCGCGCGTGATGCCTTCGAGGATGCCGTCAGAGACCGGTGGCGTGACAAGGATCTCGTCGCGCACGATGAAGATGTTCTCTCCGGTGCCCTCACACACCATCCCCTGCTCGTTGAGCAGGATTGCCTCGGCATAGCCGTGGCGGTTCGCCTCGACACGGGCAAGCGAGGAGTTGAGGTAGTTCCCCGTCGCCTTGATCTGGGGCGGAAGCGAATTGTTCCCGCGCTGACGCCACGAAGAAATGCCGGCATCGACGCCGTGCTTGATGGCATCCTCGCCGAGGTAGGTGTCCCACGGCCAAACAGCGATGACGATCTGGACGGGCGCGGGCAGCGGGTCGAGGCCCATCACGCCGTAGCCGCGATACACGAGCGGGCGGATGTAGCAGCTCTGCAGATCATTGGCGCGAATCGTCTGCTTGACGGCCTCGACGGTCTCCTCGACCGAGTAGCCGATGTCCATCAGGAGCATGTTCGCCGAGCGCTCGAGACGCTGCATGTGCTCGAGGAGCCGGAAGACCGCAGGGCCATCGGCGGTCTCGTAGCAGCGAATGCCCTCGAAGACACCGGATCCGTAGTGAAGCGCGTGGGTGAGGACATGTACCTGCGCCGAGTCCCAGTCGACGAGTGTCCCGTCCATCCAGATCTTGTCAACCTTGGGTAGGCCGGACATCGCGCTCCCATCATTCCGCCGTACGGGCCGGCCGCGCAGACCAGCCGGAGATGTGCGGAATAGTGTAGCGCACGCGACGCTGATGCGACCTACTCCGCCGTCTGTCGCAGCTGCGCGATCTCCTCGACGGCTTCCGGGTCTGCTTCGAAGCGCTTCCCGAGCTCGTCGAGAACCCCGGTCACCTCGGCGTTGCGACCCAGCCGAACCAACGCCTCTGCGTAGATCACACCCGGTTGGTAGTCACGCGGGTCCGCGTTCCACACATCCGCAAGCGCGGTCGCGACCTGCTCGTACCGTCCCAACTCCATGAGCGCAAGCGCTCTCTGAATGCGGAGTTGCATGCTGGCCGGGTAGACGGCCAGCCCATCATCGGCAGCGACCACCGCCTTGGCGAGCACGTCGGGACCCGCCACCGCCCCTGCATCCGTCATGAGTTTTGCCCGCAGGTAGTATGAGTACCATTCGTGCGGGTTGAAGGCGATCAGGCGCAGAGTCTCGTCGTCCGCAGCCTCCAGCAGACTCGCCGCATCGGGTTCGTGCGCCTGGAGGGCGAGGACAGCTGCGGCGGCGGATTCGTACGCGCTCTGAGTGCGGGCATCCGCGTTCCACGGCGCCTGCGCAACGGCGCGCTGCGCCAGGCGCAAAGGTGCACGGCTCTGCGCCCGTGCAAGCGTGTAGTCGGAGAGCAGGTACACCGAAGAGACCACGATTGCTGCGAGGGCGAAGAGCATCACCACCGAGGCAACTACGAGGGACCCGCGGCGAGAGATGGAGGCGGACCTGCTCTGCGCAGCGAGCACCACCCCCATGGCCAGCCACAAACAGGACATCGTCACGATCGCGTTCAACGCGAAGACGAACGCCGTGGCAAGACCGATGATCGCGGACCACCAAGCCGCGTAGATGACGCGAGTGCTCGTGCTCGCGTGTGACGTGGCGCCCTTCATCCCCGTTGACACAACGCTGACTACGAAGCACACCCCGACGACCATCGCCGGTATCCCCACCGTCGCCGCGAGCATCAGAAGGACGTTGTGCGGATCGACGGCCACGCTTCTTGTCGCGACGGCTAGACGCTCTAGCGAGGCGATCGGATACCACCCGAGACGGTAGGAGCCGGGTCCAACACCCAGAATCGGATGCCGACCGATCACGGCCAAAGCCTCGCGCCAGATCAGCAATCGACCGCCTCCTGCCGAGGCCCAGCCGCCGGTGAGGTCAGCGAGCCTTTCAGCCACCATTCCCGGATTGAGCGCCACTACTGCGACGACTATTGCCGCAGCCACGCCGATCAGCGCCAGCAGCGTCCGACGCGACACCGAGCCGGAGCGCTCCGTCACCACGATCATCACGCCCAATCCCACGACAGCCCCGACCCAGGCACCGCGCGTCATGGTGATGAGTAGCGCGAAGGCAAGCAGCGCGCTGGCGCTCCACGCTGCGATCCGTCGTGCCAGACCCGCCTGGGAAAGGGCAATCCCGACCGAAAGCAGAAGCGGCAGGATGAGGTAGGTTCCAGTGAAATCGGGATTCCCCAGTGTCGACGCGCCGCGGTAGACGACCCAGCTCAAGGCCCCGGGCGTGGGAAACGGTTCGGCTCCCAGAACCTGGGCTATTCCGAACAGCGCAACCAGGGCCCCGCCGAGCACGACAGAGAACGACAGCTCTCTCATCCGACTGGCGGACGACACGAGCTGAACGCCGAGGAAGAGAAGCGCGCCACACAGGAGGAAGAAGAACAGGCCGGTGTACTGGGTGGACTCACCGAAAAGTGCGGTGGGCACGTGGAGAGCGGTCGCCGTGGACACGATTGCGAGTCCGAAGAACCCGACGAGCCACCATGCGTTCGGCACGCGTCGAATGGAGCCCTGGCCCCGAACCACCGCAACCGCCCACGCCACAAGGGATGTACCGGTGAGCACACCCAGGGCGAACAGTTTGGGAACAAGGAAGCCGCTGTACGTGAGCAGGTCCCCGCGAGCGAAGGGGACCTGCGATACCGCGAGTGGGACCGCCACAGGGACGCTGATCAGGCACCACCACGCGATGCGCTCGGCAGTCCCGGACCGCGACTGTGACACCGGCGACACTCCTTCCGGCGACTTCTCGGCGTTCGCCGCCCGACGCCCCCGACGAGTCGACCTTCTCCCTGTTTGGCACCACCGGCCGGGGACCCTTGTCATTGCCCGTCGAGGTGTTGCTGCCAGCGTACAACGAAGGCGGGCAGGCAGTGTCCGCAATACCGTAGCCATCCCATTCGAGATGGCGTCTCCGTGTGTCCGCGCACTCGCACGGCCACGTCACGAACGCGATGCTGCCGCTGGGGCGCGGCCGGACAGAAGACGCTGTTGACGCTCTTGAGATCCTCACCCAGCAATCCCGAGAGGCGATGCCTAGGCGATTGCCCGAGCGGCCGGTCATGATCCGGTCGACCGCTGGCCCGCGTTGCTCGCCTCGAGCCTGTGGCATGATTCAGGCCATGAAGGTCGTCATCGTCGCACACGACTTCCCACCATCGACCTCCCCGGGGGCAGTCCGTCCGTCACTCCTTGCCGAGGGGCTTGCCGCGCACGGATTCGATGTACTCGTCGTGACCGCGGAGGCGCGAGCGGAGTCGGACGACTACGCGGTGGCGTCCGTGCCCTACCAGCGGATGGGCAGCATGATGAGGAAGTCGGTCGGCATGGCGGCGGAGGACAACGCCGCCGAGATCGCCGCCTCGCGCGGTGCGTTCGCCGAGAGCCTCACGCGGTTCGTCGCGCGATCAGCCGAGTCGCTGCTCATGCACCCTGACAAGCAGTCGCGCTGGATTGAAGCCTGCGACGCGTGGGCGTCTCGGCATCGAGACATGCTCGCCGGGACGGGCGTCATCGTGGGCATGGCGCTGCCCCTCTCCTCAGCGGTCATCGCGGACCGGTTCGCCGGAGCGTCGGGTGCGCGGTTCGTCCTCGACGTGCGGGACCTCTGGACCGACAGCCGCTACTACCCCTATGGAAGCCTGCGCAAGCGCAGAGACCGGGCCGTCGAACGGCAGCTCCTGGAACGCGCGAACAGCGTCGTCGTCGTCACCCAGCACTTCAGCGATGTCCTTCTCAAGCGCTCTGTACGACTTCCGCTCTCCGTGATCTACAACGGGGTGCCCTCCGGTGATTGGTCGCCGGCAGCCACGTCCGAGCACCCCGACTCACTGTTTCGGATCGGCTTCTTCGGCAGCACGTACGGAGGCAGACGAGATCTCAGGCCGGTCCTACGCGCGCTGAGATCTCTCGCCGACGCGGCTCAGATCGAGCGGCGGCGCGTTCGAATTGACCTCTACGGTGACGTCGATCCGAGAGCGAGAGGTGCGATCGACGAGCTGGCGCTTGCCGACATGGCTTCGTGGCACGGGACCGTCTCACGCGAGTCTGCCGCCGCCGCACTCGGCGAGACGCATGTTGCCCTTGTGCCCATGTGGCCGGAAGACATCGATGCGCTCCCGTACAAGGCCCTTGAGTACCTGGCCGCGGGTCGCACGTTGCTTGTAACGGGAGCTCGCCCCGAGAGTGAGGTCGCGCTCGATCTGCACGACATGCCGGGTGTCGCCTTCGCCACAACGGCCGCGCAAATCGGGGATGCGCTGCTCGCGTCGTGGGAGTCATGGATCGGGGGCAACACCCTGTTCTGGAGCACGATGGAGCGCACGAACCCCTACACCGCCGAAACGATGGTGCACAGGTACGTCGATCTGCTCAGGGCAACCGCACTGAGCACTGCATGAGCGTGCTCGCACTCGTGGCCTGGCTCTTCGTCCTGGCCGGTGCGGTCTCGGTACTTGCGTGGCTCGCTTCGCCCGCGCACAACACGTACATCACCTTGCGACACCAACCGGAATGGCGCTTCTGTACGTACGACTTCGGCGATCCTTCGGCGGGCTATCCCGTCGATCGGCCCGGGAGCCGCGAGCTCGTCCGTGCCGGGTACTACGCGAGACCCCCGTTCGATGCAGACGGCATCCCGGTCGTCGACTACCGGTGGATACGATCCCCTGACATGCCCCAGGGGCGCTTCCACAACCCGACGAATGTAGCGCAGTACGCTCTCTGGGGATGTTATCTGCCGTACCTCAGCACGGGCGATTTCGGACTCAAGGAGGACTTCCTCAGACAGGCGGAGTGGCTACTGGCTGCGCAGAACCCCGACGGTTCGTATCCCTCAGGATTCCGTGTCGAGTCCCGCGGGCTGGCGCACGGGTGGCTGTCGGCACTGCATCAGGGGCAGGCTACCTCGGTGCTCGTACGGGCCTACTTGCAGACGGATGACTCGCGCTTCTTGGACGGTGCGACTCGTGCGACAAGAGCGCTCCTCACGCCGTGTGCCGATGGCGGCGTCCTCTCCGTCGACGATACCGGCACCTGGCTTGAGGAGTACCCGGAGGAACCTCCCAGCCACGTGCTCAACGGACTCGTCTTCGCGTGGTACGGACTGTGGGACTTCAACGCAGTCGTCGACGACGAGGCCGCGCGCGACATCGCAGCGCAAGTCGCGGAAACCATCGCGCGCAACATCGATCGATACTCGGCGGCCGACGGCGTCAGGTACGAGCTGAAGCGGTCGCTCCTTGCCGACAGGAGTGGCTACCTTCCCCTGCAGATCGAGCAGCTGAAGTCCCTGGCGGCAATGACCGGCGCCGCCCGGCTATCTCTCGTCGCCAGTGACTGGCAGCAGCAATGGCGTGGACCACGCCGCTACTCGATCCCCGGCGCAAGCGCGCGCGCGGCCATCTCATCGGTGGCATTCCGTGTCGCGCAAGTCACGCACAGGTGGCGGCGCAACCGAGAGGCCGACTCACGATGATCCGTGTCCTCGGGCACCAACGGTTGACCCGGGTCTTCGGCTCACGCACTCTCGTGGGATGGCGGCAGTGCGAGGGAGAACGCCCGTGCGAAGAATAGCCCGCGCGCTGTGTGCGCTCGGGTACTACGGCTTCGCGCAGTATCTGCCCAATTCATACCAGCCAGGCGGCGCCGCAGCCCGCCGCATACGTGCGTTCCTTGCCCGACCGCTGCTCGGGCTGGCCGGCAGCGACATCAACATCGAGAACCGCGTGGATTTCGGCTCGGGGCGAACCGTCAGGATCGGCGATCACGCAGGCATCGGCGCGCGCTCGCGAGTGCAGGCATTGACCGTCGGGAATGGCGCGATTCTCGGTCCGGAACTCATGGTGCTGCCGCGGAATCACCGCTTGGAACGTCCCGGTGTCTGGATAGGGCAACAGGGAAGCACACCGGTACTCCCGGTCACGATCGGTGAAGGTGCTTGGATCGGCGCACGCGTCATCCTGCTCGCCGGCGTCAATATCGGCGACTTCGCCGTGGTGGGTGCCGGCGCTGTCGTGACCCGAGACGTTCCTCGCTACGCCATCGTCGCCGGGAATCCGGCACGCATCGTTCGCTACTGGGGGCAGGACGCCGAGGACGATGCCGAGGCGCACTGAACCGGTCTAGGCCGTGCCCCCCCGCGGCGTCGCGCCTATCGCCGATTCCACGACGGTGAGACGCTGGGCCGCGATCGCATCCCAGGAGTACCGCTCGACGGCCGCGGCGCGCCCCTTTGCGCCCATCGTGCGCCCTAGCTCGGGCTCGCCTGCAATCCGCGCGACGGCCTGAGCCACCGCCTCGGCGTCCCCCTGGGGCGTGACAAGTCCGCAGCCGACTTCGCGCACCGTGTCGGCCAAGCCTGCCATCTCGGACACGATCACGGGAGCCCCGCACGCCATTGATTCGTACAGTTTGAGCGGAGAGATACCACTCTGCGCGACCACGGGATCGCGCTTCACGATCATCGACGCTACCGCATAGGCGACCACGCCGGCCAACTCCTCGTAGGGAAGTGCGCCAAGGTAGATCAGGCGGTCGTTGACCCGGGCCTCCGACTCCACGTCGGGCCTCATCTTCCCGTCACCGACAACGACGAGCGGGACGTCCGCAGGCCACTCCCGATGGCGCACGGCCTCGAGCAGGACGTCGATCCCCTGCCAGGGGGCAAACCGGCCGAAGAAGACGGCGTAGCGACCCGGGAGTCCCGAACGCCGGGGAGCGTCCGGCCTGAACACGTCGACGTTCGCCCCGTTCGGACTCACGACCACATCGCACCTGCCGGTCTCCGCCTCGATGCGATCCGCGAGCCCCCGCGTGACCGCGATCACGCCCACCGCGTCCGCGAACTGGCGACGTTGCCACCTCAACAGAACGGGCGCGAACATCTTGGTCGCCGGCCAGGCAACGAAGATGTCCTCTGGAACCCCGTTACATTCCTGCACGACAGGTACACCGCGTCGGGCTGCCGCGCGAGCAGCGATCCATGCGCCCGGGTGCTGGCGGACGTAGAGCGCGTCGTAGGTATCCAGGTGGTCCGTCAGCCGCCGTTGCAGCGACAGCATCTGACGAATCCGACCCAATGGGCCCGGAATCACGCCACCGGGATACTCCGGGAACCACCGGTCCACCATCCATCCTCGCGAGCCGAATCCCTCCACAATCTCAAGCACCGTGGCGCGACTGTCGTGTCCTTCGGCCACTGCTTGAAGACTCAAGTAGGCGATCTTCCTCCGGTTGCTCTCTGACATGCTCTCCACTTCGTTTCGGGCGAACGCGGCACGGTCAACGATACTATGGTGCGCAGGTACCTCGCACGGCGGCGATTCGGCTGCCGATGGGCGAAGGAGGACAGGCCACGGCCCACCGCACGACACATGCTGCCACGAAGCGACCGCGCGTCCTGCTGGTGACCCACCTTTTCCCCACGGACAAGGATCCTCTTCGCGGGCCTTGGGTCGCCGAGCAGGCAGACGCTCTCGCCAACACCGTGGACCTTAGAGTCCTGTGCTGTTCACAGCTCACGAGCACCCGCACGGCCAAGCGCTCCTCTGGCGTCGACGTCACCTATTACTCCATCGCGACTCCCCTCGGCCGTGGGCGCGCGGGACTTCTCGCGTCTACTGTGCGGTACGCGCGACGGCTCTCGGCGTACGTGCGCCGGAACGCGTCGGGCCTGGACTTGATCCACGCGCACTTCGGGTTTCCCGACGCGGTTGTCGCGTGGCGAGTCTCGAAACGCACGAGCCTCCCGCTCGTCGTGACACTGCATGGGGACGACGCGTTTCGGCTCGTCGGTCGGCGCGACCTGCTCGGCGCGCTCGTACGGCGGGCGCTCGAATACGCATCAGCGGTCGTCTGCGTGAGCGACGCAATGGCCTCCGCCGTTCAAGGCGGACTCGGCCCTGGCAGTCGGATACTCACTATCGCCAACGGTTACGACGACGCGCTGTTCGACCTGTCGCGCGATACCCGGGACCTCGGAGTGCTCTTCGTTGGCGCCCTGGTGCCGGTGAAGAATATCGGTGTGCTCCTGGAAGCATATGCTGCGGTGCGCGATCGGTTGAGTACCCCGCTCGTCATCGCCGGCGAAGGCCCGCTTCGCTCGGACCTTGAGCGGCTCGCAGACAGGCTGGGCATCACCCACGACGTGCGGTTCTACGGCAGAGCAACGCGAGATGAGGTAACGAGACTCATGTCACGGGCCAAGTGCGTCGTTCTGCCGAGTGAAAGCGAAGGCTGGCCCTTGGTTGTCGCCGAATCGCTGGCATGCGGTACCCCTGTCGTCGCATCGCGGGTGGGGGGAGTCCCGGAGATCATGTCTGGTTCCGATGCCGGAGAACTGGTGACGCCTGGAGACGTCGACGCCCTCGCCGAGGCACTCGTGCGCGTCGCGACGCGCACGCACGACCCCGAACGCGTCGCGGCCGCTTCGAGCGCCCGCCCGTGGCGCGAGAAGGCACTCGAGATCGCGGGCGTCTATGCGGACGTGCTCGCGCGAGACAAGGCACGGGCACTCGCATGACCACAGACGATCGCTCCGCGCTCTTCGTCACTACCGTGCCGATCACGCTCGAGGCGTTCCTTGCCCCCTTTGCACGCCATTTCCGAACCGACGGCTGGCGTGTCGACGCCCTGGCAAACGGCGCCTCGCTCGCAGATGCGATCGCGAAGGACTTCGACTCCCGTTTCGACGTCGCATGGAGTCGAGCCCCGCTCGCGCCGTCCAACCTTCTTGGTACTGCCGCTCGAGTGCGGTCGATCGTCGACTCTGGCCGCTACGACATCGTGCACGTGCACACGCCCATTGCCGCCTGGGTGACCCGGTATGCGCTGCGCGCGCGTCGCAAGCAGCCGGGCGGGCCTGTCGTCATCTACACCGCACACGGATTCCACTTCTACCGCGGGCAGAAGCCCCTCCCGCACATGCTCTTCCGCACGATGGAACGCGTGGCTGCGCCCTGGACGGACTACCTCGTGACCATCAACCTCGAGGACTACGAGGCCGCCCGCGAGTTGGGGGGCATCGACAGGGAGCGCGTCCGCTACATCCCGGGAATCGGAGTGGACACAGCGCGTTTCGCGCCGGAGGCAGCTGCACCGGATGCCGCAAGGGCGCTCCGCACCGAACTCGCGATACCCGCCGAGGAGTTCGTGCTCACGATGATCGCCGAGATCGCGGCCGTGAAACGGCATGAGTTCGCGCTGAGCGCCCTCAGCCAGGTGAGGAGCCCCAACGTCACGCTACTCATCGTGGGCGACGGTCCGCTCGAAGCTGGTATCCGCAGCAGGGTCGATGAACTCGGGCTCTCCGAGCGCGTTCGTTTCGCGGGCTATCGGCGTGCCATCCCGACCGTACTAGCCGCGACCGATGCGCTCCTGCTCACGTCCGAGCGCGAGGGCCTCAACCGATCGGCACTCGAGGCGATGGCCGCATGTCGTCCCGTAGTCGGAACCGACACGCGCGGCATCGCCGATGCTATCGGTTCGAAGGAAACCGGCTGGATCGTCGCGAAGGACGACGCGTCAGCTCTGGCTGCAGCCATCGACGAAGCAGCCACCAACCCGGACGAGGTCGCTCGGAGGGGTGCCGCCGCCCGGGAGCGCGTGTGCGCTGAGTTCTCCCTCGACCGGATCATCGACGCATACGATGGGCTCTACGATGAAGCGCTCGCATCGCGCGTATGACACGGCGAAACGGCTTCTCGACGTTGTCGCGTCGGGAGTCGCGCTGATCGCGCT